>NZ_JAMOKO010000005.1 GCF_023656745.1 Collinsella sp. BG-O-102
GACATGCCGTCCTCCGATCTCCCGGGGCCGACCGATCCGGCCCTCAGGGTATCGGGTTCCCACATTCATCCGTACATGTGCGGATGAATGTGGGAGGTGTTCGGATAAAGTCGATAATCAAGGCGTTATTTAGATAAAGCGAGATGCCCGCAAGTCGCAGGCATCTCGCTTGTTGTATTTGCTATTATCAGTCGAGTCAACCTTAGGGTCGGGCGGCTTAGCTTTGTTCGCTACAAGTTCCGCACGCAAAGAAGAGCACTAAATGTGCTCTTCGTCTTGCGCAGGACTGTCCGCAGTAGCGAATAAAGCTAAGCCGACCGACCCCAGCTAAGATTAAAGGAGCTGATATGTGCGATTGCACAGATCATAAGGACGAGATTCCTGCCTACGACGCGCAGGCCATTGAGTCCAAGTGGATGAAGGCCTGGGAGGACTCCAACCTCTTTGCCGTCGACACCGACGACAGTAAGCCCAAGAAGTACGTGCTCGAGATGTTCCCGTATCCGTCGGGCGACCTGCACATGGGCCACGCTCGCAACTATACCATTGGCGATGCCATGGCCCGTCAGGCCCGCATGCGCGGCTACGACGTGCTGCATCCCATCGGCTTTGACGCCTTTGGTCTGCCTGCCGAGAACGCCGCCATCAAGCACAATACGCAGGCTGCCGCCTGGACGTATAAGAATATGGACCAGGCGCTCGCCACGATGAAGCGCATGGGCTTCTCCTACGATCTGGATCGCATGGTCAAGACCTGCAGCCCCGACTACTACCGCTGGGGTCAGTGGATCTTTGAGAAGCTGTGGGAAAAGGGCCTGGTCTACCGCAAGAAGAACCCGGTCAACTGGTGCCCCAACTGCAAGACCGTTCTGGCCAACGAGCAGGTCACCGAGGGCAAGTGCTGGCGCTGCGGCACCGAGCCCGAGAAGCGCGATCTTGAGCAGTGGTACTTCAAGATTACCGAGTACTCCCAGGAGCTGCTCGACGATCTGGAGAAGCTCCCCGGCTGGCCTGAGCGCGTCAAGCAGATGCAGGCCAACTGGATTGGCCGCTCCGAGGGCGCCGAGGTCGACTTTACCCTGTGCGACCAGGATGGCGAGCCCATCGAGGGCGACGAGGGCAAGATCACCGTCTTCACCACGCGTGCCGATACGCTCTTTGGCGTCTCCTTCTTTGTCCTGGCTCCCGAGTACGCCCGTCTGCACGAGCTCGTCGAGGGCACGGAGTACGAGGAGGCCGTGACCAAGATCGTCGAGGACTCCAAGCATATCTCTGCCGTCGAGCGCGCCCAGGGCGCTCTCGAGAAGCACGGTGCCTTTACCGGACGCTACGTGGTGAACCCCGTCAACGGCGAGAAGGTCCCCGTGTGGGTTGCCGATTATGTCGTTGCCGACTACGGCACCGGCGCCGTCATGGCCGTTCCCTGCGGCGACCAGCGCGACTTTGAGTTTGCCCGCAAGTACGACCTGCCGATCGTGCCGATTATCCTGGACGATGACGATCGCGCTGTCGTCGAGGCCAGCGGCGAGACCATCGATACCTTCCATGCCGAGACCGTCGACTGGGATTGCGCCCACGCTGCCGAGGGTACGCTGGTCCAGTCCGGCAAGTACACTGGCATGCGCGGCGGTAAGCACTCCGAGGGTGAGGCTGCCATCGTGGCCGACCTCGAGGCCATGGGCTGCGGCCGTCGCAAGGTCGAGTTCCGCCTGCGCGACTGGCTCATCAGCCGCCAGCGCTATTGGGGCAACCCCATCCCGGCCATCCACTGCGAGCACTGCGGTATTGTGCCCGTGCCCGAGGATCAACTGCCGGTGACGCTGCCCGAGAACCTGGACCTGGGCGCCGGCGAGACCCTCGCCGAGTGCAAGGACTTCTACGAGACCACTTGCCCGGTCTGCGGTCGCCCGGCCAAGCGCGAGACCGATACCATGGACACCTTCACCTGCTCCAGCTGGTATTACCTGCGCTATACCGACCCGCACAACACCGAGCTGCCCTTCTCCCGCGAGGCCGCCGACCGTTGGATGCCCGTCGATAACTACATCGGCGGCATCGAGCACGCCATTCTTCACCTGCTCTACAGCCGCTTCTTTACCAAGGCGCTGCGCGACCTGGGCCTGCTGAGCGTGGACGAGCCCTTCACCAACCTGCTGTGCCAGGGCATGGTCAAGGACGAGAACGGCGACACCATGTCCAAGTCTAAGGGCAATGTGGTGCCCCCGAGCTCGGTTATCGAGCCCTACGGCGCCGACACCATGCGTCTGGCGATCCTGTTTATCGCCCCGCCCGAGAAGGACTTCGACTGGGATCCCAAGGCCGTCGAGGGCGCCAACCGCTTTATTAAGCGCGCCTGGCGTATCGTGTGGCAGCTCGTCCAGTCGGGTGACGCCAACGTAGCCTTCGACAAGTCCGTGCTCGACGAGACCGCGATGAAGCTCTACCGCGAGCGTCACCGCACCATTGCCAAGTGCACCGAGGACTTCGATCGCGGCCAGTTCAACACCGCCATCTCGGCCGTCATGGAGCTCGTCAACGCGGCGAGCGCCTACCTCAACGCCACCGAGGGCGCTGAGCGTGACAAGGCTCTGTGCTACGGCGTGGCCAAGGACATCGTGAGCGTCCTGGCGCCCATCTGCCCGTTCTGGGCCGACGAGCTGTGGCACGAGGCCCTCGGCTGTGAGGGCAACGCCTACACCGCCGCCTGGCCCGAGTTCGACCTGGCCGAGTCCATCGAGGACACGGTGCAGATCGTCGTCCAGGTACTCGGCAAGGTCCGTGGCCGCATCGACGTGCCCCGCGATGCCTCCAACGAGGAAATGCAGGCTGCCGCCGAGGCTGCTGTCGCCAAGTGGACCGAGGGCAAGACGGTCGTCAAGGCTATCTGTGTACCCGGCAAGCTGGTCAACCTGGTGGTTAAGTAATCACTGCGAGCATAACTGACGCATAAAAGACGAGGGGCGATTCGGTTGGGTCGTCCCTCGTTTAGCGCTGTGTGTATTGTTTGGCTGGTGCCTAGCGCCACCCTCTACGGAATGTGCACCAGGTCCCTAAAGTAGACATTGCCCGTCTGCTCCTCAAACATCCAGATGTTGAGGTAGATGTCGTTGAGGTCGTTGTTCACGTCAAAGTCCGGGTCGTCGAAGGTGCCTACAAAGGTGAGCATCGCGGTCGCTTCTGCGCCTGCGGCGACGGGCTGGCGCATGCGCACGTCGCGGACGACACCGTTGACGTAGGCATAAGCATCAACATCGCCAAACATCATGTCGACATCGGTGTTGTTTGTCACCGCAAAGACCAACACGGCGTCGCCGTAGCCATCTGTGTCCTTGCCCACGCAGGTAACATGGACGTTCTCGTCTGCCTCTAGGTCGATGGGGAACTGTTCTTGAGGGTCGGGATCCAAACCCTGGGGGTCGACGATGTCTTCGTCTATTTTGTCGAAACGCTCCGAAGGCGTCGTTTTCTCGATGGCTTTGGTGCTGCCAAGATCCGGCTCACATGGTCTAGTTTTACCATCGATGTTGCTACAGCCCGTCAGAGCGAACGAGCAGGCAGTGACGACGAGCGCGGTTGCGCAGAGGGTGCCTAGGCGTTTCATGGTGACTCCTTGCCGTAGAGGATTTGGAAGGTTGTGCGGTCAATGCGTGCGGCAGGCTTTCTCGCTACAGTATGCCTCTCAGCTCCAGTCTGACCGGTGTGTGCTCAGGGATGGAATGCCCAGAGGGCCCGATTCGACCGGTGCGCTGGGACGCATGGCCCGTTTTGAGGCTTTTGGGGAGCACCGCATAGGGGCCCTCGCCTAATTGTTGTATTCTTGTGGAGATGCTGTGGGCACGCTGACCTGTGGGTTTGCGTTGTGCTTGCACGTATTCGCAGGTATTGGTATAGTTTGCTTGCAAATGAAGTTGTAAATGAAAGAAGTGGGGTTTCGGCCCCGCTTCTTTTTTGTATGGATGGAGGTGCCGCAATGGTCAAGACCAAGACCGAGCAGGCGATTATCGATGCGCTCGAGGCCGTCGCTCCCCAGCACGATGTCGACATCGTCGACGTTGAGCTCGTGGGTGCCACCAAGGCCCCCTGCGTGCGCGTGCGTATCGAGGGTGCCGAGGGTCAGAGCCTGTCGCTCAACGACGTCACGGCCAACACGAAGTGGGTCGGCGACGTGATTGAGGAGCTCGACCCCATCTCTTCGAGCTATACGCTCGAGGTGTCGAGCCCGGGCATGGCGCGCCCGCTGCGCCGCCCGCGCGACTTTGCCCGCTTTGTGGGCGAGGACTGCGAGCTCACCTCCACCGCCACCGAGGGCCGTCGCAAGTACACCGGCAAGATTGCCGCCGCGACCGAGACGAACGTGACCCTCGAGCTCGAGGACGGCGAGTCCGTCACCCTCGATTTCTCTGATGTTAAAAAGTGCAAGTTGAAGCCCACCTACGACTTCAAGCCCGCGAAGGAAGGAAACTAACATGGCAGCATCCGACATGATGTCCGCCCTGATGGAGCTTTGCCAGGAGAGGCACATCGACCAGCTCTACCTGATCGACCGCCTGGAGCAGTCGCTCGCCAAGAGCTATGCCGAGATCCTGCATCTTGAGTGGGGCGCCAAGGTGACCATCGACCGCACCACCGGCAAGATCTACGTTTACCGTCTGGAGCCGATCGACGATTCCATGGACGAGGAGGGCAACTTCACCGAGTTCGAGGAGATCGACGTCACCCCCAAGAACACGAGCCGCATCGCCGCCCAGCATGCCAAGGCCGAGATCAACGCCATCGTGCGCAACTCCGCCCGCGAGCAGATCTACGAGGAGTTCTCCGGCCGTATCGGTGACCTCATCAGCGGTACCGTGCTGCAGTCCACGCCCGACTTCACGATCGTCAAGATCCGCGATGGCGTCGAGGCCGAGCTGCCACATTTTGACCAGCGTCGTTACGAGAACGAGCGCAACGAGCGTCCGATGGGCGAGCGCTATCTGCACAACCAGCACATCAAGGCCGTGATCATCGACGTCCGCGATCCCAACTCCAACCTGCAGCCGGTTCGCGGCGAGCACAGCCGTCCGCCGATTGTCATCTCCCGTACCCACCCCGAGCTCATGCGTCGTCTGTTTGAGCAGGAGGTGCCCGAGATCTATGAGGGCACCGTCCAGATTAAGTCGATCGCCCGCGAGCCCGGCCAGCGCTCCAAGGTCGCCGTCCACTCGCTCGACGACCGCCTGGATCCCGTGGGCGCTTGCGTCGGCCCCAAGGGCAGCCGTGTCCGTGCCGTCGTGGGCGAGCTCCGCGGAGAGCGTGTCGACGTCATCCTGTGGGATGCCGATCCGGCCGTCTACGTCGCCAACGCCCTGTCGCCCGCCAAGGTCACCCGCGTCCTCATCGACGAGGAGAAGGCCTATGCCGGCGTCATCGTGCCCGACGACCAGCTTTCGCTCGCCATCGGCAAGGAGGGCCAGAATGCCCGTCTCGCCGCTCGCCTGACCGGCTGGCACATCGACATCAAGTCCGAGACCCTTGCCGCCGACATCCTCAAGAACGTCCCCGTTCACGAGGAGCCCGCCGCCGACCTGATCGGTGACGAGGAGGACGATGACGTCCGTCGCTGCGAGTACGTGTCCGAGGACGGCGTCCAGTGCCGCAACCAGGCCCGCCCCGGCTCCCGTTTCTGCGGTGTCCACGACACCGACGCCTTCGATGATGCGGAGGACCTGATCTAGCGCGCGGTCGCGTCGGGCGGGTCCCGGCGCATCTCCCACGCTCGTTCAGTCTCTAGGCACCCAAGGTGCCAGAAAGGGTAGGTGAAGTCATATGGCAAAAGTCCGTGTGTCCACCCTGGCCAAAGAGTTCGGCATGACCTCCAAGGAACTGATGGGTCATCTCGCCGAAATGAAGATTCCCGCTAAGTCCGCTTCCTCCGCCCTGGAGGACGCTTACGTCGCCATGGTCCGCAAGCAGCTCGCCTCGGTGATCGAGGCCCGCGCCAAGGAAGTCGAGGCCGCCAAGCAGGCCGAGGAGGAGGCAGCCGCCGCCGAGGAGGCAGCGCGCGCTGCCGAGGCCGAGCGCGAGCGCATCGCCGCCGAGAAGGCACGCGAGGAGGAGCGCCGCCAGTTCGCCGCGGCCCAGGCTGCCGAGGAGGCTGCCCGCGCCGAGGCCGAGGCCAAGAAGAAGGCCGAGCAGGAGCGCCTTGCCCGCGAGAAGGAGGAGGCTGCCCGTGAGGCCCAGCGCCGCGCCGTCCCCGCTTCCGACTCCGGTTCGCGCTTCCGTTCGCTGCTCGACCAGATCGCCGCACAGGAGACCGTGCTTAAGGAGAAGAAGGACGCCGAGGAGAAGGCCAAGGCCGAGCGCGCCTCCGAGCGCGGCAACCGTCGTGGCGGCAACAACGACCGTCGCGGTGGCCGTCGTAACGATCGCAACGCCTCCGAAAACAACTCCGATCGCAACGCTTCCGAGAGCCGTCCGCATAGCCATCGCACCAACGCCAGCAACAACGTCGCTGCCGGCATGGACTTCCCCAACCCCGATAAGCAGGGCAAGGGCAAGAAGCGCAAAGGCGGTCACGGTAACGATGAGGACCACTACAGCCGCATGGCTCGTGAGGCCGAGGAGTACAGCCGCGAGAAGGTGCTCGAGGAGGCCCGCGCCGCCGTCGAGGAGGCCTCTCGCGAGTCCACCGGTCGCCGCAAGAAGCGCAAGGAGAAGCGCGAGCGCGAGGCTGCTAAGGCTCAGGAGGAGCGCAAGATAGAGGAGGCGCTGGCCCAGGGCGTGAACCCCGAGGACCTCGACGCCATCAAGGTCTCCCAGGGCGTTACCGTCCAGGAGCTTGCCGAGGCGCTCGACGTTCCGGCCAACGACATCATTAAGCGCCTGTTCCTGCTGGGTACGCCGCTCACCATGACGCAGTCCATGTCCGACGACCTCGTCGAGCTCGTTGCCGACGACCTGGGCCGTCAGATCAAGATCATCACCCCCGAGGAGGAGAACACCTTCTCGTTCTACGACGATCCCGCCGACCTTAAGCCGCGTGCCCCGGTCGTCACCGTCATGGGCCACGTCGACCACGGCAAGACGTCGCTGCTCGATGCCATCCGTCACACCGGCGTTGCTGCCGGCGAGGCGGGCGGCATTACGCAGGCCATCGGCGCTTCGCAGGTCATGATCAACGACCGCAAGATCACCTTCATCGATACCCCGGGTCACGCTACCTTTACGGCCATGCGTGCCCGTGGCGCCAAGGTGACCGACATCGTCATCCTGATCGTCGCCGCCGACGACGGCGTCATGCCCCAGACGGTCGAGTCGATCAACCACGCCAAGGCCGCCGGCGTACCCATCGTCGTTGCCGTCAACAAGATCGATAAGCCGGGCGCCAACCCCGACCGCGTGCGCCAGGAGCTCACCGAGTACGGCGTCATCCCCGAGGAGTGGGGCGGACAGAACATGTTCGTCAACATCTCGGCCAAGCAGAAGATCGGTATCGATGACCTTCTGGAGACCGTGCTGCTCCAGGCCGACGTGCTCGAGCTTAAGGCCAACCCGGACACCTTTGCCTCCGGCAATGTCCTCGAGGCCAAGCTCGACAAGGGCCGCGGCTCGGTCGCTACCGTGCTCGTGACCCGCGGTACCTTGCACGTGGGCGATACGCTGGTCGCCGGCCTTACCTACGGCCGCGTCCGTGCTATGCTCGACCCCAAGGGTCGCGCCGTCACCGAGGCCGGTCCCTCCGACGCCGTCGAGATTTTGGGCCTGCAGTCTGTGCCCAACGCCGGCGACGAGTTCCGCGTGTTCGAGGACGAGCGCGAGGCTCGCGCCCTTGCCGACGAGCGTTCGCTCAAGGCCCGTATCGAGGAGCAGAGCCGCGTCAAGCACGTCACGCTCGAGAACCTCTTCGAGACCATTGCCGACGCCGAGGTCAAGGAGCTCAACCTGATCATCAAGGCCGACGTCCAGGGTTCCATCGAGGCCCTTCAGGACTCGCTCGACAAGATGGATCAGTCCGAGGTTCGCATCAACACGATCCACTCCGCCGTTGGCGCCATCAACGAGACCGACGTCGTCCTGGCCGACGCCTCTAACGCCATCATCATCGGCTTTGGCGTCCGTCCCGACGGTAAGGCCCGCTCCGCCGCCGAGCGCGAGGGCGTCGAGATCCGTTGCTACGACGTCATCTACAAGTGCCTCGAGGAGCTCGACGCCGCCCGTATCGGCATGCTCAAGCCCACCGAGGTCGAGGTCGCCACGGGTACCGCGACCGTCCTGGACACCTTCAAGGTGCCCAAAGTCGGTATCGCCGCCGGTGTCCGCGTCGAAGAGGGCGAGATCGCCGCGACCGATTCCGTGCGTCTGGTGCGCGACGGTATCGTGGTCTTCAACGGCAAGATCGCCTCGATGCGCCACTACAAGGACGAGGCCAAGAGCCTCAAGAGCGGTTCCGAGGGCGGCATTGGCCTGGAGAACTTCCAGGACATCAAGCCCGGCGACCAGATCGAGGGTTACCGCATCGACCAGGTTGCCCGTACCGAGTAGGGGGTAGCGCTATGAAGCAAACGCAGGCAACCCGCCGTCTGGGCGAGCAGCTTCGCGAGAAGCTCGGTTATATCCTGCTCTTTGAGGTTTCCGATCCGCGTCTCGACCTGGTTACTTTGACCGCGGTCGAGGTCGCGGTGGACCGTTCCTTCGCGCGCGTGTACGTGTCGTGCGATGCGAGCCGCTACGACGAGGTCATGGAGGCGCTCGCAATCGCCAAGGGCCGTATTCGCAGCCTGTTGGCTCGCTCGCTCGATTGGCGTGTCACGCCCGAGCTCGATTTTCGCATCGATCGCTCGACCGATGAGGCCGAGCGCATCACGCGTGCGCTGGAAAACGTTCCCGCCACGCTTGCGATCGAAAAGGACGAGGACGGCTATCCGATAGCGGATGCCGCCCAGGAGGCAGCTTTAGATGACTAATTCCGCCGACCTCGCCTCGTGCGAGTCTGCAGATATTCAGCGACGCATCCTCGAGCTCATCGAGGGTGCGTCCTCCATTGCGATTTCGGGACATACTTCTCCCGATGGCGATGCCTTGGGCTCCGTATTGGGTCTGGGCCTTTCGCTCATGAAGTTTTTCCCCAACAAGGACATTGCGCTGCTGCTGGCAGACGATGACCCGGTTCCTCGCATTTACCGCTTTATGGAAGGCTCCGATCGCCTGGTGCCGGCATCTGCGTACGCCGGCAATCCGGACCTGTTCATCTCGGTGGACGTACCGGTCGTCGAGCGCCTCAATAATTCCGCCGAGGTGCTTCGTCGCTCCAAGCATGTGGTGTGCTTCGATCATCATCCGGCGCGCGAGGAGTTTGCCGAGCTGAGCCTGAGGCGCGTCGATGCCGCGGCCTGTGCCATGATCATCGACCGCTTCTTGGACAATTGCGGCATTGTCGCACGTGATGGCGTTGCGACCTGCCTGCTGTGCGGCTTGGTTACCGATACCGGCCGTTTTCAGTACCAAAACGCCGATGCGGCCGCGTTCCATGCAGCCTCGCGCCTGGTGGCGCACGGTGCCGATCCGGCGCGCGTTGCGCTCGAGGTCTACCAGAGCATGCGCGTTGAGTTTTTGCACCTCAAGTCCATCGTTATGGGTCGCATTAAGACGGTGGCCCACGGGCGCGTCGCGTATAGCTATGCGTACCAGAGTGACCTTGAGGCTTGCGGTGTCACCTCGGATGAGTGCGACGGCCTGGTTGACGTGGTGCGTTCGGTGATGGGCGTCGAGGTCTGCATGTTCTTAAAGGGCATTGAGGGCGATACCAAGGTGCGTGGCAACCTGCGCTCCAAGGGCGACCTCGATGTGTCCGAGATTGCTGCCAACTTTGGCGGTGGCGGGCATCATGCCGCCGCCGGTTTCTCCAACAACGGAACAATTCGCGAGACGCTCGCCGTGGCACTTCCCATGCTGGCCGAGCTGGTGGGGGAGGATCCCGCTTCGGTGACCGTCGAGCTCTAACTAATTGGATGGTACATGGCTCGTCGAACGCCTTCTCAATTGAATATGCTGCTCGCCGTCGATAAGCCGGTGGGCTGCACGTCCCACGATGTGGTCTCGCAATGCCGACGCGCCCTCCATGAGCGGCGCGTCGGCCATGCCGGTACGCTCGACCCCATGGCATCCGGCGTCATGGTGGTGGGCGTGGGCCAGGCCACCCGTCTGCTGGGCATGCTAACCCTCGATACCAAAAGCTACGTCGCCGACATCTCGTTTGGCGCCGAGACGAATACCGATGATGCGGAGGGCGAGGCGGTCCGCACGGTAGCTGTTGCCAACGAGCTCCGCGATTCTGCCTATGCCAGTGAGCGCTTGGCTGCCATGCTTGGTCCGCAGATGCAGGTGCCGCCGGCGTTTTCGGCTATCTCGGTCAATGGCGTTCGCGCCTACAAGTCTGCTCGCGCGGGTAATGCGGTGGACCTACCTCCGCGCCCCGTCGAGGTCTATGCCGCCGACCTGATCGCCGTGGGTGGCGAAGGTGATACATGTGTGTGGACGGTGGCGTTCTCGGTGAGCAAGGGCACCTATATCCGTGCGCTCGCTCGCGACCTGGGCCGTGCTTGTGATAGCGCCGCGCATATTTCCGCGCTTCGTCGCACCGCATCCGGTGTTGTTTCCATTGGCGCCTGTCATGCGGTGGAGGAGCTTTCTCCCGAGTCCGCCGCTGGCTTTGCCCTGGATCCCATTGCAGCCCTGGGCGCCACGCGTGTTGACTTGCCGGGCAATCTTGCCGACGACCTGCTCTGCGGCCGACGCATTCCCGTTGAGCGTGCGCTTGCCGATTTCGATGCCTCGAAGGCGCCGTTTGCGTTGGTGCTCGATGGGGGGCTCAAGGCGCTCGCCCGCATTGAGGGTGGCCGCTTTGTCATGGAGCACGTGTTTCCGCAGGCCATCGGCGGTGTTCGATGATGCTGGCCGCTCGCGAGCTCGCGCGTATCTTTTTCGCCGGCGAGTCGGAAGAGGCCCGCATCGTTGCTGCTGATGCGTTTGATGAGTGCGAGCACTTGGGTGCCGCATCGATTGCCATCGGCGTGTTCGACGGCGTTCACCTTGGACACCAGGAGCTCATTGCGGCGCTTGTCCGTGATGCCCGTGCCCATGGCTGTAAGGCGGTCGTGGTTACCTTCGATCCCGACCCGGATGTTGTGGTGAGCCCTTCGCCCGCTCAAAAATTGATGACGACGGCCGACCGTCTGCACGCCTTGGCTCAGACCGGGGTCGATGCGGTGGTGGCCGTTCCCTTTACGCCTGAGGTTGCGGCGCTTGACCATGTTGATTTTCTCTTGCTGGTGTCGCGTCTGGTCGACATTCGATCGATTCGCGTTGGCAGTGACTTTAGGCTGGGTCGTGGCGGTGCTTCTGGTGTTGCCGAGATGCGCGCCTGGGGTTCCGAGCACGGCGTTGACGTGTACGGTCACGACCTGCTTTGCGAGGGCGGTGAGGCCATTTGCGCCACCCGTATCCGTCATGAGCTCGGACAGGGCCATGTGGAGCTGGCTGCTGGGTTACTCGGCCGTCCGTATGTGGTGCGTGGCGGTGTTATTCGCGGCCGTCACGAGGGTTCTGGCATGGGCTTTCCCACGGCAAACTTGCAGGTTCCCGACGGCATTCAGGTGCCAGCCGATGGCGTGTATGAGGGTCTGGTGCTGGTCGATGACACCGCGTGGCCCGCTGCCGTGAACGTCGGACTGCCGCCGACGTATGCCGACGATGCGGCATCTGCGCATCTCGAGGCTAATTTAATTGGTTATACGGGCGACCTGTACGGCGCCTCCGTTTCGCTGGCGTTTACGCGCTGGCTGCGCCCGTCGCGCGTGTTCGATTCGCTGGATGAGTTGATCGCGACCGTCGAGGGTAATATCGAAGATATTCGTCACAACTTGGGTGAGCAGGGGGTGAGCATCCGTGATTAGCGATGAAGAAAAAGACCAGGTACGCGCTGCGTCCGATTTAGTCGCCATCGTGCAGGAAACGGTTGAGCTCAAGCCTCGCGGCCATGAGTTTTGGGGCTGCTGCCCCTTTCATGGCGAAAAGACGCCGTCCTTCCACATTATTCCCGCCACGCAGGTGTGGCATTGCTTTGGCTGCGGCGAGGGTGGCGACGTCTTCACTTATATCATGAAGCGCGAGAACCTGAGCTTTCCCGAGTCAATCCGTTATTTGGCCGACCGCGCGGGTATTGAGCTGCATGACACCGGAGATCGCCGCGAGCGCGGTACTAAGCGTGCGAGAATCTACGATCTGTGCGCCGAGACTGCTCAGTTCTACCACACCATGCTTATGCGTGGTAAGGACGGCCGTCCGCGTGAGTACTTTGCCAGCCGCGGCATGGGTGGCGACGTCTGCCGCCGCTACTGCCTGGGCTTTGCGCCGGGCCGCAACGCGCTGGTGTTGCACCTGTCCCAGGCGGGTTTTACCCCGCAGGAGATGATCGACGCCAACGTGGCCGTGAGCCGCGGGCGCGGGCAGCTCGCCGACCGCTTCTACGACCGCGTGATGTTCCCCATCTTTGACGAGCAGGGTCACAACATTGCCTTTGGCGGTCGCATCATGGGTGACGGCCAGCCTAAGTACCTCAATACCGCCGAGACGAGCGTATTTCATAAAAAGCGAAACCTCTACGGCTTTAATTGGGCCAAGGAGTTTATCGTCGCGCAGGATACCGCCATCGTGGTGGAGGGCTATACCGACTGCATCGCCTGTTGGGAGGTGGGGATTAAAAACGTTGTCGCCACGCTGGGCACTGCGCTCACGGAGCATCACGTCAAGACGCTCACTCGCTTTGCCAAGCGCATTGTGTATATGTTCGATGGCGACGCTGCCGGTCAAAAGGCCGCGCGCCGCGCGATTCAGTTTATCGAGCAGGATTCGATGGACCTGCGCTGCGTGGTGCTGCCCGACGGCAACGATCCCATGGAGTTCATCACGGCGCACGGCGGCCAGGAGCTGCAGGAGCGCATCGACGCGGCCGAGCCGCTTATGGATTTTGTTTACCGTTCGCTGCAGGAGTCGAGCGACATCACCACGCCGGGCGGTCGTGCCAAGGCGCTGGAGGATGCGCTGACGCTTATCTATCCGCTGCACGACAGCTATATGATCGATACGTACTTTATCCAGATTGCCGATCTGCTGGGTTTGGATCTGGAGACCGTGCGTGCGAGCTCGGGTCGTGTGTTTCGCGATGTCGCCAAGCGCGAAGATGCGGAACGACGTCGTGAGCAGAACTATGAGCGCCAGCGGGCACAGGCTGAGCGGTCCGGTAGCGCGGGCGGTCGGGCGTCGGGCTCTCGCGATGCCGGTCGCGGTGCTTGGGCGTCGGGCGCGACGCCGCCGGTGTCCGCGCCGGTCGAAGAAGAGCCGTACGACTATGTCCCGCTCGATGCCTACGGTGCCGCGCCCGTAGAGGTCGTCGATGATCTGCCGCCGATCGATGTGCCTGATGGTATGGGCGCTGTGCCTGTGCCTGATGGTTCGAACGCACCGGCTGCGGCGGCGCCGATGGTTTTGACCGATCTAGAGCGCAAGTCCTTGGCAGGGGAGCGCGAGCTGTTGACGATGCTCACGAGCTACCCCGACCTGTTCCGCACGTATGCCGACCGCATCTGCTCCATCGAGTGGGTTGACCCACGTCACGAGTCCATCGCATGGGCCGTTCTGGCAACGCCGCCGGGAACCGATCCTGCAGCCTGCATGGATGCGGCACGCTCGGTGTGTCCCGAGGCGGCAACGCTTGTGAGTGCCGGGCGCATCTCGGCGACGAGCAAGCACCCCACCGAGACGAACATCGTGTTTATGCTCGATACGCTCGAGCTCTACACCATCAAACGCCGCATGCGTGCCGCACAGGCCAAGCTGCGCCAGGACCGTTCGCTCGATGATGAGGCCCGTCGCGCGCTGACCGTTCAGGCCGCGCAGGATTCGCAGCGTCAACGCGAACTGCAAAAGTCGATCGGCGGCGTGGCGGACCCCTTCCGTTTGATCGGCCTGGAGGCCGCAGGCACCGAACAAGCCTAGATGTTGTGGTCAACCAGCGTATTCTCGCCTATATCCAGTTCTCTTTTTGGGTATAGACGTCAATGTGTGTGCTAAAGTATTGAGTCCTGTGGACTATGAAGGGAGAATCTGTGCCAAAAAAGACTGAGAGCACGGGTACTGGGCTGGAATCCTACGTTGCAAAGCTCATGGGCAACGGCTCAAACAGGACTTCGGTAACCGAGGACGAGATTCAGGTCGCCCTGAAGGATATCGATGTTTCTGACGAGCAGCTCACCGCGGTGTATTCCGCGCTGCGCAACAGCGGCATCCAGATTATCTCCGCGAGCGGTAACGACGACGCCCCCATGGACGTCGACGATGACGATAACGATACCGATACCGACGATTTCGATGACGACGACGAGCACGATTCCGGCTCGCTCGACGATCACGAGCTCAAGATGGCCCGTCAGGCCGACGCCGAGATGGGTTCTTCCAAGAGCAAGAAGAAGCGCACCGTGCGCACGTCTCGTTCACGCTCGCGCGTGCGTGGCATCGATGCCTCCACGGTGATGCTGACCGGCGACCCGGTCCGTATGTACCTCAAGGAGATCGGCAAGGTCGACCTGCTGACCGCCTCCGAAGAGGTTGATCTGGCCATGAAGATCGAGGCCGGTCTTGAGGCCACCGAGAAGCTCGAGGCTGCCGATGCTGGTGAGCTCGAACTCACGCGTGCCGAGATGCGTCGCCTTACGCGCATTGAGAACGTGGGCCTCGAAGCCAAGCAGGCGCTCATCAGCGCAAACCTGCGTCTGGTCGTCTCCATCGCCAAGCGCTATGTCGGTCGCGGCATGCTGTTCCTGGACCTGATCCAGGAGGGCAACCTCGGTCTGATCCGCGCCGTCGAGAAGTTCGACTACCAGAAGGGCTTTAAGTTCTCCACGTACGCCACGTGGTGGATCCGTCAGGCCATCACGCGCGCTATCGCCGACCAGGCCCGTACCATCCGTATTCCCGTGCACATGGTCGAGACCATCAACAAACTCGTCCGCGTGCAGCGCCAGCTCCTTCAGGACCTGGGCCGCGACCCGACCCCCGAGGAGATCGGTGCCGAGATGGACATGAGCGCCGACCGCGTCCGCGAGATCCAGAAGATCTCGCAGGAGCCCGTGTCGCTCGAGACCCCCATCGGCGAGGAAGAGGATTCTCAGCTGGGCGACTTCATCGAGGACTCCCAGGCCATCGTTCCGCCCGATGCGGCCAGCTTCTCCATGCTGCAGGAGCAGCTCACCCAAGTGCTCGATTCGCTTGCCGATCGTGAGCGCAAGGTTATCGAGCTGCGCTTTGGCCTTGTCGACGGACATCCCCGTACGCTCGAGGAAGTCGGCCGCGAGTTTGGCGTCACGCGCGAGCGCATCCGCCAGATCGAGTCCAAGACCCTGGCCAAGCTTCGTCACCCGAGCCGCAGCAGCAAGCTCAAGGACTATATCGAAAGCTAGTCAAGCAAGAGGCGCCCTCAAGCACATCCGCTTGAGGGCGCTTTTATGTAGTCGTTGGGGACGTTCTTGAATGACTGGTCGTTTAAGAACGTCCCCAATGACTGGGTCGGAAAATTTCTTAAAAAAGTTCTTGCCCTGAGCTGATTCGTCCGTATAATAAACTTCGTTGCTTGAGAGCACGCACCTATTCCTCGGTAGCTCAATGGTAGAGCACGCGGCTGTTAACCGCGCTGTTGTAGGTTCGAGTCCTACCCGGGGAGCCAGAATTTTCCAGCCCTTTCCGTTGGGCTTTAAATTCCTCGGTAGCTCAATGGTAGAGCACGCGGCTGTTAACCGCGCTGTTGTAGGTTCGAGTCCTACCCGGGGAGCCAGGTTGTAAAACCCGTCGCTTATGCGGCGGGTTTTTTCATGCCGCGATCGCCGTTCGCGAACGTTACCATATCAACATTTCGTGTCGAGGATGTAATCCCGAGGCCCGCCACCTCAACATGCCGCGGTCGTTGTAGAATATTGCAATGATTGCTCCCACGACATGGTGCCGCGAGCACCAAGAAAAGGAGATTCTTGTGTCTGAGACCATTAACGGCAGCCTGAGCGTCTCGAACGACGTTATTGCCGATATTGCCGGTTATGCCGCGATGACGTGCTATGGCGTTGTCGGTATGGCTGAGCAGCTCCAGGGCGCCGAGAGCGTGCGCCTGCTTGCCGGTCAGCGCCTCCGCAAGGGCGTGCTTGTCTCCGCCGACGAGAACGGCCTTACGGTCGATCTTCACGTCGTGCTCGAGAACGGCGTCAACATGAAGTCCGTCTGCCACAATCTTTCGAGCTCCGTTGCCTTTACCCTGCAGGAGATCGCCCAGATCGATCCCGCCAGCCTTAAGATCGGCATCCATATCGACGCGCTCAAGAGCCGTCTGAACTAGCATCCGAAAACGGAGATTCAAATACCCATGATTGCAAAGACCATTCGCACCTGTTTTCCGATCGCTGCGGCTGCCGTTTCCGACAAGGCCGAGGAGATCAACAAGCTCAACGTCTTCCCCGTACCCGACGGCGACACCGGCACCAACATGTCGCTCACGCTCGCCTCGGTGACCAAGGAGCTTTCCGCCCTTCCCGCCGATGCCGATATGGAGGCCATCGCCGGCGCCATCACCCACGGCTCCCTGATGGGTGCCCGCGGTAACTCCGGAGTCATCACCTCGCAGATTCTGCGCGGCGTGGCCGAGGGTCTTGTCTCTGCCGACGAGCCTATTACGTCCGCCAACATTGCCTTCGCCTTCCGTCGTGCCGTCAAGGTTGCCTTCCAGGCTGTCCGCAAGCCCATCGAGGGCACGATCCTCACGGTCCTGCGCGATGTCTCGACCAAGGCCGATGAGTGCGAGAAGAAGAAGTTCTCGGCCGAGGATGCGCTCGATGCTATCGTCGTCGAGGCGTACCAGTCCGTCGCCCGCACGCCCGACCTGCTGCCCGTTCTGAAGGAGAACGGCGTGGTCGACTCCGGCGCCTTTGGCTTTGCCATCTTCCTGGAGAACTTTGTGGCTGCAGCACTTGGCCGCAGCACCGTTGTCGAGGATTTCTCCGCCACGTTTGATTCCGCTGGCTCTGCCCGCGACGCGGCCCTTGGTCGCGTTGAGATCGAGGCCAACGACGATTGGGAGGGCTCGGAGTTCCGCTACTGCAACGAGTTCCTGTTTAAGGCCGACGCCCCGTTTGACGAGGACGAGTGCCTTAAGTTCCTGGGTTCCATGGGCGACTGCGAGCTACTCGTGGGCGCCTATCCCGACTACAAGATCCATGTGCACTCCAACACCCCCAACCTGGTGCTCGAGCACATGCTGCAGCTCGGTCAGATCTATGAGGTCTTTATCCACAACATGGAGATGGAGGCCCACGACCGTACCGCCAAGATTCACGAGGACCAGGAGAAGGCCGCCGAGCCCGCGAAGGCCCTGGGCTTTGTCGCCGTTGCCGCCGGTTCCGGCGAGGCCGACATCCTTAAGTCCCTCGGCGTCGATGTGATCGTGTCGGGTGGCCAGACCATGAACCCCTCGACTGCAGACCTGCTGGGCGCCGTTGACCAGGTCAACGCGACCTCGGTTATCATCCTGCCCAATAACGGCAACATCCGCATGGCTGCCGAGGCCGCAGCCTCTGCCTGCACCGACAAGAAGGTCGCCGTCGTTCCCACCAAGACCGTTCCGCAGGCCTTCTCCGCGCTGTTCGCGGTCCTGCCCGATTCCGAGCTCGAGGACGCCGTCGCCGCCATGGTCGACGCCATCAGCGAGGTCCGCGATGGCGAGGTCACCCGCGCCGTGCGCGATTCCAGCGCTTCTGACGGCTCTCCGATTCACTCCGGTGACGTCATGGGTATCATCGCCGGCTCCATCGACGTGGTCGGCTCCGACGTGAAGCAGGTCACGCTCGACTGCATCAACCGCATGCAGGAGGAAGAGGAGGGCGACGCGCTGACGATTCTGGCCGGCGAGGAGCTGTCCGATGAGGCCTTCCAGGAGATCGTCGACGCTATCGAGGAGGCTCAGCCCGATCTGGAGATCGACGCCCATCGTGGCGAGCAGCCGCTCTATCCCGTGATTTTCTCGATCGAGTAGGCTCTGCCCATGTCCGAGCTGTGCTCCGTGCCGCGCGTCTCGGAGCGCTTTGCCCAGAGCAATGCGCTCGACGAGGATATCGCGCGACTCAAATATGTTTCGGGTAAACGTGAGGAGGCCCTTCGCCGTCTGGGAATTCGGACGGTGGGGGACCTCCTTCTCCATATCCCTCATCGATACCTCGACTTTACCCGTTCGTGGTCCATTGAGATGGCGCCCATCGGTACCGTGTGCACCATCATCGCCACGGTCGACCGTATCGTCCAAAAGCAGCCGCGTCCGCGCATGCAGGTGACTGAGGTCTCACTTGTTGACGAGACGGGCGTGCTGCAGGTCGCCTTTTTCCGCCAGCCCTGGATTGCCCAGCAGCTTAAGCAGGGCGACCGCCTAGCCGTGATGGGCAAGGTCGAGTTTGCCTACGGTTTTAAGCAGATGGCCTCGCCGCACTTTGAAAAGCTCGAGGACGGGCGCGCCGCAGGCACCATCCTGCCGGTCCATTACGTGAGTGATGGCGTGAGCCAGGCGTGGATGCGCCGCATCGTAAGCGGCGCACTCGAGGTCGTCGGCAATCCCTTCGACCCGATTCCCGCACGCTTGCGCGTCAAGCGCCGCCTGATGAGCAATGCCCGCGCGCTGCGCTCAATTCACTTTCCATCGAGCATGGCCGAGCGCGATATCGCGCGTCGTCGCCTTGCCTATGAGGAGTGCCTCTGCCTTCAGTTGGCGCTGCGTTTGCGCAACGACGGCGGCCTGGTCGATGTGGTGCCCTATGCTCACACCGCGGGCGAGCACCTGGCCGCGCTCAAGCAAGCCCTGCCGTTTTCGCTGAGCGACGAGCAGGAGGCCGCATTCCAAGACATCCTGCATGACATGTGCGATGGCGTGCGCGTGATGAACCGTCTGCTGCTGGGCGATGTCGGTACCGGTAAGACCGCCGTTGCCGCCTGCGCGCTGGCTGTGGCTGCCGATAGCGGCACGCAGGCCTGCGTTATGGCGCCCACGGGCGTGCTGGCGCGCCAATATGCCGATAAGACCGGCCCTCTGCTCTCGCAGGCCGGCATGTCCTGGGCGCTTCTGACGGGGGCCACGCCGGCGGCTGAGCGTGAGCAGATCCATGCGCAGCTGAAATCGGGCGAGCTCGACGTGCTCTTTGGCACCCACGCGGTGCTTTCGGATAACGTTGCGTTCAAGCAACTGTCCCTCGTGGTCATCGATGAACAGCACCGCTTTGGTGTGGGCCAGCGCAACGCCCTACGCGCGAAGGGCCCCGGTGCCGATCTGCTCGTTATGACGGCAACGCCCATCCCGCGTACGCTGGCGCTTTCGGTCTACGGCGATCTGGACACGAGTATCATCCGCCATCGGCCAGTCCCTGGCGCTGGCGTGACGACGCGTGTTCTCACCGAGTCGAGCCGCGACCTCGCCTATGGCGCCATCCGCGAGGCACACGAAAAGGGTCAGCAGGCCTACGTGATTTGCCCGCTTGTGGAGCCGAGCGACTCGGCCGATGAACTGGAAGACGTGCCCGGTATTGCCCGCGACGATGAGGGCCGCGCAACCGTCCCCGTGCCGCTGCACGATACGGCAACCGAGCTCGACCGCCTGCGCCTGGCGTTGCCGGGGCTTGCCATCGAGCGCCTTCACGGCCGCATGCCAGCGGGGGAGAAGGACCAGGTTATCGATGCCTTCAAGCGTGGCGAGATCGATGTGCTCGTCTCGACTACGGTGGTCGAGGTGGGCGTCGACGTGCCCAACGCCACGGTCATGGTCATCGAGAACGGTGAGCGCTTTGGCTTGGCGGCTCTACACCAGCTGCGCGGCCGCGTGGGCCGCGGCAGCGTGTCGGGCACCTGCCTGGTCATGACGCACTCCAAGGGCAACGGCGGCGCGTCGGCGGCGCAAGACCGTCTCCAGTCGCTCGAAAAGACCTCGGACGGTTTTACGCTCGCCCAGATGGACCTGCGCCTGCGCCATGAAGGCGAAATCCTGGGGTACCGTCAGCATGGTGGTGTGACCCTGCGCTTTGTCGACCTGGATGCCGACGAGGAACTGATTGAATGGGCCCATTTGGACGCGGTCGAGCTCTTGCGGTATGCTTGCAACCTTGACTCTGTGGCGACGCGTCCCTTGCGCGACGTGGTCGCCATGCGTTATCGACATATCTTTAAGGAGGTCAGCGGAGGATGAGAATCATCGGCGGCGAATGGCGCGGTCGTAAGATCGAGGAGCCCCGTGGTCGCGATGTCACCCGCCCCACGACTGATCGCGTGCGCGAGGCGTGCGCTTCTATGGTCATGTCGGCATTCGATTTCGATTTGGACGAGGTTCGTGTGCTGGACGCTTTTGGCGGCTCCGGTGCCTTAGGGTTAGAGATACTCTCTCGTGGGGCCCGCTCGCTCACGACGTTTGAGATCGATCGCAACGCCGCGCGGCTCATTACCAAGAATATCGAGTCGCTCTGCCGTGACCGTGCGCGTTGGCGCGTGGTCACGGGCGACATGCTGGCGAGTGCCTCGCGCGGTCGTGTACCGGGCGGCCCCTTTGATCTGGTCCTGCTCGACCCGCCCTATGCTTTTGGTGCCGAGCCGGTCGAGGAACTGCTGCAGAATCTGGCCCAGCAGGGTCTGCTTGCGTCTGGCGCTTACGCCCTGTTTGAGCATGCCGCCGCCGATGCGGGCGCGCATCCGGCAGGCTTTGAGACTGTACGTGAGAAACGCTACGGCATTACCTCGGTCGACCTGCTTCGTTGGGTCGACGATAACGATGGTGAAGGCGTCAGCGCCGGCGCAAATGCCGAGAACAACGATGCCACGACGTTTCAGGAGGACGCCCATGAATGACACCATCAACCGCGTGATCGTCCCGGGCACCTTTGATCCCATCACGTTTGGCCATATCGATGTGATCCGCCGCGCCCGCCGCATCTTTCCCAGCGTGATCGTCGCTGTTGCCGAGTCGCAGGGTAAAAACGGTGTGGGCACCACGTTTACGCTCGATGAGCGCGTGGCGCTGGCCCGCGAGGCGCTTGGTGATATCGACGGCGTCGAGGTCCTGCCCTTTACCGGCCTCTTGGTCGACTTCGCTCGCGAGCAGGGGGCGGGGGCCGTGGTCAAGGGCCTGCGCGCCATGACCGACTTTGAGTACGAGCTGCAGCAGGCCGACCTCAACTATCGCTTGGATAACGAGCTGGAGTCCATCTTTGTCATGAGCGCGCCGCAGTACGGCTATATCTCGAGCTCGGTTGTTCGCCAGATCGCCTCGCTCGGTAGTGACGTATCGACGTTTGTCCCGCCCAACGTGGTCGAATCGCTCAAACATCGCTTTTCGTGACGTTTCTTATTGCCTGGTGGCATGTGGTAAACTAGCACGATGATATGTTACCTATGAAAGGAGACCGGATGCCGGGCGAGAATTTTCCTGGCGATAGGATCGTCAGCTTGGTCGATGAGCTCGAAGGGCTGATCGAGGAAGCCAAGCCGCCTTTCGGCAAGAACGCTCAGTTCAAGGTCATCGACGCCGACGTGTTCTTCAACATCCTCGACGAGATCCGCATGAGCTATCCCGAGGAGTGGCAGAAGTCCCGCCGTATCCTTAAGGAGCGCGAGGAGCTCATGGCTTCCGCCGCCGCCCAGGCCGATTCCATCATCGCTGACGCTCAGCAGCAGGCCCTCACCATTGCCGGTGAGCAGGAAATCGTCCGCCTTGCGCAGCAGCAGGCCGACGACATCCGCGATCGTGCCCAGCAGTACGAGCGCGAGACGCGTTATGCTGCCGAGGACTATGCAGAGCAGGTCTTTACGCACCTGGAGGAGAACCTCAAGAGCCTGACCGGCACCGTTACCCGTTGCCGTCAGCAGCTCAACGAGGGTGCCGCCCAACAGAATGGTCAGTGGTAATGGCTGAGTTCCCGAGCGTTACCGTCGATCTTTCCGAGCAGCTCGAGTTTCCTGGAGATTCGTATCCGCTGACCGGTAAGGTCGATGTCGCCACCTACACGGTGGGCGAGAAGGAGTACCAGCTTCAGGACGGCATCGACTACGATGTTGTCTTTACCAATGCCGGTACCGGTGTCTTGCTCACGGGCATGGTCCGCGCGCACGCCACCGGCGAGTGCGACCGTTGCCTGGAGCCTGCCTCGTTTGATATCGCCGGCGAAATCGAGGAGTTCTACCTCTTTGAGGAGCCCGAGGATCCCGAGGCCTACGAGGACGGCTACGAGCTCCTGGGTGAGGACCGTCTCGTCGATCTGGGCGAGCCCATCAATGACGCGGTCGTTATGGACACGCCGTTTGTGGTGCTCTGCAAGCCCGATTGCCGTGGTCTGTGCCCCACATGCGGTTGCAATCTCAACGTCGAGCAATGCGATTGCGCCGCCCAGGCAGAGGCGGAATGGGCCGCTGCCACGGAAAATCCATTTGCAGCATTGAAGAATCTCAAGCTCGATGAGTAAAACTGTGGTAGTATCGCTACTTGCGCGTAATCGCCACACTGGATAGTTCATAAGGAAGGTCACTATGCCCGTACCTAAACAAAAGCAGGGTCGTATCCGCACTCACACCCGTCGTTCCGCCAACATGAAGATTACGGCTGCGGCTCAGTCCACGTGCCCCCGTTGCGGCGCTGTCAAGCTTCCGCACCATGTGTGCCCCAGCTGCGGTTTCTACAAGGACCGCGAGGTTATCGTTACCGAGTAACGGTATACTCTGGATGCGATGCCGTTCCAAATGGAACCACAATGGCCGGCTCAATGAGTCGGCCATTTTTGTATAAGGAGTATGTTTATGAGTAACGTTCGCGTTTGTGTAGACGTTGTGGGCGGAGACGAGAAACCTCAGGTTGTTCTCGATGGTATCGAGGCTGCACTTGCCGCCGATCCCGATATCGAGGTCTTGGCAGCTGGCCCCGCCGAAATCGTCAATCCCTTTGCCGCTTCCCATGCACGTGTTGAGGCCCTTGAGGCACCCGACGTTATCGCCATGGATGACGATCCCATTCGCGCCGTGATGACCAAACGCAAGTCGTCGATCGTGCTGTCGTGCCGCGCCATCAAGAAGGGAAATGCGGACGCGTTCTTCTCCGCCGGCTCCACCGGCGCCATGACCGCTGCCGCCACCGCCTATGTGACGCCGTTTAGGTATCAGGCCGAAGGCAAGAAGCAGCCGGTGCGCCCCTGTCTGACCAATGCGCTGCCCAATCGTGCCGGCGGTCTGACGGTGCTGTGCGACATGGGTGCCAACCCCGATGTCGAGGTTGACGATATGGTGCGTTTTGCCCAGATGGGCAGCGCCTATGCCCGCGTCGTCCTGGGCATCGAGCATCCTCACGTGGGCCTGCTCGCCAACGGCACCGAGGACGAGAAGGGCTCCAACTTTACCAAGGCCTGTTTCCCTGCTATGAAGGCCGCCGTTCCCGGCTTTGTTGGTAACTGCGAGGGCACCGACCTCACCTCAGGTAACTTCGATGTCATCGTTGCCGATGGCATGTCGGGCAATATTGCGCTCAAGGCCACCGAGGGCGCTGCCAAGTTTTTGCTGCAGGAGCTCAAGGGCGCCTTTATGGCCTCGCTCGGCACCAAGATCGCCGCGCTGCTCATTAAAAAGCAGATGCGCGAGATCAAGGCCAAGCTCTCTGGCGACGCCAAGGGCGGCGCGATTCTTCTGGGCCTGCGCGGCGTGGTCCTGATCGGCCATGGTGCCACCTCAGTCGAGGCTGTCAAAAACGGTACGCTCGCGGCGGCCGAAGCCGTGCGCGCCGGGCTGGTCGAGAATGTCGCCAACTCTATGGATGGTATCGTTTTATAAGAGCGAGTTAGAGCGCTGTTATGTGCTTCGCGGTGCACGCCGTGGGGTAGAATCAGAACCGTGTCTTGGTACCGCCCGGGCGGTACCATTCTTTTGGTATTCATGCACTATGAGAGGAAGCGCTATGGACCGCTCCGAAATCTTCGACAAGATCGCCGAGGTCGCTGCTGACGTTCTGGGCGTCGATGTTGCCGAAATTAGCGAGGAGACCACCTTTGACGACCTCGATGCCAACTCGCTCGAGCGCCTGCAGCTGGTTACGGCTATCGAGGACGAGTTCAACCTCGAGATCGATGACGAGACCCTGCTCTCGCTCAACTCTGTCGCCGACGCCGTCGACGCTATCGAAGCTGCCAAGGAGGCCTAAGTCTTGGCTTTATCCGACCGACTTACGCGCGCCCAGGAAATCCTGGGCCACGAGTTCAACAATAAGGTGCTGCTGCGCGCGGCCCTTACGCATCCCTCGGCAGTCGAGGGACAGCCGGTTTCTGCCAGCTATGAGCGCCTTGAGTTCTTGGGCGATTCCATTTTGGGCGCTGTGGTCGCACGCTCCCTGTTTGAGTCCTATCCGGAGTTTGACGAGGGCAAGCTCACGCGCCTGAAGGTGTCGCTTGTCTCGGGTGCTACGCTGTCCGAGGTTTCTCACGAGCTGGGCATCGACGACATCATCATCTTTGGTGCCTCTGAGACCGGTACTGGTGCGCGCGGCCTGCATTCGGCCCTCGAGAACGTCTATGAGTCGCTCGTGGGTGCGCTGTACCTGGATGCCGGCTGGGATGCGGCGGCGGAGTTCATTCACCGTACGCTTAAGCCGCATTTGGCTTCCGAGCGTGCCGAGCATCCTGCGAACCCCAAGTCGTTTTTGCAGGAGTGCGTGCAGGCCGACGGTCACGAGCCCCCAGCGTATAAGCTCGTTGGCTCCGAGGGCCCGGCGCATGCGCCCACCTTTACCGCCGTGGTGTTGATCGATGGTATTCGCCAGGGTCGCGGCTCCGGCTCCTCAAAGAAGGAAGCCGAGGGAGCCGCCGCGCTCGAAGCGCTCGACCGCATGGGTTACACCACCAACGGCGTGATTCTGAACAAGAAGCACGTGTAAGCGAGGAACCGTGTATCTCAAGTCCCTCACGCTCAAAGGGTTCAAGTCGTTTGCCGACCGCGCCCATATGACGTTTGAGCCGGGCCTGACCGTCATCGTCGGTCCCAACGGCTCGGGAAAATCGAACATCTCCGACTCGATTCTGTGGGTCCTGGGCGAGCAGAGTGCCAAGCAGCTGCGCGGCCAGGCCATGGAGGATGTCATCTTCTCGGGCTCGTCGGCGCGCAAGCCGGTGGGTGTCGCCGAGGTCACGCTGGTGCTCGATAACTCGGACCATATGCTGCCCGTCGACTTTGACGAGGTCGCTATTACCCGTCGCATGTACCGCTCGGGCGAAAGCGAGTACCTCATCAACTCGAGCCCGTGCCGCCTGATGGACATTCAGGACATCCTGCACGATTCGGGCCTGGGCAAGGATACGCATTCCATCATCAGCCAGGGCAAGCTCGACGCCATTTTGCAGAGCCGCCCCGAGGAGCGCCGCGCCCTGATCGAGGAGGCTGCCGGCATCTCCAAGCATAAGCGCCGCAAGGAGCGTGCGCTCAAAAAGATTAAATCGATGGACGAGCACCTGACCCGTGCCCGCGACATCAATAAGGAGATCGCCCGCCAGCTGCGGCCGCTGGAGCGTCAGGTCGATCGCGCGCGCAAGTACAAAGAGCTGTCCTCGCGTGCGAACGAGCTTACGCAGATGCTGGCCGTCGACGAGCTCCGTTCGCTGCAGTCGCAGTGGAACGACCTGGAGAGCCGCTCCAAGGAGGGCGCTGCCGAGCTTGAGCTTGCGCAGTACCGCCTGGGCGAAAAGGAGCGCGAGCTCGAGAAGCTCCAGGTCATGCTCGAGGAAAAGGGCCTTTTTGTGGGCGATCTGGGCGAGCAGCGCCGCCATATGCAAGACGTGGTCGGCCGCATTAACTCCGATATGCGCCTGCTCGAGGAAAAAGGCCACAACATGGTGTCGCGCCTGTCCGACATGCGCGGCCAGATTTCGAGCTCCGAACATCAGCGTCGTCGCGTGGTCGAGGAGCTCGAGGATGCGCGTGCCCAGCTTGAGGAAGTTACCGGTGCGCACATGCAGGCCCAGGACGACGTTGACGCCGCTGCTCCTGCCGCCGCCCAGCTCCACGAGCGTCGCGTTGCGCTCGACAATCAGATTTCGCAGCTTACGCGCGAGCAGCGCGATGTGCAGCGTGCGGCCGATAACGCCGCGCTCGAGCTTGCCAAGGTGAAGGACTCGCTGAGCAACGCCGAGGTCGAGGACAACATGTACGCCTCGCGCCTGGAGCAGATCGACGAGCAGCTCGAGGAGGTCACGGCCTCGCTCGAGAGCCGTCGCGACCGCGCTGAGGAGCTCGAAGGTGCGCTCGATCAGGCTCGCCAAGCCCAGGTCGATGCGCGTGAGGCCACCGAGGTCGCCCGTGCGGCGTTGAAGGACCTGCGTAATCGCGAGAGCGAGGCGCGCAATAAACTGTCCGAGGTTCGCTCTGAGCTCGCGAGCCAAAAGAAGCTCGATGCCCGCATGGCTGACAGCTCGCCGCTTGTGAGCCGTCTGATGGGCGCGTTGGGCGATGATGTCTCGGGTCGTCTGGGCGATGTGCTCGAGGCCCCTCGTGAGCTCGAGGGTCTGGTCGAGCAGCTGCTTGCCGGCGATATCGATGCCCTGCTGTTTGATGACGCCGCCACGCTTGAGCGTGCCGGCCGTGCGGCTCTGGACCAAAAGAAGGCCTCAGGTGAGGCGCTGCTGATGGCGCGCGGCGTGAGCGGCGGTGCTGCTGCTAAGGGCGCTGCCGGTTCGCGTTTGGTCGATCGTCTGTCCGTGCGTTCCGGTTATGGCCCGGTTGTCGAGGCCCTGCTTGGCGGCTATTACGTGGTCGATGACTTGGCTGCCGCGCTGGCGGCACCAGTCGTTGACGGTGTGACCTATGTGACTCCCGATGGCGCCCGCGTGAGCTGTGGCGGCCTGGTGCGCGTTGGACTCGATGCCGGCGAGGCCTCGGGTGCCCTGGAGCGCAAGCGTCGTATTCGCGAGTTAGAGGGTCTGGAGCCCGATCTGGCTGCCGTGTTTGAGCATGTGTCGGATCAGGTCGTCGAGGTCAATGCGGCCGTCGAGGAGGCGCGTGCCGCCGAGGGCGATGCCGCCGGCGAGATTGCCCGTCTTGAGGGCGAGCGCCGCTCGCTGCTTTCCGAGATCGGCCGCCTGGAGCAAAGCGCCAACAATGCCGAGGTCGAGCGCGTGCGTATCTCCAAGCGCCGCGAGCAGGCCGCCGAGGCCGTTCGCGCTGCGCGTCCGCGCGTTGACGAGCTCACCCGTTCGCGCGACGAGGCCCGTGCGCAGACAAGCGACCTGGGTCTCCAGATTGCCGAAGCCAACGACGAACTCGATCGCGTGCGCCGTGACGATTCCGAGGCTGCCGGCAAGCTCGCCGATGCCAAGGTGCGCCTGGCCCAGACGAGCGAGCGCCTGCGTTCGCTGAAGGGCCGTGTGCCCGATCTGGAGCATCGCCTGGAGGGCATCGACCGCCGTATCCGCGGAACACGCCAGGCCTCGCGCTCGCTCGAATTGCTGCGCCTGCGCGTCGATCCCATGCACGAGCGCTATTCGGCCCTGCTGGAGCGCGCGTCGGATTGGGCCTCGCGTCTGCGTGACCAGGCTTCGCTCGAGGAGGCTGACTCGGCCTCGCTTAAGAAGACCATTGAGGACGCCAAGGCCGAGGTCTCCCGCGCCAAGGAGCGGGTCGATGCCGCCACCGCGACGCAAAACGAGTTCAAGGTCGCTCGCGGCAAGCTTGAGGTGCAGGTAGAGGCGGCTATCAAGGCCATTACCGCCGATGGCACCACGGTGCTCGAGGAGGCGCTCATGCTTCCTGCGCCCACCGACCGTGACGCTGCCGAGCGTGAGCTCAACCAGCTCGTGCGCCAGATCAACAACCTGGGCCCTGTGAACCAGGTTGCCATGGAGGAGTACGAGCAGCTCAAGCGCCGCGCCGATTACATCGAGGAGCAGCTGGCCGATCTGGAGAGCGCGCGCAAGGCGCTCACCAAGATCACCGTGGCCATCGACCGTAAGATGCGCAAGGCCTTCCTGGTGACCTTCGAGAAGGTCGATGCGAACTTCCGCGAGATCTTCGCCATGCTGTTCCCGGGCGGTCAGGCGCATCTGGAGATGACCGACCCTGAGCATCCGGCCGAGACGGGCATCGAGGTCGTGGCGCAGCCGCGTGGCAAGCGCATCACCAAGATGATGCTCATGTCGGGCGGCGAGAAGAGCCTGACGGCGCTCGCCTTGCTCTTTGCTGTCTATCGCACGCGTACGGTGCCGTTCTATGTGCTGGACGAGGTCGAGGCGGCGCTCGATGACGCCAACCTGTCCAAGCTCATCGGCGCACTCGACGTGTTGCGTTCCGATACGCAGCTCTTGGTTATCTCGCATCAGCGCCGTACTATGGAGGACGCTGACGTCCTCTACGGCGTCTCGATGCAAGCCGACGGCGTCAGTCGCGTCGTCTCGCAAAAACTCGATCGCGAAACCGGAAAGGTCGTGAATGCATAATGGGATTCTTCGATGCTCTCTCGCGCGGACTTGAGCGCAGCCGCGAGGCCCTCAACGAGGTCTTTTACTTTGGCGGCGAGGTCGACGAGGATTTTTGGGAGGACCTAGAGGACACCCTCGTCATGGGTGACATGGGTGCCGAGGTCGCGATCCAGGTGTCCGATGACCTGCGCGATGCCGCGGCCAAGAAGAACCTTAAGACCGCCCCGCAGCTCCGTCGCGCCCTGGCCGAGCAGCTCGAGCAGCATTTTGTGCCCGTCGAGCGCGATCCGTTCGCCGACACGCCGAGTTGCGTGCTGTTTGTGGGCATTAACGGTGCCGGCAAGACCACGACGGTCGGCAAGATCGCGAGCGCCATGTCTGCCCGCGGCAAGAACGTCGTGATCGGCTCAGCCGACACCTTCCGCGCCGCCGCCATTGAGCAGCTCGATGTGTGGGGCCAGCGCGCCGGTGTCCCCGTCATCAAGCGCGACCGCGGCTCCGATCCGGCGAGCGTTTGCTACGACGTGCTCGACGAGGCCGACAAGCGCGGCAGCGACCTGGTACTTATCGACACCGCCGGTCGTCTGCACACGAGCCCCGAGCTCATGCGCGAGCTTGCCAAGGTGGTCAACGTGACGCGTAAGCGCGCCGCCAATATGGCCGCCGGCCCCATGCCCGTCTCGGTCGTCCTCGTAATCGATGCCGCAACAGGCCAAAACGGTCTGAACCAGGCGCTCGAGTTTAACGAGGCGCTGGGCCTGGACGGTATTATCATGACTAAGCTCGACGGCACGGCTAAGGGCGGCATCGCCATGGCTGTGGCCGAGAAGCTCAAGCTCCCGATCCTGCGCGTGGGCGTGGGCGAGCAGGTTGATGACCTGCAGGAGTTCAATGCCAAAGATTTCTGCCGCGCCCTGGTGGGCGAGTCCAACTAAGGAGTGACTAGTGTTTGATTCTCTGAGCGATCGCCTCAACGACACATTTGACCGCCTGCGTGGCAAGGGCAAGCTGACCGAGGCCGATATTACTTCTGCCATGCGCGACATTCGCATGGCGCTGCTCGAGGCCGACGTCAACTTCAAGGTCGTCAAGGAGTTCGTCGCCAAGACCAAGGAGCGCTGCATGACCGCCGAGGTCATGGAGTCGCTGTCGCCGGCGCAAAACGTCGTCAAGATCGTGCTCGACCAGCTCACCGAGATGCTCGGCTCCACCGAGAGCAAGCTCGTCTTTAGCAACCGCATTCCCAATGTCATCATGCTCGTGGGCCTTCAGGGCTCCGGTAAAACCACGGCAGCTGTAAAGCTGGCCTACCTGCTCAAGAAGCAGGGCCGCTCGCCGCTGCTCGCCGCGTGCGACGTCTACCGTCCCGCCGCCGCCGACCAGCTGGCCACGCTCGGTGGAGAGATCGGCGTACCGGTCTTCCGTGGTGACGGCGAGCACCCGGTTGATATCGCCAAGGGCGCCATCCAGGAGGCCGTCGACCACCTGCGCGACGTGGTCATCGTCGATACCGCCGGTCGTCTGCAGATCGACGAGCAGATGATGCAGGAGGCCGTGAACATCAAGAAGGCCGTCAAGCCCGATCAGGTGCTGATGGTCGTCGATGCCATGACCGGCCAGGATATCGTCAACGTCGTCTCGACCTTCGCCGAGCGCACCGATTTTGACGGCGTGATCATCTCCAAGCTCGACGGCGATGCTCGTGGCGGCGGTGCGCTTTCCGTGCGCCAGGTGACCGGCAAGCCCATCAAGTTCGTGAGCATGGGCGAGAAGCCCGATTCGCTTGAGCCGTTCTATCCCGACCGCATGGCCAAGCGAATCTTAGGCATGGGCGACGTCGTCGGCATCATCGAGAAGGCCCAGGAGGCCGCCGATGCCGAGCAGCTCGAGGCCGCCGAGCGCATGCTGCGCGAGGGCTTTACCATGAACGACATGCTCGACCAGATGAAGGCTGTCAAGAAGATGGGCGGCATGAAGGGCATCCTGGGTATGCTCCCCGGCGGCCAGCGCGCGCTCAACCAGATGGGCGGTAACCTGGACGAGGGCATCTTCGACAAGAACGAGGCCATCATCATGTCGATGACCAAGGAGGAGCGCCTGCGTCCCTCCATCATCAACGGTCAGCGTCGCGCCCGTATCGCCAAGGGCGCCGGCGTGACTCCCACCGAGGTCAACAGCCTTATGAAGCAGTGGGGCGAGATGAATAAGATGATGGGCCGCATGCGCACGATGGCCAATCAGGCGCAGGCCGGCGGCAAGAAGGGTAAGAAGGGCAAGAAGGGCAAAAAGATGCGCATGCCCAATATTCCCGGTCTGGATGCCATGGGCCTGGGCGGCATGGGCGGCCTGGGTACGGGCGGTCCCAAGTCCGATATGGAGCTACTGCGCCAGATGGAAGCGCAGATGCGCAATAAGAAGTAACGACTGCTTGAGTCGTGTATGGCGAAGGCCGCCTGGATGGTACTCCAGGCGGCCTTTGCCGTTCGTTCGCAGGTTGTTGCAAGCGTTGAAGCGTGCTGACGCGCAGTTTTGTCGTTAGTGGCAGCCACAGCCCTCGTGGCCCTCGTGCTCGTGATGACCGTGGCAGCTGCAGGACTCGCCATGCTCGTGGGTGTGCTCGTGGTCGTGGCCGTGGCAGCCGCACGTGGCCTCGCCGTTCTGTGCGAGCGTGCCGGCGATAAGGGCCTCGACGCAAGCGTCGCTGTTGCCCTGGGCACCTGCGTATACCGTGATGCCGGCTTGGGCAAGCGCGTTGATAGCGCCACCGCCGATGCCGCCGCAGATGAGCGCGTCCACGCCACCGTTGGCGAGCAGGCCCGCAAGGGCACCGTGGCCGGTGCCGCCGGTGCCCACGACCTGTTCGTTGAGCACCTTGCCGTCCTGAATGTCGTAGATCTTGAACTGCTCGCTGCGGCCAAAGTGCATAAAGATGTTGCCGTTGTCGTACGTGGTTGCCACCCTCATGGTGTCGACCTCCTTTGCTGGCCATGCGGCCGTCGTTGTGGTGATGGGGGAGTACATGATATTGCCGCCTTTGATGATGAGCGCTCGTCCGTTGACCAGCGCATTTGCTACCTTGCGATGCGCACGGCTGCAGATTGCCGCCACCGTGGCGCGCGCGATGCCCATCTGCTGTGCGACTGCCTCTTGGTTAAGGCCTTCCAGGTCGCACAGGCGCAGCACCTCGAGTTCGTCGATCGTCATGTCGATGGCGTCTCCGCTCGCCAGGCCATCGGGGGTAAAGCCGCGGTATTCGGGGATGATCCCGACGCGGCGCAGTTTCTCGCGTCTTCCTGCCATGCACCCTCCTTATCTGACATATGTCAACAATAGAATAACGAAACTGTAGATTTGCGCAAGGAATTTCTGGCATATGTCAGAATATGAGGGCTTATGTTTGGGCTGTGGGGCCGCGTGCGCCTGGGCTACAATGAATCTCGTTTATAGGCGACTGACAGGAGGGTCAATGAGCAAGGCTGATCAGCAGTTTGTAGCTATGTGCCGCGACATCTTGGACCATGGCACCACGACCGAGGGCCAAAAGGTCCGCCCGGTGTGGGAGGACGGCACCCCTGCCTATACCATTAAAAACTTTGGAGTTACGGCACGCTACGACCTGCGCGAGGAGTTCCCCGCGCTCACCCTGCGTCGCACGGCGCTTAAGTCTGCGATGGATGAGATCCTGTGGATCTATCAGAAGAAGTCCAATAACGTGCATGACCTCAACAGCCATATTTGGGATGAGTGGGCCGACGAGACCGGCTCTATCGGCAAAGCCTACGGCTACCAGATTGGGCAGAAGAGCCATTATGCCGAGGGTGACTTTGATCAGATGGACCGCGTGCTGTACGACCTCAAGCACACGCCGTACAGCCGCCGCATTATGACGAACACCTATGTGTTTAGCGACCTGTCCGAGATGCACCTGTATCCGTGCGCCTACAGCGTGACGTATAACGTGACGCAGCGCCCGCAGGACGACAAGCCGACGCTCAACATGATTCTCAACCAGCGTAGCCAGGATATTTTGGCCGCGAACAACTGGAATGTGTGCCAGTACGCCATTTTGCTGATGATGGTCGCGCAGTCGGTCGATATGATCGCTGGCGAGCTGCTGCACGTGATTGCCGATGCCCACATTTACGACCGTCATGTCGATATCATCCGCGAACTTATCGAGCGTCCGCAGTTTGCCGCGCCCAAGGTAACGCTCAACCCCGATGTGCATGACTTCTATGCGTTTACGACCGATGACCTGATCGTCGAGGGCTATGAGCACGGCCCGCAGGTCAAGAACATCCCCATCGCGGTGTAGGTGACGCGCATGACGTGTAAGCTTTCTGCCATTGTCGCCGTGTGCGATGACTGGGGTATTGGGTGCGAGGGCGACATGGTGGTGTCCAATCGCGCCGACATGCGCCATTTTGTGGCGTGCACCAAAGGTTGCCCGGTCATTATGGGGCGCAAGACGCTGCTGAGTTTTCCCGGTGGGCGTCCGCTCAGGAATCGCCGCAACATTGTGCTCACGCGCGACGAGGGCTTTGCCCCCGAGGGCGTTGACGTGGTGCATGGCATTGACGAAGCGCTCGCCGCGGTTGCCGATGAACCCGTTGCGTGGGTGATCGGTGGCGGCGATGTCTATCGGCAGTTTTTGCCGTATTGCGCGGAGGCCGAGGTTACGCATGACCACTGCGTGCATGACGTGGATACGTACTTTCCCGATCTGGATGCCGATCCCGCGTGGGAGATTGCGCGGCGTGGCGGTGTTGCCACGATTGCCGCGGGCGAGGGTGACGAGGGTCTCGATTATGAGTTCGTGACGTATCGTCGCGTTGAGGCGTAAACCCGATTATCCCTTCGGTATTATCGGGTTGGAATGAGTGGCGGGGCAGCGCATGGCGTTGCCCCGATATTTGTATAGGTGCTGCAAAGAAAGGTGCGGGCAGGCTGCTATGACTGATGCCGTTGAGGTGCTGCGAATCGATTCGCTCGAGGACGAGCGGCTTGATGCCTACGTGCGACTGACCGAGCGTGAGCTGCGCTGCGTGCTGGAGCCGCAAAAGGGCATCTTTATCGCCGAGAGTGCCAAGGTTATCGAGCGCGCAGTGCGTGCCGGATACGAGCCGGTGAGCTTTCTTTTGGGCGAACGCTGGCTCGACCAGATGATGCCGCTGTTTGAGCGCCTGGCGGTACGCGAAGGTGCGGGCCCGGTTCCCGTGTTCGTGGCCTCGATGGAGCTTATGGAGCAGCTGACGGGCTTTAACGTGACGCGCGGTGCGCTCGCGGCGTTCCGTCGCCCGCGTCAGATTCCGGTAGCCGAGTTCTTGGGTGGCGTCGTCGAGGCGGCGGGGGAGCGCCCGGTGCGCGTGTGCGTGCTCGAGGGCATTGTCGACCACACCAACGTCGGCGCGATTTTCCGCTCGGCGGCTGCGCTCAATGTCGACGGTATTTTGGTCAGTCCGACGTGCTGCGATCCGCTGTACCGTCGCTCGGCCCGCGTGAGCATGGGCACGGTGTTCCAGGTGCCCTGGACACGCATTGGCAGCGAGGCGCGCGTATGGCCGCATGATGGGCTGGCGGCGCTGCACGATGCCGGCTTTTCGTGTGCCGCGATGGCGTTGACGGATGATTCGGTGTCGTTGGACGATCCCGCGCTGCAGGAGATTGACCGCCTGGCAATCTTTATGGGCACCGAGGGTGCTGGCTTAGGCGCCAAGACCATTGCTGGCTGCGACCGAGCCGTGCGCATTCCGATGGCGCACGGGGTCGATTCGCTTAACGTGGCCGCGGCAAGTGCTGTCGCCTTTTGGCAGCTGTGCCCGCATGTGAGCAACGAGTACCACTACCAGCCGGGGCTGTATCACTAAACAGATATTTCGCACCGGGCTGTGGTTCGGGGCGTTTCGGCCGACGCTGGTCGGTGCTAAGCTGGTGTCGGCTTTGGTCTTAAATTGCCGTTTTGTTGTATGACGTACGCTAGTGGGGAGGGCGTGTGGCTAAGAAATCTACGGCTATCGATGTAACGCAGGGTGTCATTTGGCAGCAGCTGCTGTCGCTGTGCGTTCCCATCTTCTTTAGTTCGTTCTTTCAGCAGGCATACACGCTTATCGGTACCTATATCGTCGGTCAGTTTGGCGGCAAGCTCGCGCTGGGTGGCATTCAGGCCACGATGGTGCTCACCGAGCTCTGCATTGGCTTTTGCGTTGGCGTCGGTGCCGGCTGCGCGGTCATTACGGGCCAGTTTTTTGGCCAGCACGATGACGAGCGCCTGAGCCAATCGGTCCATACGGCCATGACGCTCGCGCTGGTGGGCGGAATCGTTTTCTCGATTCTTGGCATAGTGTTCGTTGAGCCCATGCTGGTGCTTATGAATACGCCGCATGAACTATTGGCCGAGGGCGTGGCCTATGCCCGTTGCTATTTTGCCGCCATGGTTGCGGCGCTGCTGCTCAATATGGGAACGGCATTGCTGCGCGCCGTGGGCGACACGCGCGGGCCCGCTGTGATCATCGCTTCCGGCTGCCTTGTTAATGCGGTGCTGGATGTCATCTTCGTTGCCGTACTTCATATGGAGGCTCTGGGCTGCGGCATCGCGGTGGCGCTGACCATTTGCTCCAATGCCACGATGATCGTGATTCGTATGATGCACGCACCGGGTGCGTGGCGGCTTTCACTGTCCAAACTCGGCATTGATCCTGGTATTTGTAAGAGCATGATTTCGTGTGGTCTGCCGCTTGGCTTTCAGTCTGCTGCGTATTCGATTTCCAACGTTTTGATTCAGGTGTCGGTCAACTCGTTTGGTGCCGATGTCACCACGGCTTGGGGTCTTTCGGGCCGCCTGGATGGCATTGTCTGGATGGTTACCGAGGCGCTTGGCGTGTCGATTACCACGTTCTCGGCACAGAACTTTGGCGCGCGCAACTACGAGCGCATGCGAAAGGGCTACCACACGTCGCTCGTGCTGTCGTTTATGCTCATTGGTGGCCTGTCTGCCGTGCTGCTGGTGTTCTCGGGTCCGTTGTCGCGCCTGTTTGTCGACGATGCTTCGATTTCGGCGTACACCACGACCATCCTCCATTTCATTGCGCCGTTCTATGCGATTTTCTCGATTATCGAGAACGCCTCGGGTTCCATCCGCGGCGCCGGCGTGAGCTTGCAGCCCATGCTGCTCACGATTTTTGGCACCGTCGTGCTCAGGGTGATCTGGGTGTTTGCGATTATGCCGTTCGATCCGTCGCTTGAGCACCTGCTGCTGGTCTACCCCGTAACCTGGCTCATCACCGCCATAATGTTCACCATCTACCACCACAGCGGCAACTGGCTCGGCCGCGCCACTGCCTAGCCATTGGGGACGTCCGCAATGGCTAGTATTCGATGCCTTGGCGGGCTAGGAGGCCTTCGTCGAAGTAGTGTTTGACGGGGCGCATTTCGGTTACTAGGTCGGCAAGGTCGGCGAGGGGCAGCAAGCCACGGCCGGTGAGCACGAGCTCCGTGGTGGCGGGCTTCATTGCGATTAACGCTTCGACATCTTCGCGCGTCACAAAGCCCCGTCGCATGGCTTCTCCCAGCTCATCCAAGATCAGCACGTCGACCTGGCTAATCTGCTCGCGCGCCAGCTCCATGATCTGTGCGGCACAGGCTTCGGGCGTGTCGCGGTCGGCTTGTACGATGCGTAGCCCCAATCGAGGTGCTGCGTCATGTTCGGCACAGTGCAGCTTCTTGGCAAACTGAAGCATGAGCACGTTAAGTCCATAGCCCGTGGCGCGCAGCGCGAGGCCCAGCGCAGCCGTCGTCTTGCCCTTGCCGTCGCCCGTATAGATTTGAACCTTGCCGACTTCCAGTGATGCCATCTCTGTTCTTTCGTGCCCGGCGTCGGTTTATCGCCGTCCGGGTTGGGTATTCTAGAAAACATTATCAACCCCAGTAGATGGAGTTCAAGCAGATGGAGATGGATGACCACAAACGTAGACGGAATATGATCCTCTACGTGCTCATCGCCTTCGTCGTCTACCTCGTGCTCTCGACCGTACTGTTCCCCAACATCGGTCACACGCAGCAGATTACGAAGACCGATTACTCGACGTTTGTCAAAGCGCTCGATAAGAAGAGTGTCGACAAGGTCGAGTACAACACGGACGATTACACGATTTATTACACCAAGAAGGGCGAGGACGAGAACATCGCCTACAAGACGACCGGTGTGCCGAATGACGCGGGCTTTACCGATCGCGTGCTTGAATCTGGCGCCTCGCTTGAGTCGGTCGTTCCCGATAAGAACTCGGGTCTGATGACCTACTACCTGCTCACCCTCATTCTTCCCATAGCCATCTTCTTCCTGATCGGCTGGTGGCTCAACCGCCGCATGAAGAAGGCCATGGGCGATGACGGTCCGTCGATGAACTTTGGCGGCGGTGGTTTTGGCGGCGGCGGACTGGGTAAGTCCGGCGCGCGCGTGATCGCCTCCAAGGACGTGGGCGTGACCTTTAAGGATGTCGCCGGCCAGGAAGAGGCCAAGGAGTCCCTCAAGGAGGTCGTCGACTTTCTGGAGAAGCCGCAGCGCTACGAGGAAATCGGCGCCAAGCTGCCGCGCGGTGCTCTTCTTGTCGGCCCTCCGGGTACCGGTAAGACCCTGCTTGCCAAGGCCGTTGCCGGCGAGGCGGGCGTGCCGTTCTTTAGTATTTCGGGTTCTGAGTTTGTTGAGATGTTCGTCGGCCGCGGCGCCGCCAAGGTGCGCGATCTGTTTAAGCAGGCCAAGGAAAAGGCCCCGTGTATCGTGTTCATCGACGAGATCGATACCATCGGCAAGAAGCGCGATGGCGGTGGCTTTAGCGGCAACGATGAGCGTGAGCAGACGCTCAACCAGTTGCTGACCGAGATGGACGGCTTCGATAACCACAAGGGTATTGTCGTTCTCGCTGCTACCAACCGTCCCGACAGCCTTGATCCGGCCCTGTTGCGCCCCGGTCGTTTTGACCGCCGCATCCCCGTCGAGTTGCCCGATCTGACCGGCCGTAAGAACATCCTCGAGCTCCACGCCAAGAGTGTGAAGACCGAGCCGCCGATCGATCTGACCGCGATTGCCCGCGCCACGCCCGGTGCCTCGGGCGCCGACCTGGCCAATATCATCAACGAGGGCGCCCTGCGTGCTGTCCGCGAGGGCCGCAAGCGCGCCACGCAGGACGATTTTGAGGAGTCGGTGGAGGTCGTCATCGCGGGTCAGCAGCGTAAGTCCACGGTGCTGTCCGACCACGAGAAGCAGGTCGTTTCCTACCACGAGATCGGCCATGCCATCGTCGCTGCCCGCCAAAAGGGTTCCGCGCCGGTTACCAAGATCACCATCGTGCCGCGCACGAGCGGTGCTCTTGGCTATACCATGCAGGTCGAGGAGGACGAGCGCTTCCTGACGACACGCCAGGAGGTCTTGGACAAGCTTGCCGTCTACTGCGGTGGTCGCGCGGCCGAGGAACTCATCTTTGGCGAGATGACGACCGGTGCCGCCAACGATATCGAACAGGCCACCAAGCTCGCCCGCAACATGGTGACGCGCTTTGGTATGTCCGACGAGTTTGGCATGATGGCGCTCGGTACCGTGCAGAATGCGTACCTCAACCAGGACACGTCGCTCACCTGCGCTCCCGGTACGGCCGAGCGCGTGGACGCGATTGTCGCCAAGCTGATCGAGGATGCGCACGACCGCGCTTTGCAGATCCTGAAGGAGAACAAGTTCAAGCTCCACGAGCTGGCTCGTTACCTGTACAAGAAGGAGACGATCACGGGCGAGGAGTTTATGAATCTCCTCACGCGCGAGAATCCGCTGATGCCAAAGCAGCAGTAAGGCTGGTTGCACATTGTTGAACGCCCCATTTGAGTCTCTATCTCAAATGGGGCGTTTTACGTGGGAGGGATATGTATGAAGATCGTGGTGAGCGCCTGCTTGATGGGCGAGAGCTGCAAGTATAACGGGCTCGACAATTGCCTTCGCGAACTGGTCGAGGCCTGCGAGCGTACGGGGACCGAGGTCCTCTTGGTGTGTCCTGAGGTCTTTGGGGGTCTTCCCACGCCGCGCAAGCCGTCCGAGATTGTGAACGGCGAGGTTCGTACCTGCGAGGGCGCCTCGGTCGATCGTGAGTTTCGCCTGGGTGCCCAACGTGCGCTCGATATGTGTGAGCAGGCGGGCGGACCGGAAGAGATAGTCGCGTGCATCCTTCAGGACCGCAGCCCCTCGTGCGGTGCGGGTCACATCTACGACGGCACCTTTAGCGGTACGCTCACCGCGGGTAACGGTGTTTTCGTCGACCTGCTGCTGCGTCACGGGTACCGCGTGATTCCGGCCAGCGAATTTGACCCCAGTATGTTGGAATAGCAAATGAAAGGGGGAGGCCATCGAGTAGATGGTCGCCCCCTTTACTGGCAAGCTAAACTATTTCAACAGATGTTCAATGGCGTTTGCCCAGATAAAACCTGCCAAAATAAACCTGTCCCTTTTTGGTAGGTTAGGCGAGGAGGGTGTGGCCGTAGGCGTCGGCGGCCTTGATGGCGGCGGCGAATTTTTCGTCGGTGAAGGGCTCGGGGTTTCCCTGCTTCCACTCGTTGGTGGCGTGGGCAAACTCACACAGCGCCGGAATGTCGGCCTCGGTAAGGCCGACCTGCTCAAGCGTCACGGGCAGCCCCATCTGCTTGTTAAAGGTGGCGTAGCGCTCAAGGTTCTCGGTGTCGCCCGTGTAGGCGAACAACACGAGCACGCCCAGGCTCACGACCTCGCCGTGCAGGTAGGTGCCCTCACGCGGAATGCTGCAGGTGGCATTGTAGAACGCGTGCGCCACGCTCGAGTTGTAGTAGTAATCGTTCTGGTTGGTCAGGTTCGAGACATAGCCCGTGTTGACCACGATATCGAGCGCGATCTGCTTGACGGCCTCGCTCGACAGGTCCTGGCGCACGTCCTCAAGACCCTGGACGCCATAGGTAAACAGCGGCTCGGAGCAGGTGTGGGCGAGTGCCAGGCCAAGACCGGCGGTGTGCTCCAAATCACCGGCGCTCGTGGCGTACTCGACCTCGGGCTGCTTAGAGAGGGCATCGCCTACGCCGGCCCAGAAGTACTCTGCCGGTGCCTCGGCGATGATCTTGGGGTTGATGAAGATGTGCGCCGGTCGGTTGGGGTACGAATAGCCCTCGAGCGAGCCGTCGTCGTTGTACACGACGGCAATGGCGGTCGCAGCGGAGCAGTTGGAGCAAATCGTCGGCACCGTAAAGACGATCTTCTTGAGCTCGATGGCTGCGGTCTTCACGGTGTCGAGCGCCTTGCCGCCGCCGCATGCGATAAGCACGTCAGCTTCCTGGCAGGCAGGGGTATTCACGACCTTGGCGATATTGGCACGCGTACTGTTGGTGCCGTAGACGCGCGTCTCGAGAATTTCGACGTCGGTACCCGCCAGCGCAGCTTCGATACCGGGAAGTGCTGCGGCCAGTGCCCGCTTGCCACCGATGATCGCGACCTTCTTCGCGCCGTACTCGGCCAGCGCGCCGGGCAGCTCGTCAAAGCAATCCTCGCCAACGGTGTAGTCGCTCATTCCAATCGTGCGCATAGCAACCTTCTTTCGTTCGATAAAGTGCTTTCAGGTATTTTGCTCCAAGAGAAGGTCCACAGCCGCGAGAAATTTCGAACGTATAAAACCAGTGTTGAGGGTTTTTCGCCGGCGCGGAACGTGCTAGCATACTCCGCATAAGCGTTGATGGGGACGAGTAGTCGGCCGTCCGCATGCTACAGAGAGCGGGAAGCGCTGAGAACCCGTGCATGCGACCGATGAAAATCACCCCGGAGCTGCGGTCCCAACGGACGTGCCGCGCAGGTTCGTCTTAGTAGACATCGCCGAGATGGTCGTCGATACAGACCAGCCGAGTAACGGATGCGAGCGCGCGGCGACGCGAGCGAGGGCATCTAAGCTGGGTGGTTAAGCGAAGAGCTTTTACGGGCAGACTGCCCGTTTTGTGGCGCTTCGTCCCAGCTTGTAGGGACGGGCGCTTTTTTGGTGCCCAGAGGGCGTGCGCGCCCATGACAAGAAAGGGGTACCGTGGCAAACGAGTACAAGCAGACGATGAATCTGCCCAAAACCGGATTTCCCATGCGTGCCGGTCTTTCCAAGTCCGAGCCCAAGCGACTTAAGGACTGGCAGGACAACAAGGTCTACGAGCAAGTTCTAAAGAAGAACGCGGGTCACAAGAAGTTCGTGCTGCACGACGGCCCTCCGTACGCCAACGGCCCGATCCACATCGGCCACGCCATGAACAAGATCTCTAAGGACATGATCAACCGTTACTGGATGATGCAGGGCTGCGAAGTTCCCTATGTCCCCGGTTGGGACTGCCACGGTCAGCCGATTGAGCATAAGGTCGAGGAGAAGCTCGGCACCGAGAAGTTCAACCAGACTTCCACTGCCAAGATTCGCGAGCTGTGCAACAAGTTCGCTGTCGAGAACATCGAGCTGCAGAAGGCCGGCTTCCGTCGCCTGGGCGTGCTCGGCGATTGGGACAACCCGTATCTGACGCTCTATCACCAGCATGACGCCGCCGACATCGAGGTCTTCAAGGCCATGTTCGACAAGGGCATGATCTATCGCGGTCACAAGCCCGTCCACTGGTGCAAGCACTGCCACACCGCGCTCGCCGAGGCCGAGATTGAGTACTCCGACGAGACGAGCCCCTCCATCTTCGTGCGCTTCGAGATGACCTCCAAGCCCGCCGGTCTCGAGAACTTCGACGGCCCGGTCGACTTCATCATCTGGACGACCACGCCGTGGACCATCCCCTCCGACCAGGCAGTTTCCCTCAAGCCCGGTGCCGCCTACGTCGCCGTTGAGCACGACGGCCGCGCCGAGGTCATGCTCGAGGACCTGGCTCCCAAGTGCTGCGAGGAGTTTGGCTGGGAGTACACCCCGGTTATGGTCGACGGCAAGCCCTATGTGGTTCCCGCCGAGACCTTCCACCACATTCACTACAAGCAGCCGATCTTTGACGGTGTCGAGGGCGTGGCACTGCTGGCCGATTACGTCGGTGTCGATGACGGTACCGGTATCGTCCACAACTCGCCCGGCCACGGCGTCGACGACTACTTTGCCTGCCTCAAGGAGGGCATCACCGACATCTGCATGCCGGTCGATGACGACGGCAATTTCTATACCGGCGAGGAGTTTGGCACCGGTGGCCCCTTCAGCGGTATGGATACCGACGAGGCCAACCCGCACATCATCGAGTTCCTGCGCGAGCGCGGCACCCTGGTCCTCGAGAAGAAGATCACGCACAGCTATCCGCACTGCTGGCGCTGCAAGCACCCGGTGCTCTTCCGTGCTACTGACCAGTGGTTTGTCTCGATGGACAAGACCGGTTTGCGCGAGCAGGCTGGCAAAGAGGTCCGCGAGAACGTCAAGTGGTATCCGGCCCACGCGGCCAACCGCATCGGTGCCATGGTCGAGCAGCGTCCCGACTGGTGCATCAGCCGTCAGCGCAACTGGGGCGTGCCTATCCCCAGCTACACCTGCGCCGACTGCGGCGAGAAGGTCATGAATGATGCCACGCTCGACGCCGTCATCAAGCTCTTCCACGAGAAGGGCTCCGACGCCTGGTTCACCGACGCTCCCGAGAGCTACCTGGGTGAGGCCTGCGTCTGCCCCAAGTGCGGCGGCCATCACCTCAAGGCCGATAAGGACATCCTCGACGTGTGGTGGGATTCCGGCGTCTCCTGGAAGGCCGTCTGCGAGTATCGCCCCGAGCTTGAGTACCCGGCTGACGTGTATCTCGAAGGCTCCGACCAGCACCGCGGTTGGTTCCAGAGCTCGCTGCTCACCTCTGTGGGCGCCAACGGCCATGCTCCGTACAAGGCAGTCGTCTCGCAGGGCTTCACGCTCGACGGTCAGGGCCGCAAGATGTCCAAGTCGCTCGGCAACGTCATCGACCCCAACAAGGTCTGCGACGAGATGGGCGCCGACATCATCCGCCTGTGGGTCGCCTCGGTCGACACCAGCTCCGACGTTTCCATCGACCACGAGATTCTCGCTCGTACGTCCGATGCCTACCGCCGTTTCCGCAACACGCTGCGCTTCCTGCTCTCCGAGCTCGAGGGTCAGTTTGAGCCCGAGACTGACGGTGTCGCCTTTGCCGACCTGCTGCCGCTCGACAAGCTCATGGTTGCCCGCCTGACCCAGGTCCAGGCCGAGGTCGACGACGCTTACTCCTGCTACGAGTTTCCGCGCGCCTACCGTGCGCTTTACGACTTTGTGGTTACCGAGCTCTCCAACGTGTACCTCGACGCCCTGAAGGATCGTCTGTACTGCGAGAAGCCCGGCTCGCTCGAGCGCCGCAGCGCTCAGACCGTGCTCGCCGAGCTCTTCTCGATGCTCATGCGCGATCTGCAGCCGATCTTGTCCTACACCGTCGACGAGGCCATGGCCTATGCGCCCGCCGGCTGCGTCGATCACCAGAAGTACGCCGCGCTGCTCGATTGGTACAAGTCGCCTATCACGGTCGACGAGGCCAATGAGTTTGAGGGCGTGCTCGAGGCTTCGCTCGAGCTCCGTAGCGCCGTGACCAAGGCCCTTGAGGATGCCCGTTCTGCCGGCACCTTCACCAAGAGCCAGCAGGTTCGCGTCAAGGCGGTCGTTCCCGCCGAGATGTATGCGCTGTTGACCGGCGACAAAGCCGTCGACCTGGCCGAGTTCTACATCGTCTCCGATGTTGAGCTGACCCAGGGCGAGGAGCTTTCCGTTGCTATTGAGGCTGCCGAGGGCGAGTGCTGCGACCGTTGCTGGAACTATCGCACCACTGTCGGCGAGTACAACGGCCACGCGCATATCTGCAAGCGCTGCGCGGAGGCGCTGAACTAGCCGTTGGGGACGTTCTTAAACGACTGTCAAACAAGAACGTCCCCAACGTCAACTTTTGTCACGTCCAAGCGGCATTCTGTTTTTCGGAATGCCGCTTTCGTTTTTAGCTGGTTATTTCGCTAGCGTTGGTGAATATGCTGCGCGTTTGGCGTTTGTCACTATAAGATGATTACTTGCATTAAACGGAATTCGATGTTCTTGAGGGTAGGGGATTGATTTGGGTCGTACTGGGGATATGACGCCGCCTTTGCGCTGGCGGTTAGGTGTTGCTGGTGGGGTGGTGCTGGTTGTGCTGCTTTTTGATCAGCTGACCAAGCTTGCGGTTCGTGCCGTGGGCGACGCTTTGCATGTGACTGTTATCCCCGGTGTGATCGACTTCCTGTTTGTCCGCAATATCGGTGCTGCCTTTAGCATGGGCGAGGGGCATGGCGTTGCGTTTGCTTTGCTGGCGCTTGCGGTCATTGTCGCCATTGCCGTGTACTTGCTTCGCGCGCCCCAGCTTGCTCGCTTGGAGGTTGTGGGCATGGCGATGGTTGCGGGCGGTGCTATCGGCAACGCTATCGATCGTTTGGCCTTTGGCTTCGTGACCGATTTTATTGCCACCACCTTCGTCGACTTCCCCGTCTTTAATGTGGCCGATATCGGCATTACCTTGGGCGTCGTGCTCGCCCTCTTCGGTTACATGTTCTTGAGCCCCGCTGCCCGTGAGGTCGATGCGACCGCCGAGCTTAACGCCCGTGACGAGGCCCGCGCTAAGCGCAAGGCCCAGCAGCGTGGGGAGCGTGCCCGCAAGATTCGCGAAAGGAATGAGCGCTAATGGCCGACATCCATATCCTTGTTGCCGACGATGCCGCTGGTCAGCGTCTTGACGCCTATCTGGGCTCCAATGACGGCTGCCCTACGCGCTCTTCCTGCGCGCATCTGATTGAGGGAGGCGCCGTTGCCGTCAACGGTGAGACTTGTCTCTCTAAAAAGTACGCCGTACGCGCCGGCGATCGCATCTCGGTCGACTTGCCCGAGCCGCACGACCCGACCGACGTGATTCCCGAGGCCATTCCCCTCGATATCCGCTACGAGGACGACTACCTTATCGTGCTCTCCAAGCAGCGGGGCCTGGTGTGCCATCCCGCCCATGGCCACGAGAGCGGCACCCTTGCGAACGCTCTGGTCTACCACTGCGGCATCGATCATCTTGGTACTGTGCAGGGTGAGGACCGCCCCGGCATCGTGCATCGCCTGGATCGCGATACCTCGGGCCTTATGCTCGCGGCAAAAGATGACGACACCCAGCGCGCGCTTCAGAATCTCATCCGCACGCGCACGCTCGACCGCCGCTATATCACGCTTGTCCACGGGCACATCGCCATGGACGAGGGCACCATCAATACCGGTATCGCCCGTTCTACGCGCGACCGCGTCAAGATGGCGGTTTCGGATGACCCCTTTGCCCGTCAGGCCATTACGACCTTTAAGGTCCTCGAGCGCTTTGATTCCACGCGTTTTGACGACGGCTATACGCTCGTTGAGTGCCACCTGTTTACGGGCCGCACACATCAGATTCGCGTGCATATGCGCCATATCAACCACGCCTGCGTGGGCGATCCGCTCTACGGCAAGTGCGATGCGCGTGCCGATCAGGGCCTGACCAGGCAGTTCCTGCATTCTTGGCGCGTTGCGTTCGATCATCCCGTAACGGGGAAGCGCATTGAGTGCCGTGATGAGCTGCCGTGGGATTTTGCCGCGGTTCTGGACGATCTGGCCCCGCGTTCGCTTGGTCGCACTGCCGCCGGCGACGACATCGTTCCGCAGCTCGGTCTTCTCGAAGCCTAGCCAGTATTAGGTGGTTTCTTGAACTCGGTAAGCCTGCGGTAAGATATACGATTGTTTACGTTACACGTTGCTGGGAGCCTGCATGCTCGCCTTTTTACAAACCAACACACCCATCGTGATCTTCAACCAGATTGTCGTCACGCTGCTCACGGTCTGCTTTCTGTACCAGGTGGTCTTCTTTGTCATTGGCGCTCTTCGTGGCGAGGTCGCGCCTCCCAAGGCCAAAAAACTCCATCGCTATGCCTTCTTTATCGCGGCGCATAACGAGGAAGCCGTAATTGCCAATCTCGTACGCTCCATCAAGGACCAGGACTATCCGTCCGAGCTTATCGAGGTCTTTGTCGTTGCCGATGCCTGCACCGACAACACGGCGCAGCTCGCGCGCGAGGCCGGTGCCATTGTTTACGAGCGCAATGACCTGGCCCGCAAGGGCAAGAGCTGGGTCATGGACTTTGGCTTCGACCGCATTCTCAACGAGTATCCCGACACGTTTGAGGGCTACTTTATCTTCGATGCCGATAACGTTATCTCCCGCGATTACGTTTCCAAGATGAATGATGCCTTTGACCAGGGCTTCCATGTGGTCACGAGCTATCGCAATTCCAAGAACTTCGGCAGCTCGTGGATCTCGGCTGCTAATGCCACGTGGTATCTACGCGAGGCGCGCTTCCTCAACAACGCGCGTAATATCTGCAAGACGTCCTGCGCTGTTTCGGGTTCGGGCTACCTCATCTCCGCCAGCGTTATCGAGGGCATGCACGGTTGGCAGTTCCACACGCTGACCGAGGACATTCAGTTCACCACGTTCTGCGCCATTCACGGCATTCGCATTGGCTATGCGCCGGCGGAGTTCTTTGACGAACAACCCGTGACGTTTAAGGCGTCCTGGAAACAGCGCATGCGTTGGACCAAGGGCTTCTACCAGGTGTTCTTTACTTACGGTAAGCACCTGGTCAAGTCGACCTTCCGCTACCATCGCTTTGCCGCCTACGACATGTTCATGACGATCGCCCCGGGTATGCTGCTGTCGCTCATCTCGATGCTCGCCAATGCGACGTTCCTGATCGTGGGTGGACTCTCGCACGGCTTTTTGGCTACCGAAGTCGAGATGCAGGCCTGTGCCGCTTCGCTCATTATGACCTTCGCCATGATGTATCTGACTTTCTTTATCCTGGCGCTGCTCACGACTATCTTTGAGTACAAGCACATTCACTGCGCGCAAAAGTGGCGTCTGGTGACTAACCTGTTTACCTTCCCGATCTTTATGTTCAGCTATATCCCCATCACGGTGGCCGCGCTGTTCCTGAAGGTCGACTGGGTTCCTACCCAGCATGCCGTAAACGTCACCCTCGACGAGGTCATGCAAGGCGCCAAATAACCACCACCAAAACCACCGCAAAGGGGACAGGCACCTTTGTGGTGGTTTTTGCTTTTGCGATGCAGCTCGAGGAGGTACTCGATGTTTTATATCCCGTTTTGGATTTGCATCTTTGCCGGCGCGGCGATTGATGCCCGTCAGCGACGTTTTCCCAATGAACTTGCCGGTGCGTGTGCGGTGACGGCGTTAGTGGGCGTTTGGCTCGACAAAGGCGTTAACACAGCGCTTGACCACGCGGGTCTTGCCGTCATTGTGTATCTTGCTCTCGTGCTGACTGAGTCCCTCTGGCGTCGTCTTCGCCAAATCCCGGGCATCGGCATGGGGGATGCCAAGGCGCTCTTCGCGCTTTGCACGCTCGACCCTATGGGTGGCATCGTGGCATTTGCCGTCGCACTCCTGGCTCTGGCCCTTTCCTGCCTCTTCACAAAATCGCGCTCCCTGCCATTGCTCCCGTTTTTAGTGCCGATTTTTGCCATAATCGAGGTCGTGGGCTGCACTTTGTAACCGATTGCGCATCCTTCTTAAGGAGCATGCCATGGAATCTAATCAAGAAACGGCCGTCATTAAGGCGCGCATGGACCGTATTCCCTCAGCGTTGTCGCCCGAACTTGTCGAGCGCATTGCCGCCGATCGTGCTTCGGGCTATGTCAACCCGTATCGTTGCAACGACGATCAGGTCATTCGTCGTATTGATCGCGCCGCCGACAAAGGCACGCTTATGCGTCCGGCGTTTATGCGCGATACCGAAAAGATACTTCATCTTCCGGCGTACACCCGTTATGCAGGCAAAACGCAGGTCTTTAGCTTCCGTAGCAATGACGATCTGTCACGCCGCGGTTTGCACGTGCAGCTTGTCTCGCGCATTGCGCGCGATATCGGTCGCGCCCTGGGGCTCAATTGCGATCTGATCGAGGCGATTGGCCTGGGTCACGACTTGGGACACACGCCTTTCGGCCATGCCGGCGAGCGCTTCCTCAACGATATCTATCATGAGCGTACGGGGCGTTATTTTTTCCATAACGTGCAGTCGGTCCGCGTGCTCGACACACTGTACGGCCGCAACGTGTCGCTCCAGACGCTCGACGGCGTGCTATGCCATAACGGCGAGTACGAGCAGCGTGTGTTTGAGCTCTCGGACATGAGCTCCTTTGACCAGTTTGACCAGACGGTTGAGGATTGCATTGCCACGGGCTATAGCGCAATTGGGCATCTGCGTCCCATGACGCTCGAGGGCTGCGTCGTTCGCATCTCGGATATTCTTGCCTACGTCGGTCGTGACCGTCAGGATGCGATCGCGGCGGGCCTGCTGTCACCCGACGCTTTTGATGATGGCCGGGGCGGTGCCTACAACAGTTGGATCCTCACGCATGCCTCCATCGATATCGTTGAGCACAGCTATGGTAAGCCGCGCATCGAGATGAGCGAGGACCTGTTTGAGGAAATCCGCCGAGCCAAGCGCGAGAACTACGAGAAGATCTATAGCAAGGGCGGTATCGAAGGCGATTCCGAGGTGGAGCTGCGCGAAGCCTTCGAAAAGCTTTACGATCGTTGCCTGCAGGATATAAACGAAGGTGACGAGTCTTCGTATATCTTTAAGCACCACATTTCTCGCATCGAGCAGCAGCTTTCCTACTACGATCGCGCCTATGCCTGGCAGAACGATAAGGACCAGGCGGTCGTGGATTACATTGCGAGCATGACGGACGGTTATTTCTGCGAGCTCACGAGCAAGCTGTTTCCGGGATTGAAGTTTCCGCACCGTACCTATATTAACGAACGGTAGTTCGTATAAATTCGGTATACTGTTAGTGGAAAACGTTTTTGATTGATACACGGGATGGCTATGGACGACCTTTTTTCTGCTTCGACGCGCGAGCGTTCCTTTCAGAATGCGCCGCTTGCGGTGCGCATGCGCCCCAATTCGCTCGACGAGTACGTGGGCCAGCAAAAGGCCGTCGGTAAGGGTTCATGGCTGCGTGCCGCGATCGAGCACGACGTGCTTTCGAGCGTGATTCTGTACGGGCCTGCCGGTACGGGCAAGACGACGCTGGCCCACATTATCGCCAACCATACCAAGAGCGAGTTTGTCGAGGTCAGCGCCGTCACGGGTACCGTGAAGGACCTGCGTCGTGTGATTGATGAGGCCAAGACGCGCCTGAATACGTACGACCGCCGCACCATTCTATTCATCGATGAGATTCACCGCTTCTCTAAGTCGCAGCAGGATGCCTTGCTGCATGCAGTTGAGAACCGTACCGTCATTATGATTGGCGCTACGACAGAGAACCCGTACTTCGAGGTCAACTCGGCACTGCTCTCACGTGGTCGCGTCGTGGAGCTTGAGCATCTGAAGGATGAGGATATCGCCACGCTTATTGAACGTGCGCTTGAGGCACCGCAGGGTTTGAACGGTAAGTTCTCGGCCGATGAGGATACGGTCAAGACCATTTGCACGCTGGCAGCGGGTGACGCTCGCTCGGCGCTCACGACGCTTGAGCTTGCGAGCGAGATTGCCGTCACGCGTCCCGATACCGAGGGAACGCCAGCGCCTGCGGCGGGGGAGCGCTATCCCATCACCGTGGATGACGTGAAGATCGCCAACCCGCGTCGCGGCTTTACGTATGACAAAAACGGCGACATGCACTACGACATCATCAGTGCGTTTATTAAGTCTATGCGCGGTAGCGACCCCGATGCCACGATCTATTGGCTCGCGCGCATGATCGATGCTGGGGAGGATCCTAAGTTTATCGCTCGCCGCATTATGATTCACGCTTCTGAGGATGTTGGCAACGCCGACCCGCAGGCGCTTTTGGTGGCGCATGCTGCCTTTAAATCTGCTGAAGTTATTGGCTATCCTGAATGTCGCATTAACCTTGCACAAGCTGCGCTCTATGTGTGCTTGGCGCCCAAGTCCAATGCGTGCGAGGCCTCGATCGATGCGGCGCTAGCCGATATCCACAGCAGTGGTCTTCGCGAGGTGCCCAGCTACCTGCGCGATCGCCATCGCCCGGGCAGCGATGAATACGGTGTGTATAAGTATCCGCACGATTATCCCGAAGGCTGGGTCGATCAGCGCTATTTGCCCGAAGGCTTGGAACGCGGTGCATTTTGGCAGCCTGCCGGCCGCGGTTGGGAAGAATGGCGCGTAGAGCAAAGTGAACGCGACCGCAGCGGGAATGCACCGAAGTAGCTGCTGATAATTTTGTCCCACGTTGCTGCTCATGGCATGTTCGGTCCCCTTTGGGGTACCATGGAAACCGTCTGTATATCGATTCCTTTGGGAGGCTTGTATGAGTCCCATTCAAATCGCCCTGCTGCTGCTCGCTGTTGCCGGCGTGTGGGCCATCGTTGAGCTCGCGCTTACCCTGCGCAAGACCCGCACCGTTGTCGACTCGCTCGATAAGACCGTTAACGACCTCAACAACACCATCGCCGAGGCTCAGCCTGTGGTGGCAAAGCTCGATGGCGCTGTCGATGAGCTTACGCCGGCGCTTGCCCAGATGGAGCCGCTGCTTAAGTCGAGCAAGACGGCAGTTGATGCCCTTACCTCCAATCTCGTAGAGGTCGAAGCCGTGGTTCGCGACATTTCTGAGGTCACCGGTAGCATGGCCGAGGCCAGCAATGCTGTGTCGAGCGTGACTGATTCTGCGGCAGGTGCCGTGCAGAAACTCTTTAACAAGGTGAAGGCTCCCGCGGCCGACGCTGAGTGCAAGCTTTCCGCTGCCGAAGAAGCCGAGCAGCCGACCGAGCGTGTCCTGATTGGCGAAGCCGGGGACGATGTCGCTGCTGGTGACAATGATGCACAGAAGCCTGCTGCTAAAGCAGCCCAGTATTACACCTACACGCCCGCCGAGACCTCTGAGGAGTCCTGCGATGAGTAGCGAAGCAACTTGCCCCATTACGCTGACCGTTGCCGGCGACCCGCGTCTGGCGCGCCTTGTGCGCATGACGGCGGCAAATGTCGGTGCGCTCTGCTCCATGTCCGTCGATCGCATCGAGGACATTCGTATGGCTGCCGAGGAAGCATTTATTTTCGGCTGCACGGCTGTTGATTCCGATGACATCTCGATCAAATTCGATGTCGACGAATCTCACGTTGGCATGACCTTTACCTTTGGCGACCAGGCCACCGTCGACGAGGATGACCAGGCCGCTGTGTATGCCGAGCTCATTTTGGCGAGCGTGTGCGACTCCTACGAAAAGACTGCGGCGCCCCTGACGCTTTCCCTCGACCTCAAGGCGGATATCTAATATGACCGAACGTTCCCGGAGCGGTAAGACCGCTTGGGACAAGGAGAAAACCCGCGAGCTGTTTCGTCGCTATAAAGAGACCGGTGACCCGGACGCACGCGAGCAGCTCGTCATGTCCCACATGAACCTGGTAAGGTTTCTTGCCAACAAGTTTAAGAACCGCGGCGAGCCGCTCGATGACCTGATGCAGGTTGGTTATTTGGGCCTGCTCAAGGCTATCGACCGCTTTGACCCTGAGCGCGGACTCGAGTTCACCACGTTTGCCACGCCTACCATCCTGGGCGAGATCAAGCGTCACTTCCGTGATAAGGGCTGGAGCGTGCGCGTGCCGCGCCGTTTGCAGGAGCTTTCTGCCAAGGTCAACCAGGCCACCGACAAGCTCACCAATGAGTTGCAGCGCTCGCCTAAGGTTGAAGAAATCGCTGAGTACCTGGGTGTGACCGTCGACGAGGTGCTGGAGGCCATGGAATCGTCTTCGGCCTATACCTCGGTGCCCATCGAGGCTCCTGGCGCGTCCGATTCCGATGATGCCCCCTCGATTCTCGACCGCTATGCCGATGACGACAACGAGCTCGATTTTACCGATGACCGCCTGGTGATCGAGGAAGCCATCCGCGATTTCTCGCCGCGTGAGCGTGAGGTTATCGAGCTGCGCTTTGTGAAGGGCATGACCCAGATCGAGATCGCCAAGAAGCTGGGTATCTCGCAGGTGCAGGTTTCGCGCCTGCTGCGCCGTACCCTTAAGAAGATACAGGACAAGATCGACCCCGACGGAGTGATGGTTCGTTCATGATTGAGCACCCCCAACAAACCGACCGCACGCTGCGCGATACTCGTATTCTGACGCTTCGCATTTGGGCTGTCGTTGGCTGCATTGTCATCGCAGCCGTCATCTTTAACCTTATGGGTATCCTGGCGCCTGTTATCGAGTTTCTCGCTGTCGGTTCCATCATCGCTTTTGTGATGTCGCCGATCACTAACTGGCTCGAGCATCACGGCGTCGGTCGTGGCATCGGTTCGCTCATCGCGCTGATCGTGGTTGTGGCAGTGCTCGTTGGCGTCGTCTGCATCCTGTCGCCTATTTTGCTCGGTCAGATTATGGAAGTCCTGAGCCGTCTGCCTGAGCAGCTTCGCGTTGCGGGCGGTGATCTCAACGAGATGATTTCGCACGCTAAGACGCTCAACAACACGCCGCTCAAGGAGTACCTGGACGATAATCTGTCCTCGCTGGTTACTGTGGCGTCCAAGTACGTATCGCAAATCGCCGCTGAGCTCGGTCGCGGCGTGTTCCCGCTGATCACCAACACGGCCTCGCAGCTGTTCGTAATCTTCCTGGGTTTGGTGCTTGCCTACTGGCTTGCCTGCGATTATCCCCGTATGCACCACGAGGTCTGTACCATCATCGGACAGGAAAAAGAGACCTCGTACCGCTTTATGGTCGCGATTCTTTCGCGCTCGGTCGGCGGTTATATGCGCGGCATGGTCGTGACGTCCATCTGCGGTGGCATCCTCGCCTTTATCGGCTTTACGCTCATTGGCCATCCCTACGCGGCACTCATGGCCATCTTTACCGGCATCATGCACTTGGTCCCGGTTGTCGGTCCCTGGGTAAGCGCGGCTATCGCCACGGTGCTTGGCTTTATGTTCAGCCCCATGCTGGCGTTGTGGACGCTCGTTGTGACCATGGTGGCTCAAAACGTCACCGATAACGTCATTTCCCCCAAGGTCATGCAGAGTTCGGTGCAGGTGCATCCCATCATGAGCCTGACGGCCCTCGTTATTGGTTCGGCACTTATGGGTCCCATCGGCATGGTCATCGCCATTCCGCTGTGCGCGGCCCTCAAGGGCATTTTCGTCTACTACTTTGAGAACGAGACCGGTCGCCAGCTCGTGGCATACGACGGCGCTGTATTTAAGGGCACGCCATATCGCGATGCCGAGGGCAACCCGGTCGCCGCCTACGACGCGCTTGGAGACGATACGTTCATTTACGAGTCCGAGCTCATCGGCAACGAGACCGCGCCCGAGGCCCAGGCGATGCCCAAGCCCGAGCTCGAGAATCCCTGGATCAAGCTCTCGGGCCTGCAGCCCGATGCGACGAGCTTTTTCAAGAATCCCTTCGCCAAGGACGATGACTCCAACTCGGACGACGATACCAAAACCGGCATCGACGGCTCCATGGACGATTCGGATTCCAAATAGGCACCGCTAGCGTTTCTTGAAGTTGTAAATGACAAGAAACGCGAGAAAAGCGATTGATAAGGGGCCGGCTACATAGAAAAAGAGAACGTCAATTGCGCGTAGAGTGTAATAGGCTTTATCGCCGGACATTACTGCATACAATACGTAGCCAAATGCTGGTTGGTTTGCGTACCAGCAGGAGAAAGCCAAAAGCGCTAAAAGTGCTACAACCAGAAGTGCATTCAGGACAAATCGTTTGCTTTTCATCGATCGCTCCTTCCGGGTGAATCTTATATGTAATTCTATAGTAGCCTTTTTCAATGCATCGCATACTCCTAAATAACGTGCACTTTCGCTGTAGGGTCGGCTTTATGTCGGCCCTCTTTTTTGCACTTGCGCGGCGGGATGGTAATATCGTTACGTTTGAACTGTTTCGATGTGAAACCGAGGAGATTCCCTCTATGAGTGCTGACTACCCGTCAATGACTACGGCCGAGATCCGCTCCAAGTTCCTCAACTTCTTTGAGGAGCGCGGTCTTAAGCTCTATCCTTCTTCGTCCCTTGTTCCCGACGACCCCTCGCTGCTGCTTGCCAACGCCGGCATGAACCAGTTTAAGGAGTACTACCAGGGCAAGAAGACCATGAAGGAGATCGGCGCGATCTCCTGCCAGAAGTGTGTCCGCACCAACGACATCGACTGCATCGGCGAGGACGGCCGTCACCTGTCGTTCTTCGAGATGCTCGGTGACTTCTCCTTTGGCGGCGTCTCCAAGCAGCAGGCTTGCGCTTGGGCCTTCGAGCTCATCACCAAGGAGTTCAAGCTGCCGCTCGATCGCCTGTACTTTACCGTCTTTACCGAGGACGACGAGACCCACGACGTGTGGCGTTCTCTGGGCGTTGCCGAGGACCACATCTCCCGCCTGGGCGAGGACGACAACTTCTGGGCTGCCGGCCCCACCGGCCCCTGCGGTCCGTGCTCCGAGATCTACTTTGACATGGGCGAGGAGGTCGGTTGCGGCAGCCCCGACTGCAAGCCCGGCTGCGACTGCGACCGCTTCCTTGAGTTCTGGAACCTCGTGTTTACCCAGTACGACCGCCAGGAGGACGGCTCCATGCCGGAGCTGCCGCACCGCAACCTCGATACGGGCATGGGCCTGGAGCGCATGGCCGCCATCATGCAGCACAAGACCGCCAACTACGACGGCGATTTGATGCAGCACCTCATCAAGCTGGGCGAGGAGATCAGCGGCAAGACCTATGACGCCGACGATTACTCCGGTGCCAGCCGCTCCCTGCGCATCATCGCCGACCACTCCCGTGCCGTCGACTTTATGATCTCTGACGGCATCCTCCCCGGTAACGAGGGTCGCGAGTACGTCCTTCGCCGTCTGCTCCGCCGTGCCGTGTTCCACGGCCGCCTGCTGGGCATCGAGGGTGCCTTCCTAACCAAGTTCATCGACGAGGTCAACGCTCAGATGGGCGAGGCCTATCCCGAGCTGCTCAAGAACGTCGCACTCGTCAAGGGTATCGTCGCCTCTGAGGAGGAGCGCTTCTCCACGACGCTCGACAACGGCCGCGTCTACCTGGACGAGGCCCTGGCAGCGCTTGCCGATGGCGCCGTGCTCCCGGGTGATGTCGCCTTTAAGCTGCACGACACCTTTGGTTTCCCCATCGACCTGACCGTCGAGATTGCCGGCACCGCCGGCCACGACGTCGACATGGACGGCTTTACCGCTTGCATGGAGGACCAGAAGGCCCGTGCTCGCGCCAATGCCAAGGGCGACGCCTGGGGCAGCTTCAACGATGTGTGGGTCGAGCTTTCGGACAAGGTCGCTGCGACCGAGTTCGACGGCTATGACAACGATGTGATCGAAGGCGCCAAGGTTGTCGCCATCGTGCGCAACGGCGAGTCCGTCGAGTCCGCTGCCGCGGGCGATGATGTTGAGGTCGTGCTCGACCGCACCCCGTTCTATGCCGAGATGGGCGGCCAGCAGGGTGACGCCGGCGAGCTTTCCGCCGAGGGCGTTTCGCTGACCGTTTCCGATACCAAGATCCACAACGGCCTGTATGCCCACGTTGCGCACGCCGCCGAGGGCACGCTGACCGTCGGTGCTACCGTGACCGCCGCGCTCGACGCCGAGCGCCGTGGCTTCCTGCGCCGCAACCACACCGCCACGCACCTGCTCGACGCTGCCCTTAAGCAGGTCCTGGGCGAGCACGTCTCCCAGGCCGGCTCGCTGGTGACGCCCGAGCACCTGCGCTTTGACTTTACACACTTCGAGGCCCTGTCCTCCGAGCAGCTCAAGGCTGTCGAGGACCTGGTCAACCAGCAGATCTTCGCTTCCAAGCCGGTCGTGACCCGTGTCATGGGCATCGACGAGGCTAAGGCTGCCGGCGCTGTCGCCCTGTTTGGCGAGAAGTACGGTGACGTCGTCCGCGTTGTCTCCGTGGGCGCTGAGGACCAGCCGTTCTCCCGCGAACTCTGCGGTGGCACACACGCTGCCAACACCGCCGAGATCGGCCTGTTCAAGATCATTTCCGAGTCCTCCACGGGCTCCAATGTCCGCCGTATCGAGGCCGTGACCTCTAAGGGTGCCCTCGACTATATGGCCGACCGCCTGGCACTCTTTGACGCCGCTGCTACTGCGCTCAAGTGCCGCGTGGATGAGGTTCCCGCTCGCGTGGAGAACCTGCAGGCCGAGCTGCGCGAGACGTCCAATAAGCTCAAGAAGGCTCTGACCGGTGGCTCCTCCGACGCCATCTCCAGCGCCATCGAGGTCGCCGTCGAGCTCGACGGCTATAAGCTCGTTGTCGCTGAGCTCCAGGGCCTTGAGGCTGCCGACCTCCGCAACGTATGGGATACCGTGCATCAGAAGGTCGCCGGCCCTGTCGCTTGTGTCGTCGCCAGCGTGACTGAGAAGGGCACTCCGGCCCTGCTCGCTGCCGGCTCCGATGACGCCGTCAAGGCCGGTTTCCACGCCGGTAACGTGATCAAGCAGATCGCGGGCCTGGTTGACGGTCGCGGTGGTGGCCGTCCCAACATGGCCCAGGCCGGTGGCAAGAACGCTGCCGGTATCGCCGATGCCCTCGCGGCCGCTAAGACCGCACTCGGCGCCTAAGAATCTAAGAAGTCACTGTGGTCGCGCTTGCGCTGGACATAGGGGAGACCAGGATCGGCATTGCCGTCTCGAGCCGTGATGGCAAGATGGCGATGCCCGTCAAGGTGCTTCCGGCTGCCGAGGTCACCGGTATGGCCAAGACGTTCCGCTACCTGGTTGAGGACTATGAGCCCGACATCCTGGTAAGCGGACGTCCCCTGACCATGGCCGGTGAGCCCGGCCCTCAGGCCGAGCGCGTTGCCGCTGTGGCGCAAAAGATTGCCGACGAGCTCGATCTTCCGTTGGAGTTTGAGGACGAGCGTCTGTCCTCGCAAGAGGCCAAGCGTATCCTGCGCGAGCAGGGACTCAACGAAAAGCAGATGAGGGGCAAGATCGACATGATTGCCGCCAGCCTGTTTTTGCAGACGTGGCTCGATCGTAAAAACGAGGAGGTTTCGCATGCCTAGTGCTTCCGATCCGCGCCAGCCGAATCGTACACAGCAGCCGGCGTCGCGCCCTGCCCAGCCTGGCCAGCGTCCGGCACAGCCGACTCAGCGCGCAGCTCAGCCTGCCGCGCGCCCGGCGCAGTCCTTCTCTCGTTCGGCCCAACCTGTTCAACGGACGGGTCAGCAGCCTTCTGCTCGTTCGGTTCAGCATTCGGCTTCTCACGCGGCTCAGCAGCCCACTGCTCGTACGGCCCAGCCTGCAGGCGGCACCCGCTTTAAGCAGCAGGCACCTACCCAGCGAACGCAGGCCCCCCAATCGCATTCGCATCACGCTCGTGGTTCGCATGGCGTTGCTCCGGCGACCCGCTCGAGCTACAACACGCATGTTCGTCGCGGTGCTCAAAAGAAAAGCTCCCCGGTGCCTATGATTATCGGTGGCGTTGTTGCCGTGCTTGCGCTTGTCGCGATCGTTTTCTTTGTCGTGCCAGCCTTCAAGGGCTTCTTTGGCGGTGAGGGTGCGAAAGTCGTTGCAGGCCAGCAGGTTACTATCACGATTCCCGACGGTGCCTCGGGTGACAGCATCGCTTCGATTCTCTCCGAGAATCATATCGTCGAAAATCCCAAGGATTATTATGCGGCGGTGAAAAAGCTCAACGCCGATATGTCGCTCAAGCCTGGTGATTATTCGTTCACCACACTCATGGATGCGACCAAGGTTGTTCAGCAGCTCATGGAAGGCCCCAACGCGGGCTCCAATGCGCTGACTATCCCTGAGGGCCTGACGGTCGATCAAGTCGCCGACCGTGTGGCCCAGGCCTACGACAGCATCTCTAAGGAAGACTTCCTCAACCAGGCCAAGGCCTCCAACTACGTGGACGACTATAGCTTCCTTAAGGGCGCCGCTAACGACTCGCTCGAGGGTTTCTTGTTCCCCAAGACCTATTCGTTGGGTGATTCGCCGACGGCCGATGGCGTGATTCGCGCTATGCTCGATCAGTTTAAGACCGAGTACAAGTCGCTTGACTTTGCGAACTGCGAAGCCAAGATTAAGGAGCGCTATGGCGTGGAGATGTCCGACTACGACATCGTCAACTTGGCCTCTATCGTTGAGCGCGAGGGCCTCAACGCCGACCAGCGCGCGCACGTGGCCTCGGTCTTCTACAACCGCCTTGCCGGCAAGCTCGACGGTCTGCGCTATCTCAACAGCGATGCGACCATGATGTATGTCACCGGTGGCGAGGTTACCGCCGACGACCTGCAGAGCGATAGTCCGTATAACACCTATAAACACGAGGGTCTGCCGCCCACGCCCATCTGCTCTCCGTCGCTCGAGGCACTCAAGGCCACGCTTGAGCCGATCGACTCCGAGGACCTGTATTTCTACATTACGCAGGACGAGGAGTACTTCTCGCAAACCTACGAAGAGCATCAACAGTCTTGGAATTAACATGAGGATTTTTAGCCCCAAACGATACGTTGCCTCGGTCGATCGCATCGACCTTGATACCCTGTGGGCCGATGGCAAACGCGCCATTCTGCTCGATCGCGATAACACCCTGGTGCCGCGCGACACCGAGCAGGTTCCCGCCGCGGTTTCTGCTTGGCTCGACGCCGCCCGCGCCAAAGGTTTTAAGCTGTGCATGGTGTCCAACAACTGGCATCGCGACCAGGTCATGAGCTCTGCACGCGAGCTGGGACTCGAGGCCATCAGCCACGCCATGAAGCCGGCGCCGTTTGCCCTCAAGGCGGGTCTTAAACGCCTCGGCGCCACAGCCGACGAGGCGGTGCTGATCGGTGATCAGCTCTACACGGACGTGTGGAGCGGCAACTTCGCCGGCGTCGATACCATCCTGGTAAAGCCGCAGGCGACGCAGGACCTGTGGTATACGCAGATCTTCCGTATCTTTGAGCACCGGGCCTTGCGCGACCTTCCCTGCGAGGAATAGGTCTCGCTATGTCCCAGCATACCAAACACGGCTGTGACCATATCTTCTTTATCGGCTTTTTGGGCGCGGGCAAATCGACGCTCGCGCGCAACGTCGGCACTATGTTCAAGCGGCGTTTTATCGATACCGACCGCCTGGTCGTGCGCCGTTGCGGTAAGTCGGTAACCGAGATTTTTGAGACCGAGGGTGAGGGTCGTTTTCGCGAGCTCGAGACCTCGGCGCTCCGTTCGCTCCAAAGCGAGCGCAGCCTGTTGGTTTCGTGCGGGGGCGGTATCGTCGAAACGCCGGTGAATATTGAGCTGATGCACGAAATGGGTACGTGCGTGTACCTCGAGGGTGACTTCGAGGATTCGATTCGCCAGATTCGTCGGTCCGACACGCGCCCCGATTTCCGTTCGCCCGAGCACGCTGCGCGCCTGTTTGAGCATCGCCGTCCGCTGTATCGCCAGGCCGCCGACCTTACCCTTGATATTCGCAACAAGTCCTTCGAGGACGTTTCCTACCTTTGTGCCGAGATGCTTTTGGAGCGTGGACTGCTATGATTCGCCGTCAACTGATCAATTTCCAAAACCGCAGTGTCGATGTCCGCGTCGGATTGGGCGCGTTCGATGAGCTGTCGCGCATGTTTGCCTCGGCTGTGGGCAAACCTAAGCGCGCGATGGTGGTTTGGAACTCCGCCACATCCGAGCGTTTTGGTGAAGTCGTCGAGCATGCGCTGGTCGACGCCGGTTTTGTCGTGTCGCCGCTAGTCCTCGAGGTTTCGCCTGCTGGTGCCACGCTGGTCGATGCCGATACCGTCTTTGGCGCCCTGTCGGCTAACGGCATTACCTGCGACGATTTGGTTGTCGCTGTCGGCGATACAGCGACCTGCTCGGTCGTTTGTTGGTGTGCCAATCAGTGGTGCGGTCGCACCGAGTGCGCCTTACTGCCGACGACGTTCGACGCCATGCTCACGGTCGCGACGACCATGAAGCCGCTCGTCGCCTCGTCGGCGAATGCGCTTCCCGCTATCGCGTTCCGTCCCGAACCGGGCTTGGTCGTGTGTGACCTCGACCTTGTTCGCGAGGCGGACCCCGAGGACCTTAAGCTCGGCTATGTGGTACTTGTTGGCACCATGCTTTCGAGCAGCAAGTCCCGCTGGAATCAGTTTACTGAGACCGTCCCCGAGATTCTCGCGGGCGAGGAGGTCGCGCTCGTCAATGCCGTTCAATGGTCTCAGACTGCCCGCAAGGACGTACTGATGGCCACGAACCCGAGCGCCCGCCATGCGCTCGATTTTGGTAAGACGGGGGAGCGTACCTTGCGCGCTTGCTTGGGTGATGCCGCTTCGCAGGTCCCTGCCTATCAGCTGTTATCCGAGGGCATGCGCTTTGAGGCGCGCCTAGCACATGATGCCTGCGACTTTGATATCGATTACGTCTTTGAGGTCGATGACTGCCTGGAGGACTTTGGTATCGAGGAACTTGCCTTCGATCTGGAGCCTGCCGCATATATCGAGGAGTTCCGCAGACAGCAGTTCGCGCGCTCAAACCGCAGCATGCTGCCGCTGCCCGCAGCACTCGGTGCCATTCGCCTAACGAGCGTTGAGGACGAGGTTCTTGAGCGCCATGCTCACGCCTACTTGGCTTCTCGCAAAGAACTTCTCTAAGATTTATTGACATCCATCGTCTTTCGTATCATGTTGAGGGGCGGGTTTTCTATCGGTTGCGGATCGCATGCGATTCCGTCGTTCGGTTGAGACCCGTCCCGTCTATATAGAGACAACAAGAAAGGAATCTGCATGTCTGAGTTTGCTGCCGGTCCTGCCGGTCGTATCGAGCGTGTCCATGCCCTGATGGCCGAGCGCGGCTACGACGCTATCGTGGTGCGCGACGAGGCCAACCTTCGTTGGCTTACGGGCGTGAAGGGCGTCTTCGACTACACCTTCGAGTTCCCGCACGCTGCGTTTATTACGGTCGACCAGTGCCTGTTCCACACCGACTCGCGCTACCTCAACAGCTTTGAGGAGAACACGCCCGCCGGCAGCCCCTGGGTCTACGACATGGACGAGGGTACCATTCCCGGCTGGGTCGCCGGCAAGATCGCGGCTAACAAGTGCCGTGTCTGCGCTGTCGAGGACGATATGCAGATTAACTTCTACCAAGGTATTCAGCGCGGCCTGGAGGACCGTTCCGTCGCCTGCATGCTGCCGCTGATGCACGACGACATCCGCAAGATGCGCGCCATCAAGGATGCCGAGGAGATCGAGCTCATGCGTCACGCACAGTCGATCACCGACGCCGCCTTCCAGCACATGCTCGGCTTTATTAAGCCCGGTATGACCGAGAAGCGGGTTCGCAACGAGCTCGAGAACTTTATGTTCGCCAACGGCGCCGACAGCTTGGCCTTCGGCTCCATTGTGGCGAGCGGGCCCAACACCGCCAACCCGCATGCCGTGCCGAGTGACCGTGTCATCGAGAAGGGCGACTTCGTCCTCATGGATTACGGCGCGGGCTACTGCGATTATCGTTCCGACATGACGCGCACTGTCGTGATGGGCGAGCCTACCCAGGAACAGCTCGACCTGTACGCGCTCGTGCGCCGTACGCACGAGGAGTGCGTCGCCGCCATCCATCCGGGCGTCGAGGGCAACGACATTTTCAAGCTTTCCAAGAAGATCATCGGCGATGCCGGTTATGGCGATTATTACAACCATGGTCTGGGTCACGGCGTGGGCATCGACATCCATGAGCTGCCCAACTTCAACCGCAGTAAGAACACCATCGAGGTCGGCTCGGTTGTCACCATGGAGCCCGGCGTCTACCTGCCCGGTGTGGGCGGCGTGCGTCTGGAGGACTACGGCGTGGTCACCGAGAACGGCTACGAGCCCTTCACCAAGACCCCGCACGACCTGCACGTCATCGATTGCTAGCCCATTTCGATAGATTTTTGGGGCGGGGCGTCCGGATCGATTCGGACGCCCCGCGTTCTCTTTTTATGCGCTCGCTACAGGCGCCGTCTGCAAGTGTATAATTTCGGTCGTATGTAATTTGGACGCTTGTGCGTTCTGCCCATAACAAGAAAGGTCGCTATGCCTACCATTTCTACCGCCGACTTCAAGAACGGCCTCGGTCTCCGCATCAAGGACAAGGTCTACACCATCGTCGAGTTTCAGCATGTCAAGCCGGGCAAGGGCGGCGCGTTTGTGCGCTACAAGACCCGCGACATCAAGAGCGGCCGCGTCGTCGAGAACACCTGCAACGCCGGCACCAAGTTCGAGAGCGTCATGCTCACCACCCGTGAGTTCCAGTACCTCTACAACGATGGCGCCGACTACATCTTCATGGACAACGAGACCTATGAGCAGGTTCCCGTTCCCGAGGACATGGTGGGCGAGAACTCCAAGTGGCTGCGCGAGAACGACATTTGCCAGCTGCTCTTCGCCGACGATGAGCTCATGGGCGTGACCCCGCCGATGTTCATCGAGACCACCATCGTCCAGACCGACCCGGGCTTTAAGGGCGACACCGTCCAGGGTTCCACCAAGCCGGCCACGATCGACACCGGCGCTGTCATCCAGGTCCCCATGTACCTCAACGAGGGCGAGGTCATCAAGGTTGACACCCGCGACGGCAAGTTCGTCTCCCGCGTCTAGCAACCAACTCTTCTAGGAGGACTCATGCCCCAGGAAATCAAGATTGACGGCATCGGCATTTCGCCCGATGTTCTGACCGCCATCGTCTCGCGCGCCGTGTCCGATGTCGAGGGCATCGCCTCCGTTGGCGTCAAGGACCTTGCCACCAACCTTGTCTCCATGATGCTCTCGTCCAAGGCCCCGGCTTCTGAGCCGGCGGTCGAGGCCGAGGTCGTCGGCGACAAGCTCGCACTCACCGTGCGTGTCGTGGTGTTCTTTGGCTATCCGTTCAAGAAACTCGCCGAGGCCGTTCGCGCCGCCGTGGTCGCTGCCATCGATGCCCAGGTTGGCGTCGAGGTCGAGCGCGTTGACGTTTGCATCGACGGCCTCGTTTTCCCCAAGGAGTAACCTTTGAGCCTTAAGGTTTATCGCGGGCGTACGCTTGCCCGCAGTCAGGCGCTGCAGCTGCTGTTCCAGGCCGAGGCCACGGACAGCCCGCTCGAGCGCGTCCTCGAGGGTGATTTCCTGATCTCGAAGGGTCCCCTCGACCCCTATGCGCTGGAGCTGTGCCGCGGTGCTTACGAGCATATCGACCGCATCGACTGCGCCCTGCGCTCCGTTGCCAAGAACTGGGATCTTATGCGCATGCCCGGCGCCGATCGCAATCTGCTGCGTATCGCCGTTTATGAGATGCGTTTCCTCACCGACGAGGAGGTCTCGGACGCCATCGTGATCAACGAGGCCGTCGAACTTGCCAAGGCCTATGGCACCGACCAGTCCGCGTCGTTCGTCAACGGCGTTCTGGGTAAGATCGCTCGCAGCGAGGAACTGCCGGGCGAGGACCTATACCAGGAGCTGCTGGCCGAGGATCGCGCTCGCGAGGAGGCACAGGCTGCCGAGGCTGCCGCTAAGGTTGCGGTTGCCCAGGCTGAGGCTGGTGTGCTGGCCGAGGATGCGGACGCTGCTGAGGCCGTCGAGGCCGACTCCGTCGAGGAGTAGCCATGCCAGAGGGTTCCGTCCGCAACTTTGATGAGATCTCGGACCGTCTGGACCAGATCATCGCTACCGTTCGCTCCAAGGATACGTCCTTGGAGCGTTCACTCGATCTGTTTGACGAAGCGATTGAGCTGGGCTCCCGCGCGGTCGATATGGTCGATAAGTTTGAGCTGACGCCGCGTGAGGCCGACAAGCTCGAGCAGGAATACGATGAGGATGCGGCAAACGAATCCCAGGATAGCTAGGCTGCATCTCCGGATACGAATGGTTGATGGCATTCATGAAACGCGTGCGTCTTGATGACGAACTGATTTCACAGGGCATCTGCGCCGATCGCGCGGATGCCCTTCGCACTCTTATGGCCGGCTTGGTCTCGAGTGGCGGTGAGCGCTTGACTTCGCCGGGTCTTAAGGTGATGCCGGGGCTGCCGCTGCACGTGAAGGGGCGCATTCCCTATGTTGGCCGCGGCGGTCTTAAGCTCGAAGGCGCGCTTGATGCGTTTGGCATCAATCCGACGGGCCTTGCCTGTCTGGATGTGGGCTGCTCTACCGGGGGTTTTACCGATTGCCTGCTCAAGCGCGGAGCTGCGACCGTTGTCTCTGTGGACGTGGGTCGCGCCCAGTTCGATTGGTCGTTGCGTCAGGACGATCGCGTGACGCTGCATGAGCGCACAAACGTGACGCAGCTGCCTGAGCTTGGCTATGCCGGCGCCATCGACCTGGCTGTGTGTGATGTCTCGTTTACCAGCATCGCGAACATTATCGATGCGGTACTGGCGTGCCTGGCGCCTACGGGTGCATTCTGCACGCTCGTAAAGCCACAGTTTGAAGCTCCGGCGGCGCTGGTGGGCGAGGGCGGCATTGTGACCGATCCCGCTGTGCGCCGCGATACGCTCGTGGCGGCGGTTGAGCTCTTTGCTGCCAAGGGGCTGTTCCCGGTCGATGTGTGCGTTTCGCCCATTCATGGTGCCAAGGGCAACGTTGAGTTTTTCCTGTACGGCACGAGATTTGAATCTGGCGACCGCTCGCAAGACGTGCTGCAATCCCAGGTATCGGTTTTGAGCGAGAAAGCTGCAACGCTATGAAGGTCTTTCTGGTTCCCAATTACTACAAGCAAGAGGCGGTCGAGAGCGGCCTGATGCTCGAGCTTTGGCTGACGCGCCAGGGCTATGAGGTCGCATGGGCTGCCGACCAGCGATCGAAGATTCAAAGCACGCCTGATATTGACGGCTCCGATCTGGTCATTACGCTCGGCGGCGACGGTACGTTGCTGCGCGCTGCCCGCATCCTCAACCATCGCGAGATTCCTATCCTCGGTCTTTCCTATGGTCACCTGGGCTTTTTAACTGCTGCGAGCCCCGAGGAGCGCGACATTCTGCAGGTCGTGAGCGACGCCCTTTCCGGCGAGCTGCACGTGAGCCGTCGCGCCACCATCGCCGCGGATATCGTGTCCGTGCGCGACGATGGCACGAAGGATGTCGTGCGCACGTTCGCCCTCAACGACATGGCGCTCACGCGCGGCCCCCTGTCCGATATGGTTGAGTTCGACATCACGGTGTCGGGCCACCATATCGATCGACTGCGTGGCGACGGCGTGGTCGTGTCCACGGCGACTGGTTCTACGGGGTACGCGCTCAGTGCAGGTGGCCCCATTGTGAGCCCCGACTATACGGGTATGGTCTGCGTACCCATTGCGCCGCACACCATTCAGGCCCGTGCCTTCTTGACTTCGCCGAGTGATGTCGTCGAAATCTTTATGTCCGATGATCGCCCGAGCGTTCCGGCGATCGCTATCGATGGACAGTTTATTACCTGCGACGGCACGGTCGAGAGCGTGGCCGTGCGCCGAGGCCCAGGCGATGTGCTGCTGCTCGACTACGGCCCCGAGAGTTTTTACAACTCGGTGAGCCGCGTATTCTACGGAGTCCGTCATGATCGATGAGCTGCAGGTTTCTAACATTGCACTCATTCGTGAGGCGACGCTGGTGCCGAGTGCCGGCTTGACCGTCCTGACCGGTGAGACCGGTGCTGGCAAGACCGCACTGCTCTCGGCGCTCAAGCTTATTTTGGGCGAGCGCGCGGATTCGTCGACGGTGCGCGAGGGCGAGGCGCTGGCGAGCGTCGAGGCGCGCCTGTTTGACGGGCCGCACGACACGGAGGGGTTCACCGTACAGCGTAGCCTTTCTGCCGAGGGCCGCAGCCGCGTGAAGATTGACGGCCGCATCGCCAGCGTGCGCGAGCTTTCGGAGCGCGTTGGCGTGATGATGGATCTGTGCGGCCAACACGAGCATCAGCGCTTGCTCGATCCATCGCATCACGTTGCGATGGTCGATGCCTGGGCGGGGCGCTCTGCGCTCGAGGCACTCGAGCACTACCGTACTTGCTTTAAAGCCTCGCGCGCGGCTGCCAAGGAGGTCCGTCGCGTTGAGGAGGCCTCGCGTGCGCAGGGGAGTCGTGTCGAGGAGGCGCGCTTTGCCCTCGAGCGCATCGGCGAGGTCGACCCTAAGCCGGGCGAGTATGAGGAACTCGAGGAATTGCTGCCGCGCTCCGAACATGCCGAGGTACTGGTTGCCACAGCTAACGATGCCCATGCATCGCTTGCCGCCGAAGGGGGAGCGCTCGATGCCGTGAACAGCGCCGTGGCAGAGCTTTCCCGAATGGCTACCGTCGATCGCAAACTGGGCGACATTGCCGATGCACTTTCGGATGCCTGCATCTCTCTTGAGGATTGCGCGAACGAACTTCGTTCCTATCGCGATGGGGTTGCCTTCGATCCTCGCGAGCTCGCTCGCATGCGCGAGCGGTATTCCGACCTCAAGGGCCTGCTGCGTCAGTGGGGTCCGACCATGGACGATGTCTTTGCCATGCGCGACCGCTCACAAGAGCTGCTGTCGCTGGTCGATGATGGCGATGAACAGATCAAAAAGGCGCGTGAGGCACTCGGGAGCGCCGAGCGCGAGCTGTTCGCTGCTGCCAGGGCACTTAAGCGCGCTCGCAATACGGCGGCCCCGCGCTTCTGCCACGAGGTCGGCCGCCAGATGGCTCGCTTGGAGATGGGTGGCGCCGAGCTCGTCTGGGAGTCGCGCGATCTTCCCCGTGCTGAGTGGACGCCCGTTGGTCCTTCGAGCTACGAGCTGCTATACCGCAGCGGTGCCGGTTTGACGCCGCGCCCCCTGCGCCGCATTGCGTCGGGCGGCGAGCTTAGCCGCGTCATGCTGGCAAGCAAGGTTGTCCTCGGTAACGCGGACGGTGTCGATACGCTGGTGTTTGACGAGGTCGATGCTGGTGTCGGTGGCTCCACGGCGCGTGCACTCGCGGGCGTGCTGGCAGATCTCGCCGCTACGCATCAGGTGATTGTCGTAACCCACTTGGCGCAGGTCGCCGTCATGGCGGACAAGCATTATGTTGTCAGCAAGGAACCGGGCGATGTTCCCCAGACGCATTTGGACGAGGTAACCGGCGAAGCGCGTACCGCCGAGATCGCCCGCATGCTGAGCGGCGATCAGTCCGAGGCAAGCTTGGCCCACGCGAAGCAGATGCTCGAAGAAGCTCGAGGTTAGGTCGTATCAGCGGTGTTGGTGGGACAAAATAGAATGAAATTTTTGTCCCACTACGCGTTTTACTCAACGACCTTATCCGGCTGGATGAGCTCCTCGTAGTAGCTGATATGCTCGCGAGCGTCTTCAATCTCGGGCAGCAGGAAGTTGTAGATGACTTCGATGATCATCGTGGCGCTGATCTTAGAGAACGCAAAGTCGCCCGTTGTCAGCAGCGCTTCGTGGTTGACGGTGTTAAAAGTGTAGTCTGCCAGGCGCGCGAGCGGGGATTTACTGTCGCTGCTGATGACGACTACGGTTGCGCCGCAGTTGCGAGCCGCTTTTGCCATGCGATTCAGTCGGCGCGATTTGCCAGAGTTTGAGATTAGCACGATAACGTCACCCGGGCGCAACGTGAGCGCAAAGCCGATTGATGTTTCGCTAATGGTGCTCGCCATGCAGCGCAGGCCCAGCTGCGAAAACTTAAATGTCGCGTCGAGCGCGACCGCGTTTGTATTGCCCACGGCGGCGAACTCAATAACGCCGGCATTCTTAAGCGCGTGTACAACTGCGGCCAACGTGTCGTGATCAATGCCGTCGATGGTCGCATTAAGCTCGCTCACCTTGGCAGCCAGGATGTTCTTGAGGCTCTGCTCCATATTGTCGAGCGAGACCTCGTCAGTCAGGCCCTCGTTACGCTGGCTTTCCAAATCCCTCGCCAACGAAAACTGAAAGCTGCGGAAGCTACCAAAGCCCAGCTTGCGGCAGAAACGCGAAACGGTCGCCTCGGACGTGGCGGCAGCGCGCGAGAGCTGAGCGGCCGTGAGGCGTGGCGCTTCGGACTGGTGCTCCAATATATAGTCGACAATGCGCTGCTCGGACTCGCTGTATCCCTGATGGGTACTAATGAGGGAAAGTGCGCTCTTGCTACTATCGGTCATGGATGGCTCCTGGTTGGCATGAAAATCTAACTTGATTTGCAACGCCATAGTATACGGGCATTTTCAATTACAAGATACACCTTGCCGTTTCAGGTGTTGATGGTAAACTTTCACCTACCGTTTACGGTTATGAAAGAACCTTTCACCGGAGAATTGCACCTTGTCTCTTCTCACGCGGACGGTAGGTTGGTATCTTTCAGTTGTGGAAAAACGCGCATCGAAGCGCGTGTAGGGGAGCGCCCGCGGGCGCTGTACTCAAGAAGGAGGGACACATGGCTAAGTTTGACATCATCGCCGCGACCGGTTGCCCGACCGGCATTGCGCACACCTTCATGGCGAAGGAGGCGCTGGAGAAGGCAGCTGCCGAGCGCGGTCTGACCATTAAGGTCGAGACTCATGGCCAGGTCGGTGTCGAGAACGAGCTCACCAAGAGTGAGATCGCTGGCGCCAAGGCCGTCGTCGTCGCAGCCGACAAGGATGTCCAGGCTGAGCGTTTCGCCGGCAAGCCCATGGTTTCCGTTGGTGTTTCCAAGGCCCTTTCCGTTGAGGCCGCCGGTAAGCTGATTGATCGCGCGCTCGCCGCCAAGGGTGACGACACGGTTGCAGCTGCCGCCGATGTCGAGGACGATGTCGAGGAGAAGGAGTCCATCGGCCACATCATCTACAAGCACCTCATGAACGGCGTCAGCCACATGCTGGTCTTCGTCGTTGCCGGTGGTGTTCTGACCGCTGTCTCGTTCCTGTGGGGCATTACGTCCTTCGATTCGACGGCGTCTGACTACAACAGCTTTGCTGCGATGCTCAAGATCATCGGCGGCATCGCAATGAACCTCATGGTTCCGGTGCTTTCCGCCTACATCGCCGAATCCATCGGCAAGCGTCCGGCGCTCGTTCCCGGTTTCGTCGCCGGTATGATCGCCATCCAGGGTCTGCCTGTTAACGCCGATACCGGTATGATCGACGCCGGTGGCGCAGGTGTGGGCTTTGGCTTCCTGGGCGGCATCGTCGGCGGCTTCCTCGCTGGCTATGTCATCCTGCTGCTCGAGAAGGTTTTTGCCGGTCTGCCCAAGAACCTGGACGGCCTCAAGGCTATCTTCCTGTACCCGCTGTTCTCGACCGCCATCGTCGGTCTGGTCATGCTCGGCATCTCCGGCGCCATGGCTGCCATCAACACCGCCATGATGGACTTCCTCAAGGGCCTGTCCGCCTCTGGCGCCGTTGTCCTGGGTCTTGCCATCGGCTGCATGTGCGCCTTTGACATGGGTGGCCCGGTCAACAAGGCTGCTTACGTCACCGGTACCGCTATGCTCACCGAGGCTCTGGCCGCCGGTGTCGGTACCGACACCTACAACTTCGGCACCAACTTCATGGCTGCCGTCTCCGCCGCCTGCATCGTTCCGCCGCTGATCACCACTTTCGCCGTCGTTGTCGGCAAGAAGTACTTCAGCCAGGAGGATCACGACGCCGGTGTCGTCAACCTCATCCTTGGTTGCACCCACATCACCGAGGGCGCCATTCCGTTCATGACCAAGAACATCTGGCCCGTCATGCCCATCATGATGCTCGGTTCCTCCATCGCTTCGATCCTGACCATCATGTTCAACGTTCATGATCCGGCGCCCCACGGTGGCTTCCTGGTCCTGCCCGTTGTCGAGAACGGTCCGCTGTGGGTCCTCGCTATCCTCATCGGCGCCGTGATCGGTGGCATCCTGTTCGTGGCCTTCAAGAAGTACGACTTCGAGAAGAACCATAAGGCCGCTCCTGCAGCCAAGCCGGTTGAGGCCCCCAAGGCCGCTGCCGTCGAGGCCCCCAAGGCCGAGGCTTCCGACTTCGTGAAGGTCGAGAACGTCTTTGTCGCCGAGGACTTCGCTTCTCGTGACGAGGCCTTGAGCTTTGTTTCCAACCAGGCCGTCAAGGCCGGTATCGCCGGCGACGCCGACGCCGTTATGAACGCCTTCCTGGCCCGCGAGGCCGAGGGCACCACGGGCATGATGGAGGGCTTCGCTATTCCGCATGCCAAGTCCGACGCCATCACCGAGGCTGCCGTCATCGTCGTCAAGGACGACTCTGGCGTGACCGGTTGGGACACCATGGACGGCGCTCCCGTCAACGTTGCCATTGCCCTGCTCATCCCGGGCGCTCAGGCTGGCACCACGCACCTCAAGATCCTGTCCAAGGTCGCCGAGGCGCTCATGGACGAGGACTTCCGTGCCACCGTCAAGGGTTCCACCGACGCCGCCGAGATCGCCAAGACGATCAACGCCCGCCTGGTCTAATTCCACGGTACGCGAATAACATCGCCCCTTGTAACAAAGGCGGAGACCCTCTCCAGGGCCTCCGCCTTTTTCATCCCCAAATAAGTTGCGGTGAAATAGGGACTGTGTAAACGATTCAACCCCAAATTCAGTCCCTATTTCACCGCAACTTACAAAAGGGTACAGATAGGCCCCTTCAACTAGTTCAACCAGGCGAACAAAAATCAGCCAGAATTCCGTTCGCACGATATTGCTCTGGACCGACTGAGTTTCCGCAGCTTGCTCGCCCACAGGGGGCCGGGCGCGGCCTGCGAGATTTATCGCGAGTTCCGCACGAGCCGAAGAGCACTTAATGTGCTCTTCGTGCGAGCAGGACTGTAGAGCAGGAAATCTCACTGGCCACGCCCGGCCCCCTGTGGGCGAGCAAGCGGACGACAAACACATCTGTCCAACAATTCGTGCGAAACATAATGAAAAACAGTTTGATGTGAGTTAATATAAACAACGTCGTGAATCTGACTCCTGCCGCATGCATGACAGGGGTTAAACACAAAAAAGGAGTCAATTATGGTTTCTGAGAAGGCTACCCTCGTCAATCCGCAGGGTCTTCACATGCGTCCGGCCGGCCTCTTCGCCTCCACCATGGGCAAGTACGCCTGCGACGTGACTGTCGTCACCCCCGAGAAGGAGGTCAACGGTAAGTCCCCGATGGCCCTCATGGCTGCTGGTATCCCCTGCGGTACCGAGGTCGAGGTCAAGTGCGACGGCGCTGACGAGGCCGAGGCTCTGGCTGCTGCCATCGAGCTCATCAAGAGCGGTCTTGGCGAGTAGAACTCAAACGGGTCGCATGTTGAACAACTAAGTTCATATTTGGGGGCGCAGTGACCTGTTGCAAGGTAGCTGCGCTCTTTTGTCATGGATATGGCAAAACGCTTTATCACATGACACGGAGAGAGGAATGGGAATGTATCAGGGAGTCAACGCTTCCGAGGGCATCGGTATCGGCACCGTCATGGTCGCCGTCGATCCCGACTTGACGTTTGAGCCGCACGAGGTTGCTGATTCGGCAGCAGAGAAGGAGCGCTATCAGTCCGCTCTTTCGGTCTTTTGCGAGAAGACCCAGGCTCAGGCCGACCACATGAAGGAGACGGTGGGCGAGGCCGAGGCCGAGATCATGAGCGGACATATTGTCCTGGCTCAGGATCCGGGTATGACCGACGCCATCAACGCCGCCATTGACGGCGGTACCTGCGCCGAGCAGGCGCTCATGGACACCTCGACCATGTTCGAGAACATGTTCCTGTCCATGGACGACGAGATGTTCCGTCTGCGCGCGGCCGACATCGCCGACATCCGCACCGGTATTCTGGCCGAGCTGCTGGGCAAGGAGGTCGTCGACCTCTCCGTCCTGCCCGAGAACACCGTGGTTGTCGTGCATGACCTCACGCCGTCCATGACCGCCACGATCGATAAGGCCCACGTTGCCGGTATCGTCACCGAGACCGGTGGCCGCACGTCGCACTCCGCGATCATCGCGCGTGCCCTCGAGATCCCGGCTGTCCTTTCGGTTTCCAACAGCTGCACCGCGCTGCGCAACGGTATGACCGTTGTCGTCGACGGTGGCAAGGGTATCGTTGAGGCCGATCCCGACGAGGAGACGCTCGCTGCCTACACCGCCAAGGCCGAGGCCTTCGCTGCCGAGAAGGCAGCCCTCGAGGCCTTCCGTGGCAAGCCGTCCGTGACTGCCGATGGCATCAAAAAGATCATCGCCTGCAACATCGGTAACCCTGATGACGTGCCCAACGCGCTCGATCACGATGCTGAGGCCATCGGTCTGTTCCGCTCCGAGTTCCTGTTCATGGACTCTGCCGAGCTTCCTTCCGAGGAGGAGCAGTTCAACGCCTACCGTAAGGTCGCCAGCGCGCTCAAGGGTGCTCCGGTCATCATCCGTACGCTCGATGTGGGTGGCGACAAGGAGATTCCGTATCTGCATATGGTCAAGGAAGACAACCCCTTCATGGGCTTCCGCGCCGTGCGTTACTGCCTGGCCAATCCCGACCAGTACAAGGTCCAGCTCCGCGCTCTGCTGCGCGCTAGCGCCTTCGGTGACGTCAAGATTATGATCCCGCTCGTCACCTGCGTCGAGGAGGTCTTGGCTGTCAAGGAGCTCGTCGAGCAGTGCAAGGCCGAGCTGACCGAAGAGGGTCGCAAGTTCAACGAGAACATCGAGGTCGGCATCATGGTCGAGACGCCCGCCGCTTCGCTGCTCGCAGACCGTCTTGCCGAGGTTGCCGACTTCTTCTCCATCGGCACCAACGACCTGATCGGCTACACCATGTGCGCCGACCGTGGCAACGACACCATCTCCAACCTGTACCAGGTGTACTATCCCGCCGTGCTCCGCTCGCTCAAGAACATCATCGAGAGCGGCGTGAAGGCCGGCATCATGGTCGGTATGTGCGGCGAGGCCGCTGCCGATCCGCTGCTCGAGCCGCTGCTGATCAGCTGGGGCCTGGAGGAGTTCTCGATGAGCGCTCCGTCGATCCTGCGCGCCCGCAAGACCATCAGTCAGTGGACCAAGGCCGAGTGCGACGAGCTCGCCGAGAAGGCGCTCGCCTGCAACACCGCCGCCGAGGTCAAGGCACTGCTCGAGTCCGCAGCTCGCTAATTTGGTATCAGAGGTAACCGCGTGGTTGGAATGGGCCGGCCACGCGGCCCTCACATATACAGGGGGTACTGTAAATGTTCTACACGCTAACCGCTAACCCGGCTGTCGACATGACGGTTTCGAGCTCTCCGCTCGAGCCCGACGAGAACGTCCGCACCGGCTCGGCCAGCTACACGGCTAACGGCAAGGGCCTCGACGTGTCCTTCGCCTTTAAGAAGATGGGCGTCGACACCGTCGCGCTCGGCTTCTTCGCCGGCTTCACGGGCAAGTTCATCGTCGAGGAGGTCATGAACCTGGGTTGCCTCTGCCGCCCGGTCTGGACCGACGGTATCACGCGCATTAACACCTACGTCAACGATGGCCAGCACGAGTACGGCATCCTGAACCCGGGTGCTCCGATCACGCCGCAGCACCAGGAGGAGCTCTACAACATCCTGGACACCGCGGGCGATCTCGAGTGCCTGATCGTTTCCGGCTCCGTGCCTCCCAAAGCTACGCCTGACTTCCTGGCTCAGGTCATGGAGCACGCTCAGGCTCGTGGCGCCGACGTCGTCCTGGACCTGTCCTCCGATAAGCTCAAGGAGCTCGCTCACAAGAAGCCTCTGCTCATCAAGCCGAACCATCACGAGATGAAGGCCATCTTCGGCGTGCCGGTCGACACCGACGACGAGGTCCGCGTTGCCATGAAGATGGCTCACGACGCCGGCGTTCAGAACGTGCTGCTCACCCGTGGTAGCCGCGGCGACGCTTACTTCTCCAACGGCGAGGACATCTGGTACGCCAAGCGTGAGTTCAACATCAAGCTGGTTTCTTCCGTCTGCGCCGGCGACTGCACCCTCGCTGCGTTCCTGCACAAGTGGTACAGGGATCGCGACAACGTCGAGGAGGCCATGAAGCTCGCTATGGCCACCGGCGCCAACGTTGCCGAGTCCGTCGGCATTGGCGACTTTGGTCACGTCGACGAGTACAGCAAGCGCGTTGCTGTCCGCAAGCTCGATCGTCAGTAATCGAAACGCGACATATTCGTGCGCATGCGGCGCCCTGGTTTCGGCCGGGGCGCCTTTTTTGTTTCGTCATGGGGGAGAGATGTCCTGCCGTACTTCATCGCTTCCATACCGTTCACCGAGTTGCCCTAGCCTTTTACCGATGCGTGGAATATACTTTCATCAACACGTTGCTTCGTGAAAGGAACATTCATGATTTACACGCTCACTGCAAATCCCGCCATCGACTACAACATCGCCTGCGACGGCCTTGACGCTAACACCGTCACGCGTACCCGCAATGCCGTCTACACGCCCAACGGCAAGGGCCTCAACGTCTCGTTTACTCTTGACCACTACGGTGTCGACACCACGATCCTGGGCTTCTTCGCTGGCTTCTCGGGCGAGTTCATCGTCAAGGGCGCCGAGGCCCTGGGCGTGCCCGTCAAGCCCGTGTGGACCGACGGCATCACGCGCGTCAACGTGTTCCTCAATGCCGGCCCCGACACCGAGTACAACATGGTCAACGCCGGTGCCGCCATCAACGAAGCCAATGAGCAGGAGATGTTTGAGCTTATCGATTCGCTTGATGACATGACCTGCCTGGTAATCAGCGGCTCGCTGCCTCCCAACACTTCCGAGGGCTTCCTGGCCGAGGTTCTGCGCCGCGTCAAGGCCAAGGGTGCCGAGTTCGTTCTCGACATTTCGAGCCATCAGCTGGCAGATCTCATTGCCATGGAGCCGCTGCTGATCAAGCCCAATGACGACGAGTTGCTCGATATCTTTGGCATTAAGGTGAGCGGTGGCGACGATGAGTCCGTCAAGGGCGCTATGGCTGAGCTTCATGCCAAGGGCGCCAAGAACGTGCTGCTGACCCTCGGCGGCGCCGGTGCGTACTTCTCCAACGGCAAGCACATCTGGTTTGCTAACCGCACCTTCGACGTCAAGCTGCTGTCGACGGTGTGTGCCGGCGATTCCTCGCTCGCTGCCTTCCTGTCCGTGTGGCATGACGCCCCCGAGCGCGTCGAGGACGCCCTGCGCCTGTCGATGGCCACCGGCGCCAACGTGGTCGAGTGCCCCGGTTTGGGCGATTTTGCCAAGGTGGACGAATATAAGAAGCACATCGAGGTTCGCCAGGTCTGCTAACCGCATCGATACATCGTTGCCGAACACCCGCTTTGGATTACCAAGGCGGGTGTTTTTTGCGCGCTGAACATATGTGGTGTCTGCTGTCTCGTTTTATCTAATCAACGACGCGATTGCGTGTGCGCGCTTTCTCGTTTCTTGTTAGACTTCTTGAGAACCATCGATTAACGCTCACAAGTGCAGGAGGCCATAGGCATGTGCAATGTTTCGCTCAACGGTACGCAACCGTCCGATGCGTCCCTACGCGTCCTGCGCGCGCTTGAGGCGGCTGGTCTTGAGGCTTGGTACGTGGGCGGTTGGGTGCGCGACGCCCTGATGGGGTGCCCCAGCCACGATGTTGATATGTGCTGTAGCGGCCTGTGGCAGGAGTCCAAGGCGGCGCTCGAGGCCGCCGGCATCGTGGTTGTGGAGTCGGGCATTAAATTTGGCGGAATCACGGCTATTTCCGATGGCGAGCGTATCGAGGTCACCACGTTCCGTCTGGATGGCTTCTATACCGATGGGCGCCATCCTCAGAGCGTCGAGTGCGCCGCCTCGCTCGAGGACGATCTGGCGCGCCGCGACTTTACCGTCAACGCCATGGCCTGGCATCCCGAGCGCGGGCTTGTCGACCGCTACGACGGCCAGGGTGACTTGGAGCGCAAGCTGATTCGCGCTGTCGGCGATCCCAAGCGTCGCTTTAACGAGGACGCCCTGCGCATGTTGCGTGCGGTGCGCTTTGCCTGCCGCCTGGACTTTATGATTGAGCCCGAGACTAAGCGAGCGCTTGCCGAGTGCGCGCCGCTGCTCGACGCCGTGGCGCGCGAGCGTGTGGGTATTGAGCTCGAGGGCATTCTTTCGACCGGTCATGGGGGAGACGCGATGCTGCGCTACCCCGAGCTCATCTGCGCCGCCGTGCCCGAGTTGGCAGCGGGTCGCGGGTTTGATCAGCGCAGTGTCTATCATGCGTTTAACGTCTACGAGCATATCGCCCGTGTGCTTACGGTGGCGGGGGAGCTCGCGCTGTGTGACGGCGTCGCGCCCTCGTCGAGCCTTATGTGGGCGGCGTTTTTGCACGATGTGTCCAAGCCCGAGTGTTTCACGGTCGATCACGCCGGCAGCGGACACTTCTACGGTCATCCCGAGCTCGGCGCCAAGAAAGCGCGCGTCATTATGGATCGCCTGGCGCTCTCGCACGACCTGGTGCGCGACGTGTGCCTGCTCATCAAATATCACGACAAGCCGCTGCGCCCCGAGCGCTCCTGCCTGCTCAATATGATGTGCGCGCTTTCGGGCGAGGGCGTCGACACGCCGCGTTTGATGGACGAGCTCATGGATCTTAAGCGTGCCGACACGCTCGGCAAGGCCCCGTCGTGCTTCTATTACGTTGAGACGATTGAGGAGATGCGCGCGATGGCGCACGAGCTGCTGAAGGCGGGGGAGCCCTATACGCTCAAGATGCTCGCCATCAACGGCGGCGACCTGATCCGTGCCGGAGTCAAGCCAGGGCCGGAACTGGGGCAGCTACTCAACTCCGCCCTCGACGCCGTGATCGAAGACAACATCCCCAACGAGCGCGAAGCTCTTTTGGTCCATCTCAACTTGAATTAGCTACCCAGTTTACCTGTGTGTTCCATAACCTGCCGACAATTTTTCGGCAATTTGGAATTTCTTCTTGCGCTGACGTTTTTTGTCCCGTAATATATTTCCTCGCAGCACGGCAGTGCAGATGTCATGTGGCCCGTTCGTCTAGCGGTTTAGGACGCCGCCCTCTCAAGGCGGAGATCACCAGTTCGAATCTGGTACGGGCTACCACTTCTTTTCTGCTGAGGCTTATGGCCCGTTCGTCTAGCGGTTTAGGACGCCGCCCTCTCAAGGCGGAGATCACCAGTTCGAATCTGGTACGGGCTACCACGCATCTGATACCCGGACTTCCCATGGAAGGCCGGGTTTTTTATTTTCAAACAACCGTCTGCAATTCCCGTTTGAACCAGAGCTTTGCGTTCTGCTTATGGCCCTTACGGGTACAATATCCAAGATATTTTGACTGTTAGAAGGAGTCTCATGACGGAGTCCTCTCAGCATACGTCTAAGCCCCAGGTCGAGGTTGAGGCCTCGGGCGGAGATGACAATAAGAGCGCACGCCGCGGCGCCATCTTTATCGGCGTCGTGCTGGTGGGTTATATCGTCTATCTGGTGGTAACCGGGCAGATGAGGCAGTTCTGGGCCGCAATGTCGAGCGTCCAGGCGCCTTGGCTCGCTGCTGCATGCTTTTGCATGTTCCTGTACCTGTTCTTTGGCATTGTGGCCTATGCGATCGCTGTCTGGCTCGACCCCAATTCACCCGTCGGCATTCGCGACCTCATTTCGGTCGAGGCGAGCGGCATCTTCTTTGGCAACCTCACACCTATGATGATGGGCTCGACTCCTGCTCAGATCTACCGCCTGACCAAGGCGGGCCAAAATGTCGGCGAGGCCGGAGCCACGCAATTCACGCGCTTTATCGTGTATCAGTTTGGCCTCGTTGCCTGGGGCGCTATCCTACTGCTTGCTCGCATGCCGTTTTTTGCCGAGCGCTATGGCGACATGACGCTGCTGTGCGTCTTTAGCTTTGGTGGGCACTGCTGCATCTTGCTTGGCATCTTCGCCGTCGCGCTCATGCCTAAGACCGTCACGCGCGTCGCCCACTGCATCATCAATTGGCTTGAGCGCATTGGTGTCTCGGCCACTAAGATCGAGGGATGGCGCACGTTTGTCGATGGCGAGATCTACTCCTTCTCCGAGAAGTTCAAGCTTTCAGCCGGACATTTTTCTTCCATGCTGCTCACCGTGTTTATCACCATGCTGCAGCTCGCGTTTTTCTATCTGGTTCCGTATTTCCTAATGCTTGCCTTTGGCCACCACGAGGTCGACTTTTTCTCGGTCATGGCCGCGAGCGCCTTTGTCCAGTTGCTGAGCTCTGCGGTCCCCTTGCCCGGTGGAACTGGTGGCGCTGAGGGCGGCTTTGCATTGTTCTTGGGTCATTTCTTTGGGTCGGCTTCGACCGCCGGCTATCTGCTGTGGCGTCTCATTACGTTTATTGCGCCTACCATTTTGGCTGCGCCCCTGCTGGGACTTAAGAGCGCCCACAACGAGAGCATCCATGCGCGCTGGGATCGCGTGATGCGCAAGCTCGGCCGCACGCCTCAGATGCCCTCTGTGGCCGCGAAGCCGCACCCCACGAATGCTGTTACCGTTGATCCCAGGAAGCACGCTCAGAAGGCTTCTGGGACCGCTAAGCCGGCTCATAAAGCCTATGTGCGCCAGACAGGCGATGGTATTCGCGTATCTCCGTCGGCACTTAATAAGAAGAAGCATCCTAAGTCGCAGTAGGGCAGTCGTGCGTTCTTCATGACGCGGGGCATATTTGTGCCGTATGGGGGATAATCCTCTTACGTAGATTATCTCTCATCTGTTGATGAATGCTCGCATATCGAAGGGACACGCCCATGGCAACCAGCAAACCGCGTCTTGACCGCCGCATCGTTCGCAGCCGCAATGCCATCCTTTCTGCTTTCGAGCGCCTGCTCATGGAAAAGCCTTTGGCAGACATTACGGTGAGTGCCATCGCGCGCGAGGCCAATGTCGACCGCAAGACTTTTTACGTTCACTTTGGTACGGTTGACGGCCTGCTCGATGCCATTGCCGTCGATGTTGTGGAGATGATTGTCGACTCGGTCGAGAAAACGCTTGCTTCCATGGACGGCGACACCAACGAGCGCGCCCTTGGCGCGGCGGCGACCTTCTTTAAAACCGTTAACGAGGCGCTGTGCAACAACCTCGTGCTCAATCGTCAGCTGATCGAGAACATACCGCTCGATGATTTTATGGCTCGTCTTCGTGCGCCGCTCGAGCACGAGATTGCCGAGCGCGATCTGCTGCCCCAAGGTCTCAAGGACGAAATGTTCGACTACTATCTGGCGTTTTTGCTGTCGGGTATTATCGGTATCTATCGCACGTGGGCGCTGTCTGACGGCTCGGTTCCTATCGAGCGCGTCTCGGAGGTCGCCAACGACCTAACTCTCAATGGCCTGTCGAGTCTGGAATCTCGCTTGGATTAGGCCTAGTTGGGCTCGTCGGCGTGGAAATTCCTGTTCCTGAGGTTCTCCGGCGCCTTGGAGACCTTGCCGGCGTAGGAGCTGTAGCCTGAGGATCCTTAAAAGAAAGTCCAGTTTATCCTTCCCACTCCAATTTTGGAATCCTCCGATGCGCCTTCGCACGCTCGCATGACCTCGATACCATGCGAGCGTGCAAACTCGACGAGCTCTGCGTTGCGGGCGTTTATGGTGCCGAAGGCGGCGGGGCACACGATAAGGCGCGCGCAGTGGACGAGGAGCTCTTTGGCGCGGGCTATGGTTTTATCCCCGATCGGCTCGAAGGCGCGCTCGGCCACGCATTCCGTCGCCAGGTCGCGCGCGAGCTCGCAGTCGATGTCCCCTTCGTGCAGAACGCCCGCGTAGAACGCCTTGCCCTGCCGGATGAGCTGGCGAAACACAGCCGACCCCGTACCTGCGCCGGCGATGACGAACGTGTGCGCATCGCCGTGTGGGCGCCCAATTTCCACGCTGCCGAAGCGCTCGTTGAAGGTGCCATGTTGAAGGCCGTAGAGCTCGCCAATCGTCTCGCGCGTGAATATGTCCTCGGGTGCGCCGGCGCGGAAGACCCGGCCGTCCTTCACGCAAATCACCTTGTCGGCGCTTTTCTGCGCGAGCTCGAGTTCGTGGATGGACATGATGACAGCCACATTCCGCGATTTCGAAAGGTGGCGAAGTATTCGCAGCAGGTCGATCTGGTAGCGGATATCGAGATACGACGTGGGCTCGTCGAGCACGAGCACACGCGGATCCTGCGCGATGGCGCGTGCGAGCATGACGCGCTGGCGTTGCCCGTCGCTTATCTGCATGAAGTCGCGCTCGGCGAGCTCTTCCACATGTGCGGTTTTCATGGCCTCATCGACCCGACTATGGTCGTCGGGCGAGAGTGTGCCCATTCGCCCGGTGTAGGGATGCCTTCCCGCCTCCACGATATCGCGGCAGGTGAGGAGCTCGGTCCGGGGGCGATCTGTCAGCATAACGGCAAGGTTCCTTGCGAACTCCGTCGTCTTCCATCGGGAAATCTCCCACCCGTCGAGCTCGACCGCGCCGGCAAGCGGTGCCAGATGGCGTGTGATGGTTTTCAAGATGGTCGACTTGCCCGAGCCGTTCGGCCCGATGAGCGCCACGACGTCGCCCGCGCGAACCTCCAGCTCGACGCCTTCGACTACGACCTTCTTGTCGTAGCCCGCCGACAGGTCGCTTATGCGGAAAAGCGGCGCTCCGTCAGCCTTCGTTGCGACCGGGGTTTCTAGGTTCGACTCCGCTCGGAGGAGGCGTTTCGCGCGCAGTTCCGCGCGAGTCGAAAGTGCCTTCTGGCGCTTTCGTGCGAGCTTAGGACTGTTTAAGCATGGAATGTCCCCTCCGAGCGTTTTGGGCTGCGGCACGAATTTCCCCATCTACCTCACTCGCTTCTTCAACATGAGTGCGATAACCACCGGCGCGCCGAAGATGGCGGTGACGGCGCTGATGGAAAGCTCGACGGGGGAAAACAGCGTGCGCGCGATCAAATCGCAGCCCGCGCAGAAGATGGCGCCTCCCAAGAAGCACGCAGGAATCACTCGGATGGGCTTCGACGACTTCAGCGCCGACTTAACGAGATGCGGAACCGCGATGCCTACGAACGACACCGGACCAGCGAACGCGGTCACGCAGGCGGAGAGCATGCTCGCTAGAAGGACGAGCACCACGCGGAAGCGTGCGACGTTCACGCCGACGCTTTTCGCGTAGGCTTCTCCCAGCTGGAAGGCGGAAAGGGGCTTCGATATCGCGAATACGCATGCGCTCACGGTGATCACCACGACCGCGATGACCGCGACGTCGTCCCAGCTCGAACCCGAGAAGCTACCCAAAGACCAGTTGTGCAGGTTTACGATGGACTGGTCGTCGGCGAAGGCGATGAGGAAGTTCGTCGCCGCCGAGCAGATGTATCCCACCATGACGCCCGCCACGATGAGCATGGCCATGGAACTTATGCGCCGTGCGATGAGGAGCACGAAGCCGATGGTGATAAGCGAGCCCAGAAACGCTGCGACCACCATGGCCGGCGAGGACATGGCCTGGTTCGCGCCCAGAAGTACGATCATCGTAAGCGCGACGACGAACTTTGCGCCCGAGGAGACGCCCAAGATGAACGGGTCGGCGATGGGGTTGTTGAAAAACGTCTGCAGCAGGAACCCGGAGAGGGAAAGCGCCCCGCCGAGAAGCACGGCTGAAAGCACACGCGGCAGGCGAATCTCCCAGATGACTTGGCTTTCCATGGAATTGGCCGCGCCGCCCGAAAGGATGCCGAGGATGTGGTCTGCGGGCACGAGCACGCTCCCGATGCACAGGTTGGCCCCGACGAGCACGATGAGGGCAACGGCGAGCAGCGCCGTCACGACGCGACACCGCGCGGCGCGCCCCGATTCGTCGTATGTCATGGAAAGTCGGCTTCTCATGGTGCTAGCCGAGCTTCCTCAGATAATGGAAGTCGCTCGCGTCATCGCCGGTGAACGCCCCGTGCAGCTCGTCGATAATGTCGGCGGTAGAAGTCATCTGCTGGTACATGTCGGCGCTTGTGACCCAGACGTTGCCGTTCTTCACGGCTTTGAACTGCGACAATAGCGCGTTTTTGCCTACGAAGTCGTTCAAGGTGGCAACCGATTCGTCGATGGTGCCGTTGTAGACGATGATGTCGGCATCCTTCGCCGTCGCGTAGAAGCGCTCCATTTCGAGCGTTACTGACGAACCTGACGTCGACGCCGTCTGCGCGTCATCGAGCGCGTAGTTGCCGCCTGCAAGCTCGATCATCTGCGCCACGTAGTCGCCCGCCCGCCGCGTGACGGCGGCCCCGTTCGAGTTAATGTAGAAATACGCCACGGTTTTACCTGACGACGCAAGCCTCGACGTTTGCTCGACGCGGGCCTTCTGCTCGTTGAACAGGTGCGCGGTCTCGTCTTCCTTGTCGAACAGGACGCCGAAAAGCTTAATCCACTCGACGCGCCCGAGTGCTTCGGGCTCGCTCGACGACTGTTCGGTGAGCACGACGAGCCCGAGCTTCTGCAGCTTTTCCTTCACATCGGGCGTGTGGTTGATCATGGTGTTCTCGATGGCGAGCGTGCAGCCCGAGGCCGATATTCGCTCGTAGTCGGGCGCGCTGTACTTGCCGCCGTAGGCGATCGCCCCACTTTCGAGCGCGCTTTTGAAGCCCCCGACCGAGCAATCGTCGGCCTTCGTGCCCGACATGAGGATATTGTCGTTCGCATCAAGCGCGTCGACCAGGCACATCGTCGCCGACGACACGAGGTACACCTTGTCGGCGGGGCGCCTTATGACCGCGATGTCGGAGCTCAACCCATCAGGTACCTTTGCATTTTGCGGCACCACGAGGAAGCGCTCCCCGTTCGAAATGCAGATAAGCCGCAGGCCGCCTTCGTACTCGTCGACAGTGAAGTGCTTGGCGTATTCAAGCTGAAGCGCCCCCGTCGGCTCCCAGCCGCAGCCCAAATCGGCGTTGTGGAAGTCGGCCGCGGCGTTTGAAGCCGTTCCCGCAGGGGAGCCGCCGCTTGCTTCGTCGCCCGATTTCTCCTTCATGGTGGATGAATCGAAGTGGAGCGTGTAGTCGATGGTGTGCGGCGTCGACATGGCGACGGTCTCGGCCGACACGGCGATGTCCTCGTCGAGCGTGACGGGTATCTCGAACGTGGAGTTGCCGCCGTCGTTTACGGGCGCGTAGTCCACGCCGTCGACGGTCATCTTGTCGTAGTTCGAACTCGACCAGGTGATGGTCGCGGTGTAGGTGTCGCCATCCTTCACAATTGTGGTGGGTGAGGCGATGCTTGCGCGCCCTGACCCACCGGAAAGCGAGACGCTCACAGTGTATTCCTGAGAGCCCGCCGTGGCACCGGTCGCGTTCGGGCTCGCACTGCACCCCGCGAAGGGAAGCGCGAGCAGGGCGACGAGAACGCAGGCGATCGCGCGCGCCGCGATGCTGCGGCGCTTTCTGTTTTCCCCCTTGGGAAGAATCGACCGCATGGCGTTACTTCAGCGCGTCGGCGCGCAGGTCGACGCCGGCGGATTCGAATACGAGCGTGCGGTCGTACCACCGCTCCCTTTTAATGCTCCACGCGGCGCAGGCGGTGTCCTCGTCGAGCGCATCAACGGGCACGTCGTAGGTGTACTTGCCTTCCGCGTTTTCCACATAGGGGATGAAGTCGGCCTCGCTCGCGGCGGCAGCCTCGTCGCCCGTGCCCATGAAGAGCTTGCCGTAGCCCGTGCCGGAAAGTGTCATCACGCAGTGCATGGAGCCGTTTTCCACGATGAGCTGTGCGTCCACAATCCTGAACATGTTCGAGCTGGAATCTACGGTGATCGGATAGGTGCCGTCGGCCACCTTGTCGGCGGTGATGGGGGCAGCGCTTGCGCCCTCGGGCGCATCGGCCGCCTGTTCGGTCTTTTCCTGGGAATCGGCATCGCTTGCCTTTGCGCTGTCGATTGAATTTCCGCCGCAGCCGGCGAGCGAGAACGCGAAAAGCGCCGCCGACAGGGCGAAGGCGAGGGTTTTCTTCAACATGGAGGGGATCCTTTCAATCGCTTCAACCGCCCGCGCCGTGCGGTGGGCGGGCGGGATGCGAATGCAACGGGCATGCGCCGTCAGTCGGGGAAGGCGCATGCCCGTTGCACGGGGACGCGACCGGCGCCCCCGTGCGCGGCGAGTTTACAGCTTGGCGATGGCGTCGTCCACGTGCGAGACGTAGATGTCGTCGACCGCGACGTTCTGTCCCAGACCCTGGAGCAGGCACGTCACTTCGAAGCCGGCGGCCACGAACTTCGCAGCCCAGCTGTCGGGGTCGGTCTCGTCTGCCATGTCGTTGTTCGCGTGGTCGCCCGCGACCACCATGAACGGCGCGAGCACGGCCTTCTTGTAGCCTGCGGCGCTCGCGGCGGCGATAACATCCTCGCAGGTCGGTTCAGCCTCGACGGTGCCGACGAAGAACTGCGTCAAGCCCTCGTTCTTAAACACTTCCTGCATCTTGGCATAGTCGGCGTTGGAATCGGCTTCGGTGCCGTGGCCCATGAGGCACAGCGCCGTCTTGCCGTCGTCGAAGGTCGCCATGTTCTCCTTAATGGCTGCGGCCACCTTCTTGTAGTCGTCGTCGGAGGTGAGCAGCGGGTCGCCGAGCGAGATTTTGTCGAACTTGTCGGCGTACTTGTCGAGCTCGTCTTTCACGTCGGTGTATTCCAGGCCACTCATGAGATGCGTCGGCTGCACGACGATTTCCTTCACGCCGTCTTCCACGCAGCGGTCGAGCGCCTCGGTCATGTTGTCGATCGTGATGCCGTCGCGCTTCTTCAGCTTGTCGATGATGATCTGCGCGGTGAAGGCGCGGCGGATGTCGTAGTCCTGCCAGTACTTCTCGCGGATAGCGTCTTCGATGGCGCCGATGGTGATGTGGCGCGAGTCGTTGTAGCTCGTGCCGAAGCTCGTGACGAGGATGACCGGCTTCACGGCCTTCTCCTTTTCGCTCGATTTCTCGGAACTCGCAGAGGTGTTGGAGCAGCCCGCGAGCGCGACTCCGGCGAGCGCGACGGCTCCGGTTGCTGCGGCGCCCATGAAGCCGCGGCGTGACATCTGGTCGGACATGGTTTTTCCTTTCCTCGGTTTGCCGGTCCCCCGGCGACAGTTGCTTGTCGGCACAAGCGAAAGAAAAGCGCACCCCTCGGGGTTCACAAGGAGCTAACGCCACGGCGATGCCGTGAGGAAAAGGCGAAGCAGTCTGGCTTGGGGCGCGAGGCGGTTCGACCGCGCGTCCTATACAGTAATGTCCCTTGCCCAGGATTCCCACCTGGTTCCCTCCGCAAGCCAGCGCGGGCTGTGCGGGCGCCGCGCCGGTCATTTCCTTTTATCCGATTGTCATATGCTCGTTGCCGAAACTTTTACTATGATAGTGGGCGCTTGTGAACGTGTCAAAGCCAGGGCGGGCGGCATTGCGCCTACTGCCTGCGTATTTGCGCCGATTGCCGCCGCAGGCGCCGTGTTTTGCCCGCTGCGCGAATGGCGGCGTAAACGGTTGCGATGAGAAACGGGAAGGGAAGGCTCGGATGATTCATATCGTTGGCGCAGGCTCGGGCGCCGCCGACCTTATCACGCTGCGCGGGGCGCGCCTTCTGCGCGCGGCCGACGTGGTCGTTTGGGCGGGGAGCCTTGTGAACCCCGAGCTGCTCGCCGAGTGCAAGGAATCCTGCATCGTCTACGACAGCGCGCACATGACCTTGGAGGAAGTGCTCGACGTGATGTGCGCGGCAGATGCGCGGGGTGAGGAAGTGGTGCGCCTGCACACGGGCGACCCGTGCCTGTACGGCGCCATCCAGGAGCAGATGGACGCGCTCGACGCGCGTGGTGTGGACTACGAGGTGGTGCCCGGCGTGTCGAGCTTTTGCGGTGCCGCGGCGGCGCTTCGCCAGGAATACACGCTGCCGGGAATCAGCCAGTCGGTCGTGATCACGCGGCTTTCCGGGCGCACCCCCATGCCCGCGGGCGAGGGCATGCGCACCATGGCGGAAAGCGGCTCGACTATGGTCATCTTCCTGAGCTCGGGTATGCTCGCCGAGCTTTCCGCCGAGCTTTTGGCCGCGGGCCGCAGCTCCGACGAGCCGGCGGCGCTCGTGTACAAGGCGACCTGGCCTGAGGAGCGCGTGGTGCGATGCACAGTGGGCACGCTCGCCGACGCGGGCGCGCGAGAGGGCATCGACCGCACGGCGCTCGTGGTGGTGGGACGCGTGCTCGGAGCTCGCGGCGGGCTTGCGCACGACGGCGCGCAAGCGGAGTCGTACGAGCGCAGCAAGCTTTACGACCCTTCGTTTGCCACGGGGTATCGGAAGGCGAGCAGCTAGCGTGGCCTTCGAGCACTACATATATACCGGGACGACCCGCCTGCGCTGCGGCTATACCACGGGGAGCTGCGCCGCGCTCGCGGCGAAGGCGGCCTGCGAGATGCTCTTGTCACGAAAGCCCGTCGGCCGCGTGTCGATCGTCACCCCCGGCGGGCTGCCCGTCGAGACGGACGTGGTCGATGCATACATCGGCGAGGGGTGCGCCCAGTGCGCCGTGCGAAAGGATGCAGGCGACGACGCCGATGTGACCGACGGCGTGCTCGTGTACGCGCGCGTGGAACATGCGGGGTCGGGCACGGGTACTGCGGGCAGCAAGGACGTGCCCGCGCACGAATCGGAAGTTTCCGTCGATGGCGGCGTGGGCGTGGGGCGCGTGACGTTGCCCGGGCTCGAGCAGCCGGTGGGGGCGGCCGCCATCAACGCGACGCCGCGCGCGATGATTACTTCGGCGGTGCGTGAGGTGTGCGCCGCGCACGGTTTTTCTGGAAACATTGCTGTGACGATTTCGGTACCCGAGGGTGTGGCCCTTGCCGAAAAGACCTTCAACCCGCACCTGGGGATAGAGGACGGCATCTCCATCCTGGGAACGACGGGCATCGTCGAGCCGCGCAGCCTCGCTGCCTTGCGTGACAGCATCGAGCTCGAGATTCGGCAGCATGCGGCTATGGGGCGGCGCGGAGTCGTGCTCACGCCCGGCAACTACGGCGGGCAGTTCATCTCGGGGCATTTCCACCTAAACGGTGCGCCGGTGGTCTTCATCTCCAACTTTGTGGGCGATGCGATTGATTGCTGCGTTCGCGAGGGATTCACCAATGTCCTTCTTGTGGGACACATCGGCAAGCTGGTGAAGGTCGCTGGCGGCATCATGGACACCCATTCGCGTACCGCCGACTGCCGCGCGGAGATTCTGGCCGCCCACGCGGCCTTGGCCGGCGCGGGCGCGAAGACCGTGCGCGAGATCATGTCGTCTGTCACGACCGCGGCGGCGCTCGAGGTAATCGAGGCCGCCGGCGTGGGGGACGCTGCGCGCGCTTCGCTCGCTGCGGCAATCGAGGACAGGTTGCGCCGTCGCGCGGCGGGCGCATGCGACATCGCCGCGGTCGTGTTCGACGCCGAGCGCCGCGAGCTTTTCCGCACGTCGGGCGCCGATGCAGTCATCGGGGAATTGGGGGCGACCTATGAGTAAAGGCGTGCTGTACGGGGTAGGCCGCGCAATCGGCTGGCCGGGGACGAAGGTGGTCATGAAGGCGCGCCGCTCGCTTGCGGACATGAAGCGCATCCTTCGCGAGGAGGGCGCCTTCGACGGTGCCGAGCTCGTAGAGGACTGTGGACTTCCGGGCGAGCGCGTGTACCGCTCGCTCGACGATGTGCCCGATCGGGGCAGCTACTTCTCGACGATGGTGGTGCGCTAGATGAGGGTTTCCTGCATAGCGTTCACTGAGAGGGGGTATGCGTTGGCGGAGCGCACCGCACGCGCGCTTTCCGATTGCGCGCAGACAGGTGAAGATGACCCTGGCTGGGACGTTTCCGTTTCGCGCGGGTTCGGCGAGGGGAAGGCCGACCTGCGCGCATGGACGGCGCTCGCGTGGGAAGCGTCGGACGCGCTTCTGTTCGTGGGCGCGGCGGGCATCGCCGTGCGGGCGATCGCGCCGCATGTCGTCTCGAAGGCAAGCGATTCCGCGGTTGTGGTGATCGACGAGGCGGGGCGCTTTGCCGTCCCGCTTTTGTCGGGGCATTTGGGCGGTGCGAACGAGCTTGCGCAAACTGTGGCTCGCGCGGCAGGGGCCATCCCCGTCATCACCACGGCGACCGACGTCCGCGGCGTGTGGGCGGTTGATACGTGGGCGCGCTGTGCGGGGCTCGCCGTTTCGAATCCCGAGGCCATCAAGCGAGTGTCGGCGCGGCTGCTTTCGGGTGGGCGCGTGGCGCTCTATTCCGACATGCCGATTTCGGGACAGCCGCCTGAGGGGGTTGACATTGCGTCCGACCGCGCTCGGGCCGATATCGTCGTGTCGCCGTTCGCTGGCGCGAATGCAGGTGCGTCCGTTCGCGCGGCGGAGACAACGGGCGAGGTCGTGCCCGCCGGTGAGACGGGGAAGCCGGCGGGCGTGCGGGCGCAGGCGCCTTCGCCCGAGCCGCTTCGCCTTGTCGTGCCCTGCATCGTTGCGGGCATAGGGTGCCGTCGCGGTGCGTGCGCCGAAGCGATCGGGGAGGCGTTTCTTCTCGCGTGCGGGCAGGCGGGCATCTCGCCTTCGGCCGTGCGCGAGGCGGCGACGATCGACGTGAAGGCGCACGAGGAGGGTCTGCTCGCCTTCTGCCGCGCGCGCAATATCCCGCTTGCGACGTATTCCGCAGAGGAGTTGTCGCAGGTCGAAGGCAGCGTTTCGCCATCTGATTTCGTGCGCGCGACGGTGGGGGTCGACAACGTGTGCGAGCGCGCGGCGCTCGCGGACGGGGGCAAACTTATCTTCCCGAAGCTCGCTCACGGCGGCGTGACCGTCGCGTTTTCCAAGGTAACTATCGAACTTTCGTTTAAGGAGCGGTGATGGGAAAGCTCTTCGTGGTGGGGATCGGCCCGGGCGGCCCCGACGGCATGACGATTGCGGCTCGGCGCGCGCTCGAGGCGGCCGACATCGTTGTGGGGTACACGAAATACGTGGAGCTCGCGCTCGCCGCCGTGCCCGACGCGGCGCATCTCGCGACGCCGATGATGCACGAGGTCGAACGGTGCCGCCTGGCGCTTTCGCGCGCGCAGAGCGGAGAATCCGTGGCGCTCGTGTGCAGCGGTGATGCGGGCGTGTACGGCATGGCGAGCCCCGTGCTGGAGCTTGCGGAGGACTACCCCGATGTAGACGTGGAAGTTATCGCCGGGGCCACCGCGGCTCAGAGCGGGTCGGCGGTGCTCGGCGCCCCGCTTGCCCACGACTTCGCGGTCGTGTCGCTCTCCGACCTGCTCACGCCGTGGGAGGTCATCGAGCGCAGGCTCGCCGCCGTGGCGAGCGCCGACTTCTGCATCTGTTTGTACAACCCGCGCAGCAGAAAGCGCGCCGACAGGCTCTCGCGCGCGGCGAAGATTATGCTCGAATGGAAGGCCCCCGACACGCTCTGCGGCTGGGTACGCAACATCGGGCGCGAGGGGCAGCAGTCGGGCATGTGCAGGCTCTCCGAGCTGGGGGAGATCGACGCCGACATGTTCACCACCGTGTTCGTCGGCAACGCTGACACGAAGCTCGCAGGCGGCCGTATGGTCACGCCGCGCGGGTATCGGGAGATTCCATGCGAAAGGTAACGATCATCGGGGCGGGGCCCGGAAACCCCGACTTGCTCTCGCGCGCGGCGCTCGACGCGATCGACATCGCTGACGTGGTCATCGGCGCTCATCGCGCGCTTGCCGGCATCGACGTGCCGCCCGACGTGGTGAGATGCGAGCTCGTGAAGACGGCGGACATCGTCGCCGCGCTCACCGATGCGGCGTCGTGGCGGCGCGCCGTGGTCGTGATGACGGGCGATGTGGGGCTGTTCAGCGGCGCGCGCCGCCTGGTGGAGGCGCTCTCCGGCGACGCGCAGGTGGACGTGCGCGTTGTTCCCGGCATAAGCTCAGCGTCGTATCTCGCCGCGCGCCTCGCGCGTCCATGGCAGGATTGGCGCTTCGCGAGCGCTCACGGCGCGGCGTGCGATATCGTGGCCGAGGCCGAGCGCGCAGGCGAGCTCTTCCTCGTCACGTCGGGCGGGGAAGACCCCTCGAGGCTTTCGGGCGAGCTTGTGCAGGCGGGCTTCGGGGACGCGCGTGTGACGGTGGCCGAGCGCCTGTCGTACCCCGACGAGCGCATCACCTGCGCGACAGCAAGTGAAATCGCAGGTCAGACGTTCGACGACTTGAACGTGATGCTTATCGAGTTCGCATCCCGCGCCGCGAGTTCCCGCTGGCCGTACGCTTCCTCGGGCATTCCCGACGAGCTCTTCATCCGCGGCGACGTTCCCATGACCAAACAGGAGGTGCGCGCAGTCGCGCTCGCGAAGCTGCGCCTTACCGCTACCGACACCGTGTGGGACGTCGGGGCCGGCACGGGGAGCGTGTCGATCGAGGCGGCGCTCGTCGCGCGAGCGGGGTCGGTATGGGCGGTCGAGCGCAACGCGGCCGGCGTGCGGCTCATCCGAGAGAACGCGGATGCATTCGGGTGCGGCAACGTGCATGCGGTCCCCGGTGTCGCCCCCGAAGCGCTCGCGAAACTGCCCGTTCCCGACGCTGTGTTCGTCGGCGGGAGCGCGGGCGAGCTTCCCTCCATCGTGGAGGCAGCGCTCGAGAAGAACTCGCAGGTTCGCCTGTGCGTGCCATGCGTCACTGTTGAGACGCTCACCGAGGCGTGCGCGCTCCTCTCGGGTTCGCGCTTTAAGGGGTTCGAGGCGTGCCAGGTGTCGGCCGCCCGCGCCGAGGCTGTAGGCTCGCACCATCTTATGAAGGCGCAAAACCCCGTGTTCCTCGTCAGCGCGCGTGGTGCAGGTGGGGAAGGCGGCGCCCGGTGAGCACGTCCATCCCGCGCTTTATGGTCGCTGCGCCCTCGAGCGGGAGCGGCAAGACGGTCGTAACGTGCGCGCTCCTGCGCGCGCTCGCGCGCCGCGGCCTTGCATGCGCGGCCTTCAAATGCGGCCCCGACTACATTGACCCGCTCTTTCATCGCCGCGTCGTGGGTGCGCGCTCGGGTAACTTAGACGGCTTCTTCACCGACGCTCTGACGCTGCGCGCCCTGCTCGCACGCGGTGGCGCGGGCGCGGATGTCGCGGTGCTCGAGGGGGTCATGGGTTTCTACGACGGCATGGCGCCCGGCGTGGCCGACGCGAGCAGCTATCAGGTTGCGCGCGACACGGAAACGCCGGTCGTTTTAGTGGTGAACGGGCGCGGGGCGTCTTTATCGCTCGCCGCCGTAATCCGCGGCATCGCCGAGTTCCTGCCTTGTGCGAACGTGCGCGGCGTCGTGCTGAACAAGACGAGCGCCGCTGCCTGCGCCTACGCGGCCCCTGCGATTGAGAAGCACACGGGCGTCGCGGTTTTGGGGAATATCCCCGCCGACGAGGCGTTCTCGCTCGAAAGCCGGCATCTGGGGCTTGTGACCGCCGACGAAGTCAAGCAGCTCTCCGCGCGCATCGACAAGATGGCCGAGCTGGTGGAAAAGAGCGTCGACGTCGACCGCTTGCTCGAAATAGCGGCGACGGCACCCGATATCCGCGAGGAACCTTACCTGTTGGAGCCGATCGCGGGAGCGCGGCCCATCGTCGCCGTCGCGCGTGACGAGGCGTTCTCGTTCTACTACGAGGAGAACCTGCGCGCGCTCGAGGACCTGGGTTGCGAGCTGGCCTTTTTCAGCCCCCTGTGTGATAGCGAGTTGCCCCGGGGGACAAGCGCCCTCTATCTGGGGGGCGGCTACCCGGAGCTCCATGCGCGGAAGCTCTCCGAGAATGCGCCGATGCGCGAGGCGGTGCGGCGCGCGGTGGAATCCGGCATGCCGACGGTCGCCGAATGCGGTGGGTTTTTGTACCTGCAGCGCGAAATCGCCGATAGCGAGGGGCGGCGCTGGCCTGTTGCGGGCGCCCTTGAGGGCGCAAACGAGAACGGGGGAAGGCTGTCCCATTTCGGGTACGTGGAGCTTACTTCCCAACGCGACGGGCTCTACGGGCCGCGCGGCACACGCATCCGCGCGCACGAGTTCCACTACTGGCAGTCCACCTGCCCGGGCGGCGACTTCTGGGCGCAGAAGCCCCGGCGCGACAAGGGCTGGCCGTGCATGACGACCACCCCGTCCCTGGTGGCGGGCTTCCCGCATGTGTACTATCCTGCTAACCCCGACGTTGCGCGCGCGTTCGCGTCTGCCGCAGCGTCGTTCGCAGAGAGGAGACGGCATGGCTGAAGCAACCGAAACCGCGCTTGCCTGTATCCGCGAGGAAGTCGAGCGCGCGTTCTCGTCGGCGCCGGGCGCCGTGCTCGAAGCCGCGCTCTCCCGGATCGCGCCCGCAGACGAGTGCGCCCGCGCCGCCGCGTACGCCGCGTGGGACTCCATCGCGCACCCCTTGGGGGGATTGGGCGACTTTGAAGACGCCGTCGCGTGTATCGCCGCAGCTCAGGGGAGCGCCGTGGTGGCCGAGTTCCCCCGTGCGCTCGCGGTATTCTTCTCCGACAACGGGGTCGTTGCCGAAGGCGTGTCGCAAAGCGGGCAAGACGTGACGCGAGCCGTCGCGCGCAACATGTGCGAGGGGGCCACGAGTGCCTGCCGCATGGCGGCGTTCGCGGATGCCGAGGTCGTGCCCGTCGACGTGGGTATGGCCCGGGGCATAGAAGACGCGCGCATGGTGCTCGCGAACGTGCGGCGGGGGAGCGGTAATATCGCGCACGGTTCCGCTATGTCTCGCGATGGGGCCGTGCGCGCGATCGAAGTCGGAATCGCCGTCGCGTGCGGGCTTGCCCGCGCCGGCGTGCGCCTTCTCGCCGCGGGCGAGATGGGCATCGGCAACACGACCACCTCGGCGGCGGTGGCCGCAGTGCTCCTCCGGGCGGACGCACGGAGCCTCGTCGGGCGCGGCGCGGGGCTCTCGGACGCCTCGTTCGCGCGCAAGCGCGACGTGGTCGAGCGCGCTATCGACGCGAACTCTCCCGATCCCGCCGACCCGATCGACGTGCTCTCGAAGGTGGGCGGCTTCGACATCGCGGCGATGTGCGGCTTCTACCTGGGGGCCGCGGCCTCGAAGGCGCCGGCGCTCCTCGACGGGGTCATATCCTGCACGGCGGCCCTGTGCGCGGCGCGCCTGTGCCCTAACGCCTTGGGCTACCTCGTGGGCACCCACGCATCAAGCGAACCCGCAAGCCAGGAGCTCCTTCGCGAGATCGGCATTAAGGCACCCCTCGACGCAGGCATGCACTTGGGCGAGGGCGCGGGCGCCATGGCGTATCTGCCCCTTCTGGATTCGGCGCTGCGCGTGTACCGGGATGGGAAGACGTTCACGGCGACTGGCATGGCTGCTTACGAGCATTTCGAGGCCGGGAAATGACGGTGACGCTCGTCATCGGCGCCGCCGTGAGCGGCAAGAGCGCCTACGCCGAGTCCCTGTGCCTCGGGCACGATGGCCCTCGCGTGTACCTGGCAACGATGGAGCCCTTCGGGGAAGAGGGCGCCCGCCGCATCGCGCGCCATCGGGCGCTGCGCGAGGGCAAGGGGTTTTCCACCCTCGAGCGCACGCGTGACGTGGGCGCCGCAGTGTCCGGGCTTCCGCGCGGCTGCACGCTTCTTTTGGAGGACGTGGGCAACCTGGTTGCAAACGAGCTTTTCGCGGAAGGCGGCTTGTCCCCACGTGACCCCGACGCTGCGGCGCGCGAGGTGCTCGGAGGCATCGAACGGCTCGCTCAGGCCGCTGCGTATACGGTGGTGGTCACCGTCGACGTGTTCGCCGATGGGATGCGCTACGATGAGGGGACCGAGGCATGGAGGCGCGCGCTCGCGCGCGTGAACGCGGGCGTGGCGGCGCTGGCCGACCGCGCAGTCGAAGTGGTATGCGGGATTCCCGTGTGGATGAAAGGCGAAGGACCTACAAGGTGAAGATAGCAGAGGCAATCGGCGCGGCGTTCGGAACGTTCTCGCGCATCCCCGTCCCGAAATCGGCCTGGACCGATTTCGGATCAACCCATGCGCTTGCCGCGTTTCCCCTGGTGGGCCTTGCGGAAGGCTTCCTCATGACGGCGTGGGGGCACGTGGCGAACCTGCTCGGCGTGCCCGCGACCATCGTCGCGGCTGTGCTCGTGGCGCTGCCTGTGGCGGTGACGGGAGGCATTCACCTAGACGGGCTCTGCGACACCTCCGATGCGCTTGCAAGTTGGACCCCGCGCGAGCGAAAGCTCGAGATCATGCACGACCCGCGGGCAGGCGCCTTCGGGGTCATCGGTGTTGTCATGTACCTTATTCTGCAGTTTTCCCTGTTCACCGCGCTGCCGCTTACGGCGGGGGCGTTCCTCGCGCTTCTGTGCTCGCTCGTGTTCTCCCGCGCGCTTTCGGGGCTCGCCGTAGAATGCTGGCCTGCCGCGCGGGCGGACGGCATGGCCGCGGGACTCTCGCCTGCTAAGAAGCGCGTGGCGATCGTCGTGCCGCTTTGCGCTTTCGCTGCGGCTTCGGCTGCAGGGATGGTCGCGTGCGCTCGGGCCGTCGGCGCCCTTATGGCGGTGGCGGGGCTTTTGGCGCTCGCGTGGTACCGTCATGTTGCCCTGTCCCGCTTCGGCGGGGTGACGGGGGATTTGGCCGGATGGTTTCTGCAATGGGCCGAGCTCGCGATGCTTGCCATGCTGGTGGCGGGGGGTATGCTCCTATGATTCTCGTGGTAGGCGGCGCGCATTCGGGGAAGAGGACCTTCGTGCGCGAAAAGCTCGGGTTCGCGGCGGACGATTTCGTCGACGCGGCGCAGCTTGCGGAGGGCGGCGTGCCCGCGGCTTTTGCCGGCCGCGTCGCGTACCATGCTGAGGAACTCGTACGCGCGCTCGACGCTGACCGGGCGCTCGAGCGGCTGATCGGCTTCGACGCAGTGATTCTGTCCTTGGTCGGCTCGGGGGTCGTCCCTATGCATGCGGAAGACGCCCAATGGCGCGAGCGCGCGGGGCGCCTGGGATGCGCGCTCGCTGCGCGCGCCGACGTCGTCGTGCGCATGACGTGCGGGATTCCCCAGGTCATCAAAGGAAACCTTGCCGATGCTCCTCGAGGGACGCAGGGCGCGGGCGCGCCTTTGGAGGTCGTCTTCGTGCGCCATGGTGCCACGGCGGGCACGGAAGACCATCGCTACAGCGGGGCGGGCACCGACGAGCCCCTGTCGAGCGCGGGCGAGCGCGCTTTGCGCGACCTCGCGTGCGATCGTGACGTGTTCCGTGTTATCACGAGCGGCATGGCCCGCACCGACCAGACGGCGCGCATCCTCTTCCCGAACGCGGAGCTTATGGCGTGCCCCGGTCTGCGCGAGATGGATTTCGGTGACTTCGAGGGGCGAAGCGCCGCCGAGCTTAAAGAGGATGTGCGCTACCGCGCCTGGGTAGACTCCTGGTGCGAGACGCGCTGCCCGCATGGCGAGGGCAAGAGCGATTTCACCCGCCGCGTCGTCGCGGCGTTTCGGGAGGCGTGCGAATCGGAGCGCGCCCAGGGGAGTGGGCGCGCCGTCTTCGTCGTTCACGCGGGTACCGTGAAAGCGCTGCTCTCCGAGCTAGCTGTCCCGAAAATGGGATATTTCGACGTGCATACCGAGCCGGGCGGCGCATGGGCCGCCACCTGGGATGGGCGCTGCCTTCGCGACGTTCGCCCCGCTTCGGGGGGCGATGCCCGGTGATGACGATTCTTGCCGCCGCCGCCGGGTTCGCAGCCGACCTTGCCTTCGGCGACCCGCGCTGGCTTCCCCATCCCGTTGTCGCCATGGGGCGCGCGATCACGTGGGCCGAAGGCCGCCTGCGGGGCTCATTCCCGCAAACGTCCGCGGGCACGCGCGCCGCAGGGCTTGTGCTTGCCGTGGCGCTTCCGCTTGCGTGTGGGCTTTTGACCTTGGGAATCCTGCATCTTTGCGGCATGGTTCACCCCGGCTTGCGCTTCGTGGCCGAGGCATGGGCGAGCTATCAGATTCTCGCGGCATGCGAGCTGCGCCGCCAGAGCCTGGCCGTGGCCCGCGCGTTCTCGAAGGGCGGCCTTGTCGCGGCTCGCGAAGCCGTCGGGCTCATCGTGGGACGCGACACGTCTGTTCTCGACGAGCAGGGCGTTGCGCGCGCCGCCGTGGAAACGGTGGCGGAGAACGCGAGCGACGGCGTCATCGCGCCGCTTTTCTACCTTATGATCGGGGGTGCGCCCTTGGGCATGGCGTACAAGGCGGTGAACACGCTCGACAGCATGGTGGGCTACAAAAACGAGCGCTACATCGACTTCGGCTGCGCCTCGGCGCGCCTCGACGATGCGGTGAACTGGATTCCCTCGCGCTTATCGGCCCTGCTCATGATCGCCGTGTGCCCGATCGTCGGGCTCGATGCTCGCGGGGCGGCGCGCATCTGGCGCCGCGACAGGCGTCGCCATGCGAGCCCCAACTCGGCGCAGACCGAGTCAGCGTGTGCGGGCGCGCTCGGGCTGCGCCTGGCAGGACCCGCGGTGTATTTCGGCAAGCTCGTTGAGAAACCGACGATAGGCGACGCGTCCCGCGAAATCGAGTGGGGCGACATCGCCCGGGCGACTAGGCTCATGCTCGCCGCGTCCGTATGCGCGCTCGTCGTCTTCGGTGCCGCACGCGCGGCGGTCGTGCTCGCCGTGGGGGCGATGGTATGAGGGAAGACCACGCCGCGTCCCGGGCTGCCGGGGGAATCCTGCGCGCCCGTGCGCATGGGGGTAGCACGCAATCGCTCGGCATCGCTTGCGAAGGGGGCGCCTCCGACCTCATTGACTTCTCGGTGAACGTGAATCCGGCAGGCCCCTCGCCGCGCGCCGTTGCCGCAGCTTGCAAGGCGCTTTCTCGAATCGACGCCTACCCCGATAGGGAAAGCCTCGCCCTCGTTCGCGCCCTAGCGCGTGCCCAGGGCATTCCCGAAGATACTATCGTCTGCGGCGCGGGCGCGTCCGACATCATTTGGCGGCTCGCCGCGGCGGTGCGCCCGAAACGCATCGTCGTGTGCGCGCCGACGTTCTCTGAATATGCGGAGGCGGCATCGTACTACGGCGCATGCGTGCAGGAGTTCCCGCTCTCCGAAGCGGACGACTTCGACGTGCCCGCCTCCTTCGCCCGCGCGATCGAGGGGCCGGGAGACGTGGCGTACATCTGCAATCCGAACAACCCGACGGGGCGCCTCGTCGACCCCCGCGTGATCGATGCCGCGGCTTGCCGCTGCGAGCAGGTGGGCGCGCTGCTCGTCGTGGACGAGTGCTTCCTCGGATTTGCGCCCGACGCCCGCGAAAGGAGCGTGGCCGCACGCGCCGCGTGTTCGCGCCATGTGGCCGTGCTCTCCGCATTCACCAAGCTCTACGGAATGGCGGGGTTGCGGTTAGGATATCTGATCAGCGGAAACGCCCAACTCCTCGAGGGGATTCGCCGGGCGGGGCAGGCGTGGCCCGTCTCCTCGGTCGCCGAGGCCGCGGGTATCGCCGCCCTGGAAGACGTCGAATACGTCTCGCGCACGCGCGATGTATTGGCGGGCGAGCGAGCGTGGCTTTCCCACGAGCTCTCCTCGCTCGGGCTTTCCGTCGTGCCGTCGGATGCGAACTTCCTTTTAGTCCGCACACCGGCGAAAGACATCCCCGAGCGCCTGTATAAACAGGGGGTTTTGGTCCGCACGTGCGACTCGTTTTCGGTACTGTCCCGTTTCTGGTGCCGCGTCGCGGTGCGCACGCGCAAGGAGAATGCCCGGCTTGCGATGGCGTTCGGCCGCGCGCTTCGGGTGGAAGGCGCATCGGGCGAAGGCGAACCCGACAAACGGGGCTGCGCTTCTTGCAGCGGCGCTATGGCGGGCGCGTATGGCCGAGGCTCGACGAAGGAGGTCGATACCCGTGGGTAGGGCGAAGCCCATCATGATCCAGGGCACCATGTCGAACGCGGGGAAGAGCCTGCTTGCGGCGGGGCTGTGCCGTGTGCTTTCGCAGGACGGCCTGCGCGTGGCTCCCTTCAAGAGCCAGAACATGGCGCTCAACAGCGGTGTCACGGCCGACGGGCTCGAGATGGGGCGCGCCCAGATCATGCAGGCCGAGGCGTGTGGCATCGTGCCCGACGTGCGTATGAACCCCATCCTGCTCAAGCCCGAAAGCGACCACCGAAGCCAGCTCATCGTGGCCGGCAAGGCGCAGGGAGCCTTCGCTGCGAGGGACTACTTCGCGCGAAAGAAGGCGCTCATGCCGCAGATTTTGGAGTCGTTCGATTCGCTCGCGGAGGAAAACGACGTCATCGTCATCGAGGGCGCCGGCAGCCCCGCCGAAATCAACCTTGCCGAAAACGACATCGTCAACATGGGGCTCGCGCGCGCCGTGTCCTCCCCCGTGCTGCTCGCGGGCGACATCGACCCAGGCGGGGTATTTGCCCAGCTCTACGGCACGGTCGCGCTCTTTGCGCCCGAGGATCGCGCGCTTTTGCGGGGGCTTGTTGTGAACAAGTTCCGCGGCGATGTGGAAATCCTCCGCCCGGGTTTGGCCCCGCTCGAGAAGATGTGCGGGGTTCCCGTCGTGGGGGTCGTGCCGTTTCTTACGCTCGACCTGGACGACGAGGACTCGCTCGCGCCGCGCCTATCTGCCCGCGAGGCGCGCGGCGTCATCGACGTCGCCGTCGTGCGCCTTCCGCATCTGTCGAACTTCACCGACTTCGACCCGCTTTCGCGCGTGCCCGGCATGGGCGTGCGCTACGTTTCCTCGACGACCGATCTGGGCCGACCCGACCTGGTGGTGCTTCCCGGCTCGAAGTCCACGCTCGACGACGCGCGCTGGCTTGCGGCTAGCGGCATCGGAGCCTGTGTACGTGCGCTTTCGGGCGCGGGCACGCCGGTGCTCGGCATATGCGGAGGCTACCAGCTTTTGGGAGACGAGCTTTCCGACCCGCACGGCAGGGAAGGCGCTGGCACCGCGCGCGGGCTCGGGCTCATCCCTGCAAATACGGTGTTCAAGGAGGAAAAGCGCCTCGCCCAGTCGGAGCTGCGCATCACGGGCGCCCAAGGCGCGTTCTCGGTGTGGAACGGCATGACGGCGCGCGGGTACGAGATTCACGACGGCGAAACGACCGTCTCCTGCGCCCCTGCGGGCACGATTGGCGGCAACCCAGAAGGCGCGGCCTGCGGAAACGTGTTCGGAACCTATCTCCACGGCCTGTTCGACGAACCGGGGGTGGCACTCGCCCTCGCGCGCTCGCTCGCGCGCATGCGCGGCCTGCCCGAGAGCGTCGTGGGTGCTGCGGGCGCGGTGTCCGCGGCCGATCACCGTGCGCGCGAGTTCGACCGTCTGGCCGACTCCGTGCGCGGGGCGCTCGACATGGAGTATGTCTACCGCATTATCGAGGAGGGCGTATGATCCACGTGTATCATGGCGACGGCAAAGGCAAGACCACGGCGGCGATGGGCCTCGCCCTTCGCATGCTCGCCGCAGGCCGCCGCGTCGTCGTCGTGCAGTTCCTGAAAGACGGCGAAAGCGGGGAGGCGCGACTGCTCGCCGAGCATTTCGGCGTGCCCGTGTTCGCGGGGAAGGTGTCGGAAAAGTTTACCTGGTCCATGACGTCGGAAGAACTTGCCGCGACGTGCGAGCTGCACGATGGGAACCTCGCTTCCGCGCTCGCCGAGCTCGAGGGCGCGCAGGAGGGGCTGCTCGTGCTCGACGAGGCGCTCGACGCGCTTTCGAAGGGGCTTGTCGACGAGGCACTCGTGGACCGCGCGCTCGATATGTCCGCGCGCGGCGTCGAAGTAGCGCTCACCGGGCGCGCGCCTTCCCGCAAGATCGTGGAGAAGGCCGACTACATAACCGAGATGCGGTGCGAGAAACACCCCTACGCTCAGGGGATAGGTGCAAGGGAAGGAGTGGAGTACTAGATGGATTCCAAGGAGATGGCGCCCGGCGACATCGAGCGGCGCAGCTTCGAGATCATCACCGAAGAGCTCGGCGGCCGCACGTTCCCGCCGCTTGAAGAGCCCGTCTTGAAGCGCGTCATCCACACCACTGCCGACTTCTCGTACGCCGATTCCCTCGTATTCACCCATGACGCCGCGCACTGTGCTCTCGACGCACTGCGCGCAGGGGCCACGGTGCTCACCGACACGAACATGGCGCTCGCAGGCATAAGCAAGTCCGCGCTCGCGAAGCTCGGCTGCAAGGCCGTGTGCTACATGGCCGACCCTGATGTCGCCGCGGCTGCGCGCGCCGCGGGCACGACTCGCGCCGTTGCGAGCATGGACAAAGCTTGCGGCATCGAGGGTCCGCTCATCGTGGCCGTCGGTAACGCTCCCACAGCACTTCTGCGACTCGCCGAGCTAATGGACGCGGGGAAGATCGCGCCCGCGCTCGTCGTTGGGGTGCCGGTCGGGTTTGTGAATGTGGTCGAGGCGAAAGAGGAGCTACTTGCGCGACGCGTGCCGGCCATCGTCGCGAGGGGTCGCAAGGGCGGCTCGACCGTGGCGGCTGCCATTATGAACGCGCTGCTCTACCAGATCACGCGCCCAGGCGGCCCGAAGTGACGGCGCCCGCATCCGCGCCGGCGCTGCGCATCTTCGCCGGCACCACCGAGGGCCGTCTTCTGTGCGAATGGGCGAGCGGGGCGGGCATCCCCGCCCGTGCCTACGCGGCAACCGAGTACGGAGGCGAGCTTTTGGGCGAGCTTCCGGGCATCGAGGTGCATGCGGGCAGGCTCGACGAGGCCGACATGGAGCGCGAGCTTTCCGGCGCGCGCATCGTCGTCGATGCCACGCACCCCTTCGCTACGCTCGCAAGCGGCAACATCCGGGCCGCTTCGCTCGCCGTGGGTGCACGATGCCTGCGCCTTGCGCGCCCGGCCGAGGTGCTGCCCAAAGGCGTCGTGCCGGTCGCGTCGATCGCCTGCGCGGCGCGCTTTCTCTCCGAGAACCCGGGTCGCGCGCTTCTCACGACGGGGAGCAAGGAGCTTGCTCCCTACACGCGCGTCGCCGATTTCGCGGAGCGCTTCTTCGTGCGTGTGCTCCCGCTGCCCGGTGCTATAACGAAGTGCATCGACGCGGGGTTTTCGCCGTCGCACGTCATCGGCATGCAGGGGCCCTTCACCCGCGAGCTCAACGAGGCGATGCTTCGGCAGGTGGGAGCCCAGTGGCTTGTGACCAAGGACTCGGGAACCGTAGGCGGCACGGCCGAGAAGATCGCCTCCGCGCGCGACGTGGGAGCGCGCTGTATCGTGGTCGCCCGTCCCGCCGAGGGAGGCGGGGCCCTTTCGCTTCGGGAAGTGGAAGACGCGCTCTTACGGGAGTTCGCGCGCTAGGCGCTCGCCGCGCCTGCGCGCCCTCCCGCCCGCGAGGAGGAGCTCCTCGAGCAAGCTCGAACCGTACAAGACTGTCATCCGCCAATAGCTCGAGGACGACGCCCGGAACTGGCGCAAGCAGCCCTTCAATCAGTTGCGGTGAAATAGTGTCTGTTTTTGCTGTTAGATAGCATATTCAGTCCCTAATTCACCGCAACTTGTTGGTGGTGGCTTACTGGTAGCGTAGGCACTCCACCGGGTCGAGCTTTGCTGCGCGGCGAGCGGGGTAGAAGCCAAAGATTACACCGATGCCGACCGATACGGCAAACGCGATCAACACTGTCGTAATGGAGAAGCTTGGCGTGATCGTCCCGGTAGCTCCAAACTCGCTCATGATGCCCGAGCTTGCGGCAAAGAACGTGAGTCCCCATGCCAGCAGATAGCCAATCAGGACACCCAACAGTCCGCCGGTGACGCACAGCGCCGAGGACTCGGCCAAAAACTGCGCGGTGATATCACGACGACTGGCGCCCAGAGCGCGGCGGATGCCGATCTCGCGAATGCGCTCCGTTACGTTGGTAAGCATCATATTCATAATGCCGATACCGCCGACAAGCAGCGAGATGCTGGCGACAGCACCCATGATGAGCGAGAATGCGCCCATAAAGGAGTTGAGTGCATCGATAGCGCTTTTCATGGAGGTTGCCGATACACTGTCGTACTCGTCCTCCTCCTCGATGCCCTTCATCGCGCGCGCCTTGGACTCGATGGTCTTGCAAAGCTCATCCATGTCCGTGCCCTCGGCGGCAAGTGCCGTCACGCTGGGGAATGAAGGATTCTCGTCGCCAAACAGTCCGGAGATAGTTTCGCGTGGCATATACAGCGTGAGCGAGCCCATGGAGTCGCTGCCGCCATCAATCACGCCTACAATCTGCACCTCGCCGTTGGACACCTTGATGGTTTTCCCCAGCGCATCCTGTTCGTTGCCGTAAAGCTGATCGGCGCCGTTGCGGCTGATGAGCGCCACGCGCGAGCCTGATTGGGACTCGGCCTGGGAATAGGTGCGCCCCGCAACGAGCTTGCTGGCCCCCACGGCGTCGAGCATGTCGCTATCGACACCCTGTGCCATGACGGTATAGCTTTTATCGCCGGTCTTATACTCGGTATACGCGCTGTCGACAATGCCGATCTGCTCTATCTGCGGCACCAGTTTTTGAAGCTTCTCGATGTCCGACTCGGTGAGTTCTTGCGACGAATAGATTTGCACCATGCGTGCCGCATTGAGGCCCAGACTGTTGACCAGGCTGTTTTGGATACCGCCGATGAGCGAAGTCATGGCGATAACCGAGGCGATGCCGATGACAATGCCCAGGATGGTGAGCAGGCTGCGCCCCTTGTTGGCTTCGAGCGAGTGAAGGGCTTCCTGGATGAGATCGCGGGCGCTCATGCCACCACTCCTTTCGGCGGGTTGGTGGAGGCGGAAATCATGGGCAGGCTATCTACGGCGCTGCGCAGGGTCCGCGGTGCATGTGGAATATACGCGCCGTCGTGAATGCGACCGTCGCGGATGGTCATGGCACGGTCGGCCTCGGCGGCGATGCTGGGGTCGTGTGTGATAAGCACGATGGTTTTGCCGCGCTTCTGGAGCTTATGGAAGGTCTCCATCACAAGCGCTCCAGTGGCGGAGTCCAGGTTTCCCGTCGGCTCGTCGGCCAGAATGATGGGCGGGTCATTGACGAGGGCGCGCGCGATTGCGACGCGCTGCATCTGGCCGCCCGAGAGCTCGGATATGCGGTGGTCCCAGTGGTCGACCGGTAGCGTGACGGCCTGCAGCGCGTGCACGGCGCGCATTTCGCGCTGGCTACGGGGCACATTGGTGTAGGCCAGCGGCAGCATGACGTTTTCGATAACCGACAGGCGCGGCAGCAGGTTGAAGCTCTGAAAGACAAAGCCAATGCTCAGGGCGCGGACTTCGGTCAGCTCGTCATCATCGAGCTCGGCCACGTTGAGCCCTTGCAGGTAGTAGTCGCCCGCCGTCGGCTTATCCAAGCAGCCGAGGATGTTCATGAGCGTCGACTTGCCCGAGCCCGAGGGGCCGGTAATGGCCACGAACTCACCGGGATTTACCGCCAGGCTCACGTTGTGCAGGATGTGGGCGCAACCTGCCTCGCTCACAAAGATGCGGTGCACGTTGCGGATGTCGATAACGGGACGCATTACATGCCCTCGTCGGCAGACATACTGCCCGAATCCGCGCTGTAGCCGCCGTCAGCCGTTGCGTCCGCTCCGGTGTCCATGACGAGCGTGTCGCCATCGCGCAGCTTGGTAACCGGCACGTTGGGGTTGATCTCGTTGCCCTGGTCGTCGCGCTTAACCTGTGTCTTGCCGACTACGGCTTCGTTGTCGTTTTGCGTCACGACGGTCACCTTCACGCGATGGGTTTGCTTGCCCTCGTCATCGGTTGCGACGTTGACGTAATAGTGTTCGCCGTCTTCGGTCATGAGCGCCATCGTCGGCACCATCACCACGTCGTCGAGCTGCTCGGTCACCACCGAGACCTCGGCCGTCATGCCCGGCTTCAGGCGCGCGTCGGGCGCCTCGATGAGAATGTCGACGTTAAAGGTCACGCTGCCGCCGCCACCGTTGGCGGCGTCGGAGTTTGCCACCGACGCGATAGCCGTGACGGTGCCCTGGCTCACGATATCGGGAAACGCGGGATACGTGACGTTGGCGCTCTGCCCAACGGCGATCTTGGCGATGTCCTTTTCGCCCACCTGCACGGTCACCTTCATCTTAGATAGGTCGGCGATCTGCATGCACTGCTTGCCGCCGCTCGTATCGCTTTCGCCCATGATCATGCCGCCTGTAACCGTGGCGCCCACTTTGGCATTGAGCTCCACGATGCTACCCGAGCTCGGGGCCGTGACCGTGCGACTGGAGGCCTTGGCGTTCGCCTGGTCGAGGTTTGCCTGGGCTGATGCGAGGCTGCGCTGCGCGGCCGATACGGCGTTCGTGTCCACTGATGCGGCGGAGACGCCAGCCGCTGCGGAAGCTCCCTCGACGTCCGTCGTTGGGGTGGCCTGCGCAGCAGCTGCGGCTTTCTGCGCGTTGGCGAGGTCTTCTTGAGCGGCAGCAACTGCACGCTGCGCCTCGGCAACGTTGCGATCGAGCTCGTCGTTTTTAATGGTCATAAGCACGTCGCCCTCGTTGACGGATTGGCCTGCCTGCACGTTGATAGAATCGACCGTGCCGTCGACAGAAGGGGAGACCACTGAGGACGAAATGGGTTTGAGCTGGCCTTTCGCCTCGACCGTTGTGGTAAACGTGCCCTCGGTCACTATGTCGGTCACAGGACCGCTAGCGCCCTGTGGCTGCACATTGATAACAAGGGTTGCAACAATGGCAATGAGCGCGACGGCACCCACGACGCCGGCGGCAATACCGCGACGAATCAGCTTTTTGCGTCGGCGTTCGGCACGCTTTGCCTTGAGCTTGGCATATGCCTCTTCATCGGAAATCTCGGCCGTATCGTTCGCGCGTCCGCTCTGCTTGTCGGCATGTACGTTTGTAATCAGAGGAAACGTTTCGGTGGCACCTTCGGGCGTGCGCTCGGTATCATCTGGGCCCGGGGTGATCGTGGGGACATTCGGCATAGCGTCTCCTTTATAGAAAGAACCTCGATAATTATATGCGCCCACCGGTTGGGGCGGGCGCATAGGACGGTTTCTTTCGGAACTGTTAGATTGGTCGCAGCGGTTCCACGTTGTAGGAATGCGCGCGTTGCACTACGAGTGGACAACCACGCACAGGCCGACTTTGATGCAATCGTGCAGTGCCTTGGCGTCGGCCAGGCGCAGGTTGATGCAACCGTGGCTGCCGCACCACTTGTACGACTCGGCGTTATCGAAGCTCTTGTCGTTTTGCCAGGTGGCGTCGTGGAAGCCGATCATGTTGCCCTCAAACGGCATCCAGTAGCTCACCGGGCTCTCATATTTGGGTTTACCGGTCTCGGGGTCCTTGGCTCCGATCAGGGTGCTGCCGCCGTCGTTGCTGTTGATTTGCCACACACCCTCGGGGGTGGCGTCTTCGCCCGGTTTGCCGGAAATAAAGTTGGCCTCCCACACGATATTACCGCTCTCGTCATAGTAGCGCGCGTGCTGCTCGGACAGGTCGACGTCGATATACGCCTTCCAGTCGGGCTCTCCCTTTGCGGTAAAGGTGTCGGCCTTCTTGGAGTACTTGATCTCGATCTCGCCGGTCTGCTTGTTGTTAATGGCGTCCTCGACCTGCTTGGCGAGCGAGCTGCTGTCGATGGACCAACCAAAGTCGCCGCCTTCGACGGCGCACTGCTTGCCATCGGCGCGCGTCCACCAGCGAGTGGAGCCCACGGTATTAAAGCCGTTGGCGAGTTCGGCTGCCCAGTTGCTGATCTGCGACGTATCGAGCGTTGGGTTGGCGGGATCGGCAAAGCTGATCCACTGCAATACGGAGCTGCCATCAACCTTGCCGGCATCCTCGCCGTTGAGCTTGAGGGTCACGTTGACGCCCAGAAAGTTGTTGGCGGCATCGCATGCGGCCTGAATCTGATCATCGGTCAGCGTTCCATTGAGCGGCTCATAGGCATCGTTGCCGAGCTTGGAAAGATCTACGGACTCGGCCAGCGAGGCAAGCTCGAGCTCGGCATACTTAATGACATGCTCGCGGTTGAGTTTTTCGTTGGAGCGCGCCTTCTCGACGGTAAACTTGCCGGCCTGCTCGTCATAGGAGCTATTGGCCTCGAACGTTCCAGAACGGCCCTCGTTGAACTCGTCGATGGCGCTGCCCAGATCCTCCTCAAACTGTTTTTGGTTGAAGGCGTCGGAAAGCATGGACAGGTCGACGTCTTGATCAAGATCGACTTCGTTGGAGGTAGCAGTTGTTTTGGTCTTGCCGCTTAAGGATTCCACAAGGCGGACCGGCCATACAAAGGCCTCGTTGTGGCTGATGATCTCTTTTGAGGCAGCTTCGCCGTCGACAATGGGTTCATCGGACTCGGGCTGATAGGACCAGCTAAAGTCATCGCCTGTCACGGTGAGCTTATAGTGCTTCCATGCCGAGTTGACCTTGGTGGCGGCAGACGAAGCGTTGGAGAATGAGACGTCGACGCCGGCGATGGTGGTGTTGGGGTAGGCTAGCTGCGAAAACGCAACGATGCCTACGATATAGACAATGACGATGAGACCCAGGACGACAAAGAGCGTCGTCTTTTTGCCCGACTTATTGTTGCCAGCGGACTTGCGTGCGGGACCGCGATCGCCTCGAGCGTGCGTGGGGGGCTGCTTGGGCGCATTGCCGTTTGCCTGGCGCTGATGACGTTGTTGACGCTGCTGTCGCTGTTGGTTCGGGCGTTGGGAAGCGTTTGCTGCACTACGCTGCTGACCGTGGCTCGGCGCGATAGGACGCGGCGACTGAACGCCGCCGGTGTGCTTGCTCGGCTGCTGCGGATCGGGAATCAGTTGAGTTCGATCGTTTTGCGACATCGTATGCATATCCTTCGAATTTCGCCTTGCGGCTCATCGTGTTTTTACTGGGCTTGCATTATAGCGATTGCCCTGCTGTTTGTGGTACGGAAACGGTGGCATTCAAAAGAGGTGGGACATTTGTCCCACCTTTGAGTTGTTCTTAGCCGTTATCCGCACACACCGCATTTTGCACAGGCTGAAAGTGCGGCCGGAGCCTGCGCGATGCCGCCCTTTGCCGTCTCGCGCAGCGTGGCCGGCAACGCGTGGCCCACTGAGAGCATGACATGTGCCATCTGGTCAAACGGAACCAGGCTCTTAATTCCTGCGAGGGCGAGTTGTGCCGAACTAAAGGCCGCTGCCACGCCGATGGCGTTGCGGTTTTGGCAGGGCACTTCCACGAGGCCACCGACGGGGTCACAAACGAGGCCCAGCAGGTTACTCAGCGCGATGGAACTGGCGTCGAGCGCCTGCTCGGGCGTGCCGCCGAGCATCTGCACCAGCGCGGCGGCTGCCATGGCAGCGGCGCTTCCCACCTCGGCCTGGCATCCGCCCTCGGCGCCGGCGACGCAGGCGCTCGTGGTGAGGTTGAGGCCGATGGCGGCTGCGCAGTAGAGCGCGTCCATGACCTGCTCGTCGTCGAGCTGAAGGTGATCGGCGAGCGCCAGCACGCAGCCGGGCACGACACCCGCGGAGCCTGCCGTGGGGGCGGCGACGATCACTCCCATCGTGGCGGAGCGCTCGAGCACGGCCATCGCGCGGGCCACGGCGTCGGTTTGAACGGTGCCCATCAGGCTCGTGCTCAAATCGTTACGGCCGGTGGCATCGACGAGTTTAGCCTCGCCGCCGATAAGCCCGCCGAGCGATCGCTGCGGATTGGCGATGGGGGCCGTGGTCTCCTCCCGCATGACGTCGAGCACGCGACGCATGGCGTCGACGGCGTGGGCTTCGCCGGTCAGGCGCGCCTCACGCACGGCCATGACGGCGCCGATGCTGAGCCCCAGTTCCTCGCACGCATCGAGCAGCTGCTCGCCGTCGTCGAAGATCTCCTTGGCCGAGACGCCGGGGGAGAGCGACGAGGCAGAACCGGGGAGCTCGATAAAGGTCGCGTAATCGACATTGTCGAGCTTGCGTAACATGGGGACGACGGTGTCGTCGGGCGCACCGTCGGTCTCAAAGACGGAGTAGGCCTGGCCGCCCACTTCGGTTCGGTAGGTGCGGCAGAAGGCGATGTTCACGTGGGCGTAGGCGAGCAGGTTCGTGAGCGCGGCGAGCACGCCGGGAACGTCCTTGTGCGCCACGAAGAGCGTGGAATACATGCCCGAGATGTCGACGCCGACGCCGTTAATGCGGCTGATGCGCATCTTGCCGCCGCCCAGGCTCTCGCCGCGGACCTGCGCCGTGGCGCCCGTGTCGTCGACCATATCGATGTCGACGGTGTTGGGGTGGATGGAGGCGTCGTCGCCCTTGATGTCAAAGTGATATTCGAGGCCCTGCTCGCGAGCGAGGTCGAAGGCCTGCTTGATGTTCTCGTCATCGGTGTCGAGGCCCAGGATGCCCGCGACGAGCGCACGGTCGGTGCCGTGGCCGCGGTAGGTGTGGGCGAAGGAGTTCCATAGGCCAAAGGTGACTTTGGCGATGCGGCCTTCTAACAGGCTGGCGGCAACTTGGGCGCAGCGCAGGGCGCCGGCGGTGTGTGATGAGCTGGGGCCGACCATGACGGGGCCCAAGATCTCGAATGCCGAGGTCGTAGCTAGTGTTTGCGGCTTGCCTGCCATATGCGCTCCTGTTCTATCCCGTCGTCCCGAGGGGCGGGGCATACTCTGTCCCGCCGTTCCGAGGGCTTTGGTATTTGGTCGCCTGCTCGGGCAGTCCTGCTCGCACGGAGAGCACATTAAGTGCTCTCCGGCTCGTGCGGAACTCGCGACCGACCAGATACCAAAGCCCTCGGAACTTAGGATACATGGTTGGAGTCGCTCTGCTGCGAAATTTATCGGCCTATGACCTATTCCATGTCCCAGGTCGGCTCATCTTCACCACCTTTAAATAAAAAAGAAGTACCGGTTGGAGCCGGTACTTCTTTTGGTGCGTTGTTTCTTGGCTGTAGCTTTTGCCGTTAGCTTACAGGCCGCAGGCTGCTTTGAGTTCTTCGACTCGGTCGGTTTTTTCCCAGGTGAAGTCGGCGTCTTCGCGGCCGAAGTGACCGTAGGCTGCCGTCTTTTCGTAGATGGGGCGACGCAGGTCTAGGTCGCGGATGATTGCGCCCGGGCGCAGGTCGAAGGTCTTCTCTACCGCCTCGACGATCTTGTCCTCGGCAACATGTGCGGTGCCGAAGGTGTCGACCATGATTGAGAGGGGCTTGGAAACGCCGATGGCGTAGGCAAGCTCGACTTCGCAGCGGTCGGCCAGACCGGCGGCGACCACGTTCTTGGCTACCCAGCGCGCGGCATACGCGGCGGAGCGGTCGACCTTGGTGCAGTCCTTGCCGCTAAAGGCACCGCCACCGTGACGGCCATAGCCGCCGTAGGTGTCGACGATGATCTTACGGCCAGTCAGTCCCGTGTCACCCATAGGTCCGCCCACGACAAAGCGACCGGTGGGGTTCACGTAGATGTCGGCGTTGTCCCACGGCATGTTCTCGGCGGCCATGACCGGGGTGATGACGTGCTCGATTAGGTCGGCCTTGATCTTGCCCATGTCCTCGATCTCGGCGGCGTGCTGCGTGGAGATGACGATGGTCGTGACCTCGACGGGCTTGCCGTCCTCGTAGCGCACGGTGACCTGGGTCTTGCCATCGGGACGCAGATAGGCGAGGGTACCGTCGTGACGCACGGCAGCCAGGCGCTCGGCCAGGCGGCTTGCCAGGTAGTGAGGCATGGGCATGAGGGTCTTGGTCTCGTTGGAGGCGTAACCGAACATCATGCCCTGGTCGCCGGCACCGATCAGGTCGATCGGGTCGGTGGTAGCGCCGGTCTGGGTCTCGAAGGACTCGTCAACGCCCTGAGCGATATCGGGTGACTGCTCATGGATGAGGCTCATAACGCCGCAGGTATCGCAGTCAAAACCGAATTTGGCACGGTTGTAGCCAATGCGGCGGATAACGCCGCGGGCGATTTCCTGAACGTCGACGTAGGCCTGGGTGCGAATCTCGCCGGCGACGATAACGGTGCCGGTGGTCACGAGGGTCTCGCAGGCGCAGCGGACGTTCTCCACGTTGGCGGGCACGCCGTTGGGGGCGATGTAGCCCTGCTCCTGCAGCTCTATTTCTTTGGCGAGGATTGCGTCGAGGACGGCATCGCTGATCTGGTCAGCGATCTTATCGGGATGACCTTCGGTCACCGACTCCGACGTAAAAACAAAGGACCCGTGTTGGGGTGGGATGGAACGAAGTTCTTCTGACATGATTGTCCTTTCAAAAACGTGTCCCGCGACCGTTACCATTCCGCCGGGCTCTCTATGCAAGGGCACATCATAACGCGTAAATCAAACATTCACACCCTTTCCGCACCTACTCATTGGGGACAGACTTAAATGACCAGCCTTAAACTAAGAACGTTTCCAAAGACTGGTCATTTATGTCTGTCCCCAATGAGTGGGTCGGTGCCCTTTGTGCGGAGGTCGCATTGTTGCTTTATACTGGTGCAGTTAGACATCCATCCTGCAATCGAGGAGATATCCATGGCATCAGACGTTCGCGTCCGCTTTGCACCCTCACCGACGGGCAAGCTGCACATCGGCGGCGCCCGCACCGCTATCTATAACTGGGCTTTCGCCCGCTCAAACGGCGGCACGTTCATCCTGCGCATCGACGACACCGACCCCACCCGCTCCACCGACGAGAACACGCAGATCATTCTGCGCGCCATGCGTTGGCTTGGCCTGGACTGGGACGAGGGTCCCGAGGTGGGCGGCGACTTTGGCCCCTACGCCCAGACCGAGCGCCTGGACCTGTACAAGCAGGCCGCCCAGAAGCTTTGGGACGAGGGCAAGGCCTATCCCTGCTTCTGCACCAAGGAGCAGCTCGACGCCGACCGCAAGGCCGCGCAGGAGCGCAAGGACCCCTTCCAGGGCTATCAGCGCCGTTGCCGCGATCTTGATCCCGAGGAGGCCCGCCGCCGCATCGAGGCCGGGGAGTCCTACGTCCTGCGCATCAAGGTGCCCGAGGACCGCGGCGATGTCGTCATCCACGACGCCGTTCACGGCGAGGTGACCTTCGACGCCAAGGAGCTCGACGACTTTGTCATCTTCCGCTCCGATGGCACGCCCACGTACAACTTCGCGACCGTCGTCGACGACGCCATGATGAAGATCACCCACGTCATCCGCGGCGACGACCACCTGTCCAACACCCCGCGTCAGGTCATGGTCTACGAGGCCCTCGGCGCGCCCGTGCCTACGTTCGCCCACATCTCCATGATCTTGGGTGCCGACGGCAAGAAGCTCTCCAAGCGCCACGGCGCCACCTCGGTGGAGGAGTACCGCGACGCCGGCTACCTGTCCGACGCCTTCGTCAACTATCTGGCTCTGCTGGGCTGGTCACTCGACGGCGAGACCACGATCATCCCGCGTGATGTCCTGGCCAGCAAGTTCTCGCTCGACCGCATCTCCAAGAACCCGGCGACCTTCGACCCCAAAAAGCTCGATTGGGTTAACGCTGAGTACATCAACGGTATGTCCGACGCCCAGTTTGCCGACGAGATCATGGTCCCCGAGCTGCACGAGGCTGGTCTCATAGAGGGCAATGTTGAGTACGGTGAGGACTGGATCGACGCACTCGCTGCCATCGTCAAGCCTCGCACCAAGATGCCGGCCGACGCCGTTACCGTCGCCGCCCCCATCTTCGCTACGGCCGAGACGCTTGAGTATGACGAGAAGTCCGTCAACAAGGGCCTGGCCAAGGAGGGCATGGGTGCCATTCTGGACGCCGCCAAGGCCGCACTCGAGGGTGTGTCCGAGTGGACCGCCGCCAACGTTGACGCCGCCCTTGAGCCTCTGCCCGAGCAGCTGGACCTCAAGAAGCGCGTGGTGTTCCAGGCTGTGCGTGTCGCCGTCTGCGGCAACATGGTGAGCCCTCCGCTGGGCGAGACCATGGCGCTCGTCGGCCGCGACGACTGCCTGGCGCGCATCGACCGCGCCCGCACGATGGCGCTGTAATCGCTGCGCAAACGTATGTATCCGAGCCCCGTTCACCTCGAGCGGGGCTCTTGTTTCTGTAGACGAATGGGATAGGAGGTGCTGGAGCCGTGGCCGAGCAACTGTCGCTGTTTGGTTCGCCGGAACCGGAGGAGGTTCCGGTGAAGCCAGTGCCTGCCGCTGCCTCGGCTCGGCCTAAGCCTGCACCTGAGCCCATCGCCGCCTATGCGAGCGTGGTCCTCGACATCCCGACGCGTGCGCTGTCCGAGCCGTTTGCTTATGGCGTTCCGCAGTCACTCGCCAACGATGTCCAGATCGGCTCCACCGTCCTAGTTCATTTTGGCAACCGTGCGGCCGCGGGCTACATCGTCAACATCGCGCCCGAGCTGGCCGACCTGCAAGGTAACGACGCCCTCGACCCCGCGCGCATTAAAGCCATCGAGGCTATCCTCAGCAAACCGCTCTTTACCGCAGAGGCTGCCCGTATCGCACGCTGGATGAGTTACGAGTATGTCGCGACGCTTTCCGAGTGCCTGCGCCTGTTCTTGCCACCGGGCGGAAGCCCGCGCGTGGTCAAGGGCGACGACGGCGTGTGGACTGTCGAGCGCCCCGCCGTCAAGCCTATCCAAAACCGCTGGGTCATGCTTACGCCCGAGGGCTTCGACTATACGCCGCCCAAGACCGCGGTCCGCCAGCGTCAGCTCATCGAGGCGCTCCAGTGCGGCCCGGTCACGACGCGCGACCTCAACCTGCTTTACAACAGCATGTCGGCGACCATTAAGGCGCTCGAAAAACGCGGCGTCGTCGTGGTGGAGGAGCGCCGTGCGTGGCGTGGCTGCAGCGAGCAGACCACGCTGTCCTCGGCAAGCGGCAAGACGCCGGTCGCACTTACCAACGGCCAGCAGCAGGCACTCGCGCAGATTGAGCGCGCCCGTCTGGACGCTCATGGAGACGTGGTGCTGGTCGACGGCGTCACCGGCTCCGGCAAAACCGAGGTTTACCTTTCGGCGATTGAGCGCGTGCTGGCGGCCGGCCGTTCGGCCTGCGTGCTCGTGCCCGAGATCTCGCTGACGGCCCAGACCGTCGGCCGCTTCCGCTCGCGTTTTGGCGAGACGGTCGCCGTGTTCCATTCGCGCCTCTCGGCCGGCGAGCGCCTGGACCAGTGGGATATGGTCGCCAGCGGTGCGGCCCGCGTGGTCGTCGGCGCCCGCTCGGCGCTCTTTTGCCCGCTCAGCGACTTGGGCCTCATCATCATCGACGAGGAGCACGAGACCAGCTACAAGCAGGGCTCCAGCCCGCGCTACCACGCGCGCGAGGTGGCGGCCGAGATGGCGCGGCGTTATCGTTGCCCACTCGTGTTGGGCTCCGCCACGCCCTCGGCCGAGGCCCTCGACCGCTGCCGCCGTGGCACGTATAACGGTGCCACCTGGACGCGCGTCGAGATGCCCGAGCGCCCGGGACTCGCTGTGCTGCCTACGGTTCGAATCGCAGACCTGCGCCGTGAGTTTTCTCACGGCAGCCGCTCCATGTTCTCAAAACCCTTGATGGAGGGCTTGGAGCGTGTGGTCGAGCGCCGCGAAAAAGCCGTGCTGTTGCACAACCGCCGTGGCTTTGCGCCATTCCTGATGTGCCGCGAGTGCGGCTGCGTCCCCACCTGCAACCACTGCTCCACCGCGCTTACGTATCACGAGCGCACGCACACGCTGCAGTGTCACACATGCGGTTCGACTTGGCGCGTGCAGCCCTATCCGGCGCCCACAAGCCGCTGTCCCAAGTGCGGCAGTCGCTACCTGGCAAAAATGGGTCTGGGCACTCAACAGATCGAGGACGCGCTGCACCAGATGCTTCCCGAGGACGTCGCCATTATTCGCATGGATGCCGATTCCACGCGCGGCAAGGATGCGCACAAAAAGCTGCTCGAGCAGTTCGATGCCGCCGATTGTGCGGTGCTGCTGGGCACCCAGATGATCGCCAAGGGCCTCGACTTTCCCGAGGTCACGCTCGTGGGCGTGGTCAATGCCGATTTCGCCCTCAAGCTGCCGGACTTCCGCGCAGGAGAGCGCGCATACGACTTGCTGGAGCAGGTTGCGGGCCGCGCCGGCCGCGGCGATCGCCCCGGTGAGGTGATCATCCAGACCTACCTGCCCGAGGACCCGGTCATTCGCGCCGTCGCTGAGCATGACCGTTCGATCTTTACCGACTACGACCTGGATCAGCGCCGCGACGCGGTGTACCCGCCGTTTGTTCGCCTGGTCAACATCTTGGTGTGGTCGGCGAACCGAGACGAAGCGCAAGACTACATCGGTCGCATCGCGAAACTCCTCAAGCGCTGCTGGCATGCCGCCGCGCCCGACTTTTTGCGGGCGGGGAGTGCCGTGCCGCAGGTGCTGGGCCCGGCTTCGTGTGTAATCGAGAGAGCCAAGGACCGCTACCGCTTCCATCTGCTTGTGAAGTCGCCTGTGGGGTACCATGTCTCTGATGATATCGACGCCTGTCTCAAAGAGGTGGGCTCTGTGCACGGCGTGAGCGTGAGCGTTGACGTCGACGCCTATGATTTGATGTAACAACCCGAAAGGATGGCCATGGAAGCCAACGGAATCGTACTGTCGCCCGACCCTCGTCTGCGCCAGGAGTGCGCCGTCATCGAGGAGATCACCCCGGCGATCGAGGCGCTTGCCGAGAAGATGAAGAAGATGATGTTCGAGAACGGCGGTTGCGGCCTGGCTGCCCCGCAGATCGGCGAGCTCATTCAGCTCGTCACCATCGACTGCGACTACAGCGACAAGAACGACTACGACCCCTACGTGCTCATCAACCCTGTCATTGTTGAGCAGAGTGACCATCTTGTGCCCTTTAGCGAGGGCTGCCTTTCCATTCCTGGCATTAGCTGCGAGATTGAGCGTCCTGACCATGTCGTCGTCGAGGCGTACGACTTGGACGCCAACCTGATTCGCTATGAGGCTTCGGGCGACCTGTTCTGCGTGTGCCTGCAGCACGAGATCGATCACCTGCACGGCAACACCATGTTCGAGCGATTGAAGCCTATGCAGAGGATCAAGGCCGTCAAGGAGTACCAGGACGCCCTGGCCCGCGGCGCTCGACCGGGCGAGACGGAGTAGGTTTGTCCGTCCCCGGGGCGCCCGCCTATATCATCCCGTGCTCAAACATTCTCGCTGCGCTGCGAAACTGCGCGCGGGACGATATAGGCGGGCGCCCCGGGGACTACGTTGACGCTGCTTGTCTCGCCCGGGTGCCGTTGGGCCAGGGAGGGGCGTCTTCGCTGATAATTGCTTTGTTGGAAGAGCTGCTTTTATTGCGGCTCTTTCTTTGGTTTTGGGTATATTTGTTCTTGTTGAAATGTTATTGCGGATGGGCTGGTGACTTGGCTTTCCGCTGTTATTTGTAGCCGTCTCGGCTTTGGTTGAGGGGAGACGTTCTTTATGCGTATTGTGTTTATGGGTACGCCTGATTTTGCTGTGCCTTCGTTGACTTCGCTCGTCGAGGCTGGGAATGAGATTGCGCTTGTTGTTACTCGTCCCGATGCTGTTCGCGGACGTGGTAAAAAGTTGGAGCCGTCTCCTGTTAAGGCCAAGGCGCTTGAGCTTGGTCTGCCGGTTGTTGAGGCTAATCGTATGACGCCTGATGTTGTTGAGGCGCTTCAGGCTGCTCAGGCCGATATTTTCTGCGTGGCTGCTTATGGCTGCATTTTGCCCGATGAGGTGCTGCATATGGCACCGCTCGGTATTGTGAATGTTCATGCGTCCTTGCTGCCTCGTTGGCGTGGGGCTGCTCCTATTCAGCGTGCGATTCTCGCTGGTGATGAGGTCGCTGGCGTTTCTATCATGCGCATCGGGCATGGCGTGGATACTGGTGCTTATTGTGCCCAGGCCTCCACGTCGGTTGCCGGTAAGCATGCTGAGGCGCTGACCATGGAGCTTGGTGAGCTTGGCGGCAAACTGCTTGCCGATACGCTTCCTTCTCTTGCCGATGGCACCGCCGTGTGGACTGAGCAGGATGAGTCGCTCGTCACTCATGCTGCCAAGATTTCCAAGCTGGAGATGCGTCTGGATCCGCAGATGGCTGCGCTCGATTGCGTGCGTCATGTGCTCGCTTCGTCCGATACCGCGCCTGCTCGTTGCGTGATTGCCGGCAAGACCGTGCGCGTGCTCGATGCTGCGCTGGCCGATGTTTCGCTTGGCAAGGGCGGCGTTGACGTTAAGAATAAGCGTGTTTTCCTTGGCCTTTCCGATGGTGCGGTTGAACTGCTCGAGGTTAAGCCCGATGGCAAGCGTGCCATGGCCGCTTCTGCTTGGGCTGCTGGGCTGCAAGGTGCCGATCTTATCTGGGGTGTTTTGTCATGAGCAAGCTGTCTCCCGCGCGCAAGCTTGCTCTCGATGTGCTGATGGAGGCCGATCGCCGCGGCATGTATGCGCGCGACGTGCTGTCCTCTCGCGCATCGGCCAAGGCTATTGACCAGCGCGATTCCGCTTTTGCAGCTCGCTTGGCGCTTGGTGTGGCCGCGACGCAGGGTATTTTGGACGAACTGCTCGATCAGTTTCTCGATAAGCCTAAAAAGGTTGCGCCGCGTGTTCGCATGGCGCTTCGTATCTCGGCCTTCGAGATGCTCTATCTGCATACGCCTGGTCGCGTTGCGGTGAGTCAGGGCGTTGAGCTGGTGCGCAGCGGAGCTAAGTCTGCCGCCGGTTTGGCCAATGCCGTGCTGCATAAGGTCGCGGACAACGTTGAGGACTTTGCCACGGCGTCCGATGTAGATGAGTCTGAGCGACGCCTGGTTCGTCTGTCGCGCCTGATGGGACTGCCGCGTTGGCTGTGCGCTCGCATTATGGCATCGTTCGACACTCCAGAGGGTGCGCTTAACTTTGCCGGCAATCTGGCCCCCGCGCCACTGGCCCTGCATGAGAACGCCTTTGCGACCAAGCCCGATCCGTATATCTCGCAGCTCGTCGCGCCTGTCTTCCCGGGCTGCCATGCCCCGGTTGATGCCCAAGTTACCGTTGCTTCGGGTGTGTTTGAGCGTGCTGCCGCGGTGGCCTCGGACCTTAACGCGCAGCTTATCGCCACAGCTGCCACGCGCCCTGGTAGCTGTCTTGAGATTGGTGCCGGTCGTGGCACCAAGACCTATGTGATGATGTGTCAGGCCAAGCGTGCGGGGTATGAGCGTCAGCATACGGCGCTCGATTTGCATGATCGCAAGTGTGACCTGAATCTTGCTCGCCTGCATAAGGCGGGTATTCAGGGCGTTCGCACGGTTTCGGGCGATGCATGCGAGCTTGATGAGGTACTCACATCGTTTGATGCCATGCGCGGTGAGCGGGTCAAGTTCGATACCGTGTTTATCGATGCGCCGTGCTCGGGCACCGGAACCATGCGTCGTCATCCCGAGATCCCGTGGCGCCTGACCGAGAATGATGTGACGGCCGAGTTACCCAAGCTTCAGCTGACGATGCTTAAGGAGGCTTCTGCGCGCGTGGCCGCCGGCGGAGAGCTCATCTATGCCACCTGCTCGGTTTTTGATGAAGAGAACACGCAGGTCGTGGATGCCTTCCTGGCCTCTCCCGAGGGCGTCGACTTTAGCGTCGCACCGCTCTCCGAGGCGCAGATTCTGCAACTCCCCGAGTTCGATCAGGCCAAGAAGCTCGTTTCCGTACGCCAGAACGACCGAGGACTTTTCCAAAGCGTGCCGGTAAACGCCGACTCCTACGACGGCCACTTCTGCGCCAGACTGGTCCGCAAGTAACTACTAAGTTGCGGTGAAATAGGGATTGAAAAGCCGCTTCTGCCTGCCAAACAGTCCTTATTTCACCGCAACTCATAAAGATGCCTGGGTAGCTAAAGAATCAGCCCCGCGATCGGTGTCGATCGCGGGGCTGTTTGGTTTCTAGTGGCTATGCGGGCAGTTGGCGCAGCAGCCGCTGGTGGCGCTGGTGCTGGAGCCGCCAGTGCGTTGGTCGGTGTTGTAGAAACCGCTGCCGTCGAACTTAATGCCGCTGGCCGAGAACGTCTTGGCCGCCGGGGCGCCGCAGTTGGGGCATACGACCTCGGGCGTCTCGGACATGGGGTGCTCAACCTCAAACACGTTGCCGCAGCTCGTGCACTTGTAATCGTAGCGCGCCATAATACTTCCTTTTCAGCACAAAGCGGGCAGATCGCTCTGCCCGCAAAAATTCAAACGTCTGTAACTGTACCCTATATCGGGGGTTTTATCACGCTTCGCCCCAGAATCTATGGGTGCTGCGCAGGAGCTTCGCAGTTTTCTCCTCAGCTGCCGCAACGTCGGCCTCCTCAGCCTGCCAGGTCCAGTTGCCCGTGGCCACGCCCGGCACGTTCATACGTGCATCGTCGCCCAGTCCTAGCACGTCCTGCAGCGGCATCATCACGAGCGGAGCATCGCTGGCCAGGGCGTTGCCCATGAGCTCGCTTGCCAGTTCAATGCCGCTCGGCTCGTCGCCGCCTGCAAAGGAGTGTGTGCACCATCCGGCAAGCGTCGAGGTGTCGTGCGTCGAGGTATACAGGATCTTGCCCGGTGTGGGATGAATTCCGCAACGAACGTCGTAGTCGCTAAACTCCAGCACGTCCATGCCGGGGAAACCGCAGGTCGATGCCATGGCGCGAACACCGGGCGTCAGATAGCCCAAGTCCTCAGCGATAAAGTTGAGCGGACCCAGCTCGTCGTAGGCGGTCTGGAACAGGTCCTTGCCCGGGCCTGCCAGCCAACGCCCGTCGGCGCATGCCTTACCCGCGGGAATGCTGAAATAGCTGTGGAAGCCCAGGAAGTGATCCAGGCGCACGCGGTCGTAGAGCGAAAACGCACGACGCAGGCGATCCATCCACCAGCTATAGCCGTTCTGCTTCATGTGGTCCCAGCGGAACGTTGGGTTGCCCCACACCTGGCCCTCGGGCGCAAAGTTGTCGGGCGGCGCACCGGAAATCTCAATCGCCTTGCCGGTATCGGACAGCCAGAAGTTCTCGGGTTCGCTCCACGCGTCTGCCGAATCGTCGGACACGTACATAGGAATATCCCCGATAACCTCGATGCCCTTCTTGTGCGCATAGTTCATGAGCTCGCACCAAGCGAGGTCAAAGCGGTACTGCATGTACGCCTGAAGCTCGGCCTCGTTGTGGAAGCGCTTGTCGTCGATCAGATGTTCGTTGTAGCGCGCGACATCTGCCGGCCAATCATGGCGCGACTCGCCCTCAAAGTACTTTTTAACGGCCATGTAGACGCAGTATTTCTCGAGCCAATCGGCATTGCGATGTTTAAACGCGGTGTACAGCGGATCGGCATCCTCGCCGCCGCGGGCCTTCCAGGTCTCAAAGTCGGCTGCCAGCTCTTCGTGGCTCTCGGGTAGCAGGTCGATATTGCCTGCAAAGGCCGAAGGACCGGCATAAGGGGAGCGGAAGAAGTCCGTGGGGTTGACGGGAAGAACCTGCCAGTAGCGCATGCCCATGGCGGCCAGATGGTCGATAAAGCGACGCGTGGGTGCGCCGATCGTACCGGGCTTGCCGTCGTCGGTCGGCACCGATGTGATATGGCACACAACACCCGCACCGTGATCGAGCGGCTCCTGCAGGCGCTGCTCGGCGTGGTGATAGATGATCGACGAGCCCAGCGGATACAGATCGAGCGTGACCGTACCGTTATGAATCTCACACTCGTGACCGCTGATCACGTCACTCGCACATTCGCCGAGCGCCGGAATCGTCACGCGATGCGAATTGCGCAGGCTGCGGTTGATGATGACGGTCGCGGACTCGCCGTCTTTACCGGTACGGTTGTAGGCCAGCACCTCGTCATTGAGCGCGAAAGCCTTGATTTCACCGTCGATCATAAACGGCAGCGCGCGGCGCACAGCAGATGCGTTCTTGACGATCGCGAACGTATCGAAGTCGTGCAGGTCTTCCTTGGTCGGCATGGTGCGGCGATTACCCGGATCGGTGAGTCCCTCCAAGCCGTACTCGTCACCGTAATAGATTGAGGGAACGCCCGGGAACGTCATCTGCATGAGCGTCGCCAGCCAAAAGCGGCTCTTGGCCAGGCCCATGGAGTTCTCGTCCAGGCGCCATTTGCTGCGCTCACTCTCGGGCAGCTGCGACTCGTCGGGGCCACCGCCGAGCACCGAGATAATGCGCGGGCGGTCGTGGCTCGACAGCAGATTGAGCGCGCAGGATAATGCCTCGCGCGGGTAGTTCTCGCGCAGGGTCTCGATATCCTCGGCAGCTTGGTAGGCGTTTTTGTAGCCCATCAAAAAGCCGATGACCATGTCGCGGAAGGGGTAATCCATAGCAGAGTCCAGCTCGGAGCCCTGCAGGTAGCGACGCAGATGGCCGTAGCTGATCTTGTTGGAGGCGTCTTCCCAGACCTCGCCGAGCAGCAGCGCGTCGGGCTTTTCGGCAAGTACGGCCTTTTTGATCTCGGTCAGGAAATCGTCCGAAAGCTCGTCGGCCACATCCAGGCGCCAGCCGTGAGCGCCGGCGCGCAGCCATTTACGAATGACGCCGTCCTTGCCCAGGAGCCGCTCGCGTACCAGTTCGGAGCTCTCATTGATGGCGGGCATATTGCCCACGCCCCACCAGCAGTCGTACGAGCCGTCCTCGTGGAAATAAAACGCATCGCGCCACGGCGAATCCTCGCTCTGCCACGCGCCCACGCCGGGGTAGTTGCCGTAGCGGTTGAAGTAGATCGAATCGTCGCCCGTGTGGTTGAACACACCGTCCAGAATGATGGAAATGCCCAGCTTCTCGGCCGCCTCGCACAGCTCGGTAAAGTCCTGCTCGGTGCCCAGAATCGGATCGATCTTGGTGTAATCTGCGGTGTCGTAGCGGTGGTTGCTCGCGGCTTCAAAAATGGGGTTGAGGTAGATGGCTGTAAAGCCCAGCTCAGCGATGCGGGGCAGGTCTTCCTGGATGCCCTTGAGCGAGCCGCCGTAGAAGTCCCAGGTCTTGATGGAGCCGTCCTCGGCGCGCTCGTATACGGGCGGCTCGTTCCAGTCCTCGACCATGCGGCGCTGGATTCCGTTGCGCGGCTTTTCGACTTCGGTCAGCGTGCGCTCGCGCCAGTGCTCGTCGCGGGCGTAGCGATCGGGGAAGATCTGGTAGACCATGCCGCGCTCGTACCACTCGGGTCGAACTTCGCGGTGCTTGTAAACGGTAATCTGGAACGACGGGACCTCGGCGTAGTTGTAGGTTACGCCCTCGCCACCGGTGCGGCCTTGTGGCGCACCCAGGCGGACCACGGGCTGGCCCTCGATATTGCAGATAAAGCTGTACCAAATAAGACAGGGCTCGGTGCACTCAAGCTCTACGGTAAATATGCCGTCGCCCTCGTGCGTCATTGGATACCGAGACTCACCGATCTCATCGACCCAGGTCCGGAGCGTAAGCGTCGCCTGCACGGGATCGGCATCCTCCAGAATCACGGAGAGCGAAAGGGTAGTTCCTGTGGTCACAGCGCCAAACGGAGTGCGAAACTGCGGCAGACGGCTGTTGTGTATCAATCTCATAGTACGGTCCAGTTCAATAGAATCATGGCCTGCTGGCCATGGGCTTTACGCACAGGATGTAAGTATATCTGTTGTACACAGGCTGTATAAACAACATCCGTTTACCATCGGCGAACGGTTGTCCTAGAAAATCGTTTTACCAACTACCTACAGAGAAGGGGCGCCCGGTTGGAGCGCCCCTTACTTAGGGTTTGATGAGGTTTTGAATCGTCTGTGGGCTAGCGGCGCTTGCGGGTGGCCGTTGCCTTGCGGACGGACGTCTTCTTGGTCGGAGCCTTTTTCTCTGCCGGAGCGGCGGGGGAGACCGGAGTCTCCTTGGCGGGCTCGGGCTTGGCCTCGTCCTTCGGGGCAGCCTTTACCTCGGCCTTGGGCTCCTCTTTGGCAGCAGCAGGCTTAGTCTCTGCCTTGGGAGTTGCGGCCTTTGTCGTGGTCTTCTTGACCGTCGTCGTGCGCTTTCGCGTGGTGGCCTTGGCAGCGGACTTGGCCTCGACGGTTGCCTCCGCCTTGGACTCGGCAGGCGTCTCCTCGACTTTGGCGGCTGGCTTTGCGGCTGCCTTGGTCGTGGCTGCCTTGGTGGTCGTCGACTTCGTAGCCGTGGTCTTCTTGGCTGCCGTTGTCTTCTTGGCGGTCGTGGTCGTCTTCTTGGCAGCAGTCTTTGCCGGAGCCTTGGCGGCCGGTTTGGCCTCAGCGACCTTGGCCTTTACCTCGGGAGCAGCCTCGGCTTCGGCGGCTTTCTTGGCAGCGGCGGTCGTGCGCTTGCGCGTGGTCGTTGTCTTGGTAGCGGTGGTTTTGGTTGCCGCCGCCTTGGTCGCAGTAGCCTTCTTAGCTGTCGTCTTGCGAGTCGTGGTCTTCTTTGCCGCAGGCTTCGCAGCAGGCTCGGGCTCAGGAGCAACCTCAGCCTTCACCTCAGGCTCGGCCTTTGCGGGCTCAGCTTCATCCGGCTTCTCCTCGGCCTTGGGCTCCTCAGCGGCCACCGGCTCAGCAACAGCCTCTGGCTCGTCGACAACCGCCGCCGGCCTCTCAATCTCCGGGTGCATAAAGAAGTACAGGTCCAGATACTTATCGGCCGAGCGCGTCCAGCTAAAGTCCTGGCTCATGGCCTGCGTGACCAGCTGGTTCCATGCGTCGCGGTTATCCCAGAACAGACGCGCCGCGCGGAATACCGCATCGCCCATCTCGTCGCCGTTAAAGTTGGTAAACGAGAAGCCCGTGCCCTCGCCGGTAAACTCGTTATACGGGATCACGGTGTCCTTCAGGCCACCGGTCTCGCGCACGATGGGCAGGGTGCCGTAGCGCATGGCGATGATCTGCGACAGGCCGCAGGGCTCAAACTTCGAAGGCATCAGGAACATATCGGCGGCGGCGTACATGCGCTGCGACAGCGCAGGATCGAACTCGATGCGCGCGGCCATGGTGCCGGGGTACTTGTCCTGGAAGTAGCGCAGACCGTCCTCGTAGTCGCGGTCGCCGGTGCCCAGCACGGCCACCTGAACGCCGCCGGACAGGATGCGGTCGAGCGCGTACATGACCAGGTCCATGCCCTTCTGGCGCGTCAGGCGCGTGACCATCACCATAAGCGGGCGGTCGTCGCGCACCTCGAGCCCCAGTTCCTCCTGCAGCTTGGCCTTGCACGCGGCCTTGCCGGAACGGTCGTCAACCGTGTAGTTGGCGGCAATGCGCTTGTCGGTTGCCGGGTCAAAGGCCGCCACGTCAATGCCGTTGAGGATGCCCTGCAGCGCGTAGGAGCGCTCGCGCAGCACACCGTCCAGACCCTCGCCAAACTCGGGCGTCTGGATCTCGTTGGCATAGGTGGGGCTCACCGTGGTGATGGCATCGGCATAGTGCAGCGCGCCCAGCATGTAGTTGATGCTGCAGGCGTCGCAGCGCAACTGCGTGGCGGCCGCCGGAATATGCGCTACACCCAGGATGTCCTCCATCACGGTGTCGCTAAACTGGCCCTGGAACGCCACGTTGTGGATCGAGAACACAGTCTTGACGCGGTCGTACAGCGGCAGGCCCTGGTAGAACTCGCGCAAGAACACGGGTGCCAGTGCCGTTTGCCAGTCATTGCAGTGCAGGATGTCGCACTCAAAATCGGCCGGCAGGTGCTGCAGGCTCTCGGTGATGGCCTTGGAGAAGAACGCAAAACGCTCGCCGTCGTCAAAGAAGCCGTACGGATAGTCGCGCGCAAAGTAGCGCTCGTTGTCCACGAACATATAGGTGACGCCGTCGTGCTCGAGCTTCTCCAGCCCGCAGTACTCGTTGCGCCAGCCCAGGCTCACGTAAAAGTCGGCAAAGTGCTCCATCTGCGCCTTGTACTCGTCCTTGATGGTGGCGTACTTGGGCACCATTACGATAACCTCGGCGCCGGCGCGCACAAGCGCCGCAGGCAGCGAGCCCGCCACGTCGCCCAGGCCACCGGTCTTAACAAACGGTGCGCACTCGGCCGAGGCAAACACGATCTGCATCTTTTTGCTGGAATCTGCCATATTGTCTCCCATGTTGCAATTCGAGAATAGCCGCCTGGCGCTAACCGGGCGGCTATTCTACCTGTTACGAGCGATGTTGCGGTGCCAACGTTAACGTACGATGGTGGTGTCGGAAGTTAACGGAGCCTTGCCCAGCACCAGGATGTTCTCGGGCGTTCCGCGAAGCTCGGTGTTGGTGGGAACCACGTTGTTCTTGTCCAGAATGGCGTTCTCAACGCGTGCGCCGCTCTTGATGACACAGCTCTGGTTGATGATCGAGTTGGTCACCGAGGCGCCCTCCTCGACCACGACGCCGCGCGACAGGATCGAGTTGCGCACGGTGCCCTTGATGATGCAGCCGGCCGAGATGATCGAGTTGCACGCGTGGCTGCCCGTCGCATAGCGCGAAGGCGGCACGTCGTGGGCCTTGGTCAGGATCGGGCGCTCGGGATCGAAGAGCTGGTCGGCTACGGTCTGGTCGAGCAGGTCCATGCTGCGGCGGTACAGCGACTTCTCGCTAAACACGCCCACGACCTCGCCCTTGTACTCGTAGCTGCACACGTCGATGTTGCCAAAGTCGCCCTGGAGTGCCTCGAGCAGGTCCAGATAGTCGGCGGCCTGGTAGTGGTCGATAATCTCGAGCAGCGTCTCGCGGTTGACGATGCAGCAGTCCATAGAGGCGTTGTCGCCGTACACGACGCCGGCGCTCACGCCCGTCAGGCGGCCGTTCTCGTTAATCTCGAGTTTGGTCTCGTCATCGACGTTGCGCGTGGCCTTGCAGTACACCACGGTCATCTGAGCGCCGGAGTTCTCGTGTGCGCCGATGATGGTGTTGAGGTCCATGTTAAAGATGATGTTGGTGCCCATCATCACGACATAGGGCTTGTCCGAGCGCTGGAACAGCGTCTTGTTGGAGATGATGTCGCGCAGCAGGAAGCGCATGCCGCCCTTGGTGGTGCCATACGCGTTGCCGGGCACCATGAACAGGCCGCCCTTCTTGCGGTCCAGGCCCCAGTCCTTACCCGAGCCCACGTGGTCGATCAGCGAGCGGTAGTTTCCCGGCATGACGACGCCGACGGTCTTGATGCCGGCATTCATCATGTTGGACAGCGGGAAGTCGATCAGGCGGTAGCGGCCCAAAAAGGGAACGGACGCGATGGGACGGTCCTTGAGCAGCACGCTGCCGTAAGTCGAAGAGTAGTTAGCGGTGATATAACCGATGGCCTTGCGATTGATCATCGGATCATTCCCCCTTCCCGATAACGACGTCATTTCCAACGACGGCCGTATCCTTGGTGGTATCGACAGAGCCGAGCTTCACGCCCTCTTCGACCGTGGAGTTCTCGCCCAAAATAGCGCGGCAGATGTGCGCACCGCTCTTGACGTGCGCGCCCGGCAGCAGCACGGAGTCCTCGACCACGGCGCGCTCCTCGATGATGACATCGGTCGAAATGATCGAGTGGCGAGCGGTGCCGTAGATCTTGCAGCCGTTGGAGACCAGGCAATCGTCCAGGCGGCCGTCCGGGCCAATGTAGTGCGGCGGACGCGTGGTGATGTTGGACATGATGGGGAAGTGCTTATCGAACAGATCGAACTCGGGGTTGTTGCCCAGCAGGTCCATCGAGGTCTCGTGGAAGCTGGCGATGGTGCCGACGTCCTTCCAAAAGCCGTGGAACTCGTAGCTGTACAGGCGCTTGCCCTCGCCGAGCAGCTTGGGGATGATGTCCTTGCCAAAGTCGTGGCTCGAGCGCTGGTCCAGAGCGTCCTCTTCGAGCGCCTCGATCAGCACGTCGGCCGAGAAGATGTAGATGCCCATGGACGCGAGGTTCGAATCGGGCTTATCGGGCTTCTCGGTGAACTTGGTGATGCGGCCGTCCTCGGGGTCGGTGGTCAGGATGCCAAAGCGGCTGGCCTCCTCCCACGGCACGGGCATAACGCTCACCGTGAGGTCGGCGTTATTCTCAATGTGCGTCTTGAGCATCTTGCGGTAGTCCATGCGATACAGGTGATCGCCCGAAAGAATCAGGACGTACTTGGGGTCGTTGGCCTTGATGTAGTCGAGGTTCTGCGTAATGGCGTCGGCCGTGCCCGCATACCAGGCGCCGCCGGTCTGCGTCTCGTACGGCGGCAGGATCGACACACCGCCGTCGCGGCTGTCCAGATCCCATGCCTCGCCGGAGCCCACGTAGGCATGCAGCAGGTAGGGGCGATACTGCGTCAGAACGCCCACCGTGTCGATGCCCGAGTTGGAGCAGTTGGACAGCGAAAAGTCGATAATGCGGAACTTGCCACCAAAGCTAACCGCCGGCTTAGCGATCTTTTGGGTGAGTGCCCCCAATCGGCTGCCCTGTCCTCCTGCGAGGAGCATCGCGATGCATTCTTTCTTACTCATCGATTTCTCCTTCTGTCATCGATGTTCCTAAACCCATTAGCGACGGGCGCGGCGCAACGTCACGCCCGTCGAGTAATGCCGTGCTGGCATAGGGGAGCTCGCGCGCCTTTACGCGTGCCAGATCTCGTCGCGGTACTCGCGAATGGTTCGGTCGCTCGAGAACCAGCCCGAGGAGGCGGTGTTGAGCAGAGCCTTGCGGTTCCAGGTCTCCTGGTCGCCATAGCTGCCGGTGAGCTTCTCCCACGCATCCACGTAGCTGCGGAAGTCTGCCATGACCAGGTCGGGGTCGTTGTTGTTCATGAGCTCGTTGTAGATGCTCTCAAAGTTGCCCGAAAGGCCGGCAAACGTGTTGTCCTTGAGCTCGTCCATCACGCGGCCCAGGCGCTCGCGATCGTTGTTGAGCGTATCCCAAGCAAAGTAGTTGTTCGACGCCCAGAGCTGCTCGACCTCGGGGGCGGTTAGGCCAAAGATGGCCTCGTTCTCGCGACCGGCCAGGTCGGCGATCTCGATGTTGGCGCCGTCGAGGGTACCCAGCGTAATGGCGCCGTTCATCATGAGCTTCATGTTGGACGTGCCCGAAGCCTCCTTGCCGGCCGTGGAGATCTGTTCCGAGATCTCGGCGGCGGGGTAGATGAGCTGGGCGTTGCTCACGCGGAAGTTGGGGATAAAGCAGACCTTCATGACCTCGTTGACGCGCGGGTCGTTGTTGATGACGTCGGCCACGGAGTTAATGAGGCGGATAGTCTCCTTGGCAAAGGTGTAGCTCGAGGCAGCCTTGCCGCTAAAGATGAAGGTCGTCGGCGTCACGTGGAAGTTGGGATTCGCGATGCGACGGTTGTAGATGTCCATCACCTTCATGATGTTCATGAGCTGGCGCTTGTAGGCGTGGAAACGCTTCACCTGGACATCGAAGACGGTGTTGGGGTCAATGACCAGACCGGTCTCGGCCTTAACGTAGGCGGCCAGGCGCTCCTTGTTGGCGCGCTTGGAGGCACCCACGGCCTTGAGGAACTCGGTGTCGTTCTGGAACTCCTTGAGCTTCTCCAGCTCAAAGGCGTCCTTCAGCCAGCCGTCGCCAATGGCCTCGGTCACGAGCTTGGCGTAGGTGGGGTTGGCCTCGGCAAAGAAGCGACGGTGCGAGATGCCGTTGGTCTTGTTGTTGAACTTTTCGGGCGTCAGGGCATAGAAGTCCTTGAGCACGATGTTCTTAATTATGTCGGAGTGGATCTTGGCCACGCCGTTGACGCTGTGGCTGCAGATCACGGACAGGTTGGCCATGCGAATCTCGCCGTCCCACAGGATGGCGGTCTGGCGCAGACGCTCCTGCCAGCCCTCCTGCGTGGTGTCGAACGACTCGTGCCAACGACGGCTGATCTCGTCGATGATCTGGTACACACGGGGGAGGAGCTTGGAGAACATGCCGATGGGCCACTTCTCCAGGGCCTCGGGCAGGATCGTGTGGTTGGTGTAGCTCACGACCTGCGTCACGATGCTCCAAGCGTCATCCCACTCGAGCTTTTTCTCGTCGATGAGGATGCGCATGAGCTCGGGGCCGCACATGGCGGGGTGCGTGTCGTTGGTGTGGATGGCCACAAACTGCGGCAGCAGCTCCCAGTTCTCGCCGTGCTCCTTCTCAAAGGTGTCGAGCAGGCTGTAGATGCCGGCCGAGACAAACAGGTACTCCTGCTTCAGGCGCAGCAGACGGCCGTGCTCGCCGGCGTCGTTGGGGTAGAGGATGGCGCTGATGGCCTCGGCCTCGGCGCGCTCAGCATCGGCCAGGGCATAGTCGCCGCGGTTGAAGGCCTCAAGGTCAAAGTGCTCCTCGACCGGCTCGGCGGCCCAGACACGCAGCTTGTTGACGGTCTCGCCGGCATAGCCCACCACGGGGATGTCGTAAGGGACGGCCAGGATGTCCTGCGTGTCCACCGTGCGGTAGAACGTGCGGCCGTTCTCCTCAAAGCCCTCAACATGGCCACCAAACTTAATGGTCACGGCCTTGTCCTGACGACGGACCTCCCAGGGATAGCCGTGGGTGAGCCACTCGTCGGTGGCCTCGACCTGGCTGCCGTTGACGATCTCCTGCTTAAACAGGCCGTAACGGTAGCGCATGCCGTTGCCGTAGCCGGCGATGCCCTCGGCTGCCATGGAATCCAGGAAGCATGCGGCCAGACGGCCCAGGCCACCGTTGCCCAGCGCCGGATCGGGTTCCTGGTTCTCGATGACGGAAAGGTCGAAGCCCATGTCGTCGAGCGCCTCGGCGACCATGTCGCGCACGCCAAAGTTAAGTAGGTAGTTGTCGAGCAGGCGGCCGATCAAAAACTCGATCGAGAAGTAGTACACGCGCTTTTTGCCCTCGGCGGTCACGCGGGCGTCGCTCTTGGTGGCAACGGTGCGTGCCTTCTCGGCTACGAGCTTGGCCAGGGCGTTAAAGCGGTCGAGGTCGCTGGCGGCCTCGACGCTCTTGCCGCTAATGCTCATGACGGCATCGCGATAGAGCTCGGTAAACTCCTGCTTGTTGTCGAAGATCTTATTCATACGTTCCTTTCCCCCGGGGATGTTTCTCCCGGAACGGTTATGACTTGTATCCTACGCCCCCGCGGGACGGGTAATTGCAGCTGTAACGCTTTTGTTACGCTTTCTTGGCAGGAGCCTTAACAGCAGCTGCCTTGGCCTTGGGAGCAGTCTTTTTGGTGACCGCCTTCTTGGCCGTGGTGGACTTGACCGAAGCCCTGGCAGCGGGCTTGGCGGTCTTCGCCTTAACCGGAGCCTTCTTAGCAGCCGCGGCCTTGGGCTTCACCGAGGACGTGCGCTTACGCGCCGCCTTCTTGGGCTTCTCGACCACCGGCGGCTTGTAGCTGCTGGGACCGCGGCGCTTAAGCACCACGCCTGCCAGGCCAGGCACCTTCATCTCGATAGAGTCCATCTGCCCGTTCCAGGGATAGGGTTCGCTCGAGCAGGTGTAGGGCTCCTCGCCGGCATAGCCGCTGCCGCCAAACTCGGGACGGTCGGAGTCAAAGATGACCTCCCAGTCGCCCTCGCGCGGCACTCCCACGCGGAAGCTCTCGTAGCTCGCCGGGTCAAAGTTGATCAGAATTACCAGGTCGTCATCGACGTCCTCGCCCTGACGCACAAAGCTCACGATGGACTGCTTGGAGTTGTCCGCGTCGATCCAGGTAAAGCCGTCGTCGGTGTATCCGCGCTCGTACAGGGCGGGCTCGGCGGTGTATAGGTGGTTGAGCGCCTTGATATACGCCTGATGATGACGGTGGGTCTCATACTCCTCGGTCAGGAACCACTGGATGGATTCGTAGTAGCGCCACTCAATAAACTGGCCGATCTCGTTGCCCATAAAGTTGAGCTTGGCACCGGGGTGCGTCATCTGGTAGAAGGCCAGCGTGCGCAGACCGGCAAACTGGCGCCACCAGTCGCCCGGCATGCGGCCGATGAGCGAGCACTTGCCGTGTACGACCTCGTCGTGGCTTAGCGGGCAAATAAAGTTCTCGGTAAAGGCATACATGATGGAGAACGTGAGCAGCCCGTGGTTGCCGGGGCGCCACGGAAAATCGGTCTGCATGTAGTGCAGCGTGTCGTTCATCCAGCCCATGTCCCACTTGTAGTGGAAGCCCAGGCCGCCGTCCTGCGGCGGATAGGTCACGAGCGGCCACGCGGTGGACTCCTCGGCCATCATCATCACGTCGGGGTAGTGCGCCTCCACAGCGCAGTTGACCTGGCGGATAAACGCGCTGGCGTCCAGGTCTTCCTCGGTACCGTACTTGTTGAACTTCTTTTGACCGGGATCGTCGATGCCAAAGTTGAGGTACAGCATGCTGGACACGCCGTCCATGCGAATGCCGTCCACGTGGAAGTTCTCGAGCCAGTACAGCACGTTGGAGACCAGGAAGGAGCGGACCTCGCCGCGGGCGAAGTCAAACTTGTGCGTGCCCCAGTTGGGATGAATCTCGTGCTCAAACAGCATATGGCCGTTAAAGGTGGCAAGGCCATGGGAGTCGGCGCAAAAACCGCCGGGAACCCAGTCCATGATCACGCCAATGCCTGCCTCGTGGCATGCATCGATAAAGTGCATGAGCTGCTGGGGGTTGCCGTAGCGCGACGTGGCGGCGTAGTAGCCGGTCGTTTGGTAGCCCCAGGAGCCGTCGAAGGGATGCTCCATGAGCGGCATGACCTCAATATGCGTATAGCCCATGTCGTGCACGTAGTCCACGAGTTCCACCGACAGGTCGTCGTAGGTATAGAACTCGCCGCGCTGCGCGGGGAAGGGGTCCATGGGGCCAGGGTAGTTGCCGTACTCGTCCGGCTCGCCCTGCGGAGCGTCGCCGTGGCGCTTCCACGAGCCAATATGCACCTCGTAGATGTTGAGCGGCTGCGACATGTGGTTGTGATCGGCGCGGCGCTTGAGCCACGCGGCGTCGTTCCACTTGTAGCCATCGAGGGTCCACAGCACGCTCGCGGTACCCGGGGGGCACTCGGCCTTAAAGGCATACGGATCGGCCTTGTAGAGCTTTTCGCCCTCGTTGGTCTCGATGAGATATTTATAGAGCTGCCCCTGCTCGGCGCCAGGAATAAAGCCTTCCCAGATAGCGCTCGTATGCACGGGCACCAGCGGGTTGGCTTCCTCATCCCAGTCGTTAAATTCGCCAATGACATGGACACTCTTTACGTCGGGCGCCCAAACGCAAAAGCGCCAGCCGCGTGTGCGCTGCTGCGTGTCGGGATGCGCGCCCATCTTTTCCCAGCTGCGCTCCCACGTGCCGATGCCAAACAGATAGACATCGTCCTTGGTGAGCTCCGGTGCGTGCGGAGCCGGTTTGCGGGTTGCGGGCTTTTTAGCCGTTGGCTTTAGCTTTGTATCGCTCACGTTTGATCCCATCATGACGCGGCAGCGTGTTGCCTTGGTGACTAGATGCGAAAGGTCCAAGGCTGCACGAATCGAAGGGACGGCGAAGTTTCTGTGATTCGTTCCACCTCGCGTGCTCGGTGGAACTTTCGGCAAAACTACGATAACACCTGTGCGTTAGTTTTATGGACGAAAGCGGATTTGCGCGGGCGTTTAATCGGTAAGCGACATGTTTATACCACTGGCAGATTTGACGTGGTAAAACTCTTGACAGTTTTACCAATTTGGGTTTCAAAATTGTTTGGCTGACGTTTGGTAAAACGTTTTTAGCAGGATGTTTACCATTTGATATCGAAAGGTTCGTTTATGTCCCGTACCGCCGCTCCCAAGGTTGCTTTTATTTTTGATTGCGATGGCACGCTGGTAAATAGCACCCCCGTTTGGGCCTATGCCCAGCCTGAGTTATTGCACCGTCACGGGATTGACGTGACGGTCGACGATTTTGCCCAGTTTGAGCATTTGTCGTTGGAGGATGAGTGCCAGGCCTACCACGACACCTGGGGCATTGGCGCAAATGGTGAGGAGCTCTACCGTGAGCTGAGCGACATCCTGATCGATGGCTACTCCAAGGTGCCGCCGCGCGAGGGGCTCCTGGCATTTTTGAAGCAGGCGCAGGAGTCCGGAATTGCCATGTGCGTTGCCACGTCCACGCCGGCCGAGCTGGTTAAGTCTGCGCTCGCTGGTGCCGGGCTCGACGCTTACTTGGAATTTGTTACCACGACGGGCGAGGCAGGACGCTCCAAACAGTTCCCCGACGTATACGAGCTGGCGCTGCGCCGCCTGGAGGAGCGCCACGGGTGCAAGTTTGAGCGTGTATGGGTGTTTGAGGACGCCGTCTTTGGCCTTAAGAGCTCTGGTGTCGCCGGCTTTAAACGCGTGGGCATCTATGACCCGCACGGCCGCATGAAGCGCGACGAGGTTCGCGATAACTGCGAGATCTTTATCGATAGCTATGAGGACCTGGATCTGGCCCGCGTGCTTTCGTTTGAGGGATAGGCGGGGGCTGTGGCTTGCAAGGTATTAGTGGTCTGCGGCTCGCCCGTGGTGGCGAGCGAGGATCTGTTACGTAGACTAGCGGGGGAGTGCGACCGTGTTGTCGCCGTGGACCGCGGACTCGACGCGCTGCTGGGCGCGGGACTGGGCTGTGACGTGTATGTGGGGGATGCCGACACGGTGAGTGATGCGGGTCGTGCGTTGGTCGATGCCGCCGAAGCCTTTGAGGTAGAACGCCATAACCCCTACAAGGACTATACCGATCTGGCGCTAGCGCTCGATTCCGTCCGCCGTCGTTGGCCGGGTGCCGAAGTGGTTGCGACCTGCGCCACGGGTGGCCGTCCGGATATGGCGCTTTCCGTACTGGGGCTGCTTGCAGGCTACGATGACGCCCCAGTCTGGATTGCCGAAGACGAGACCACGGCCCGCATCCTGCACGGAGGCGAATCGTGGACCATCGAGGGCTCTGAAGGCAAGACGTTCTCTATCATCGCCATTGCCCCCAACACCGAGGTAAGCGAACGCGGTCTAGAGTGGGAGCTAGACCACAGCTCCCTGGGCCTGTTGGCCGACACCGGCATCTCTAATGTCGTTAGAAAAACGGCCAAGATCCAAGTTCACACCGGCACCGCCATCGCTTACCTATATCAATAGGCATTTAGAATCTGACCCAAAAAAGCCCTTGCACGCCGCGCCATCTTCCCCTATAGTATCTCCACGTCACGGGGGCGTAGCTCAGCTGGGAGAGCGCTTGACTGGCAGTCAAGAGGTCAGGGGTTCGATCCCCCTCGTCTCCACCATCGTGAATGCAAAGGCCTTCGGAATCCCGAAGGTCTTTTTCATGTCAAAACGCCTCGCGTCACAAATCCTTCCTTACACCAACAAAAAGTTGCACAATTTATTCCCCATGTCTGCACATAGTTTGTTAGACAAGCGCAATTACCAGTGCAGCTCGCTGCTCCATTTAGGCTTCAGAAACGCTCCTAATCACCGTTAGCACCCCAATAACCTGCATCAACGTGAACAACATCCTAAAACAACCCTCTTAAGCACGCTTAATGAACGATATGTTGTCCGCCACAAGTTAAATCAGTTTCACTAACTGCTTGTGCTAGGATACCTAACGTTACATGAGTTCAACTGTGCTCACGGCTCCTGTAAGTCACAAAGCACAGGGTCGATCAGCATCCGGCCGTAACGGCGGTGTTAGAAAAACCACGAGCTCCAATATTGATTGCCATGCGCGATTTTGTTCTTTTTACGGCTAATTACATCTTCGCTTTAACCAGTGCAATAAGTTGCTACGGCAAATCACAGCAGTCCTTCAGCTGTTTGCATGCGGTCCAGTTTTGAAATCACTCGACCGGTTCGCATGCAGCCAGCTGAGGTTATAGGCATTTTTGCGATACGTGCCTGTGACTTCAGTGCTGCTTTTATACATACCGTTCACGGTGGGACAGAGCCACGTGCTTGTCTGACTGGGCTCAGGGTTTGAATATGGAGCGCCTTCGCGCACAAGCGCCCTGGCGAAGCCATACCCAAACCCCGTGAGCCACACGTAAGACAGCAAGGGGGTGCTGCTCGTGTGGTATGTGATCCAGGTCATTAACGGTCGCGAAGACGTAATGCGCGAGCGCATCGAGCGCATGTTGCCAGCCGGCACCATGCAGGAGCTCTTTTATCCCCAATTTCAAACCGAGATTAAGGTACACGGTGAATGGGTCAATACGACCAAGCCGCTCTTTCCCGGTTATCTTATCTGCGATACGGCAGATCCACGCACCGTGCAACAGTATCTGCTGCGCATGGACGACTTTGCCCGGGTGCTTGCCCAGGACGGTCAGTTTGTGCCGCTGGCAAAAGAAGAGGCTCAACTCATAAGCAGCTTTACGCATAGGGGAGACCGCGTAGTGCCCATGAGTGAGGCCCTAAAAGACGGCGACCAGGTCGTAGTAACTGCTGGTCCGCTACTGGGCCACGAAGGCCTCATCAAAACCATTAACAGACGCAAGAGCACTGCTTATCTGGAGCTCGACTTGTGCGGCCGACGCGTAACCACCCGCGTTGGCCTTGCGGTGCTTTCAAAAGAGCAGCGCGTTATGCGCAATCACAGAAGAGCGATCGCCTAGCTGCAAGCTCGCAAGCGGACGACCGAAGGCAAAAAGTATCGGGGGAGGGGCTCTTGGAGCCTACGATGATGACCATGGCACAGGGCGCGCGGGAGACGCGCACGGCCGCCACGGCGAATTCCGTCACTGCCGCAGCCGGTGCTGCGGGGGATTACCTTACAAACGAAGAAGCGTACAAGATGCTGCGCGGTGCCAACTCCGGCGTGAAGCCCGAGCTTGGGCACAGGCTCTACCGCGTTGTTAAGCGTACGGTGGACATTGTCGCCGCCGGCGGAGCCCTGGTGTTGCTCTTTATTCCCGGGGTAATTCTGAGCGTGGTCATTTGCATAAAGAGCCCGGGCGCCAGCCCCCTATATTCACAGTGGCGCGTGGGCCGCGTGCGCAAAGACGGCACGTTCTACCTGTTTAAGATCTACAAGTTCCGCAGCATGGTTCCCAACGCAGACCAAATGCTCAAGGACTTGCAGGCCCAAAACGAGGCCACTGGCCCCATGTTTAAAATGAAGCACGACCCGCGCATTATTCCCGGTGTGGGTAACTTCATTCGCAAGCACAGCATCGACGAGCTGCCCCAGCTCATCAACGTGTTCTTGGGCCAAATGAACCTCATTGGCCCGCGCCCCGGCCTGCCGCGCGAGGTTGCCCTGTACAGCGAGCACGACATGAAGCGCCTGGCGGTAAAACCCGGCTGCAGCGGTCCTTGGCAGGTAATGGGCCGCAGCCACCTGGGCTTCAACGAAATGGTTGAGCTGGATCTTCACTATATAGAGAATCGCAGCCTGCGCCAGGACCTGCGGTTGATATTCGGCACGCTGAAGACGATGTTCTCTGGGGAAGGTGCCGTGTAGCATGCGCATCGCCATGATAGGCCAAAAGAGAACGGGTTCGCGCGAGGGCGGCGTAGAGGTGGTGGTAGGCGAGCTTGCTCGCCGTATGGCAGACCTTGGTCACCAAGTAACCTGCTACGACCGTATGGGCGAAGGAGCTCCTTCCGAGCCCTACGAGAAGGATGGCTACCGCATCGTTCCCGTAAAGGCTCTGGACATCAAGGGGCTCTCTGCGCTCACGAGCAGCTTTGCCGCAACAAGGGCCGCCATCAAAGACGGGGCAGACGTAATTCACTATCACGCAGAGGGGCCGTGCGTCCCCCTTCGTTTTGCGCGTTCCGCGGACATCAGGACCGTGGCAACGATCCACGGCCTGGACTGGCAGCGTGCAAAATGGGGCGGCTTGGCTTCCAAGTACATCAAGTTCGGCGAGGCGACGGCGGCCAAGTGCGCGGATGCGCTCATCGTGCTTTCCCGGGGCAATCAGGAGTACTTCAAGGAGGCTTACGGCCGCGAGGCTACGCTCATTCCCAACGGCATCACTCCCGAGGCGGATCTTCCCGCGAAGGAGATCTCCGAGCGCTCGGGGCTCACCCAGGGCTCCTATGTCCTCTACCTCGGTCGCATTGTGCCCGAGAAGCGACCGGAACTGTTGGTGGAGGCGTACAAGCAGGTAAAGACGGATAAGCGCCTGGTTATCGCGGGCGACTCCTCCGATACGGACGACTACGCCGTGGCGCTCAAAGAGGCTGCCGCGTCCGACCCCCGCGCGCTCTTTACCGGCCACGTTGAGGGCAACCTGCTCTCCGAGCTGTACTCCAACGCGTATTGCTACGCGCTCCCCTCCGACGTTGAGGGCCTGCCTATGAGCTTGCTGGAGGCCATGTCTCACGGTGCGGCATGCGTTACCTCGGATATTCCCGAGCGCGCGGATGTTCTGCAGGGTTGCGGGCTCACGTTCCCACACGGAGACGCGGGGGCGCTGCGCGACGTGCTTGAAGGCCTGATAGCGGATTCTGCCCAAGCGGAGAGGCTGGGCGCCATGGCACGTGACCGCGCGATTAATGGCTATGACTGGAACAGCGTCGTCCAAAGGACGCTTGCTTTGTATGAGGGTGTTGCGTAATGAAGATCCTTCTTGTAAATAAGTTTCATTGGCGCAAGGGTGGAAGCGAGACGTACTACTTTGCTCTTGCCGATGGTCTTCGCGCTCTTGGGCATGAAGTTGCCTTCTTCAGCATGGAGGATGAGCGTAATGAGCCGACTGAGTGGTCGCGTTACTTTGTAACGAATCGCGACTATAACGGACCGAGCTCTATTGTCGATAAGGCGAAGGCCGTGCAGGCACTTGTGTATTCCAAAGAGGCGCGCGAGAAGTTCGATGCGCTGTGCCGTGAATTCCAGCCCGATGTAATCCATCTCAATCTCACTCATAGGGAGATTACGTTTTCCATCTTGGACGCTCCTTGGCTAAAGCAGCATCCAACGCCGGTTGTGTATACCTCGCACGACTTGATTCTCGCTTGCCCGAGCTATCTTATGCTTGATTCCGAGGGCAACGTTTGCGATTCGTGTCTCGGGGGTCATTTTGGCAATTGCCTTAAGAAGAAGTGCGTAAAGGGTTCGATCGCAAAAAGCGCGTTAGCGGTGGCTGAGGCGGAGTGGCTTAAACGGCACAAAACCTATTCACGTCTCGATCGCATCATCTGCCCGAGTGAGTTCATGCGGAACAAGTTTATTGAAGCGGGGCTTCCCGAGCGTCAGCTTGTCCTCATGCGGAATTTCCTGAATCCCGATTCGATGTCACGGGAAGTTGCCAACCAAAATAATGAAGATCCCTACATGCTGTATCTGGGACGCCTTTCTCGCGAGAAAGGCGTGTTAACGCTCGTGCATGCTTTTGAGAAGGCGGCACCGGTGATCCCTGATTGGCGTCTTGTTATTGCAGGCGATGGCCCTGAATGTGATGCTGTGAAGGTCAAAGTTTCCGCAATGCCAAACGAAATAAGCTCGAGGATTGAGCTGGTTGGATATAAAACCGGTGACGCCCTGCGCGGACTTGTGAATCGAGCCACTCTGGCGGCTGCGCCGTCAGAGTGGCTCGAGAACGCGCCATATGCGGTTCTCGAGGCACTCGCCGCGGGCAAGCCCGTTATCGGTACGAACATGGGCGGAATACCCGAGCTGGTACGTGAGGGTGAAACGGGCTTCCTGGCTGAAGCCCACGATGAGGCAGGACTCGCAGATGCAATCCGTAGGGGTGCGGCGGTGGCCGCCGATCCTGCGGCTTACGCCGCGATGAGCGCGCATTGCCGTTCATTCGTGGCAGAGAACTGTAATCAAGAGGAATACATCCGGAATCTCGTCTCCCTGTATCAAGAACTAATTGACCGGAAGGTGGTGGCCTAACCCATGGCCGAGAAGAAACTCAACGGAACCGTAATCGTAACGTACCGCTGCAACGCGCGCTGCACCATGTGCAACCGCTACAAGGCTCCCAGCCGTCCGGAGGAGGAGCTCTCCCTCGACGTGATCAAGAAGCTCCCGCGCATGTACTTCACCAACATCACCGGTGGCGAGCCCTTCATCAGGACCGACCTTGCGGATATCGTGCGCGAGCTGTACAAGAAGTCCGACCGCATCGTCATCTCCACCAACGGCTTCTTCACCGACCGCATCATCGCCCTTGCCGAGGAATTCCCCCAGGTGGGAATCCGCATCTCCATCGAGGGTCTGCAGCAGACCAACGATGAGATCCGCGGTCTCCAGAACGGCTTCAACCGCGGCTACGAGACGCTCAAGAAGCTCGTGGAAATGAAGCACCCGGACGTGGGCTTTGGCATGACGGTGCAGGATCGCAACGCTGCGGACTTGGTGCCGCTGTACAAGCTTTCCGACGAGCTCGGCATGGAGTTCGCCACCGCCAGCCTGCACAACAGCTTCTACTTTGTCGAGGCGAAGAACATCATCAAGGACCGTCCCATGGTGGCCCAGAACTTCGAGGACCTGGTAAACGAGCTCCTCAAGTCCAACGAGCCCAAGAAGTGGTTCCGCGCGTACTTCAACATGGGCCTCATCAACTACATCTATGGGCAGAAGCGCCTGCTCCCGTGCGATATGGCGTTCGACACGTTCTTCATCGACCCCTACGGCGACGTCATGCCCTGCAACGGCACCAAGGAGAAGCTCGTTATGGGCAACCTTAACGACGAGTCTTGGGATGAGCTGTGGGAGAGCGCCCAGGCCGAGAAAGTGCGCGGCTGCGTGCGCCACTGCGACCGCAACTGCTGGATGATCGGCTCCGTGTCTCCTGCCATGCACAAGTACATCTGGAAACCCGCGTCGTGGGTGCTGGCGCACAAGCTCAAGCCCGGCAAGAAGTTCGACATGCACGAGCTCCCCATCGTGCGCGACTACGAGTCGGGCAAGGTGACGAAGGAGGAGCTGGACGCTCTTTCCACCTGCGACATGCACGCCGCGATCAACGACGGCCTTTCCGACGCAAGCCGAGCCGACGCGCACGTGTACGAGACTGAGGAGGCGCTGTAGTGCAGCCGGGTGGAAAAATCGAATGCAAAAATTCAGAAATAGCGGTTGCTCGATATCAATCGGAGGAAACACGTGAAAGTATCCTGCATAACCAGGCACGCAATCTCTAATTATGGCTCCCTGCTCCAGGCATATGCGACACAACGAGCGGTAGAGAGCTTGGGGCATGAGTTCGAGATTATGGACTATGTACCTGCTTGTGAGGACGTATCCCAGCAGGTGAGGACGCTTCTTTCGACAAAGCCGTCCTGGAACGGGAACCCGTTGAAGAAGTCTGTCTACAGACTTCTGATGGAGCCTGAGACAAGGGTGGCGGGCAAGCGGTTTGCGCGTGAGCGTTCCCAGCTGCTTAAGATGAGCCCTCACTATGCATCCCTGGAGGAGCTGAAGGCTAATCCGCCCAAGGCCGATGCCTATATGACTGGAAGCGATCAGGTGTGGGGTCCCATCAGCTCGGGCGCATACGACCTGTCATACGCGCTTGAGTTTGCTCCCGAGGGCGCAAGGCGCATCTCATATGCGGCAAGCTTTGGTAAGAAGAATATGCCGGATAGCGTGCGCCCCAGGTTTCTCGAGGACCTTCGAGCATATGAGGCCGTGTTCGTACGCGAGGATGCCGCGCGCGAGCAGCTTGCCTCGTGGGGCATAGAGGCCGGACAGGTTGTCGATCCCACGCTGCTGCTTGATGGCGAGGCGTGGAGAAGGATGGCGGCACCTGCCCCGAAGGGCGAATACATCCTCGTCTACCAGATTCACAGCGACCCGACGGTGGGGCAGTACGCCGTGAAGGTTGCCAAAAAGCTTGGCTTGCCCCTGATACGGATCTCCGCAAGCCTGCACCAGGCCTCACGCGAGGGCAAGTTCAAGTGGCTGCCGACGCTTGCTGAGTTTCTCTCGTATGTCGACAACGCAGCATGCCTAGTCACGGACTCGTTCCACGGTACGGCTTTTGCCATAAATCTCAATACGCCGCTGGTAGAAGTGCTGCCCAAGAACGGAACCTCGAGCAGGAACGTGAGTATTCTGCGACTCACGGACCTCACGGACAGAGTGCTTCAGAATCTAGATGATGTCGAGTTAGCATCCAAGCAGATTGACTTTGGTCGGGTCAACGACGTGATGGGTGCGGAGAGGGAGAAGTCCCTAGCGCAGCTCAAGAGCATGATTGAGGAGTAGGGCATTGTCAAACGTTGGCACTAGGACGGTATGCAAGAAGGATATGTGCGCTGGCTGTATGGCCTGCGTCGATTCATGCCGACATGGAGCGATTGCCATTGAGGATACGATTGAGGCGTATAACGCCCGTATTGATCCTACAAGGTGCGTGGGATGTGGACTGTGCGAGAAAACGTGTCCCCAGATGGTATCCCCATCTTCGTTGCGTCCTCTCGAGTGGCTACAGGGGTGGGCGAAAGATACATCGCTCAGAATGTCATCTTCGTCCGGGGGTCTGGCTACGGCCATCTCGGAGGCGTTTGTGGCGTCAAATGGATTAGTGTGTTCATGTGCACAGGAGGGCGGTGAGTTCCGGTTCCACCTCACTTCTGATGCGGATTACTTGAGGAGGGCCCAAGGCTCCAAATACGTCAAAAGCAATCCGCTTGGTGCGTACCGCGAGGTTAGGGAGGCCCTGCAAGGTGGTCAAAGGGTTCTCTTTATCGGTCTTCCTTGTCAGGTTGCTGCGATGCGTAACTTCGTTGGAAGCCGTTTAGCCGATTCCCTTTACACCATCGACCTTATCTGTCATGGTTCACCGTCCCCCAAGGTCCTGAGCCGATTCTTGGAAGAGACAGGTAACAACCTGTCTAATGAGCTGATACTGGACTTTCGAAAGAAAGTCCAGTATCAGCTCCGCTATCGCGAAGCTGAAACTGTGGGTAGGACGGGTGTCCGCGATCGCTACTCGATTGCTTTCCTCTCGGGTTTACCGTATACGGAAGGCTGCTACTCCTGCCGCTACGCCAAGGGTGATCGTGTCTCCGATATTACGCTTGGCGATTCATGGGGTAGCGAGCTTTCTGATGAGGTCGCGAACGGGATATCCCTCGCACTTGTGCAGACAGACAAGGGTCGAGAACTGTTAGAAATGACGGACCTTGAGCTTTTGCCGGTTGATCCTGGTCTAGCTGTGGCCAACAATGAACAGCTTCAACGTCCTTCGACGAAGCCTATAGAAAGAAATACCTTTATGGACGGCTTTCGTAACGGGGTACGGGTTAACCGACTCGTTCTCAGGGCGAGGCCAAAAGACTGCGCCAAGTACTTGGTCAAGGATATACTGCTTGCACTGGGTTTGCTCAGGGGTTAACACATCGAGAGCGTTTGCTTTAGGCATTAATGATAAGGTAATCCATATGTTGAGTAATTCCAAGGTGCCAAAGTGCGTCGTATTAATGGCGTCATACAACGGCATCCCATTTATTTCAGAACAAATTGACAGCATTCTCTCGCAGGCTGAAGTTGACGTACGTCTTTTTGTCCGTGATGACGGGTCATCTGATGGTACTCGTGATCTTCTGCAGCGCTATGCAGATGAGGGCAGTCTGACTTTGTTAACAGGAGAAAACCTAGGACCTGCTTTAGGGTTTTTGACGTTGTTGCGGAATGCTCCCGAAGCTGATTACTATGCGTTTTCCGACCAAGATGATATTTGGGATAGCGATAAACTGATAACTGCGATTAAACAGCTTAAGAAGCAGGAGAATTTGGCTCTTTATCATTGCAATTCAAGACTTGTAGATTCAGCTGGTAATGAGATGGGCCGGTTAACCTATGGGCAACAAAGGTGCATATCTTATCGAGATAACGACCCTCTCAACCAGCTTTGCATTGGGTCACCTATGGGATGTACGCAAGTATTTGATAGGCGTATTTGGGAAGTTGTTTGCTTGCATGAGCTGCCCCATCCCGTCATCATGCATGATAAGCTGATAGCTAATCTATGCGTGCTGCTGGGTTATCGGATTGTTTTCGATGCTTCTCCTCATATGGGATATCGCCAGCATGGTCGTAATGTGGTCGGTGTGAGTACTGATTTACCATCTAAAGTGATTGAGAAAATCAATAGTTTTTGTCATCCGCGAGAGATTACTCTTGCAAAGCAAGTTACTGGACTTCTTTCAACTTATTCCGACTGCATTCTTCCTCCAGAGCGTGCTCTTGGAGAGTTGGTATCGAAAATGGACGCTTCTTTCATGGCTAGGTGCAGGGTTTCTTTCTCTTCGAGGCTGAATTTCGGCAGTCTACAAGAGGGCCTTTTCAATAGATCTCTCCTCTTGTTTGGGAAGCGATGATATGAGTAAAAGCATCCCCAAACCGCACAATAGTGGGTACGTCCTAGCGCTTGCCTTTTGCGACTATCTCAAGGACAAGACCGGCACCCCAAAGGCTATTATGGCGAGTCAGCAGGCCATGGCGTCGCACGGCATAAGTTACGTCTATCTCCACTCGGTTAAGAAGACCCTGTTCAGGGACGACCAGATGCTATTTTGCGAATTCGGGGTTACGGTCGACGGGGTGGAGGCTGGTGTTTTCAGTATTGCCCAGGTGTGCGAGGCCCTTTGCAGCTGGCAAAAAAGCGGCTTCAGCCTTCTTGAGCTTCATATCCACCACCTTCTGTACGTGAGCCTTGAGAAAGTCTCCGAACTGCTAAAAGTTACAGGCAAAACACCGGTCAGGGCCTTTCTCCACGACTATTACCTGTGTTGTACAAGCTATAACCTCCAAAATAGGAGCGGCTTTTGTGACAGCTCAAGGCTCGGCGACGCTCCCTGCGAGAAATGCCCCCACTTCAGTAACAGCCTTCGTGTGGAGTCGAAGATCCAAGGGCTGTTTGACTCCATCAAAAATCTCCGTTTTGTTGCACCTTCGACCTATACGAAGAATCGGTTTCTCTCATTCAGGCCCCAATACGAGGGCCTTGTTGATGTAATACCGCACCAAAAGCTGCTTGGAGAGTATCTGGGCAACAGACGTCCTCTGAACGCAGGGGAGCGCATCAGGGTTGCCTTTCTGGGGATGCCGAGGAAGACAAAGGGCTGGGAGACCTGGCTTCGCCTCGTATCTGCGGTCGATGAACAAGAGTACGAGTTCTTCGTCTTCAACAGCTCGAACGATATGTATCCAGGGATGAACAAGCGGTTTGTCGAATTTGATGAGAAGCACCCAAATGCCATGACCGACTCTCTCAGGGAGTGCGAGATTGCCATCGTTGTCATGTGGCCATCTTGTCCAGAGACCTATAGCTACACCTGTATGGAATCTTACTCCGCAAACGCTTATACGATTTCGAGTGCATGTGCAGGCAATGTCGCCGACTTTGTCGTTGAGCATGGGTCCGGTTTGGTGCTGAATAACGAGGAGGAGCTAATCGGGCTGTTTAGGGATAAGAGCCGGCTTATCAGGGAGGTCAATCGTTTCAGGAGCGGAAATCCTGGTCCGCTCGATCTTGTCGATTCAGATGAGATCGTAGACCTGCTTCCATGCTCCTCGGTAGGTCTCAACACGGGAGTTCACATGCACACGAGGCTGATTGAACGTGTGCTGCTGGAGGTACTCAATGCAAGATCATAGGCATGCGAGGCTCGTTATAAATAAAGCGGAGGAGCGGGCTGGTCGAAGAGGTCGTTGGTATCTCCCTAATAAGCAAGGTGTTCTAACCGTTTGCATGGGTGACCTGGCGGATGCGACGATCGTTATAGGTATCTTGGCGCAGGTTTTCTTCCTTGAGTACTATGGTCTGGGGCGATACCTCAACTGGGTAATTACCGGCATGATTTGCGTGAGGGCGCTCTTCTCCGGATGGAAATATAGCGGTAGAGCGCTACTACTTGGGCTGATTACCGTTGCAGGGTGGCTGTCTGGTGCCCTCTTGGGTGGCAATATGGAAACGTTTAGGGCGAATATTTTGCTGCTCCTCTACCCGTTTGTCTATACGCTTTACTTCTTTCTTTTGGTCACTAACAAGAGGGATTTTCTTCTTGGACTCTTTGATGCAGGTTTTCCGGTCTTCAACGCCATATTGCTTCTCAATATGGCGATCATGTTTATCCAGTACTCTACCCATGGGATGATCGCTGCGACAACGAACGACATCAGTTACTTCGAGGACAATATCTCCGGCCTGTTCTCTTATGCGTCCGTCCATGCGGTGGCCCTTTACACTTCATTCGTCGTGCTCTACAACTTCGTCTGGATTAGGAGGCTTCGGGGTCCTCTCTGGCCATCCCTTGCCATCGCTTACAACGTCTGCCTTATCGTCCTGTCCTTCTATCTTGCGACACTCAACGATAATAAGGCGCTCTTCATAATCCTTCCTCTCGTTTTAGTGATGTTCTGGCTTATTTCAGTCATGAAGGGAGAAGCGGATGTTTCGGGTCCCTTCTTTTGGCTTGTCGCCTTGTATTTTATCCTGACAATTGCATACGCCTTGGTGCCTGCGTTCCAGATCCTCGTGGATACGCAAGTGTTTGGTCTGTTCGATATGGTTGGCAGTTCAGCTTCCGTCGGTACTGCTGCCGACGGCAGTAACGAGAGGATTGCTATCATCGGCTTCGCTCTCTTGAGACCGGCTACATGGAGTCTCGGAGAGGGTCTTGGAGCCTCAAGCTTCTACGCGTCCGGGTTCATGTCGTTTAACCACTTTGGTCAAGCGGATATGGGGTCTTTCTTGATTCTCATGGGGGTTTGGGAGACGGCAGCGTATGTAGCGTTTTTCCACTCCGTGGTTAGTGAGTTTATGGAGCAGGAAAAAGGATCTAATGGCCGGATTGTTCGTTTGCTCCTTTTGCTAACAATTCTTATTACCTTTCTGTATACGCAGTGCTTTACAAGGGTGAACTGCTGCTTGTGCCTACTGCTGCTCTGTGGAGCGCTGGCTTGGTCGTGGAATTCCTCGGCTGCAGACTATTTGATTATTGATAGAGACGAAGAACAGGTTTGAACATGAAAATAGGCATTTCCACATTTACGCATGGGGACAACTATGGGCAGAGGCTCCAGAACCTTGCTGTCCAAGAAACTCTCAAACTCTCGGGTGCAGATGTCCTTACGTTCAGACAGAAGGACTCGAGATCTGCCAAATACAAGCTCAAGTCTTTGGCTTCGCTCATTCCAAAGGGGCTTGCCGTTGCCCACATCCAGAGGCATCGTTCGTTTGAGGATTTCAATTCCCGTAACATTTCCTTTAGCCGGGAGGTTATATCTGATTCCAACCCTCCACGTGACATTAAATCCTATGACTTTTTCGTTGCTGGGAGCGACCAAGTTTGGTCTCCGTATTCCCCTGACGCTAACTCCACTATGTTTCTCACGTTTTCGCCAAGAGAAAAGCGCATTGCTTTTTCGCCAAGCTTGGCAGCTCCGACGATTCCCGAGGAGAAGCGTGAGCTGTTCCACGGCTATTTCGACGGGTTTGATAGGCTGTCCGTTCGTGAGCAGAAGAGCGCCGAGCTTATAACCAGTCTGTACGGCTTAAAGGCCGAGGTGTTGATTGACCCAACACTGATGTTTGACGGCTCCTGGTGGGAAAGGTATGAAAAAGAGCCGCACTGCGGGCTTCCAAATGATTATGTATTGACGTACTTCCTCGGGACTGCAGCTTACGAAGAGAGGGTTGCCGAAATCTGTGATTCACTTAGCTGCAAGAGGGTCGATTTACTAGGGGATGCGCGCTACTACGCCCTCGGGCCTTCAGAGTTCCTCTATGCCGTCCGTCACGCAAAGCTTGTAGCGACAGATTCATATCACGGATCAATTTTCTCGATCTTGTTCGGGAAGCCGCTGATTTATTGCCCTCGTGAGTCCACTGGTCCAGACATGAGCAGCCGATTCGACACGCTAGCCAGCGAGCTGGGTGTTTCTTTCGTTGAGCGGTCAATTCTTTCCGTATGTAATTCGGAACTGCTCGAGAGTGACTATTCAAAGGCGTATGACAGGTTGCCAGCTCAGAGGAAGATCGTTGTTGAATTCCTCGATAGATGTGGATTGAGCATTCCCTCGGAGGCCGCCCGTGGCTAGCCAGCGTAAGGCGGGCGCCCTCCTCGGCTACGCCAACATCCTCGCAAAGAACCTCGTCAACCTCGTCTACACGCCGATGCTACTGTCCTACGTGGGGCAGGCGGACTACGGCGTCTTCCAGAGCTCGAACTCCTTTGTCTTCTCGCTGACGCTCCTGTCCTTCGGCTTCTCCGAGGCCTACGTGCGCTTCTACACGCAGACGGTGGCGCACGGCGGCGAGCGCGACATCCGGCACCTGAACGGCATGTACCTCACGCTTTACGTCGCCGTCACAGCCGCGGCGGTCGCCCTCGGCATGGGCTTCTCCGCAAACGCCGGCGCGGTGTTCTCGGCCGGGTTCACCGAGGCGCAGGTCTCGCTCGCCCGGGAGCTGCTCGCCATCATGACGCTCAACGTCGCCTCGACGTTGTTCACCGTCGTGTTCAATTCCTACATCACGGCGCACGAGCGCTTCGTCTACCAGCAGACCAGGCAGCTCGTCACCACGCTTGCGACGCCGCTGTGCGCCTGGGCCCTGCTGGCCGCCGGTATGGGGCCCGTGGGCGTTGCCCTAGCACAGCTCGCGGTGAACCTCGTCCTGCTTGCCCTCAACGCGCGCTACGCCATCGTCGTGCTGGGCATGCGCTTCGAGCTCAGGGGTGCCGACTGGGGCGTCATGCGCGGCATCGCCGCCTTCAGTGCCTGGATCTTCGGTAACCAGGTCTGCGAGATGGTCAATCAGAGCGTGCCCAACATCATGCTGGGGGCCATCTCGGGCGCGACTGCGGTATCTCTGTTCGCGGTGGCCGTGAACATCCGCCAGGTCTTCTACTCGCTCTCCACCACGATGTCGAACGTCTTCATTCCGAAGGTCAACCGCATCGTCGCCACCTCGGACGACAACGCCGAGCTCACTCGCCTTATGACGCGCGTGGGCCGCTACCAGATGGTACTGTTTTGCTGGGTGTACGGAGGTTTCGCTATTCTCGGGAAGTTTTTCGTGACGAGGTGGGCGGGCCCGGGCTTCGCCGAGGCCTACTGGCTCGTGCTCGCCATGACGCTACCCGTCATGGTGCCCCTCTGTCAGAACGTCGGCATCGAGATCCAGAGGGCCAAGAACATGCACCACGCCAGGAGTCTCGTCTACCTTGCGATGGCGGTCGGGAACGTTGCCTTCACCGCCGCGGCCGCCCCGGCGCTGGGGCCGTGGGCCCCCGCGATCGCCTATGTCGTCAGCATCGTGCTCGGCAACGGACTGTGGATGAACTGGTACTACCAGAAGCGGGTCGGTCTCGACATGCTCTTTTTCTGGAAGCGGAACCTGCCGGTGCTGCTCGCCTGGGCTGCCGTCACCGTCGCCTGCCTCGCTGGCACGGCGGTCCTGCCCGTCAACGGATGGCCCGCGTTCCTCGAGTGGGGCGCCGTTTACAGCGCGCTTTTCGCCATAGCCCTTTGGCTCGCCGTCCTAACGAAGGACGAACGTATCGCGGTCGTCTCTCGTCTCCCGTTCCTTAGATAGGGTCCATCATGAATGATTCCGAGAAATCCCCGAGGGTCGTCTCGCTTGGCGACCGTTGCTGCGGCTGCGGCGCGTGCGCTGCCCGCTGCCCCAAGTCAAGCATCTCCATGGAACCCGATGATTGTGGCTTCCTACACCCCACCGTCGACGCCTCCGGGTGCGTAGGCTGCGGGGCGTGCGACGCCGTATGCCCGGCGCTCAACGCCCCTGGGGAGGACGGGTGCGAGTTCGCCCTCTGGGCGAAGGCTCATGACGTCGGCTTGCTCGATAGATCGTCGTCGGGCGGCGTGTTCGGTCTACTCGCCGGTGACGCTCTCTCGCGCGGCGGTGTTGTGGCGGGCGCCGCGTGGACGGACGGTTGCCGCGAGCTTCGTCACGTGCTCGTGGAGGACAGGCCGGCGCTCGGCGCCGTTATGCGCTCGAAATACGTTCAGAGCGCGGTTGGCCGCGGCGTCTTCGAGGGCGTCCGCACTGCCCTGCGTGAAGGCAGGCCGGCGCTCTTTGCCGGTACTGCATGCCAGGTGGCTGGCATGCGCTCATACCTGGGGAAACTCGCCGACTCTGACCTCTTCCTCGGCGTCGACGTCATCTGCCACGGTGTTCCGTCTCCAGAGCTCTGGTCGCGCTGGGTCGACTACCGTGGTGAGGCCTTCGGGTCGGACGTCTGCGACGTCAATATGCGGAGTAAGACAACCGGATGGTTGTCTTTCTCCGCTATGTACAAGCACATAGCGGAGAAAGACAACACCGGGGACACCGAGTCCCAGATATTCGGCAAAGACTGGTACATGAAAGCGTTTCTGGCCAATGCGAGCCTTCGTTCGTCCTGTCTGGCATGTCCAGCAAAGCGCTCCAGCGGCGCCGATATCACGCTCGGTGATTTCTGGGGGTTCCAGAATACCCATCCCGAGGTCGACAACTCCAAGGGCGTATCTGCCGTCCTATGCAATACCGAGAAGGGCGTGCGGGCATTCGAGGCTATTTCTGGGCTTACTGCAAACGGTCCGGCGACGCTTGATGGGGTAATCGCGGGCAACCCTAGCCTCGTCCATTCTGTCACGCCTTATCCAAAGCGCGACGAGTTCTTGAACGACGTGTCTGCCGGGCTTTCCATCCCAGATCTCATGGACAAGTGGGATTTCCGTCCCACTCTCTGGCAGCGTGTCCGCGGCAAGCTTGGTGGTATTAAACGACGACTAAAGAGACTCGTTGGAAGGAGAGCCTAGATGGCCAAGGATCGCTACCTTCAAGCTCTTCGTGGGCTTGCGATTTCCGCAGTGGTGCTTATCCACTGTCTTCCTCAATGTGCCGCGTCGGTCGCCATTCGCCCATTCCTCAACTTTTCTGTTGCGTTGTTCTTGTTTTTATCCGGTGTTCTTACCGACGAGCGCAAATTTAATGCGGGGGGGTTCTTCGACGCCGCATTAGCAAGGTTGCCGGACCTTATGCGTTCTGGAGCGTTATCTATCTTGCGGCGTTTCCCGCCCTTCATGGGCGTCTGGGTTTCTGGCGTTCGCCGTGGGCTCCGTATCGGCTCAGATGTACTATCTATTGGTCTATTCACAGCTTGTGCTGCTTACTCCGGTACTGTTCAGGCTCCTTTCACGGTATAGGTTCTTTGTCTATTGTGTGACACCGGCTTGCTTGCTTCTAAGGGAGCTCGCTGCCGTTGCCGGTATCGCATTGCCTCTAATACAGGTTTTCTGCCCCATGTGGCTCATCTTTTATGTTTTCGGTCTCGACTGGAGGCGTTGGGCTGCGCTCATTGAAGGACGAACCACTCAGCTTGTTGCAGTGCTCTTTATATTTTTAATAATTCAGGAGGTCGCAGGCTTCTGGTGGTATTTGACTGGCGATTTCAATATGGCCACAACTCAGCTTAAGCTCGGTTCTGCCGCGACCTCTTTAGCTGTGATCGCGCTTCTTATGGCGGTTCCGGGATCATTCAAGTCGCGATTATCTTCTACTTTGCTTGTTGACCTTGGGAACGCCTCTTTTGGAATCTACCTCTGCCATATACTTGTTCTCAAGGCCGTTTGGAAACTGCTTGGATTATTCGTCATTCCACTTGGTGTTTCGACATTTGCTGTTTGGGCGCTAACTCTTGCCGGATCTTATTCGCTTGTATCACTTTGCGGTCGTTATTTGCCCGAACGAATTCACATCATTGTGGGATTATAAATTGATTTTCGATACTGGCGCTTTTCATAGCGTTGAAGCAAAGTGAGTCCATTACCAACATTTGGCACGCGATCATCGGTGAAGATACCGGACTTCCTGTTTTCGAACGAGAAGATGACTTTTTACTCAAAATGGCTGATTGGATTAACCAACCTGAAATAACCGGAATCAATCTCCCTTGGTCGAGCATCGAAAAATGGAAGGGGCAATTCAGGTAGCCATATTCCGCAGTCATTACCTTGCCTATTTCGTTAAGAATGAGGGGGTTTAGCAAAATAGGATACCCAAGTCTTATTTATCACTCGATCTAAAGCGCATTTCGATTGTAGAGGACAGATTAAATGAAAGGCATCATCCTCGCGGGCGGGTCCGGCACGCGACTGTACCCGCTCACTCTCGTGACCTCCAAGCAGCTGCTGCCGGTCTACGACAAGCCCATGATCTACTACCCGCTGTCCACGCTCATGCTGGCGGGCATCAAGGACATCCTGGTCATCTCCACGCCGACCGACCTGCCCAACTTCCAGCGCCTGCTGGGCGACGGCTCGCGCTTCGGCGTGAACCTCTCCTACGCCGAGCAGACCTCGCCGGACGGCCTGGCGCAGGCCTTCACCATCGGCGAGGAGTTCATTGCCGGCGAGCCGTGCGCGCTCGTGCTCGGCGACAACATCTTCTACGGCAACGGCCTCAGCCGCCACCTGACGCGCGCCGTCCAGAACGCCGAGTCGGGCCGCGCCACGGTCTTCGGCTACCACGTGGACGACCCCGAGCGCTTCGGCGTCGTGGAGTTCGACGGCGAGGGCAGGGCCGTCTCCATCGAGGAGAAGCCCGCCGAGCCCAAGAGCTCCTACGCCGTCACCGGCCTGTACTTCTACCCGGGCGACGTCGCCGCCAAGGCTCACGAGGTCGAGCCCTCCGCCCGCGGGGAGCTGGAGATCACCACGCTCAACCAGATGTATCTGGAGGAGGGGACGCTCTCCGTGGTGACCCTCGGCCGCGGCTACGCGTGGCTGGACACCGGCACCATGGAGTCGCTCCACGAGGCGGCGGAGTTCGTCCGCGCCGTCGAGCACTCCCAGGACCTACCGGTCTCGGTGCCCGAGGAGATCGCCTGGGAGAACGGCTGGATCACGACCGCCGAGCTGGAGGAGGCGGCCAAGGCCTACGGCAAGTCGGTCTACGGTCGGCACCTGAAGAAGGTCGCCGCCGGCGAGATCGTCAACAGCCCGCGCGAGTACTAGGAACCGAGGAGATACGAACATGGCAGAGGAGACCTTCTCCCCCAGGAACATCATCGTCACGGGCGGCTGCGGCTTCATCGGCAGCAACTTCGTGCGCTATGTCGTGAACAACCACCCCGACGTCCACGTCACCGTCCTGGACAAGCTGACCTACGCCGGCAACCCCGA
>NZ_JAMOKO010000006.1:0-137500 GCF_023656745.1 Collinsella sp. BG-O-102
CTCCACGTGTTACTCAGCCGTTCGCCACTCGCTTCCCTCCGGAGAGGGGTGCCGTTCGACTTGCATGTGTTAGGCGCGCCGCCAGCGTTCATCCTGAGCCAGGATCGAACTCTCCGTCCAAAAATATATGGGCTTCGAGCCCGTCCGGTCCTCTCAGTCATTCGCTGATCGGTTCCGTTCGATTCATATGGTTCTATTAGATAGGAAAAGGAATTTCTCGGGGCCGCCTCTCGGCGGCCTTGCGAAAAACAAATCCAAGTTAGACCATTTCAAATGGTTCGATGTCTGCCCGGATGCGACACTCGAAAGTGCCCATCCTCGCAGTATCCGGTTCTCAAGGTGCACGCTTTGCGGCTGATCCGGTCCGACCGGGCCGCGCGGCAAGGAGATATATTGCCAGACCGAAGGGGCCCCGGGGGCGGGAATCTGGGCGTACACATTTCCTACACATCTTGGGACCCGACTAACGTTTGCCAGCCGTTACCTACCGCTCGCCGAGCATCTCTTTATATAAGGCAGTCTCATGGTTAAAGCGGATACGTCCCCCTAGCTAAAGCACAGCCAGCATCGAGCAACTCATCACGTTCTTCCACCGAGAACCCCTCGGCGTAGACGCGCACCACTGGTTCGGTCCCGCTAGGACGAACCAGCAGCCACGTGTCATCCTCGAATGCCAAACGCAAGCCATCCATATGACTAACGTTTTGCGGCACCTTGCCACAAATCGACTTGGGGTTTACGCCCGGCAGCAGGGTTCGTAACGTTTCGGCATCTTCGGCCTCAAGGCGCAAATCCCGTCGACCGTAACTCGTCTTACCAAAACTGTCCTCGAGTTGGTCGACCAGAACGCCCAAAGGCGCGTCCGTCTTAGCCATAAGCTCACACAGAATCAGACAGGCGAGGATTCCATCGCGCTCGGGCATATGCGCGGCGATGCCGATACCACCGGCTTCTTCACCGCCTATGAGGACGCCGCCCTTCTTCATCTCCGCCGCTATATATTTGAAACCGACTGGTTTGACGGTCACGCGGCAGCCAAGCGCCTCGGCAATGCGACGCACGAGCGTCGAGCATGAAAGATTGACGACGACGCGCCCCTCCAAATTACGAAATTGGACCAAATCGCCCAAAACGAGCGCCATGATCTGATGCGGATGTATATATCTGCCGCGCTCGTCAACCGCACCGATACGGTCGGCGTCGCCGTCGGTCACCAGGCCGGCGCAAGCTCCGTCATCGATAACCGTGCGCTCGCAAGCGTCCACCCAAGGCTCAACGGGGTCGGGGCAGATATCTTCTTGGTCAGACGCCTGCCCGGCGTGAATCTCGTGCACCTCAACGCCAAGCTCGCGCAGCAAGTCGGCTAGATAGCCCTGGGCTGCGCCGCCCATGGGATCGACAACCACGCGCAGGTGCGCGGCGCGGATGGCTTCGGCATCGACAAACGATGCCACCGCCTGCATATAGTCAGGAATAATATCCGCGGTGCGATATTGCCCCTCGATCCCCATTGGCTCGGGAGCCATGGTCTCTTCGAGCTCTTCGATGACATCCTGGTTGGCGGTCGAGCCGTCACCCATGCGAATCTTGAGGCACAGATAACCCTGCGGATGATGGGACCCCGTCACCATGAGCGCGCCGCACGCCTCACCGTCATAAGCCGCCGCCCACGTAAGGACAGGGGTCGGAACAGGTCGCGAAGCGAGCACGGCGTCCAGCCCGTGCGCTGCTAGCACGCCCGCCGCAAGCTCAGCGAACTCGCTCGCCAGGGGCCGGGTGTCGAACCCTATATATACCGTTTTGCCCGGATTGGTCTTTTGCCACAACTCGCCGACGGCATCGGCGATACGGGCAACGTTATCGGCAGTGAAGTCCTCATCGACGCGAGCGCGCCAACCGTCAGTTCCAAAATGAATTATCGCGCACACGCGCAGACACCTCACAGTGTTTGGATCATGGTACGCGTGAGGTATACCCGCAACACGCACTCAGCAACCTGCCGGCACCAGCATTCACCATTTGGGCAAATGCTGCCGAGGACATGCAAGCAATAAAAAAACCGCCCCGTATGGAGCGGTTTTGCCCTTTATATATCGAGCGCCTCGGCCATCGCTGCCGTAGTGATTGCCGTGGTTCCACAGCAACTGCCCACCATTGCGGCACCGGCATGCCTCCATTCGTTGCATGCGCGCGCGAAAGCTTCGGGGTTCTCGTGCCATACGGGGCCATCCTGAGTCTGGACCGGATCGCCCACGTTGGGACGCACCGTGACGGGAGTAGTCGCCGATGCAACCATCCTGGGCACCGCCGCGTTCGCGGCCGCAAGCGAACAGCAATTAACACCAACCGAGTTTGCGCCGTGTTTTTCGGCGTACAAATCGGCTGCCTCGATGTTGAGGCCATCGCCCAACAGGTCGCCTTTATCGTCAACGACAAAACTCACCAGAACAGGCATGCCGTCGGCGGCATCTAGGGCGCCGGCAAGCATGGGCTGCAAATTACGGATAGACGTCACCGTCTCGATCAGCAGACCGTCAACGCCGGCGTTGAGCAAGGCGTGCGCCTGTTCGCGCGCAATGCCTCGGATTTCACGATACTCGGCAGAGTCCTCGGCAAACCACTCAATACCGATCGGGCCCATCGAGCCCAGCAGCAGCTGAGGGTGCGCCTGGCGGGCATCGTCGACGGCCCCGCGATTGACCTCCGCCACGGACGGCGCAATCTGGTCGTGCTTGAGGGCATAGCTCGATGCCTGAAAGGTGTTGGTAATGAGCACCTGCGCGCCAGCGGCGACATACAAGCGATGGATACGAGAAACGGTCTGCGGCTCCGCCAGATTCCAAAACGCCGGTGGAATGTCGGCGGCATCGTACTCACTCAACAAAACACTGCCCATGGGGCCCTGCGCCAACAAGGTCTCGCTCGACAAGCGGCGCGCAAGTTCCTCGGCACCAAAGCGGTTGTAATAACTCGTATCCATATATATCCCGCTATTCCTCGACGCTGATTCCCTGCTTTTCGAGATAGGCGAGCCAGCGGCTCATCGTGTCCTCGGATAGCGCATGCTCCATCATGCAGGCCTCGGAATCGGCTCGCTCAAATTCGACACCGAGCTCCTGAACCAAAAACGTGCGGATGAGGCGATGACGGTACCAGATAGCCGTGCCAACCTCGCGGCCGCGATCGGTCAGGATTACCTTGCCGTAGTGCGATTGCTCGACAAGCTCGGATGCCTTGAGCGCCGAAACCGCTTTATTGACCGATGCCTTGGAGACGCCAAGGCGCTGCGCGATGTCGACCGATCGCACACCGTTGGTTTCCCCCTCTTCGCTTTCAATGCGAACCATGCACTCCAAGTAGTCTTCGTTCGCCACCGTCAGATGTAGTTCGCGCGAGCTATTTGTCGTATCCATGATCTTCCGTCCCTTCTGCATTCAATGGCTGATTCTACCCCATCCAAGCGTCGCGGTATGCCGTGGCATACCGTGCTAGAGTTCTTGTTGCACACGACGACCAAGATTGGAGCGGTCTTTATGGAAAACACCACCACGAACCCCGATGTCCTCGAGCGCTTTTTGCGCTACGTCCAGATCAACACGCAGTCCGAGGATGCAAACTGCGACCAGGTACCCTCGAGCGCCGTTCAGTTTGACCTTGCCAACGTGCTGGCTGAAGAGCTGCGCGAGCTTGGTGCGGAAGATGCCCACGTGACCGAGCACGCCTATGTCTGCGCGCATATCCCCGCAAGTGCGGGCGCTGAGGACAAGCCCGCCCTGGGCCTGATCGCCCATCTCGACACCACTGAAGTTGCACCGGGTGCCGGCGTGAAACCGCACATCGTACACTACGAAGGCGGCGACCTGGTCTGCGGCACGGTTGACGGTAAGCCCGTTGCCATGAGTACCGCCAAGCTTCCCGCCCTGAACGACCTCGCGGGTGAGGACCTGGTCTGCAGCGATGGCACCACGCTGCTGGGCGCGGACGACAAGGCAGGCGTCGCCGAGATCATGTCACTTATCGCGCGTATCGCTCAGGACCCCTCTCTGCCCCATCCCGCACTCGGCATTTGCTTCTGCCCTGACGAGGAGATCGGCCACGGAGCCGAGCTGTTGGATATCGATACCTTTGGCTGCAAGTACGCCTACACGGTCGACGGCGGCCCCATCGGCGAGCTGGAGTGGGAGTGCTTTAACGCCGCCGAGGCGACCGTCCGCTTTGAGGGCCAGTCCATCCACCCGGGCGACGCCAAGGGCCGTATGGTCAACGCAGGCAATCTGTTCTGCGACTTCAACGCACTGCTCCCCTACGTCCAGCGCCCGGAGTATACGGAAGGCTACGAGGGCTTTTATCACCTTGAGGGCGTATCTGCGACCGTCGATCACGCCACAGCGCGCTATATCGTCCGCGACCATGACGCCGCCAAGTTCCAGCAGAAACTCGACCTTATTGATGCCGCCGCCTCGATGCTCAACCTGCGTCTGGGTGAGGAGCGCGTGACGGTCGAGATTAAGCAGCAGTATCGAAATATGGCCGAGATCGTTCGTGACTATCCCGAGCTTATTGATGTTGCCAAGGAAGCCTACCTTGCCTGCGGCGTTGAGCCCCAAGTGCTGCCGATTCGCGGCGGCACCGACGGCGCGCAGCTGTCGTTCCGCGGTCTGCCCTGCCCCAACCTTTCCACCGGCGGCTATTGCTACCACGGCGTCAACGAGTTCGTCCCGGTCAGTTCGCTCGTCAAGATGACCGACGTGCTCCAGGAGCTCGTCGCCCGCTTTGCATAAGGAACTCGAACAATCTAGGTAAGCAAAACCGCCCCGTCCTCAAAAACCGAGAACGGGGCGGTTTTTGGTGCAAGGGGAGTAGTCAGCACCGCAGGTTGAGCCAATGTCAGCGAGCGCCGTCCAAGGCGAACAAGTTGGCATGAAAAAGGCAGGGCATTGACCTTCTGGTCATGCCCTGCCTTTTGAATGACAAATTGTCGCCTTGGGCGGCGCGCAGCGTCGAGCCGTTACGGCGTTTGGTAAAACGCCGTAACTTAGTAGTTGGCTTCGTAGCCGTTACCGTCGCCGGTGGGCTCTTCGTAGTAGTCCGAATCGCTCGAATCGCTTGAGTCATCGGAATCGTCAGAGCTGATCGATGAGGTTGCGGTACCGTTTGCGTAGTCGTCAGACGTGTTGTTGTTCAGGTCGCCAATCGTAGAGCTGGAACCGTCGGAAAGACCCATGGTGTTGGGACCCTTGGGATCCTTGCCGGCATCGACGCGCTCCATCATTTCCTTGAGCTCGTCCTCGTAGACAAAGACGTAGCTCACACCGTCGATCATGGTGCTGTCGTCGGCGTACGAGGGCAGGTTGGCCGAGTAGATACCGTCGACATCCATACCGCGCATGGCGTTGACCGTAGCCACGATATCCTGAACGCTCATATCGGTTACAAGCATATCGGACAGCGAATTAACCAGGCCAAAGATCTTCGTGGCATCGAAGTTATTGAGAATCTGGTTGGCAAGGGCGCCAAGCACCTGACGCTGGTGGCGCATGCGCGTGTAATCGCCGTCGGCATAGGTGTAGCGGCAGCGGGCATAGGTAAGGGCGGTGGCACCGTCCATATGCTGCTGGCCAGCGGTAATCTTAATATCCAGGTGCTCGGGGTCGTCAACATCATCGGTTGCGTTAATGTCGATACCGCCAACCGAATCAATCAGCGCCTGCATACCGTCGAAGCTGACCTCGGCATAGTGGGAAATCTGAACACCGCACAGCTCGTTGACCGCCTCGACCATGGCCTCGGCGCCGCCAACGGTATGGCAGGCGTTGATCTTCATGGTCTCGCCCTTGTACTCGACCTTGGTGTCGCGCGGAACGGAAATGAGCGTCGCCTGCTTTTGCGTGGGGTCGATGCGTGCCAGGATAATCGAGTCGGCACGGTACGTATCCTCGCCCGGACGGCCGTCGGTGCCAAGAAGCAGCACGTAGAACGGATCCTTTGCCTCATCGGTGTCAACCAGAACCCGACGCAGATTGTCGGTAATGACATTAGAATCGCCGAGCTTGCCCATAATGGTGGCAAACCACAGGCCGGCAGCGGTAGTGGCACTCAGCAGCACGCCAAGCACGACAATGAGCGCGACGTGACGAATCGTGTGGCTACGACGACGTTGACGAGCGCGCTCGGAATAGCGAGCCACGTTATCGCGACTGTAGATCTTGGCCTGCGCACCAGTTGAGGGTCTTCGGGCGGTGGTATCCGCGAGGGGCTTTTTATTAAACATAGGCAACCTGTATTAGTAGATGACGGGATCGGGGACGGTAGCATGCTCGACATGCGCGCCGAGCGCCCGCAGCTTTTCGACAAACTGCTCGTAGCCGCGCTTGATGTGATGAATAGCCGAAACCTCGGTCGTCCCGTCAGCGATCAAGCCCGCTACGACGAGGGCCGCTCCGCCACGCAGATCGGGCGAGGTAACCCGTGCACCCGAGAAGCCCTTGACGCCATGAATCATGGCATGATGGCTCTCGATACGAATGTCGGCACCCATGCGCACCAGCTCAGAGGCAAACATAAAGCGATTCTCGAAGATGTTCTCGGTAATAACGGAACTGCCGTCGGCAAGGGCGGAGAGTACCATAATCTGCGCCTGCATGTCCGTCGGGAAGCCGGGAAACGGAAGCGTTTGGATGTCGACCGGCTTGATACGCTCGACACGGTTCACATGGACGCCATCCTCGACGCGCTCGCAGTCGATACCCATGAGCTCCATCTTCTTGAGCACCATGCCCAAGTGAATGGGGCAAAAGCCCGTGATATCGACACCGCGATCGTCGGCCATCAACGCACCGGCAACGATAAAGGTACCGGCCTCGATGCGGTCGCCCACCACGCGATGGGTAACAGGATGCAGCTCTTCCACGCCCTCGATGGTCACGACAGGCGTACCGGCGCCAACAATCTTGGCGCCCATCTCGTTGAGCATGTTGGCGAGATCGACGATCTCGGGCTCGCGGGCGGCATTGTCGATAACCGTGGTGCCCTGCGCGCGCACGGATGCCATAATGAGGTTCTCGGTCGCACCGACACTGGCGAACTCGAGCGTGACGGTGGTACCGCGCAGACCTTGGGGCGCATTAGCGTTGATGTAACCGTGGGCGGTATCGAACTCAACGCCCAGGGCCTCAAGACCAAGAATGTGCATATCGATCTTGCGAGCACCCAGGTTGCAGCCGCCCGGCATGGCGATCTTGGCGCGATGGAAGCGACCCAGCAGGGGTCCCATCACGGCGGTGGAAGCACGCATCTTGGCAACGAGCTCGTAGGGGGCCTCCCAAGAATCGACCTGAGAGGTATCAATCTCGAGCGTGTGCTCGTCGAGAACATCGATCGTAGCGCCCATGCCCTTGAGCACCTTGCCCATCACGTGGACATCGGAAATATCGGGCACGTTCTGCAGCGTCGTCTTGCCCGGCGCCAGAAGCGTTGCCGCCATGAGTTTGAGTGCGGAGTTCTTGGCACCCGAGACGGGCACGGAGCCTCCGATGGCGTGGCCACCCTCAACGCGGATAATATCCAAGGTCTACCCTTTCAAAAAGCATGCCCGGGATGGCTGGGCCATCCCGGGCATGATGTGTTCGCAAATGGTCGAACGCTAAATCGTTTGACTATTGGGCAAGCTTGAGCTTACACCATGCGATTTCATTATAGAGGTAGGCGCGGCGTGCATCATCCTCCGACAAATTACCCAGCTTCTCTTCAAAACCTTGAATATCAGCTTTAAGCTTGTCGGCATCGACGGTCGCCAAATCGCAAGCGCGCTCGGCGAGAACGGTCACGACATCGTCCGCAACCTGGGCATAGCCGCCGGCCACGGCAAACGTGTGGTCGACAGTGCCCATGGCCTTATCGGAAACGCGAACGTAACCGCGGTCGATCGTGCAGATCTCGCTGGAGTGAGCAGGCAGAACGCCAAACTCGCCATCCGTGGACGGAATCGACACAAACGCAGCGTCGCCCTCATAGGCGCAGCTCACGGGGCACACGATGCGGATACGCATAACCTACTTCTCCCCCATCTTGCGGGCGCGCTCGCGCACGTCCTCAATCGTGGAAGCATAGCGGAAAGCCTGCTCGGGCAGGTCATCGGCCTTGCCGTCGACAATCTCGGCGAAAGAGCGGACGGTATCCTCGACGCGGACGTAGACACCGGGGTTGCCGGTGAACTTCTCGGCAACGTGGAAGGACTGGGAGAGGAACTGCTGGATCTTACGGGCACGGTTGACCGTAAGGCGCTGCTCCTCGGACAGCTCGTCCATACCCAGAATGGCGATGATGTCCTGAAGGTCGGAGTACTCCTGCAGGAGCTCCTGGACCTTGACGGCGACACGGTAGTGCTCCTCGCCGACGATCGAGGGATCGAGAGCGTCGGAGGAAGACGCGAGCGGGTCGATAGCCGGGAACAGACCGAGCGACGAAATGCTACGCGAAAGGACCGTAGTGGCGTCGAGGTGCGTAAACGTCGTGGCAGGCGCCGGGTCGGTCAGGTCGTCTGCAGGGACGTAGACGGCCTGGACGGAGGTAATGGAACCCGTCTTGGTCGAGGTAATGCGCTCCTGGAGGTCGCCCATCTCGGTTGCCAGCGTGGGCTGGTAACCAACGGCGGACGGCATACGGCCCAGCAGTGCGGAAACCTCGGAACCTGCCTGGGAGAAGCGGAAGATGTTGTCGATGAACAGCAGAACGTCCTGGCCACGATCACGGAAATACTCAGCGGTGGTAAGGCCGGCCAGACCGATGCGCAGACGCGCTCCGGGCGGCTCGTTCATCTGACCATAGACCAAGCAGGTCTTGTCGATAACGCCAGACTCGCTCATCTCGAGGAACAGGTCGGTGCCCTCGCGGGTACGCTCGCCGACGCCGGTGAACACCGAAGTGCCGCCGTGCTCCTGGGCGAGGTTGTTGATGAGCTCCTGAATCAAAACGGTCTTGCCGACGCCGGCGCCGCCGAACAGACCCGTTTTGCCGCCACGGATGTAGGGCTCGAGCAGGTCAACGGCCTTGATGCCGGTCTCGAAGATCTCGGTCTTGGTGGTGAGCTCGTCAAAGCGGGGCGCTGCATGGTGGATGGGGTAGAACTCCTCCACCTCGGGCATGGGCTTGCCGTCGACGGGCTTGCCCATGACGTTCCAAATGCGGCCGAGCGTCTTGGGGCCGACCGGCATCTTCATGGGCTCACCGGTATCGGTGGCGATGAGGCCGCGCTGCAGGCCGTCGGTCGAGGACATGGCGACCGTGCGGACGACGCCGCCCGGAAGCTGGCTCTCGACCTCGAGGATCGTGCTCAGATGACCGATCGGGGTCTCGGCCTCGACCGTGAGCGCGTTGTAGATCGGGGGCACCGCGCCGTCAAACTTGACGTCGACGACAGGGCCGATGATTCGCACGATGCGACCATCACCGGCAGTCGTCTTCTTGGTGGCTTCCTCGACCGCAAGCTTTACGGTGTTATTAGCCATTACTGTTCCTCCAATGCTGAGGCTCCGCCGACGATCTCGTTAATCTCGGTCGTGATCGAAGCCTGGCGCACGCGACTATACGTGCGGGTAAGGGTCGAGATGATCGCGGTGGCGTTTTCCGTCGCGGAGTGCATGGCCTTGCGGCGTGCACCCTGCTCGGCAGCCGCCGAATCGATCAGGGCCTGGTAGATGACCGTCAGGATATAAGACGGCACAAGCTTGCCGAGAACATGCTCGGGAGAGGGCACGAACTCGAACGTGGACGAGATGCGCTTAGGGGCGTCGGTCTCGTTCTTACGCGGACCGTGGGCCATAGCGATCATCTCGGGGTCGAGCGGCAACAGATGCTCGACGCGAAGCTCCTGATCCACGCGGTTCTTGGCGTGGTGGTAGACAAGCTCGACACGGTCAAGCTCACCGGCACGATACGCATCGCAGATATGAGAGGAGATCATGCGGGCCTGATTGAAATCGGGCTCAGAGGAGTTGCCCTCAAAGTGCATGACGACGTTTGCGCGGTCACGGAAATACGTGGCCGGCTTACGCCCGCACGCGATGATCTCGCACTCGATGCCGTCGTTCGCCCAAGAAGCGGCGAGCTTTTCGGCCGTGCGCTCCACCGTCGTATTGAAACCGCCGGCAAGGCCGCGGTCCGAGGCAATAACGACAATCAGGCCATGCTTGACGCTCTCATGCTTCTGCAGCATGGGATCGGTGCCCGAACAGGAGGCGTCGCCGGCGACCGTCAACATGACGTCGGTCAGCGCCTCCTTATAGGGCTCGGCCTGCTTGGAGCGATCGAGGGCACGACGGATCTTGGCCGTAGAGACCATCTCCATCGTGCGCGTGATCTGCTTGGTCGTGGTAACCGAGGAGATTCGCTTCTTAATGTCGCGAAGGTTGGCCATGGGGCTTAGTTCTCCTCTGATCCAGAAACATCCGAATGGTGCTTGGCCATGAACTGCTGCTTGAAGTCGCCGATGACGCGCAAGAGCTCAGCCTTGGTGTCATCATCGATCTTCTTGGCGCGAACCTTGTCGAGCAGCGAGCCAAAGCCATTGTCCATGTACTCGATGAGCTCGGCACGGAAAGGCAGCACGTCGGCGATCTCCAGGTCATCCAGGAAGCCCTCGTTGCCAGCGAACAGCGTAACGATCTGCTCGCCAACCTCAAACGGCTTGTAGCGCGGCTGCTTCAGGAGCTCGGTCATGCGGGCACCATGGGTCAGCTGCTTCTGAGTAGCCTCGTCGAGGTCGGAGCCAAACTGCGTAAAGCCGGCGAGCTCCTGGTACGAAGCGAGGTCCAGGCGGAGGTTGCCGGCGACCTGCTTCATAGCCTTGGTCTGCGCGTCGCCACCGACGCGGGACACGGAAATGCCCACGTCGACTGCCGGGCGCTGGCCCTGGAAGAAGAGCTCGGACTGCAGGTAGATCTGACCATCGGTAATGGAAATGACGTTGGTCGGAATGTAGGCCGAGACGTCGCCGTCCTGGGTCTCGATGATCGGCAGAGCCGTCATGGAGCCGTAACCGTTCTTCTTGGACATCTTGACGGCACGCTCGAGCAGGCGAGAGTGCAGGTAGAAGATGTCGCCAGGATAGGCCTCGCGTCCGGGCGGACGATGCAGCGTCAGCGACATCTGACGGTAGGCCACAGCCTGCTTGGACAGGTCGTCGTAGATGACGAGCACGTGGCCACCGGGGTTGGTCTCGCTGGCGGGCTTGCCGTCCTCGCCGTTGTACATGAAGAACTCGCCGATAGCGGCACCGGCCATAGGCGCGATGTACTGCATAGGGGCGGAATCGGCAGCGGTGGCCGAAACGATGATGGTGTAGTCGAGCGCACCGTGCTGAGCGAGGGTCTCGCGGATGTTGGCAACCGTGGAGGCCTTCTGGCCGATGGCGACATAGATGCAGACCATGCCCTTGCCGCGCTGGTTGAGGATAGCGTCGATGGCAATGGCGGTCTTACCGGTCTTACGGTCGCCGATGATGAGCTCTCGCTGACCGCGACCAATAGGCACCATGGAGTCGATAGCGAGCAGACCGGTCTGAACCGGCTCACACACCGGGGTACGGTCGATGACGCCGGGGGCCTTGAACTCGATGGGGCGACGGTGCGTGGCGACGATGTCGCCCAGGCCGTCGATGGGCTGGCCGAGCGGATTGACGACGCGGCCGAGCATGGCGCGGCTCACAGGGATATCCATAATGCGGCCAGTGGTGCGGCACTCGTCGCCTTCCTTGATGGAGTCGACGGCACCAAACAGAACGGCGCCGACCTCGTCACGGTCAAGGTTCTGGGCAAGGCCGAAGACGGTCTCACCGGTATCGGAGCTCTTGAACTCCAGAAGCTCGCCTGCCATGGCGCTCTTGAGGCCGGAGACGCGCGCGATGCCGTCGCCTACCTCGTCGACCGTTGAAACCTCATGCGTATCGACCGTCGCGGAGAGGCTCGTGAGCTGCTCCTGCAGTTTCTTGGCGATATCCTGGGCATTGAGGGTTTCGGACATTAGGCTTCACCTCCGTACGAATTAGCAGAGTTTGCGAGGGTCTCCTGCGCGATGCGCAGCTGCGTCTTGACGGAAATGTCACGACGCTCGCCGCGGGCCTCGAGCACCAGGCCGCCCACGATAGACGGGTCGACCTGCTCGATAAGGAATACCTTGCGGCCGAAGTCCTGCTCGCATTTCTTAGTGATGGTTTGACGCAGCTCGTCGTCGAGCGGGATCGCCGTGGTGACGGTCACGCCCACTACATCCTCGTCTTCCTCGGCAACATACTTAAAGGCAGCTGCCACCTTGGGAAGAAGGTCGAGCTGGTCGCGCTTGGACATGGTGTCGAGCACGGCGATGATCTCGGGGCTGGCGCTAGCCAGACGCTCGATCATCTCGAGGTCCTCGAACACATGGTTCTCGGCCTTAGCGGCTTCCAGAAGGGAGCGCGCGTAGGTCTCGAGCACCTTGTCCTGATAGCGGCTAGTCGGCATTCAGGCTACCTGCTTCCTGGATGTAGCGCTCGATGAGCTTCTTCTGCTCGGCATCGTCCTCGAGTGCCTCGCCCACGATCTTGGTGGCGACGGCAACGGACAGGTCGGCGATGGAGCTCGCGGCACCGGCGTAGATGGACTTGCGCTCGTCCTCGACGGTCGTATGAGCCTTGGCGATGATCTCCTCGGCCTCCTTGTGAGCAGCCTCGATAATGCGGGCGCGCTCGGACTCGGCGTCCTTACGGGCCTCGAGAACAATGTCGGCAGCCTGACGACGGGCGTCGGTGACGATCGAGTCGGACTCAGCGCGCTTGGCGATAGCCTCCTGCTTGGTCTTCTCGGCCTCGTCGAGGCTCTCCTCAATCTTCTTGCCGCGCTCCTCCATGGTTTTCATGATGCCCGGCAGGGCGACCTTGGCCAGCACGATCCAGATAATCAGGAAGGCGATAAGCGCCGGGATGAACTCCGCCATCTTAGGGATGAGGATGTCCGCACCGGCAGCGCCGTCCTCAGCGAACGCGGAAACCGGCATGAGCAGCGCGGCCGCGGACGCGGAGAGTGCGATCGCGCTCTTCTGGGATGAAAGATTCATACTTGACGCTCCGTGCTATTTAACGATCAGCGCGACAACGAAGCCGATCAGAGCCAGAGCCTCGCCGAAGGCGGAGCCCATGATGAAGACGGTGAACACGCGGCCCTGGACCTCAGGCTGACGGGCCATAGCACCCGTAGCACCCAGAGCAGACAGGCCGATAGCAAGACCAGCGCCGATAACACCGAGACCGTAACCGATAACTCCCACGATTCCTCCTTTGTCGTGCGTGTCTTATTTCACGCAGGATAACCTTTTTATAACTGCCGGGCTCCATGGGTACGGGCACCGGCGGTTTAACGAATTACCTTACCTTTAAGGCGCGAACGGAAGACTACTCCTCCTCCGCGACCTCCTCTGCCTCGGAGACATACACGGCGGTAAGGACCGTGAAGACGTAAGCCTGGATGGCGCCGACCACAAGCTCGATCGCATAGATCAGGATGAGGATGGCAAGCCAGGCCAGCGAAGGCAGGGCGCCGACGGCGTGGGCCGCGGAAACCTGCTGAAGCAGCGGCTGCATGAACATGCTCGCCATGATGGCGAACGAGCCCATGACCACGTGTCCTGCGAACATGTTGCAGAACAGACGGACGGCGAGCGTGATGAGGCGCAGGAAGGTCGAGAAAAGCTCGACGACCCACACGAGCACGTTCATCGGGAAGCTCACGCCCTGCGGAGCGAGGCTCTTGATGTAGCCGATCACGCCGTGAGCCTTGCATCCGTAGTAGATGAAGTACACGAAGGCGAAGATGGCGAGCGCGGCGGTGGAGCCGATTGCGCCGGTGCCGGGCTTCATTCCCGGGATCAGGCCGATCATGTTGTTGATCAGAATGAACAGGAAAAGCGAGCACAGGAACGGGAAGTGCTTCTTCCAGTTCTCACCCACGACGCCCTTGCCGATATCGTTCTCGACGTACTCGATGATGTACTCGAAACCGTTGACGAAGAAGCCCTTGGGAACCAGGGTCTGCTTCTTCTTGAACACGGCCAGGACGATCAGGAGCACGATCGTGGAGACGATCAGCCAAAACGAGTACTGCGTGATGCCGCAGCTCAGATCGCCCACGACAGGGGTGGAGCTGAACTCGCTGACCAGATGATTAATCTCATCAGGCAGCTTTTCAAAAATTTCCACGACTTACCTTTCGACCTCATGAGGATCTCGCAGCGCCTTGGCGACGCGAACCGTGCAGGCGGCCATAAAGGCCACGAAGCCGATCGCCTCGCCCAGGAGGAACATGCGAAATGCCTCTCCGAACAACACAAACACAACCAAGGTAAAGACGAGCAGGGCGATTGCCGAGACCGCCAGACTCACCATACCCTTGAGCATGTCCGCATTCTGTTTATCGTCAAGAACCGGCTTGAGCGTAAAGACAAAGGGAAGGAAGGCAATTGCGCCCGCGATGGCGCCTGCAACGATAGCGAGCAGATCGGCTATCTGAAACACTGGCGTCCTCACTTTCCTTTTTAACGCTTCACAGAACAGTTCCCGCCAAACATTGGTGACTATTGTACGAGCCAATCGCTAAAGTACAACCGAAAAAGCATCGGTTAATACGCACCTGTTCGTTTTCTTAAGACCTTCTTTATGCCGCAGGTACGGTAATACGTTTTTCTCGAACCCTGCAGGGCAAAACATCCGTTAACAGGAGTGCGCGCGGTCGCCTTTTGTTCATCCGCGCGCACCGTTTCTTCGTATTTGCAGCCGCGGCCGTCTTAGCCCAGCGACTAGAGCGTGCCGTAGATGCGGTCACCGGCGTCGCCCAGGCCGGGAACGATGTAGGCCGCCTCGTTGAGATGGTCGTCGATGGCGCAGGTATAGATATGCACATCAGGATCCTTCTCAGTCAGCGACTTGAGGCCCTCGGGGGCCGCGACGATGCACAGCATGCGGATGTCCTTGACACCGCGCTCGCGCAGGTAGCTAATGGCCATCTCGGCCGAACCGCCCGTGGCGAGCATGGGGTCGACGACCAGGCAGATGCGCTGGTCGATATCCTTGGGCATCTTGCAGTAATACTCGTGCGGCTCGTGGGTGACCTCGTCGCGCTCCATGCCGATGTGGCCCACGCGAGCGGAGGGCACCAGGTCGAGGATGCCGTCGACCATGCCAAGGCCCGCACGCAGGATGGGCACGATGGCGAGTTTCTTGCCGGCAAGCTGTTTGAACGTGGCGGTAGTGATGGGGGTCTCGACCTCGACGTCTTCCATGGGCAGGTCGCGCATGGCCTCGTAGCCGTCAAAAAGCGCGAGTTCGCGCACGAGCTGGCGGAACTGGTTGGTGCCGGTGTTTTTGTCGCGCAGGATCGACAGCTTGTGCTGGACGAGCGGGTGGTCGACAAGCGTCACACGGGACGCATCGTAGGTGACGGTCATGGATTGATTGCCCCTTTCGTTGCGGCCGCAAAACGGCCTTGCTGACAAGGCGTGCAGCAATGTTGCCGCCGCACGCCATGCATTAGTTTAGCGGTTTGTTGTATCGAGCAGCCCATCGCAGCCCTACTGTGCGGTGCTGAGCGAGCGCCTGACTGCATCACGCCAGCCCGCAAGGTTTTGCTCGCGGCGCTCGGCGGACATGTGGGGAAGGAAGGTCCTAACGATCTGGGCATTTTGCTCCAGCTCCTCCAGGTCTTCCCAATAGCCGACGGCAAGACCCGCCAAGTACGCGGCACCGATTGCCGTGGTCTCCACCGTCTCGCATTGCAGCACGGGGATATCCAGCAGGTCGGCCTGGAATTGCATGATGAACTCGTTGCGCGAGGCACCGCCATCGACGGACAGGCGCTCAATCGAAAGCCCCACGTCCTGCTCCATGGCGCGCAGCACGTCGTAGCTCTGATATGCCATGGATTCGCAGGCGGCACGTACGATGGTCGCACGGCTCGAGGCGCCGGTCAGACCGCACACAATACCGCGGGCATGCGGGTCCCACCAGGGAGCACCCAAACCCGCAAAGGCGGGAACGAAGTAGCAGCCCTCGTTGTCGCTAATCGAAGCGGCGAGTTGTGCCGACTCGCTCACGCTCGAGATGATGCCCATGTTGTTGCGAAGCCAGTTCATCGTTGAGCCGGCGGCAAAAATAGAGCCCTCGAGCGCATAGCTGACTTTGCCGTCCGCAGCGATACCGATGGTGGAGACCAGGCCATTCTTGGATTCGACGATCTCGTCGCCGGTGTTCATGAGCATAAAGCAGCCCGTGCCATAGGTGTTTTTGGTCTGGCCGGGACGGAAACAGCAGTGACCGAACAGCGATGCCTGCTGGTCGCCCGCCACACCCATGATGGGCGGCATGTTGGTCATGATGTCGCTCGCGACGCGGCCGTAGTCGCCCGAGCTCCAGCGAACCTCGGGCATCATGGAACGTGGAACGTCAAAGAGCGCCAGCAGGTCGTCGTCCCAATCGAGCGTATGGATATTAAAGAGTGCCGTGCGGCTGGCATTGGTGTAGTCGGTGGCAAAGACCTGGCCGCCGGTGAGGTTGTAGATGAGCCAGGTGTCGATGGTGCCAAACATGAGGTCGCCCGCCGCCGCGCTCTCGCGTGCGCCGTCGACGTTGTCGAGAATCCACTGCACCTTGGAGGCCGAGAAATACGGGTCAAGCGTAAGTCCCGTGCGGGAGCGCACCAGCTCCTCGCAACCCTGTTCAACCAACGCGTCGATCGCCGGCGCGGTACGACGGCACTGCCATACGATGGCGTTATAGATGGGCTGGCCGCTCACGCGGTCCCAGACCACCGTGGTCTCGCGCTGGTTGGAGATGCCGATGGCGGCGATGCGGTCGGAATGGATACCGCTCTTAAACTGAACCTCCATCATCACGCCGATCTGGCTGGCAAGCACCTCCGTGGGATCCTGCTCCACCCAGCCGGGGCGCGGGAAGCTGGTTTTGACGCTACGACGCGCCTGGGCAACGATGCAGCCGTATTCGTCGACAATGGCCGCGAGTACCGAGGTAGTGCCGCAGTCGAGCGCCATGATGTAGGAACCGCCAAAGTTAAACGAGGCATCTTCCATGCCCAGGCTGCCCAGATTCAACGACATCGCTTACACCCTTCTATTGCATCGGGTCGGACAGGACCCGCTCGATCTCTGATGCGGGAAGTGCGCCTTGGCGCAGGATCTGGAGCCCGCCGTGCTGGAACGACACGATGGTCGAGGCGTCGCGACACGGGGTCTCACCGGCGTCGACGGCAACATCGACCCCCTCCAGGATGCGACCCTCGACGGCGGCAAAGCTTGCCGGCGAAGGCGCGCCGTGCGTGTTGGCGCTCGTGCAGGCAAGAGGGCTGCCGCACGCGCGGATGAGCGCCTGCACCACGGGCGAGGCCGATGCGCGAAGGGCCACCGTGTCGTCGGCGGCGCGCATAAAGGTCGGCACACAGGGGGCCGCCTTGACCACGATAGTCAGGGCGCCCGGCCAGCATCGTCGGGCGAGCACGCGGGCATCTTCCGGGATATCCACGCCATAACGGTCGAGCGCTTCGACGCCATCGACCAGCCAAGCGACGGTTTGCGTGAGTTCACGTTGCTTGAGAGTGAAGATACGGCGATAGCCGGTGCCGAGCGCAGGGACTGCGGCGCCGTTAACGGCAGCCTGCGGATCGCGCGGCCACGATGGGAATTCACTTGTATCTTGGGGCACGGCGTCCGAGAAGGCGTTGACTGCCACGGCGACACCATAGACGGTCTCGGTCGGGATCAGGGCCAAGCCGCCACAGCGGAGTACCTCGGCCGTACGCTCAACGGCGAGCCGATGCGGCTCGCGCGCTCCCTCGAATACCCGATAGACCGTCTGCATGTGTATGCCAGCCCCTTACGCTCTGGTGCAAGTTTGTTTACTGTGGGGCATTCTCGCACGAAACGTTCAACCTATTTGCCCAGAGCGCATGTTGGTTTGGTGAGCGGCTCTAGTAGTCGGTGAAAGTGAGGGGTTATTGCGCAGCAACAAGTCTCTTTGTATTGGTGGCGCAGCGCTTCTGTCCGCCGCGCCGCCAATACGCTTCGTACTTTACTGACGCTGTTTGGGCTCGGTGACGATGGCTCGAACGATGCGGGGACGATCGGTGAGGTCGCGGACGATGCGCACGTCCGAGAGACCCGCCTGGCGGCAGAGCTCGGCGGCGACATCGAGGGCGCCCTCGTAGAGCTCGCAGGCAAACAGGCCGCCGGCGCGCAGCATATAGGGCACCGCATTGAGCAAGCGGCGGAAGATATCAAGGCCATCGGCACCGCCCTCGAGCGCCAAATCGGGCTCAAAGTCCTTGACCTCGTGCGGCAGCGCGCGCATGACGTCGGTCGGAATGTAAGGAGGGTTGGAGACGAGCACGTCAAAGGTGCCCCACTCCTCGCGGGGGATGGAGCTCACCAGGTTCGTGAGGCTGAAGGCGACCTCATCGGACGTAAGCCCGAGCGCGTCGCGGTTTTTGGTGGCCAGCTCGATGGCGCGCGGCTCGATATCGGTGGCGGTGCAGGTAACGTGGCCGCGGCGCTCCCAGGCAAGGGAGAGCGAGATACAGCCCGTGCCGCAGCCGACCTCGAGAACGCGGGCAGTGCGGGGCTCGGCTGGGGCAGGCGCAGCGGCATCCCGCACTAGGGCAGCCTCCTGGTCGGCACCTTCGATGGCAATGCCGTATTCGTCAAGCTCGGGCTCGGCGGCTTCCGCGGCTTCGGCTTCTGCTGCCTGCGTGGCGGCTTCCTCGGCCTCGCGGTCGGCCAGTTCCTCGGCATAGGCACGGCTGCCCAGTACGTCGCTGCCTAGCGCCGCCTCATCGGCAGCCGTGAGGTTAGCGGCACGGCGCTCGGCCGTCGCTCGCTCGTCGGCCAATGCGGCTTCGACCTTGCGCGCCTGCTCGACCTCGTCGTTCCAGGGCAGCTCAACGCGCTGACGGGCAGCAGCCTCGGGGCTCAGCACCTCGGCATCCAGATAATTGAGGACTTCCTCGACGAGCATCTCGGTCTCAGGGCGCGGAATGAGCACACCGGGGGCGCATGCGACGTCGATCATGCGAAACTGCGTGCTGCCGGTGATGTACTGCAGCGGCTCGCCCTTGGCGCGGCGAACGACGGCCGCATGCATGGTCTCGAGCTGGGCCGCGTTAAGCGTCTCGTCCATGCGCATATATAAGTCGATGCGTGCCAGGCCCGTGGCGGCGCACAGCAGCCACTCGGCAGAAAGACGGGGGTGCTCCTCGCCGCGCTCGGCCAGGTACTCCTTGGTCCACTCGAGACAACGCTTGATGGTCCAGATCTCGTTTGCCATGGGGTCCTCCCCTCTTAAGCGCCGGGCGGCGCGCGAATGTCGGAGCAGATTGTACGCGAGGCCAGCGCTTGGCAAGGGACGATTGAAAGCGATTATCGAGAATCAGCCCAGATTTTTGGTTTGGCCCCGTCCAAAGTGCTCATTTGTCGACGTCCATATCTGCATCCGTCAAGCTTTTGGCAAGGTTGCCCCTAACCTGACCAACATCTAACCAAACGCTTGCCACATCGCTTGACGCACGACGCGTCAAAAATCACCCCACGACTTCTTGGACGATTTTTCGAGCAATATTTTCGACAGCGGATACATGCCGCCAATTGCTATAAGCAGGCAAACAGCCTAAAGGCCATCAAGACGGATTGAATAACATCTCAAAGCAATGTGCCCAACCTAGTCATTTAAGAACGTCCCCGATGACTACCTCTAAGGCGCCGCAGGTTGAGCATAAGCCAGCGAAAACGCCCCTAAGCGAGCAAGGTGACGTGAAAGAGGAGGGAAGCGTACTTCGGTACGCGACCGACGATTGAACGTCAGATTGCCGCTTAGGGGCGTTTGCAGCGTCGAGCCGTTACGGCGTTTGGTAAAACGCCGTAACTTAAACGGCCTGTGCCAGCTTCTCGGCACGCTCGGCGGCGGCGAGCGCCTCGATCACGGTGCCGAGCTGATCGCCCAGAAGGACGCCGTTGTAGGTGGAGTTGAAGCCGATACGGTGATCGGTCACGCGGTCCTGGGGCTGGTTGTAAGTACGGATCTTCTCGGAACGGTTGCCGTGGCCGATCTGGCTCTGGCGCTCGGCGCCGAGCTCGGCCTGCTGCTTCTCGAGTTCCATCTCGTACAGACGGGCACGCAGCATCTGCATGCAGACCTCGCGGTTCTGAATCTGGGAGCGCTGCTCCTGCGACTGCACCACGGTGTTGGTGGGCAGGTGGGTAATACGCACGGCGGAGTAGGTGGTGTTAACGCACTGACCGCCAGGGCCGGAGGCGCAGTAAGTGTCGATGCGCAGGTCGGACTGGTTGATCTGAACGTCGATCTCCTCGGCCTCGGGAAGCACGGCAACGGTTGCCGTGGAGGTCTGGATGCGGCCCTGAGACTCGGTCTTGGGAACGCGCTGGACACGGTGCACGCCGGACTCGAACTTCATGACGGAGTAGACGCGGTCGCCCTCGACCTTGAACTCGATGGACTTAAAGCCGCCGGCCTCGCTGGGGCTGGAATCGAGTACGGTGGTCTTCCAGCCACGCGACTCGCAGAAACGCTGGTACATCTTGTACAGGTCGCCGGCGAAGATGGCCGCCTCGTCGCCACCGGCGGCGGAGCGGATCTCGACGATGGTGTTCTTGTCGTCGTTGGGGTCGCTCGGGATGAGCATGTACTTGATATCTTCCTCAAGCTGGGGAAGCTTGGCCTCGTTTTCGGAGATGTCCATCTGGAGCATCTCCTTCTCATCGGCATCGGTAGTATCGTGGAGCATTTCCTTGGCAGCCTCGATGTCGTCGAGCGCGCCGATGTACTCGCGCGAGGCGGCGATGAGGTCGGACTGGTGCGCGTACTCCTTGTTGAGACGCGTGAACTCCTTGATGTCGGAGGCGACGGCCGGGTCGGAAAGCTTCTTCTCGAGCTCCTCGTAGGCCTTGATGATCTTTTCGAGCTTGTCGCGCATGGCAGGACTCCTTTATATGCGTGAAGGTGAAAATCGGCAGAATTGATAGGGCGTATGGCGCCACTGCGGGGGTAAGCCCAGCTAGAACATGTCGATCTTCAGATACATGCGCATCCCTTCGCGTATGAGGTACATAGTTGCGGTCTAACCCATACATGATAGCGTGCGCAGGCATACCTGCATATAACCCGCACGGAATGCGACAAAGGGTCAGTCTCTTTCCTTGAATACAACTTCATCCGAACGCCTCCCGCATTCATCCGCACATATACGGATAAATTTGGGAATCCGATACCCTGAGGGCCGGATCGGCCGGCCCCGGGAGATCGGAGGACGCCATGTCCGGAAAGGGCGGGAAGGGCGCCGCGAGGGCGGTCCCGAGGACCCACGGCAGGCTCACCGGGTACGAGCGGGACACGGTCCAGAGGATGCTGAAGCGCAGGGTTCGCTCGGCCACTTCCTCGAGAGGTTCAAGGGCGTATCGACCCGCAGGCTCCACAGCTGCCTGATGTGGTTCAGATGGCTGCGCGAGGCCGCACGCGTCGGGGACAGGACGTCGCTCATGCGCGAGCAGCTCGACGACGGGCGCTACGAAAAGATCCGGAAGAAGATGATGGAGCCGGAGTACGAGTTCCATCTGGAGCCGGACGTGCAAACGGCGGGTTAACATAGCCTTTCACCAAAAAGGGCGAGCGGCCGCGCCCTGCGACCACCCGCCCTCAATCAAAGCCCTTCTCGGCCGCCGTAGCTACCGGTTCCGGCGCCGCAGGATAACGCCTGCGGCGATCAGCACCACCGCGCCGCCCGCGATGCCACCCAGGGCCATCGGCGACAAGCTGGTATCGCCCGTATACGGCAGACCCGGCTTCTCCTCCTTCGGCACCGGTGACTTGCTCGGCGGATTGGTGGGCGGCTCCGTCGGCGGGGTGGTCGGCGGCGTGTACGTGTTCTTGAACACCGGCGCCACGGCGCCGTCATAGGTTACCGTCGCCACCAGATGGCCCGCACCGTCGTCCGTCACCGTCACCGTTACCCGGTGCTCGGCCGCGTCGTACGTCACGTTCTTCTGACCGTCGTCCACCTCGGAGATGCTGTAGGCGTACGTTCCGGGCTTGTCGTACGAGATCGCCTCGAAGCCCACCGTGCCGTCCGCCGCGTTCTTTGCGGTCTGCAGCACCTTGCCGTCGGCATCCTTCAGCTGGAAGGAGAACTGCCCTTCCTTCAGGTCTTCGCCGCTCAGCACCTTGGAGGCCCCCAGCTTCACCTCAGTCGCGGCCGGCGCGTAACTGTTGCTGAACGCCACCGCATCCGCAGCCTTGCCGCCCTTGCTGTAGGCAACCTGCGCCTCCAGCGCGTGCGTCTCCGCATTCTCCGTCACCGTCACCGTCGCGGTAAAGACCGTCGTGTCGTAGGTGACGCCGTTCGCCGTCGCCCCTGCCCGCTCGGACACGGTGTAGACGTACGTCCCCACCTTGTCCAGCTGCAGCGGCGCGAAGCCGAACGTGCCGTCGGCGCCGTTCTGCACCGTCTGCACCACGTTACCGTCGGCGTCCTTCAGGTCGAAGAAGAACTCACCCTCGGCCAGGTCGCGGCCGGTCAGAGCCTTCGTTCCGGTAATCGTCACCGTCGTTGCCGTCGGCGTGTAGGTGTTGGTGAAGGTCAGATCCGCAGCCGTCTTGTTCGCCGTCGCGGTCAGCTGGCCGCTGCCGTCATCGGTCACGTTCACCGTTACGTCCAGCACCGCATCGCTGTAAGTGATGGTGCCATCTTGGCCCGCAACCTCCTTCACCTGGTACGCATGCGAACCAGTTGCGGTGTACGAGATGGCCTTGAAGGTAAACGCTTTACCCACGTTCGTGGTCCGGTCGATCTCCTGCCCGGTGGCCACGTCAATCAGCGCGAATGTGAACTCGCCATCGGCGGGCGTCCGCGTGGTGGCCGGGTCGGCATTCTCAAGCACCTTGGTGCCAGAGATCTGGTAGGAGGTCTGACCCGGCTGGTAGCTGTTCGCAAACGTCATGGTATTGGGGGTGACGCCGTTCTCGGTGCCCTCGCTCGGTTTCACCGTAGAGCTCTCTACCACCAGCTTGCCGTCGTTGTTGTCCTTCACCACGTAGGTCAGGGTGTACGTCTTGCCGGTGTAGGTCACGCCCGGCACGCCCGGCGCGCCGTCCGTCGGCTGCACCTCACGGACCGTGAAGGGAAAGGTGCCCGCATGGTCGAAGGTCAGCTCGTTAAAGTAAACCTTGCCCTTGGCGTCGTTCTTCTGGGTCTGGAGCACCGTACCGTCAGACCCCACCAGCTCGAAGGCGAAGTCTCCCGCCTTTAGCTGATAGCTGCCGTCGTGCACGTCAACGCTCTTGGTGAGGGCGATCGCGCCGGAGTTCGTCGCCTTCGCCTTGTAGGTGTTGGTGAAGGTGGGCTTCGTGGCGTCCGCGCCGTCGTAGGCGACGCTCGCCTGCAGCGTGCCGGCATTGTCCACAACCGTCACCACGGCATGATGCACCGCGTCGTCGTAGGTCACGTAGGCCAGATCACCCTTCCGCTCCACGATAGTGTACTCGTACGTGCCCGGCTTCGCGTAGGAGAAGGCATCGAAGTTAACACTTCCGTCCGCGCCGTTGGTCGCGGTCCGGACGGGCTTGGCCCCGGCAAGCTGCTCAGCAGTCATTTTGCCCTCGTACACATCGAAGGTGAACTCGCCGTCCTTGGGGACGATCGGCGTGTTGTCGTCCTTCTTCACATAGCTCTTCTGCGCACCGAGGGCCAGACCGGTCGCGGCCGGCTGGTAGGTGTTGGTGAAGGTATCCGAGCCGGATGCGCTCATCACGATCGCCTTCGCATTCAGTGCTCCGTTCCCGCCGTCTGTGACCGTCACCGTATAGGTGAGGGCATGATTGTCATAGACCATGCCCGGCTCCGCGCCCGGCTGCTCCACGATGGTGTAGGTGAAGTCCTTGCTCGCGGCGCCGTCCAAGTCGGAGAGCTGGAACTCGCGCGTGAAGCAGACCTTGCCGTTTGCATCGTTCTTCGCGGTGGCGATCACGTTGCCGGCAGCGTCCTTCAGGTCGAAGGTGAACTCGCCGTCCGCAGGCTTCGTCGTGTGATCGAAGCCGTCCGCAACCTTGATGGTCTTGGTCGCCGTCAGCTCCACGGATCCCTTTGCGGTGTAGGTGTTGTTGAAGGTGGGAGCCGTAGCGGTACCGTCATAGGTGACGGTCACCTTCGTCTTGTTGTTGTCGTCCTGGTTCTGCTCTACCTTGACGTGGACCTTGACTTCCTTGGCGTCGTAGGCCACGCCGTCGACGGACTGGCCGGCCTTCTCCTCCTTGAGCGTGTAGTCGTACTCGCCCAGGTTCAGGCCCTTGACGGTCAGCTTGACCTTGCCATTCTTATCGTTGGTGCCGCGAGCGTCCTCATTGCCGTCCTGGTCGTACAAGCCGAAGGTGAACGCATCGGCCGTCAGGTCCTTGCCCGCGAGAACTTTCGTGGCCTCAACGGTGACGTCCGCCGTCGGCTTCGTGTTGGTGAAGGTCGGCACGGCCTTCTCACCGTCGTAGGTGACGGTCGCCTTCAGCTCGCCCTTTTCGTCGGTGACCTTGACGTGGACCTTCACGCCCTTCGCGTCGTAGACGACGGTCGAGTCGGCGCCCTTCACCTCCTTGATGGTGTAGTCGTGGTCGCCCGGCGTAGCGTAGTCGATGGCTGCAAAGGCGACCTTGCCGTCCTTCTCGTTTTGGACAGTCTGGACCACGCTGCCGTCCTTGTCGAGCAGCTGGAACGTGAAGTCACTCCCCGCGAGCTCACCGCCCGTGAAGCGCTTCGTCGCCTTGAGCGTTACCGAGGTCTCCTTCGGGCGGTACGTGTTCGTGAAGGTCTTGTCTCCACTCGTTACCTGCGGTGTGGCCGTCAGCGTACCGGCGCCATCGTCTGTGACCGTCACCGTATAGGAGAGGGTATGGTTGTCATAGACCATGCCGGCCTCCGCGCCCGGCTTCTCCGCGATGGTGTAGGCGAAGTCCTTGCTCGCGGCGCCGCCCAGGTCGGCGAGCTCGAAGTCGCGCGTGAACTTCACCGTGCCATCGGCCTCGTTCTTCGCGGTGTCGAGCACCTTGCCGTCGGCGTCCTTCAGCTCGAACGTGTATTCGCCGCCCTTCAGCTTGGTGTCGTGCGTGAAGCCCGGCGCGACCGCAACGACCTTGGTCGCCGTCAGCTCCACGGATCCCTTTGCGGTGTAGGTGTTCGTGAAGGTGGGGGCATCGTCCTTGTCACCATCGTAGGCAACGGCGGCGTCCAGCTTGCCAGCTTTGTCCATGACCTTCACCGCGGCATGGTGCACCGCGTCGTCGAAGGTCACGTGGGACAGGTCGCCCTTCTTCTCCACGATGGTGTACTTGTACTCGCCGGCCTTGGTGTAGTTGATGGCCGGGAAGGTGACGGTGCCGTCCTCGCCGTTCTTGGCGCTCCGGATGGGTTGCTTGCCCTTCAGCTGCTCGGCCGTCAGATCGCCCTCGTACAGGCCGAAGGCGAACTCGCCGCCCTTGAGCGCAGCCGGCGTGCTGTCGGACTTCACATAGGCCTTCTTCGCCGCGAGCGTCACCGAGGTCTCGGCGGGCTGATACGTGTTCTTGAAGGTCGGGATATCGTTCTTGCCGTCGTAAGTGACGGTCGCCTTCGCCTTGTCGCCCTCCGCCTTCACCGAGACGTGAACCCTCACCTCCGTGGAATCGTAGGTGATGGTCGAATCGCTGCCAGCGACCTCCTTGAGCGTGTAGTCGTACTCGCCCAGGTTCAGGCCCTTGACGGTCAGCTTGACCTTGCCATTCTTATCGTTGGTGCCGCGAGCGTCCTCATTGCCGTCCTGGTCGTACAAGCCGAAGGTGAACGCATCGGCCGTCAGGTCCTTGCCCGCGAGAACTTTCGTGGCCTCAACGGTGACGTCCGCCGTCGGCTTCGAGTTGGTGAAGGTCGGAACGGCCTCATCGCCGCCGTAGGTGGCGGTTGCGCCCAGCGTGCCGTTCTTGTTATCGGTGACGCTGACCTTGACCTTCACTTCCTGACCGTCGTAGACGACGGTCAGGTCGGCGCCCTTCACCTCCTTGATGGTGTAGTCGTAGTCACCGGCCTCGGTGTAGTTGATGGGCTGGAAGGTAATGTTGCCGTTCTCGTCGTTCGTGACGATCTCAAGGGGCGTGCCTTCCGCCTTGTCACCCTTGTACAGAGCAAACGAGAAATCGTTCTCCGCGAGCGCACCGCCCGTAAAGTGCTTCTTCGCCGCCAGGGTCACGGAACCCTTCGCAGCATAGCTGTTGGTAAAGGTGGCGAGGTTCACCTTGCCTTTCTTGACCTCAAGCGTCTCGCTCTTGTCATCGCCGTCCTTTTCCACCGCCACGCCTGTGACAGTCAGCTTGGCATTCTTGTCCTCAACCTTCACCGTGACGGTGTAGGTGGAATCGTCCATCGTCCAACCAGCGTTCTGCACACCAGTCGTATTAGGATCGTCATCTTCCCCGTAGGCCTCGGTGAGCGTAAACGTGTAGTCGCCTGCCTTGTTGAATGTCATGTCGGAGAAGTTGAGGGGCTGACCGTCCTTGCCGGTGATCTCCCCCTTCGTGGTCTTGGACTCCGAGGGTGTGTCACCCTTTAGACCGTCATCCTCCAGATCGCCGGCGTCAATCTTATCCTTCGTCTTCGACGTGGCAGCCAGCGTGAACGAGAACTTCTTGTCCGTCCTCTCGGTGCCGGAGATCTTCTTCGTTACCTGTGGGGTCAGTTTGTCGCTGGCTTCCGCCGTGTAAGTGTTGGTAAACACCAGCTTGTTGTCTTTGGCCACCGTGCCGTCGGAATTCTGCGGGGCAATCCTGCCCGAGATGCTATCGCCTTCTTCAGTCAGATTCTTGTCACCCTGCTTGCGGCCGGTCAGCTTATAGCCCGCGGGCATCTGGTCTGCGCCGGTCAGCTCCTGCACCGTGTACTCGTCGCCCTCGCTAAGACCGTACACGCGAATCGTCTCGTCGGCCTTGATGGTTTGTGAATAGCCGTTCGTCAGGTTGAACACGTTGCCGACCCGCCGCTCGCCCGCAGTCCCCGCCTTCTCGAACACTGCAGCCTTGTAGGTCTTCCCCTCGGGCACGGTGAACTTGAAGGTGAACCCCGCGTCCTTATTGCCCGTCAGGCCATCGGGCACGTCAACCTTCTTCGTCACCTCGAGGCTCGCCTCGCGTTCGTTCGCCACGCGCACGCAGGTGGCGCCCGTGAACAGGGCATTCAGGTTCATGTCGCCCAGATCGGCGCGGGCGCCCTTCGCATTAGTGACACCAGGTTCATCCTGCGTGATGCCCATACGTATCCAGCCCGTCTCGGTCTCCAGGCGGTAGGGTTCGCCCGCCTTGGTGGGCCCATACTGGTAGATACGTCCGTTGGCGCCGTACTTGAGGTGTACCGTGTCGCCGGCACCGGCGGAATCGACATCGCTCCACGAAAGATTACCGCCATCGGTCACGCCATCCGATGTCTGCCGCATACCCTTGATCCACGTGAGTGTGTTGTCGATGTCGCCCTCTGCGCCAAACTGGCCCAGACTCTTCATAAGCGTGCCCGGCCCCACGAACGTCGAGACGCCGTCATCGGCCGTACCAGCATCGGCATGGACGCCGTAATCGTCCACAATCACCTTGGTGAGCGTGTCGTTAAGCAGGAAGCCCTTGGGCGCCGAGACCTCCTTTAGGAAGTAGGCGCCCTTCACGAGCGGCTTGTTGCCGTCGCTCGTACACGGGAATATGCCCGCCCCTTCGAGCTGGATCGGGTTGCTGACCTGCCCCGTCGTCAAGGTGTCGTAGGGGATCTGGTCGCCGTTGAGCACGACTTTGCCGTTCGCGTCTGTTGTCACCTGACCGTCCGTGTACAAGCCGAACTTCGCGCCGTCTACGGGGTTGCCCTCGGTATCGGTCTTCTGCACGAACAGGCGGTTCTGGATGTTCGTGACGAGCAGGCTCGTGGCGAACTGCCGCTTAAAGTTCACCTGGTCACCGGGGAGGTCATCACTGAACACATGGACCGTGTTGTCCGTATTCGCGTCGGCGATGGAGCTCGCCGCTGTGTAGTAGATGGCCACCGCGTACTCGGCATTCTTGCGGGCATCACCGCTCAGCAAGTAGTAGTACTTGGAGATGTCACCGGGCAGATACGGAATCTCTACCTGGTACTGGCCGCTAGTGTTGAGCGTGAAGGCGTACAGGTCCTTCTTCGCCGCCTCGATGGCGCCGGCCATGCCCTGGGCGCCGGCGAGGGTATACCCCTTCGTCGGGTCGCCCGACACGGCGTGCCAGGCGTTCTTGCTTTTATCGCGCTTGAAAACTACTGCGAACAGGGTGCCGCGCTTCATATCAACAGTATTGCCTGGCTTCATCGAGTCATCGTCCGCCTGGTACACGGTCGACGGCGCGGTGATGGTCTCCTTCGCGCCAGCGAACGCACCGTTCTTCCACACGACGCTGTCCTGGTCCATACCGCCGCGGTTGATGATGACGCCGCCCGCGCCGCCCTTGTCGCTCGTGGGCACATACTCGAACTGCATGCTGCCATCCGTCGCCGTGAGACTCGAGCGGTATCCCTCGGGCACCTTCGTTTCCTTCAGGAGGTAGTACCGGCAACCTAGCTTGTAAAGATCGTCGAAGTTGATGACGCCGTTGTCATCGTCATTCGTGAGCGTCAGTTGTCCATCCGCGTCCGTGGTGCCGGAGCCAAGAAGGTATTTCTGATCAGTGGTCGTGTCAGTGAAGCGCTCGTCTGTCTTGTACAGCGCGAACTGAGCGCCCTCCACCAGACCGCCATCCTGGTCGAACTTGATAATGTCGGACTCGGGAACCGTCACGAGGTTGTACTTGAGCTTCATGTTGGAGTCGGTGGCGCCACGCTCCAAGTAGAAGAACTTGAGCGTGTGGCTGGTGCCGTCAGCGAAGGTGTTGCCGTTGAAGCCCGAAATATCCCGCCCCGCATCCTTGAACTTGCTTTTCAGCGTGCCATTTGCGGAATTGTTAACGCTGATGTCGCCCGTTTGGAAGTTAATGGTCAGATCAGCACTGGTGTGGATACCGCCAATGTCGCCCACGAGGACATCGTCAATGAACACCCAGACGTCGTCGTCTCCGGCGAACTCAAAGGTCATGGGCTTGTCAGCGTTCGTTTTGCCATCCTTCGGCTGCACGAAGCGCGACGACATGGAGAGGCCGAAATAATGGTTGAGGGGTCCGTTGTTCTGCGACGTAATGCCGTTCGGGACGAGTTTGCCGTCCTCTTCCTTGAATACCTCATCGGCCGCATCGAAGGGGAAGAACTGGCCTACTGAATGAGGCTCAGCCCCCGCTTGCATAACGCCGGCAGCATTGTAGACATCAAATGCATTCTTATTGGCGTTGTACGCCGCGTAGTTCCGCGAGCTGTCATACTCGTAGTAGCCACCCTTGGCCTGCAACAGACCCGTCACACCCATATGGGATATCTTGCCCGTCTGGACGGAGGAATCAAACAGGTAGCCGAGGGATTCTCCCTCCCAGCGGTCGGTGAGTATCGGGTAACCACCGGCAAGAACATTGTTCACGATGCCGGTGCGGACCCGGGAGCCACCCGTATACTGGTTAAGTTCCTCGCTGGCTCCTTGATCCTTGAACTGGAAGCGGTGGTTCTTGTTGATGCCGCCGTTGCCGGAAACCGACAGATGGTTATCGGGATTCACCCAGTAATCAAACAGGTTGATTGTTGTCCCCGAAGGCGAAATCGTCGGAACCGTGTGGTCCGAAATTGCCGCCTCGGCACGAAGCGGCAGGAAGAAACTCGCCGTCAGCGCGATGGCGAGGGCCAGAACAATCGCATATGGCGAGACCGAGCGCAGCCCGCGACGACGGCCACAAGACATGACGGACCACCGCTCGCGCGGCCGGTGTTCACCAGGAAGTTCCCTGCTTAGACACCCCCCCCCCGGTAGCAATATTCACGAGTCGAGACGTCATCTCTCTGAGCTCCTGCATAATTTCCTCCCCAGTCACACGGCGACCTGCCCGGGCGCTCCCCGGGGGCCGAGGCGGTCTGGCACATGCCCGCGGTCGTTCAAGGAATACCAACCCCAGCATATGTCTCTTAAGATATCTTAGCCTTTTTCTATTACAGTTTTTGTCTCATTACCGATGAAATCGGCTCAGTCCCTTTGTCACATTCTAGAGCGTGCGGAGCAGGGCGATGAGGAAGCGGGTGCCTTGGAGGTAGGCGCGACGGGTGATGCGCTCGTTGGTGCCGTGGACGCCGCGGTCGCATTCGTCATCGTCGACCACAAAGGCGGAGAAGCGGATGCACTCGCGGCAAATGCGCTGGTAGTTGGCGGCATCGGTTGCGCCAATCACGGTCGAGGGCACGATGCTGATCGGCTCTTGGCCCACCGCAGACGATCCGTTTTCCTCCGTCCCCTTGGGATCACGGAAATAGCGGGCGGCGATGGCGCGAACGGTCTCGAGCCCCGGACCGCCCACGCGCGGGGACGGCGAGGGCTCGGAGCTGCCGGGGCCCAGCTCGACCTCGACTCGGCCAGCGAGCCCAGCGGTGGCAACGGCCTCGTGGCAGCAGGCCACGACATCGGCCACGCTCGTGCCCTCGAGCATGCGGAAGTTGATATTGGCCCACATATCCTGCGGCATTACGTTGGCACCGGTACTGCCGCCTTCGATTTGCGTGGGCGCGCAGGTGGTGGTTACAAGCGGGTACAGCTTTTTGCTGGCGAGGCAGTCGCGCACGATGGCATCCTTGCTGGCAGCAATCTCGTCTGCGGTATAAAGCCCCAGCTCGACGAGCTGCGCGGCAAGCAGGTCGGTCACACGCGCCGGCCACTCGATATCGCAAATCGCGGCAATAGCGCGGCTGAGCACTTCGAGCGACGTGCCGCCGTAAGGGTTGGAAGAATGCCCGCCTTCGCTCTTCGTCCTGAGCACGATATCGGCGTAGCCCTTCTCCGCGAGATCGGCATGCATAAGCCAGCCCTCGCCCGCGCCGTACTCGGCAGCCTCAACGATACGATAGTCGCCCTCGTCAATCAGGTACTCAAGCTCAACGTCGCGCTCCTCGAGCACGCGGCCAATGGCACCCGCGCCGCACTGCGTGGTCTCCTCATCCTGGCCAAAGGCCAGCAGCAGGGTTCGTTCGTGTTGCCAGCCGTGCGCCAGCGCATACTCAACCGCCTCGAGAATACCTGCGACCTGGTCTTTCATGTCGACGGCGCCGCGGCCCCAAATGTAGGCGTCGTCCACCTGTCCGCTAAAGGGGTCGTGCGTCCAATCGTCCTCGGTGCCCGGCACCACGGGGACCACGTCCATGTGCCCCATGAGCATGACGGGCTTAAGGGCAGGGTCGGAGCCGGAAAGCGTCACCAGCAACGAATGATCGATGAGCTCGACCTCGCCCGCCGCGAACACGCGCGGCCAGGCCTGCTGCATATAGGCGCGTAGGTCGTCGAACGGCTGCCAGTCCACCGCCTCGGCATCCATGCTCGAAATGGTCGGAAACGACAGCACGCGGCCCAGGCGCTCGCATGCGCCGGCCTTGTCCAAATCAGCAAAATCATCCTCATGCGCAAAGAAGCGCCAAACCTCGGCCATGACATCCTTTCGATTGTGATGACGAGGGCCGCCCCACCGGAGCGGCCCTGCCACATAAGCGTTTGCGGTCGGTTATTTGTCCTCGAGATAGCGCGAGAGGAACTCGCGGGTACGCCGGTGCTTGGGGTTGCCGAAGAGCTCGGCCGGCGCGGCATCCTCGAGCACCACGCCCTTGTCCATAAAGACCACGCGGTCGGACACCGTGCGGGCAAAGGCCATCTCGTGCGTGACGACGACCATGGTCATGCCGTCGGCAGCGAGTTTGCGCATGACCTCGAGCACCTCTCCCACGATCTCGGGATCGAGCGCGGAGGTCGGCTCGTCGAACAGCATGATCTGCGGGTTCATGCATAGGGCACGAGCGATGGCAACGCGCTGTTTTTGACCACCGGACAGGCGACCCACGGCGGCGTGCGCGAACTTTTCGAGTCCCACGCTCGTCAGATGCTCCATCGCAATTTTTTCAGCCTCGGACTTGCTCATCTTTTTGAGCGTGACGGGCGCGAGCGTGCAGTTGTCGAGCACGTCCATGTTGTTGAACAGGTTAAAGCCCTGGAACACCATGCCGATGTCCTCACGCAGCTTGTTAATGTTGCAGCGCTCGGCCGTGAGGTCCTGGCCATGGAACCAGATATGGCCCGCGTCCGGGGTCTCGAGCAGGTTGAGGCAGCGCAGAAAGGTCGATTTGCCCGAACCCGAAGCGCCGATAATGGTAACGACTTCGCCGGGATTGACGGACAAGTCGATACCCTCGAGCACCTCGAGCGAGCCGAAGCTCTTGCGCAGGCCCTCGACGCGAATGAGCGGCCCATTGGTCTGTGCGGCGGCCGCGGTACCGGTAGTGGCGATATCTGCCATGATGATTCTCCTCGTCTTGAGCCTAGTTGGAGCTGGGCAGCGTTGCCGGGGCCTCGGCGCCGAGCTTTTTGCCAAAGGCCTCGAGCAGGCGGCTCGCCACGAGCGTCAGGATCAGGTAAACCACGAGCGCCACGCAGTAGACCTCCATCTGGCGGTAGTACACGCCGGCGACGGTGGTGGTAGCGTACATGAGGTCGAACACGCCGATGACCGAGAGCACCGACGAATCCTTGATGTTGATGATGAGCTCGTTGGTGAGCGCCGGAATCGCGTTTTTAATGCCCTGGGGGAACACGACCTTGCGCATGGCTTGCCACTGCGACAGGCCCAGCGAGCGCGCCGCCTCGGCCTGGCCGGGATCGATGGACTCGATGCCGCCGCGCAGGACCTCCATCATGTAGGCAGTGGAGTTGAGCGAGATGGTGACGAGGCCGGCGGTGAAGGTACTCCAAATCTGGTTGGCCTGGGCGGTCTCGAAGCCCATGCCGCGCAAAACGGTGAAGCCCGCGTAATAGATGAGCAGGCCCTGGACCATCATGGGCGTGCCGCGCACGATGGTAGAGTAGACGGTCGCAAAGCCACGGCCGATGCTCTTAAAGAAGCGCGTGAGGTCGTTATCCACGCGGTCGAACGTCTGAATGCGCAAAAACACAAGGAGCAGCGCCAGGAAAAAGGCGATGACGGTGCCGAAGGTCGCAAGTGCGATGGTGATCTCGATGCCGCGGATGAAGAAGTCACCGCTCTTGTAGGTCATGTAGACCAGGCTCGACAAAAAGTCGCTGGGGTTGGAATCCGAGACAATGCTCACCTGCACCAGGTCGATAAACGACATGACGCAACGGTCCACGAAAAAGACCGCCGCGATGGCGACCACGACGTAGCTGCCTAAGCGTGCGCCACGACGGAAACGCTCGGATGCGAACGACGACTTTTCGCGATAGTCATTCCAGTGCATGAGTTTGGTGACCAGCGCCGCCGCCGACACGACGAGCCAGGCCCAAAGGATTGCCCAGAGGCAGTCTTGGAACACGCCCGTAGGCGCCAAGAAGCTCAGCGGCGTGGGGTTGCGTTGGCTAAACGCCAGGCCGAGCGCCGCGATGACGCTCGTGCCCAGGTACACATAACGGTGGTCGGCCTTGATAAAGGAGGCCAGACGATTGATGGTTTTCATGCTGCCTCCCTATGCCGGCTGACGGTCGAGGCACGCGTCCCACATTTGGTCGCGCTCCTCTTGGCTGATGCCCTTGAGTGTCTTGTCGATGAGCTTAAGCAGCTTGTCCGAGCCCTTGCGGCAGCCGACGTTTGCCGCGACCTCCTGCTTAAAGCCCTCGCCCTCGGCAAAATGAATAGGAACAATGCCCGGATTTTGGGCCATATAGCCCTTCTCGTTCTCGGTGTTGTACGTCACGGCGTCACTGGTACCCTGCAGCAGGTTCGAAAACACCGTGGGAACCGAATCGACCGGGTTTTTGTGCACAACGCCCGGAATCTCGTCGATGACGGTATCGAGCATGGTGTCCTTTTGGCCGAGGACCGTGGCACCGCTAAAGTCGCTGAGCTTGGTGGCGTTTTGGTAAGGCGAGCCCTCTTTTACGAACAGGCCAAAGTAGCCAATGAAGTACGGGTCGGAAAAGCCGACGGACTCCTCGCGCTCGGGCGTGGCACTCATGCCGGCAATGATGAGGTCGATCTGGCCGTTGTTGAGCGAATCGATAAGGCCCGAGAAGCTCTGCTTGACGGCAACGGGCTCGCCGCCGAGGGCCTTGCAGACGATCTTGGCGATCTGCACGTCGTAGCCGTCGGCATAGGCACCCTGCACGTTGTCGATGGGGATGGTGTACTCGCTGGCCTCGGAGACCTGCCAGTTGTACGGGGCGTAGGCTGCCTCCATACCGATGCGGATCTTGTCCTTGCCGATAACGGAATCGGACAGGTCGTCGCGACCGCCGCCCGTCGTGGGCTGAACCACCTTGAGCGTGGACGGGCGCTGACAGCCGGCGAGCGCGCCGGCGACGACGGAAGCGCTCGCAGCGAGAGCGCTACCCAAAAAGATGCGACGGCTGCATACCGGCTGTGGATGCGCGTCGCGCTGATGGGGAGAATGCATAATCTGCCTTCCCTGTTGAATCGTATGCTGACGACTTAACAGGATATACGCCAGCGACCAGCAGCGCAGCACAAGCTCGAAAAATTAATAGACACACAGTAGTCATTGGGGACGCCGATGTTTTGGCAATGCCGGCGAGCGACGTCCAGAGCGAACAAGTGGCATGAAAAAGGCAAGGCATGACCAGAAGGTCTATGCCTTGCCTTTTGAATGACAAATTATCGCTCTGGACGGCGCACAGCATCGACCGAGCGGCGGAACCTCTAGAGCAAGGTAACGCTAAAGGTACGCTTGTCGGTGGCGCCGGGAGCCAAGGTGATGGTGTTGACCTTGTGCTCGAAGACGTCGTCCTCGGTGTCCATGGTGGTGTGACCGGTCCAGGGCTCGAGCGCAACAAACGGAGCGTCGTTGGCGGCAGACCACACGCCGATGTACATAAAGCCCTCAAAGTCGATCTTGACGCCGTGGCCCGACTTGCGACCGCGCAGCGTGAGCGTGGAGCCCGGGGTATCGGTGAACATGATGGCGTCGTTATCGAAGCTGCGGTGCGTGATGGGCAGCACGTCCGAGTTATCGGGGGCCTTGTAGCTACCCTCGAACGTCATAAGGCCATCGGGCGTGATGACGGGGGCCTCGTTAGTCCAAGCCTCGGTAAACGCCAGCTCGTAATCCTCGAACGCCTCGTCCTCGGCGCCCGGGGCGGGCACGTTAAATGCGGGGTGGCCGCCCACCGAGAACGGCAGGTTCACGTCGCCGGTGTTGGTGACGGCAAAGGTCTGCGTAAGGGTGGCGTCACCAGTCAGGGCATAGGTCATGTTGAGCTTAAAGTGGAACGGAAAGGCCTTGAGCGACTCGGGCGTGTCGGTGATCTCGTACGTTACCGAGGAGCCGTCCTCCGAAACCTCGACCAGCTTGTGCTCGACGATGCGCGCGAGGCCGTGGCGCGGCATCTCGCAGGTGCCAGCCGCAGACGTCGCCGTGTTGTTGCGCAGCGAGCCCACAATGGGGAACAGGATGGGCGCATGCTTGCCCCAAAAGGCGGGGTCGCCCTGCCACAGATACTCGTTGCCGTTGAGGGCAAGGCTCGTGAGCTGGGCGCCCATGGAATCGATGGCCGCGGTGAGGCTGCCGCGCTTGATGGTAGTGACGGTAGACATGCTACTTCCTCCAAAAGTAAACAATAGTGTCGAGGGCTATTGTCCCACTCTTGGCGGCGGGGTTGAGCGACAGGCGCAGTTATTGAGCAATAGCGTAAAGGTCAAACCCGCCCTGCGGAGTGCTATCGACCGTATCGGGCGCCTGCGAGTTAAAGCTCACGGGAACCATGCGCTTTGAGGCGCGGAAGCGCGTGCCGTCGGTGGCGACGGGCGGTTCGTCGACGGTGAGCTCGTAGTCGCCGGGCTTGAGCTCGATGCCGTCACCAGCGGAATTGACGTATTGATACTCGTCAATCGTCTGCCCTTTGAGCGTACGCCCCACGATGTGGATGAGCATTTGGCTGTCGCCACGCGCGGTGTCCCACGTCGCGCCGTCCTTGACCTCGACCGACGCATGTACCGAGCGCGTGCGGCTGAGCGATTGCTCGACAGACATCTCGACCTTGGCGGCGTCTTGACGCTGCTGCTCGACATGGCTCCAAACGCTACCGATTGCCGAGCAGGCGATAACGCCGGCCATGAAGGCGATGAGGATGGGGCCGAGCGGAGAACGGCGGCCCGCGTCTTCCTCACGAGCCAGGTCGGGGCGATGTGTGGGCGCAGGCGCCTGGGCGCCTTGCGCGGGCACGTCGAGAATGCTGAAGGATGCCGTGCTGTCGGGGTCGATGGTGTGACGCGGCTGCGGGGTCTTGGCCGGCGAGATGGACATGTCCGCCGGCTCACCGAGTGTGGCCGTGGCATCGGCCTTAGCCTCATCGGCCTCGGCTTGGGCCCAAGCCTGCTCAAAGGTCAGGGGCTCGGCGGCATCGGAGGCGGCATCAGGCTCGACAGCGGCATCGTTGCCGGTCTCGTCCTCGTCGCTCGACACGTCACGCGACGCGGGCTCGTCCCACTCCTCGTCCGGAGCCTCGCCCTCGCTATACCACCATTCAAAGTTATCGATATCCATACGGGGCGCCCCTTAGGCCTCGCAAATAAACACTCGCTAGTCTTATACCCCCAGACGGCACCGAAGCTCACCCGCGCCGGACACGAAAACCGTCACAACATTCGACGTTTTTCCTCGTTTTCGAGATTTTCATCGAATGTTGTGACGGTTTAGGCGGCAGCCACGCCGCGAATGTGACAAAGAGACTGTCCCTTTGTCACATTCTGTTAGAGTTGCAGGGATTGAATCCCGCTTATTCACGCGACATTGGAGTGACAACCTTGACCGCCGCAACCACGCCAAAAAGTAAGTCAACCGCCGCCGCGCTCTCCCCCGCGCGCACCAAGCTCTGCCTGGCGCTGCTCGTGCTGTTGGGATTCTCGCTCGGCTGCTCCGAGTTCGTGGTCATCGGCATCGAAAGTGACTTGGCGACGGAACTCGGCGTATCGCTTGCCACCGCAGGCCAACTTATTAGCGTGTTCGCACTGATCTACGCTATCGCGACGCCTGTGCTCGCGCTCAGCACGGGGCGATTCCGCCGCTACCAGCTGCTCGTGTGCTACAGCATCGTCTTTGTGCTCGGCAACCTGGTCATGGCGTTGGCGCCCAACTTCCAGGCGCTGTTTATCTCGCGCATCATCTTGGGCTCTGTCTCGGGCGCACTGCTCGCCGTGGGCGTGACGTACATCCCAGAGCTGCTGTCCCCACAGCAAACTTCGCTTGCCATCTCGGTGGTATATGGTGCGTTTTCCGTGGCAATGGTCTTTGTCACTTCGATCGGCAAGTTTGTGGCCGACACGCTCGATTGGCACGTGGCCATGTACGGCACGCTGGCCTTTGCCGTTCTGATCTGCGGAGCGCTCGTGGCGTTTATGCCGCGCGCTGGGCAAACCGACGAGCCTGCCACCTTTCGCGAACAGGCGGGTCTGCTACGCGAGCCGAGCATCATCACCGGCATGCTCATCTTTTTGTTTGGCGTGGGCTCGGTCTATGTGTTCTACGGCTACGTGACGCCTTATCTTGAGCAGGTGCTGGGCATGGGCACGGTCGAAGCCAGCACCACGCTCATGGCCTACGGCGTGTTCTGCCTGATCTCGAACATCCTGGGCGGGTGGATCGATGCGCGCTTTGGCATGAAGGCGCTGCTTGTGACGTTTGTGCTGCAGGCTGCGGCGTTACTCGGGCTGTTTGCTTTGGGCGGCACCATGCCGCTCGCGCTGGTCTTTGTCTTTAGCTTGGCGCTGCTCATGTACCTGTTCTCGGTGTCGTGCATCACACACTTTATGGATGTGGCACGCAGCCGCCACCCCAAGTCGATGGTACTCGCAAGTTCGGTTGAGCCCATGGCGTTTAACGTCGGCATCTCGTTTGGCACCGCAGTGGGCGGCGCCGTGGTAAGCGGAGTTGGCATTGCATATGTAGGCGCGGTCGGTGCCGTGTTCTCGCTTGTGGCCTGGGCGCTCACGCTGGTGACGATTAAGTTGGCTCGCTGGGAGCGCCGTCGTCAATCAGCACAGCCCCGGATGCAGGCATAGGGGCGAACATAGCCCAAGGTGGCGAGCAACCGGTGAAAACCGTCCCATACGAGTAGTGTTTATCCGCCTGCAAGCTCCAGTAGTGCAATTTCGGGTACTTCAGATACACACTTTTCTACTATTTCGTGTATTCCAAGTACATGAAATCGTACTAAACTATGTATCTGAAGTACACGAAATTGGAAAGGCGGCCCCATGCGCAGATCAATCGAATCCGTTATCGAATCATGGGCGACAAAGGACGCGTCGCGCCCCCTCCTCATCCGTGGTGCGCGACGCGTAGGCAAAACGTACGTTGCCGAGGAAATCGGCAGACGGATCGCCGGCGATGCGTTTGTCAAACTCGACTTTCAGACCGATCTTGAGCTGATCGCTCCGCTGTTCGACTGTCCCACCGACGACGTTGACGCCATCGTGGCGCGAATCTCAGACTATAAACGCACCCCCATTCGCAAAGAAACCGCCTTCATCCTGTTTGACGAGGTGCAGCTCTGCGAACGGGCGCTCAACTCGCTTCGCTTTTTTTCGGGTTCGGGCTGGCGCATATGCGCGACCGGCAGTCAGCTCGGCGTCGCCACGCGCAAGCGCAAGTTGCCTTTTCCCAGCGGCGTTCGTCAAGAGACCATGCATCCTATGTCGTTCGAGGAGTTTCTCTGGGCGCTCGACGAGGAGCAGATGGTCAATGCCATTCGTACCCACGCCGGCACGCTCGAGACCTACGCCGTGCACCAAGCCGCGCTCAGCCTGTTTCATCGATACCAGATCGTGGGCGGCATGCCCGCCGCCGTCAACGCATATCGCAAGACGTTATCCATCGAGGATGCGCGCGTCGAGCAGCGCGAAATCGACGAGACCTATACCGCTGATATGACCGACCCCGAAAACGGGATCAGCGGCGTGGCGGCGCGCAAGGTCTGGCGCTCCATTCCGTCCCAGCTGCTGAGATCGTCCACAAAAAAATTCAAGTACTCCGAGGTCGAACGCGGAGGCCGTCGCGCCAAGCTTATCGAGCCGCTCGACTGGCTCGAAGGCGCCGGCATCATATCGGTCAACAACCTGACCGAAGGCATCGAGCCTCCCCTCGTTCCCTTCGACGACGAAGATGGAAGTTTCTTTAAGGTCTATCTTCTCGATACCGGCCTCATGTTCTACAAACTCGGCATCAACCCGCGGCTCTGGCTCGACCTCAAAGAGGATTCCGCCATAGCGCTATCTTCCGATTTCCGAGGCGCCCTGGCGGAAAACTCGGTCATGCAAGCGTTTTCGGGCAATAGCTTGCAGACGTATTACTGGGTGCCGCCGTCGTCTTGGAAGACGACCGGCGAGCTCGATTTTTTACTTCAGACCGACCGTATGGAAATTGTGCCCGTCGAAGTAAAGTCCGCACGTAACGTGCGCGCGAGAACCCTCGGGTCGTTTATGGACAAAGCCCGATCGCCATATGCCTACATTTTGTCCGAGAACAATTTTTCCCGCAGCGAAACCGATGACGGGCGCGAGCTGCGCCACCTCCCCTTGTACGCAGCGGGCTTTATTGGAGCAAACTGCCTCAAGAGCAGTCTGTAAGCCCTGCGCGACCGCCTAGAAAGGAAGCCGCTCATGCAACGCATTCTTTTTATCTGCTATGGAAATATCTGTCGCTCGACGATGGCTGAGTCCGTGTTTACCGAGCTAGTGCGGCGCGCCGGGCGCGCGGGCGAGTTTGTCATTGATTCCGCTGCGACCTCGACCGAGGAGATCGGCAACCCGCCACACCACGGTACCGTTGCCAAGCTACGCGAGGTCGGGATTCCCGTCGTCGCACATCGCGCACGTCAGGTGCGTCGCGCGGAGTATGGCGACTGGGACCACATTGTCTATATGGACGACGAGAACGCCCGCGCCCTGTACCGATTTTTTGGGAAGGACCCCGATGGCAAGATCTCGCGCCTGCTCGATTGGACCGATCGCCCCGGCGACGTGGCCGACCCCTGGTACACCGGCAATTTCGACGCCACCTACCGCGATGTACTCGCCGGTTGCACCGCCATGCTCGAGCAGCTGTAGGCGCTCGGGCGGCGCGGGCACACGGGCCACGCCATCGGCATAAAACGAGCGTGGGTTTTCTCCCACTTTGAGCGCTCGAGTGCGCTCTAAACGGGAGAAAATCCACGCTCATGAATGTGACAAAGGGACTGCCCCTTTGCCACATCCGGGACTGGCCCTAGACCGGCTTGACCTCCAGCTTTATCCCCTCGACGCAGGAGTCGCCCAAAACATCCGAAAGGGCCCAGGTCGCATATAGCGGCAAATAGAGAACCGCTCCGTTGCGCTCAACGTTGCCTCTCGAGAAAACAATCCCGAGCCTTACGCCATATTCAGCCGTATCAAGCACATGACCGAGCGCAGCGTGCGCGTGGTAATAGGAGCCCGATTTAACCTCGATCGGAACAGCCGTCCCATCCGGCCCATCGACCACAAAGTCCACTTCACCGCGCTTTTTTGTCTGATAGTAGTAAAGCTGGCGATTTTGGGCAGCCAGCTGCTGGGCCACCACGTTTTCGTAAATGCCGCCCAGATTGGGCTCCTTGCTATCAAGATACGCCGCTTGGGCGACTCCAACGGGGTAGCGCGCCATCAACATGCCCGTATCCGATTGGTATAGCTTGAACTGCGATGGCCGTGCCGTCTTGAGCAGGGGCGACTTTGGCTCGGTTACGATATCGGCTTTGAGAGCAACGCCGGCATCGACAAGCCAGACAAAATCTCGCTGGTACTTCTCATAATGCGCCTTGGGGTCAATGGAATTGAGCACGAAACGCTTGTGTTCGCCCTCAAGCATAATGGGGAGCTGATCGTAGATGCTCTGCACCTGAAGGGCACGCCCGCTTGCATACTTGGAAATATCCCGTCGGTACTGTTCGTTGAGCTCTAACTGTAGCTGACGAACAGAGGCAAGGTCGCCCTGCGTGTCAAGGAAACGCTGCACGACCTCCGGCATTCCGCCGACAACGGTATAGGTCCTGAAGTTTGCCATCATCGCGTCATGAATGTAATCAGGAATGGGCCTCTCGCTGATACACGCGTCACGTATCGTTTGGCGAGCCCCCTCGCTCACTCCGGTTGCCCAGCAAAACTCCTCAAAATCGAGCGGGAACATCCTAAGCTCGTGGACATACCCCACGGGATAGGACCTGACGCCCTTGAACTGGGTCCCGAGCATTGACCCCGAAAACGCCCAGCGGCATCTCCCGTCCTCAACAAGGAACTTTGCCATCGTCATGATGTCGGGGGCCTCTTGGACCTCATCGATAAACACGAGCGTTTTGCCTGGTGCAATCGACTTTCCCGAAAGAAGCGTCACCCTGCTGATGAAATCATCGGCATCCCGCGCCTCGAGAAGAGCATCTTTTGCCTGGCGATTTTCCATGAGGTTAAGCTCGATGTAGGTTGCATGGTTGGCTTTGCCAAATGCGCGAATCGAATAGCTTTTGCCAATCTGGCGAGAACCCGTAATGAATAAGGCCTTTTGCTCGGCAGACTTCAGCCAGCGCTCCAGCTCTGCAGCTATTTTCCTGCGCAGCATAGGCTCTCCCCTCAGTGTCATCAAATGAAATGCAAAGTTTTATACGCTTGATTATCGATGAAACGCAGAATTTTTAGAACCTAAAATCGGATGAAATGCAGAGATTTGAGATTACAAGCATAATAGAAGGGGCACCACCGGCGAATGTGACAAAAGAACTGTCCCTTTGTCACATTGCGCTCGACTACTCGTCGACGATCTCAGCAAGCCAGACGTTCAGCGTATCGACCTCGGGACAGCAGAACTTTGCCGTGCCTGGCTCGTTGCCGGGCACGGTCCCGCCATAGCGCAGGATATCGATATAGGGAAATCCCACATGGCAGGCCATGGCACACATCTTGCCGCGGTCTCGGTCGAAGTCGAAGACGTCACCCGGCTTGTGCCCGTGATGGCAGCGGCATGTGCCCAGCTGGTCCACGCAGCTAATGCGAATACGTGGGCGCCTGCCGCGCGGGGCACCGAGCGGCTTGTTCTCGCCCGCCGCCTCGGTGCTGCTCTCGTCGGCGTTACTCATGGTCAATCACATCCAGGCAGGCCTCGATGGGAAGGCCGGCGGACTTATCCTCCTGGTCGGCATTGCGCTCGATGAGCTCCGCTACCACACGCATGGCATCGCTCGTCGCGCGCTGCAGGCTCCAACCGGCCATAACGCGGCCGACAAGCACCGCCGAGAACGTGTCGCCCGTGCCCGGAAAGTAGACCGGAATCAGCTCGAAGGGAATCGTGAAGCACTCCCCCGCCACATGGTCGTAACCGATGACGACATTCGCACCGTCGACCACAGCGCTCGTAATGACCACCGACTTGGCGCCCAGGGCACGCACGGCATCCACAAGAGTGCGGCCCTCATCGGGCGTGATTTGCTCGGCAATGGGCGTATCGGTGAGCAGGCACGCCTCGGTGTAGTTTGGCACCGCATAGTCGGCGCACTCGAGCAGGCTGCGCATGAGACCGATCGTGGACTCGGGCACGCCGGCGTAGAGCTTGCCGTTGTCGCCCATGATGGGGTCGACGAACACCTTGGTACCCTTTTGCGCGCGACGGTGGCAGAAGTCCGAAATGATGCGCGTCTCTTCCTCGGTCACGATAAAGCCGGTAGAGATGGCGTCGAACTCAAAGCCGAGCTCCTCCCAGATGGCGAGGCTCTGGCGCACGTACTCGGTGGTGTCGTGGATGTAGAACTTGGGATAGTTGAGCGTATCGGACACAAGTGCCGTCGGCAGGTTGTGGATGCGGTAGCCCATGTGCGACAGCACCGGCAGCATGGCGGAAAGCGCGACCTTGCCGTAGCCGCACATATCGTTGATCAGCAGCAGCTGAGTGTTCTTCATGAGGGTCTCCCTTGGTTCGGGCACGGCGCAGCAGCGCCACAGTGCGACTAAGTGTAGCGCAGGGAGCGTTTGCAGCGTCGAGCGGTTACGGCGTTTGGTAAAACGCCGTAACTATAAGTTTGGTACCTTGACATTGATTTCTCACGCTCCTAAATTGGTTAGGCACAAAACAATTCCACTACCTAACTAAAGAAAGGAGCGAAGCTTAGATATGTGTGTTGAACCACTCGTCCTTCCGCATGAGCCCGGCGGTGACCCGTCGCAACCGGTAGACATACCCGAAGCGGTCAGCGCCGAAGACAAACTCGCCAAGCGCATCCTGAGCGGCCTGGGCTTTTGCGGCCATTACATGCATTTTCACGGCGGCGGCATATCTGGCAAGGCGCCTATTGTCTGCCTACTCGCCAAGCAGCCGACCGGCGAGCTGTCCCAACAGGAGCTCGGCATGCACTTCGACCTCAAGCCAGGGTCCCTTTCCGAGATTCTGTCCAAGCTCGAACTGGGCGGTCTTATCGAGCGCAGTCGCAATCCCAAAGACCGTCGGCAGCTCACCATCCGCCTGACCGAAGCGGGATGGGAAAAGGCCCGTGTTGAGCAGGCAGCCCGCATTCGCTTTAGGGAACAGGCCTTTAGCGCCCTTACGCACGACGAGCGCGAACAGCTCGCCGAGATGCTCGAAAAAATCCGCGTAACCTGGGAGGAACTGGATGATTAAAACCCTCATGGGAAGCATCCGCGACTACATGAAAGTCACCGTTGCCACGCCATTGCTCGTGCTTGGCGAGGTGCTCTGCGAGATGCTGATTCCATTTATCACCGCCGACATGATCGACGCCATCAAAGACGGTGCCACCGTCGCCCAGATGCTTCCCACCGCAGGCTTTTTGGTGCTCATCGCACTGACGTCGCTCGCTTTTGGTGCCGCTGCCGGCGTCACCTGCAGTCATGCGAGCTGCGGCTTCGCCAAGAACCTGCGTCACGACCTGTTCTACAAGATCCAGACGTTCAGCTTTGCCAACATCGATGAGTTCTCGAGCTCCTCGCTCGTCACCCGCCTCACCACCGACATCAACAACGTGCAGCAGGCCTTTATGATGCTCATCCGCATCGCCGTGCGCGCGCCGCTGGTGTTGGTCTTTGCCTTTGCCATGGCCTACGCCATGGGCGGCAGCGTCGCCATGGTCTACCTGGTCATCATTCCGCTGCTGGGCTTTGGCCTGTTCTTTATCATCTATAAGGTGCGCCCGATCTTTGCCCGCGTGTTCCGCAAGTACGACGCGCTCAACGAGTCCGTCGAGGAAAACGTCACCGGCATGCGCGTGGTCAAGAGTTACGTGCGCCAGGACTACGAGAAAGAGAAGTTCGCCACCGCCGCGCGCGACGTCCAGATGGACTTCACCCGCGCCGAAAAGCTGCTCGCCTTCAATAACCCCATGATGAACATCTGCGTCAACGGCGCGTTCGTCGTCATCATCTACCTGGGCTCCGAGCTCATCATCACGAGCCAGGGCACCTTGTTCGACGTGGGCCAGCTCTCCTCCATCTTTACCTATGGCTTCCAGATTCTGATGAGTCTGATGCAGCTGTCGATGATCTTTGTCATGGTGACCATGGCCGACGAGTCGGCACACCGCATTACCGAGGTGCTTGCCGCCGAGCCCACAATCGCCAACCCGACCGAGCCCGTGCTCGAGGTTGCCGACGGCTCCATCGACTTTGACCACGTGAGCTTTAAGTACTCCGAGCACGCGAAGCGCCAGGCGCTCGACGATATCGACCTGCATATTAAGAGCGGCGAGACCATCGGTATTATCGGCGGCACCGGCTCGGCCAAGTCGACGCTCGTGAATCTGATCGCCCGCCTGTACGATGTCACCGAAGGCACCGTGCGCGTCGGCGGCGTGAACGTACGCAACTACGATCTGGACGCGCTGCGCCACCAGGTAGCCATGGTGCTGCAGAAAAACGTGCTGTTTAGCGGCACCATCGCCGAAAACCTGCGCTGGGGCGACCCGAACGCCACCGACGAGGAAGTCCGCGAGGCAGCACATCTGGCCTGCGCCGACGAGTTTGTCGACGGCTTCCCCAAGGGCTACGACACCTGGATTGAGCAGGGCGGCTCCAACGTTTCCGGCGGCCAGAAGCAGCGCCTGTGCATTGCGCGTGCCCTGCTGCGTCGCCCCAAGATCTTGATCCTGGATGACTCCACGAGCGCCGTCGACACCAAGACCGACGCCAAGATCCGCGAGGGCCTGGCGAGTTATCTGCCCAACACGACCAAGCTCATCATTGCCCAGCGTATTAGCTCCGTGCAGGATGCCGATCGCATCATCGTCATGGAGGGCGGCCGCATCAAGGACATCGGCAACCACGACGAGCTGCTCAAGACGAGCGAGATCTACCGCGAGACTTTTACCTCGCAGAACAAGATGAGCGCCGAGGGCGAGGACGCGGGCGAGACCGCTGCAGCCGGCACCGAGGCATCTGCATCGCAAACCCAGACCCAGGAAGGAGGCGAGGCACATGAGTAAGGCCGCTACCGCCGAGCACGCACGCAACCGCAAGGGCGGCACCATGACGCGCCTCATCAAGATGCTCTTTGGCTTCTACCCGGTGCTTTTGCCCCTCGTCGTCGCCGGCGTGGTGCTCTGCGCCATCATCAACTCCATCGGCGCGACGTTTCTCCAGAGCGCGCTGCAGGTCATCAGCGAATCATGGCAGTCGGGCGACTGGACGGCCGCGCAGCCCAAAATTCTGAAGCTTGTGACTACCCTCGGCTGCATCTACGCCGTGGGCGTCGCGTCTTCGCTCTTCTGGAACCGCGCCATGGCCGTCATCACGCAGGGCTCGCTCGAGAAGCTGCGCGAGAAGATGTTCAACCGCATGCAGGACCTGCCGATCCGCTACTTCGACACGCATCAGCGCGGCGACATCATGAGCCACTACACCAACGACATCGACACGCTGCGCCAAATGATCAGCCAGTCGCTGCCCAACCTGCTCATGACGATCATCGTTATCGTCACGGTGTTCTTCATCATGCTGTACTACAGCGTTTGGATGTGCCTGGTCATCATTGCCGGCGTCGCCTTTATGACCTTTATGACCAAGCTGCTCGGCTCCAACTCCGCGCGCTTCTTCATTGCACAGCAGACCGAGCTCGGCGTGGTCGAAGGTCATATCGAGGAGGTCATGAACGGTCAGAAGGTCGTCAAGGCGTTTTGCCACGAGTCCGCCGCCGAGGCCGATTTCGATGAGCGCAACGAAAAGCTCTTCGAGGTCTCGCAGAAGGCCAACATGTACGCCAACATCCTCATGCCCGTCCTTATGAACCTGGGCAACCTGCTCTACGTGCTGGTCGCGCTGGCCGGCGGCATCTTCCTGGCGCTGGGCGTGCCTAACCTGAGCATCTCGGGCACGGCGCTTTCCATCGCCGTCGTGGTACCGTTCCTCAACATGACCAAGCAGTTCTGCGGCCAGATCGGCCAGATCTCGCAGCAGATCAACGCCGTGGTCATGGGCCTTGCCGGCGCCGAGCGCATCTTTGAGCTGCTCGACGAGGAGCCCGAGGCCGACGAGGGCTACGTGACGCTTGTCAACGCGCAGGTCAACCCCGACACTTGGCAGCTCGAGGAGGCCGACCACCACACCGGCATGTGGGCGTGGAAGCATCCGCACCGCGCGACCGGCGAAATTGAGTACGTGCCGCTGCGTGGCGATCTGGTCATGGACAACGTCGACTTTGGCTACACGCCCGACCACGAGGTGTTGCACGGCGTGTCCGTGTTTGCCAAGCCGGGCCAGAAGGTCGCGTTTGTCGGCGCCACCGGTGCCGGCAAGACGACCATCACCAACCTCATCAACCGCTTCTACGACATCGCCGACGGCAAGATCCGCTACGACGGCATCAACGTCAACAAGATCCGCAAGGCCGACCTGCGCCGCTCGCTGGGCGTCGTGCTACAGGACGTGAACCTGTTCACCGGCACTGTGATGGATAACATCCGCTACGGCAACCTGGACGCTACCGACGAGGAGTGCATCGCGGCGGCCAAGCTCGCGGGCGCGGATGACTTTATCACCCGCCTGCCCGACGGCTACGACACCATGCTCACCGGCAACGGCGCGCAGCTGTCGCAGGGCCAGCGTCAGCTGATTTCGATCGCACGCGCCGCCGTCGCCGATCCGCCGGCAATGATTCTGGACGAGGCCACGTCGAGCATCGATACCCGCACCGAGGCTATCGTGCAGGCCGGCATGGACAAGCTCATGGAAGGCCGCACGACGTTTGTCATCGCGCACCGTCTCTCCACCGTGCGCAACTCCGACGCAATCATCTGTCTGGACCACGGCCGCATCATCGAGCGCGGCAACCACGACGAGCTGATCGCCAAGCGCGGATACTACTATCAGCTCTATACCGGAGCGTTTGAGCTGGAGTAGTTCGGCTCGCCGAGATGGCCGATTTGCCGCTCATTCGTCGGGCATGACCCCAAGGTCAATGCCCTCCTCTTTCGGGGCAAATCGACTCATCTCAACGACCCAAACACAATGCACCGCAACGCATAAAGCCTCCGCAGCCACACGAGCTGCGGAGGCTTTTCTATGCCCTTTGTTACAAGCTTATCGTTCCTCGCGTTGCGGCCCGGCCGCCTCGGCTGTCTTTACGCGGTTCTTGTCGATGTACATGTTTTTGTCGGCCTGGGAAAAGAGCTCGCGCATCGTAGGCGGTTCATCAAAATCACTGGAAAGCGCGTAACCCACCGCATAGCTAATAGGCATGTCGGGATGAGCCTCGGAATACTCGTTCACGTTCGCACGAACCCGATCGAGACAGGACTCCACGGCAGCTCGATCGGCATCCCACAGCACCGCGATAAACTCATCGCCACCGTCGCGGCCCACAAAGCAGGTCTCGGACGCCACGCACCCCAGCTGCTGGGCAAAAGAACGGATGTATTCGTCGCCCTTCTCGTGGCCGAAGTTGTTATTGACCGTATGCAGATTGTTAAGGTCGAAGACGCACACCGCAACGGGCGCCTCCGCGGAGACAGGCCGCTCCTGCCCCAAGATCTCCTCGCACTTGTTCTTGTTGGGCAGTCCCGTGGCTTCGTCGAGATAGACTTTGCTCTGCAGCTCGCGGTTGAGCGCGGCAGTGCGCACCGCGCGAACAAGTTCGACCGCAAAGGTCGCCACCAAGCCCACGATGTCGATGATCACCAAGCCCTCGAGATAGTTGAGCGCCGACGCCTTCTCCTGAGAGTAGTCCTCTGCGAGTCGCGTAGCATCGTCGCAAATGCCAAAGAATTCCTCGCTCATGGAGATGATGTCGGTGTTCTCGTAGCCGACTTCGCGCACACGGATGATCTCGACGCAAAGCTCATCAAAATAATTTGCAAGCTCGGTCATCTTTGCCTGATACTCGTCGTCGTCGAGACGGACGAGGTTGAGGTCGTCGCTTCCGTAACGCAAACCGTTGATGTATGAATCCACGGCTTTAAGCAGGTCATCTTGAGGCTGGCCCGCGTCCTCGAGCTTAACGATTCGCTGCGTGGTACCGCGCACCAGACCGGCGTAGTTGACCACGCGCGCCGTGCCCTGGATATCGGAGACGAGCAGCATAACATTAATGAAGAAGAAGATGAGAACTGCCGTGAGCACCATCATGAGCAGGCGCATCGCCCGGCTGGCTTTCTTGGCGACAGAAGTATTCACAAGTTCACTCCTCAAATGACAAAAGTGCAGGTAGCACACAGTGTGCTGAAATTCACGTGAGGTCAACTCTACCAGATGATTTTTCTAGGACGGGGATTAAAGAATCATCGACACGATAGCTATTTGAGGAGTTGGGCCATGGCGTTGACGAATTTTTGGACTTGGAGGGTGGGCTCGAGCGGATAGTGCAAAAAGACCGGCACCTCACGGCCGCACAGGAACGGCACGCCCACAAAGGCTGGGTGCACCCCCGACCACGCCCCGCAGGTGAGCACCGCGTCACCCTTTTCCTCTGCCTCGTTAAAGAGCGCAAAGTCAAAGCTGTCCACGTCGATCACGTCCACGCCGCCGTCGGCCAACAGGTCGATGCGCAGGCTGTCCATAGCGTCGTTGCCGTGACGGAGCACGCGCAGACGCATGCCCTCCAGGTCGGCAACCGTGATGCGCGTCTTGCGCGCCAGCGGGCTCGTGCGCGGCAGGTCGATATAAAACGGCACGTTAACGATGCGGAGCTTTTGGCAGGCATCGCCCCAGCGCGGAGTCGAAAAACTCGACTGCACTACATCCACCTCGCGGCCAAGGCTGCGCATGACGGATTCGCGCTCGTCGTAGAGATCGCTTACCGGCACGATCTCGAATCGCAGCGATGGCTCCATCTCGTGGATGCCCGTCCACATCGACAGCGTTTGGCGCCCCGGGCACATCATCGACACGCCCAGGCGCACGGCACCGCCATCGCCCGCCGCGCGTCGGGCACGGCGCAGCGCGTCCTCGGACTGCCGCATGATCGAGCGCGCGTCATCCACCAGCAGTGCGCCGGCCGGCGTCACCTTGACACCCGAGTGCGAGCGTTCGAACAGCGTGATGCCGAACTCGGCCTCGAAACCCGACACCTGCTTGACGAGCGCCGGGGTCGACACGCGCAATTTTGCCGCCGCACGCGAGAAGCTTCCCAGCTCCGCGGCGGCCGATATGGCCTCAAGTCGTCGATCGTACACGTCAATCTCCCGTTTTCGCGTCTGTGGCCACATGATGCCACAGGGGGTTGTTTTCGCAGGTCACGCGCTCAATTGAGAAAAACTGCATCGCACGGTGTAAACCTACGGTTAACGCCATTCTAACAAATATGCAATTCACCTGCGCAAATGCAAAGCATACGATAACCAGCGAAAACCACGTGGGTCGGTTAATGGGAGCGACCCACCGGGAGGCACAAGAAGGGAAGTTCCTATGAGCAACTGGCTTAAGCTCGAGGGCGATGTCTGCGCCGTGACCGGCGCACTCGGCGGTATGGGCGTCGAGATTTGCCGCGAGTTCGCCCGCAACGGCGCTAACGTCGTCCTGCTCGATCTGGACGAGGAAAAGGTCAAGGCCGCTGCCGCCGACCTCGCCGCCGAGTTTGGCATCCACGCCGAGGGTTACAAGATGAACGCCACCGACGAGGCCGAGGTTCAGGCCGCCGTCGACGCCACCATCGCCGACTTCGGCCGCGTCGACGTTCTCGTCAACACCGCCGGCATCCTGCGCTTCGCCGCCATGGAGGACCTGCCGCTGAGCGACTGGGAGCAGGTGCTCAACGTCAATCTCACCGGTTACTTCATCACCTCGCAGCGCTTTGGTCGCGAGATGATCAAGGCCGGCCAGGGCCGCCTGGTGCATATCTCGACCGTCGCCAGCCACTCCCCCGAGACGTTCTCGGGCGTGTACAGCTCCACCAAGGCCGGCGTCAACATGATGTCCAAGATGCTCGCCGCCGAGTGGGGCCCCTACGGCGTCCGCTCCAACTGCGTCGAGCCCTGCTTCGTTAAGACCCCGATGTCGGCCAACTTCTACGCCGACCCCGAGGTCGAAAAGAGCCGCAGCCGCCTGATCGCCACGCGTCGCATCGGCGAGGTCAGTGATATCGCCGACGCCGTCATGTTCCTGGCGTCCAAGCGCTCGGACTTTACCACCGGCGACGCCATCAAGGTCGATGGTGGCTTCTCCAATATGATGGGCGACCTCACCGCCAAGCCCGGCGGCCGTCGCGCCTATGCCGACAACTACCTCAAGAACAAGGGTGTCGAGCTTTGGTCCGATGAGTCCGGCGTCGCCAAGCCGACTGACCAGTAAACCAACCCGACAGGGAGGACCCGCGGACACGCCTGTTCCTCCTCCGTATCGATTAGAAAGAGTCCAATGGCTTCCACCAACTCCAACAAGGGTCGCGCCGTCGTGCTTTCCGCCGCGTGCGTCACCATGTTCTTCATCAGCTCCATCGCGCTGTATTCCGTCGTGAGCAAGAACCTGCTCGCCGTCTACCCCGAGTGGTCCAGCGCCCTTACCTGGGCTTTCCCGGTCTTCCAGACCATCATGGCCGTGACGGGCATCTTCGCCGGCCGCATCTCCGATAAGATCGGCCCGCGCAACGTCGTGATCGCCGCCGCCGTGTGCTACGGCGTGGGCTGGTTCATGTCCGGCACCGTCACCGAGCCGTGGCAGTTCTACCTGTGGTTCTCGCTCGTCGCCGCCATCGGCAACGGCCTGGGCTACAACCCGGCGCTCACCACGGGTCAGAAGTGGTTCATCGACAAGAAGGGCCTTGCCTCCGGCATCACCCTGGCCGCTTCGACCGCCGGCCCCGCCGTGCTGTCCCCGGTGCTCGCCTCGCTGCTCATCCCAAGCCTGGGAATCTTTGGCGCCCTTAAGGCGCTCGGCGTTATCTTCTTTGTGATGATCACCGCCTCCGCCCTGTTCCTGAAGGCCCCCGAGGCCGGTTGGCTGCCCGAGGGCTTCGAGGCCCCCAAGGGCGGCGCGCATGCCGGTACCTTCGGCGACCTCACCCCGGGCGAGATGGTCAAGACCCCGCGCTTCTGGGTTCTCATCGTCACCTTCGCCTTTGCCGCCACCGCGGGCACCCTGCTCGTGGGCAAGGTTGCCTCCATCGCCGCCGTCCAGCTCTTCGCCGACCCCACGAGCGCCGCGGCCGTCGCCCTCGGCGGTGTGGTGGTCTCCGTCAACACCTGCGCCAACCTGGTTGGCCGTCTGTCCTTTGGCCAGATCATCGACAAGCTCGGCGCCTATAAGTCGCTGCTCATCAGCCTTGTCGTCACCATCGTCGCACTCGTCATCATGTCGATGAGCTTTACGCAGAGTATGTTCTTTGTGGCGCTCGCCCTGCTCGGCTTTAGCTTTGGCGCCCTGCTCGTCATCTACCCGCCGCTCACCGGTGGCGCCTTCGGCACCAGCAACATCGGCGTCAACTACGGCATCATGTTTTTGGGCTATGCCGCTTCCACCTGGATCAGCCAGCCCATCACCGCCGTGCTGTATCACGCCGAGGCTGGCAGCGCCGCCTACCAGCAGTCCTTCTACGGCGCCATTGTGATCGCCGCCATCGCCGTCGTGCTCACCGTCTACATGATGGTCTCCGACAGCAAGAAGAAGTCCGCCTAGTTTTACCGATGCGACAAGGACCGCCCCCTTGCCGCATTCCACCGCCACCAGTATTAAGGAGTCGAAATGTCTGAGCTCAACCCCGTCCGCATTGCCGTTATCGGCGCCGGCGCCATGGGCCGCAACCACATCCGCTTTGTCACCGAGGAGCCCGAGGCCGAGCTCGTCGCCATCGCCGACGCCTTTGAGGGCGCCCGCGCCACGGCCGAGGCCGCCGGCGTGCCGTTTTATACCGATCCCGCCCAGATGATGGACGAGGTCAAGCCCGAGGCCGTCATCATCGCCACGCCCAACGACCTACACCTGGGCGTTGCCCGCGAGGCTGTGAAGCGCAACATCGTGCCGCTGGTCGAAAAGCCGATCTCCAACGACCTCGAGGATGCCCAGGCCTTTGCCGCCGAGGCCGAGACCGCCGGCGTGCCCGTACTCGTGGGTCAGCACCGTCGCCACAATCCCTTCGTCAACAAGGCCAAGGAGATCATCGAGTCCGGCGAGCTGGGCAAGCTCACCGTGTCGAGCTTCCACTACATGATCTATAAGAATGACGAGTACTTCGATGTCGAGTGGCGCCGCAAGAAGGGTGCCGGCCCGATCCTGGTCAACCTGGTGCACGACGTCGACCTGCTCCGCTACCTGCTGGGCGAGCCCGTTGCCGTCCAGGGCATGCAGTCCAGCGCCGCCCGCGGTTTTGAGACCGAGGACTCCGCCGTGGTCAACGTCCGTTTTGCCGATGGCGCGCTCGCAAGCATGACCATCTCTGACGCCACCGCCAGCCCCTGGAACTGGGAGGCCACCGCTCGCGAGGATCCGCAGTACCGCCCCTTCGACGCCGACGCCTACTTTATCGGCGGCACTAAGGGCGCCCTTTCGCTGCCCCGCCTGCACCGGTTCTCCTACGACGGCGCCTCCAACTGGCACAAGCCGCTGCAGATGGAGATCCCGGCCGTGGACCCGGCGCTGCCGCACAAGATGCAGCTCAAGCACTTTGTGAAGGTCGTTCGCCGCGAGGTCGAGCCCGTCGTGACCCCCGCCGATAACGTTAAGACGCTCACGCTTCTCAACGCCATCAAGGAGGCCGCCGAGACCGGCCAGCTCGTCGAGCTGTAATGCCTTAAGAGCGGCCGCGGCAGATACCCCATGCCGAACCCCTCGGTCCGCCACCAATAAGCCCCTCTTCTTTGCCCCGCGAGCAGCCTCCTGCCCGCGGGGCTTTTTGCTACCTTGCCGACGATTTTTCTAGGGCGGGGGCTATTTTGTACCTCGGCTTGATTCGTTCGCCACCAAATGGGCCTATCTACTACGTTTAACCGATTACCCTCAACCATGCCGAATTTCGCGAAATTAAAACCGACGCTCCTATAAGTTGTCAAGAGGCAGTTTGCGGGAGCGTTCTCTCCAATTCGCACAGGAGCTCGTAATACCTCCTCTCCAGTTTCGTCGACCGCCGTTTCCCCCGTTCCAAGTGCCCGAGTGTGGCTGCGGACAGGCCGAGCTCCGCGGCGGCTTTCTTCTGAGTCACCCGCATCGCCTTGCGCATCTTCGCGAGCTCGGGGCCTTCCGGCGCGGCGCCGTCGGGGTTCGGGTCCATGAGCACGTGGTACACCTCCCGCGCTATGTAGCGCTTCAGGCAGCGGACCGCCTCCCGCCGGGACTTCCCCTCGGAGGTCCGCCTCGCCACGTACCTCCTCGTCCTCTCGTCGTACGCCATGCGCTTGATCGCGATCTCGTAGAGCGCCCAGTTCGCCTGCCGGTTGCCGCCGCGGTTGAGCCTGTGCCGGTCCGTCTTCCCGCTCGACGCGGGGATCGGGGAGGCGCCGCACATCATCGAGAACGCCGCCTCGCCCTTCAGCCTGCCGGGGTTGTCGCCGGCGGCCACGACCAGGGCGGCGGCGGTCGTGGTGCCGCAGCCCTCGACGCCGAGCAGCGCGGGCGCGTTCGCCTCCAGCAGCGCGCGGATGCGCTCGTCGAGGGACTCGACCTGGCTGCGGGCCTCCTTCCAGACCGCCGCGACGGACCGCAGCGAGGCCAGCACGCTCTCCTCGAGCGCGTCGCCCGCCTTCCTCCCGCGCGCGAGCAGCGGCATGAGGTCCTTCGGCCGCTCGCGGCCCCTGAACCGCTCCCTCAGGGCGCTCGGGGCCGTCGTGAGCATCGACTTCGCGCAGGCCACGCAGGACGTGGACGTCGCGACGGCCAGCCTGCGCGCGACGTAGAGCTGGCGCACCGCCTCGACCCAGCCGTCCTGCGACTTCGGCACGGAGCAGCCCCTCCCGGACGCCGCCTTGCGCGCCGCGCGCTCGGCGTCCAGCGGGTCGCTCTTCCCCTCGCCGGGCCTCACCTTGTCCCTCTTGGGCCTGAGCACCTCGACGACGTTGTACCCGAGCTCCACGAGCCTCCTCGTCAGCCCGGCCCCGTACGATGCCGTGCCCTCGACGCCGACGACCATGCAGCTCCCCGGGTCGCCTATCGCCTCCGCCAGCCTGTCGTAGCCCTCGGGGTCGGCCCCGAAGCTCCCGCTCCAGATCTTCCTCCCGAGGCCGTCGAGCAGGCACAGGACATGCACGTCCTCGTGCGTGTCGACGCCCGCGATGACCGTTTCGCCTTCCATTTTCGCTCCCCTCGGTCTGCCGCCTGCTCCGCGCCCGGGTCTCCCAGACATTGCACTGACGGGAGCGCTACAATCCAATTGGCTTGTCCGATTGTCCGCGCTCATGCTCCTATTAGGTCATGGCAGGACTCCGGGACGCGGATGCCGGGGCGAGACAGGTCGGATTTGAGGACGGCCGAAGAGGCGTCAGCAGGTCAGTGGGTCATCGTCCCGGCATTCAGCATCAGGGTAGCGCTGCGACGCGGAAATCGCGCGCCGTTGCCGCGCCCCGCAGTGCCCGCTTCCCCCGAGAACAATTATCAGTGCAGGTAGACGGCTTGCCGATTTTCGGAAAACCGGGGGATGGTCGACCCATACGGTTCAAACGTAGTAGATAGGCCCCTTTCGTGGCGCAACCCCAAAACAGTCTTTTGGGACGGGTGGTATCCTTGGTAGCCCTGTGCTGCAAACGCACCTTAAACGCAAGGAGTCCCATGGATCTTATCGCCCAGCTCGCCCGCGAGCTCAACCTTAAGGCCGCCAACGTCGAGGCGGCCGTCAAGCTCATCGACGAGGGCAACACCATCCCCTTTATCTCGCGCTACCGCAAGGAAGCAACGGGCGGCATGGACGACGTCGCCCTGCGCGCGCTCGACGAGCGCCTGTCCTACCTGCGCAATCTCGAGCAGCGCAAAGAGGACGTCATCCTGCTCATCGACGCCCAGGGCAAACTCACGCCCGAGCTCGAGCAGCAGATTCGCGAGGCCACGCAGCTCCAGCGCGTCGAGGACCTCTACAAGCCCTACCGCAAAAAGCGCATGACCCGCGCGCAGAAGGCCCGCGAGGCCGGCCTGGAGCCGCTCGCCAACATGATCATCATGCAGGCATCCGCCAAGGGCAGCGCGCTCGACGCCGCCGCGGCCTACGTCAACGAGGACGCCGGCTTCGACACGCCCGAGAAGGCACTCGCCGGCGCCGCCGACATCGTGGCCGAGACGGTGGCCGAGGACCCCGAGAACGTCGCCGACCTGCGCGCCTTTACGCAAAACACCGCCGATATCGTCGTCGAGGCCACCGACCCCGCCGAGAAGACTCCCTACGAGCCCTACTACAACTTTGACGAGCCGCTGCGCCGCATCCCCAACCACCGCGTGCTGGCTATCGACCGCGGCGAGCGCGAGGGCAAGCTCCGCGTGCGCGTGAACGTCGACGGCGCCGCTGCCACGGCACGCCTCGGCAGCCGCTGGCCCCGCCGCCAGGGCGTGTTTGCTCCCATCTTCGATGCCGCCATCGCTGATGGTTACAAGCGCCTCATGGCCCCCTCGCTGGAGCGCGAGGCCCGTGCCAAGCTCACCGTCCGCGCCCAGACCGAGGCCATCAACGTCTTTGCCAAGAATCTCGAGGGCCTGCTCTCGGCCCGTCCCGTCCGCGGCGCCCGCGTGCTCGCGCTCGACCCGGGCTACCGCACCGGCTGCAAGGTCGCCGTCATGGACGAGACCGGCAAGCTGCTCGACCACGGCGTGGTCTACCCCACCAAGCCGCGCCACGACGTCGTCGGCACCAAGCGCGAGCTCGCCCGCCTCGTCAAGAAGGACGGCGTCAACACCATCGTCATCGGCAACGGCACCGCCAGCCGCGAGACCGAGGAAGTCGTCTCGGAGTTCATTGCCGAGCAGGCACCCGGACTGCGATACACCATCGTCAACGAGGCCGGCGCGTCGGTGTACTCCGCTTCCGAGCTCGCAAGCCAGGAGTATCCCGACCTGGACGTCACCGTGCGCGGTGCCATGAGCCTGGGCCGCCGCCTGCAGGACCCGCTGGCAGAGCTCGTCAAGATCCCGCCCCAGTCTATCGGCGTGGGCCAATACCAGCACGACCTTGACCAGGCCGAGCTTTCGCGCACGCTGGGTCACGTGGTGGAAGACGTCGTCAACCGCGTGGGCGTCGACGTAAATACCGCGAGCGCGAGCCTGCTGGGATACGTATCGGGCATCACGCCGAGCGTGGCCAAGAACATCGTGGCGTACCGCAAGGAAAACGGTGCCTTTACCGATCGCCGCCAGCTCAAAAAGGTCCCCAAGTTGGGGCCCAAGGCATACCTCAACGCCGCGGGCTTCCTGCGCATCAGCGGCGGTAAGAACCCGCTCGACGCGACGAGCGTCCACCCCGAAAGCTACGAGGTGGCCACGGCCGTCCTGGAGCGCGCCGGCGTTGCCGCCAGCGAACTCAGCCGTGGCGGCGTACCCGATATCGAGCGCCGCCTGGGCAGCATCTCGGCGCTGGCAAGCGACCTAGACTGCGGCACCCTCACGCTCATCGACATCGTTAACGAACTCAAAAAGCCCGGCCGCGACCCGCGCGACGACGCGCCCGAGGTAGTCTTTAGCCGCTCGGCGCTTTCCATCGACGACCTGGAGCCCGGCATGGAACTCAAGGGCACGGTGCGCAACGTCGTCGACTTTGGCGCCTTCGTCGACGTGGGTGTGCACCAGGACGGCCTCGTGCACATCTCCAAGCTGGCCAACCGCTTCGTTAAGCACCCGAGTGATGTCGTGCGCGTCGGCGACACGGTGAAGGTGTGGGTCGAAAAAGTCGATCGCGACCGCAAGAAGATCTCGCTCACCATGGTGCAGGGGAAGTAAACCGCCTAAAGCAAGGGTCCCCCCTCTCGCGACGTGCAGAATCGCGAGTATTCTGCAAATTCCGCCGTTCCGGATGCCCCTCAGAGGCAATAAAGTCACAAACAGCCCCCGTTTTAGCGTCGTCAGAGCCAAAACGGGGGCTGTTCCGTGCTTTATCTAGCTGGTAAAAGCCTTTACCTTGCTGAATACTCTCAATTTTGCACGTCGCAGGCGGGGGTACCCTTGCTTACGGCAGGATATGGAAACCGAGCGCCGCGATATCCTTGGCAAAGCCGCGCACGGTGTCGAGCGAGACCTCGTACGGGTCGCGACCGATGTTCTTGCGCTTGGCCAGGATGCTGTTGGGCACTGTAATGATCTGGCAACCGCAGGCCTCGGCCTGGTAAATGTTGATGAGCTCGCGCGTGGACGCCCACAGGACCTCGCAGTTGGGCTTGGCGGCGGCCTTCTCGACCGACTCCGTCATAAACGGAATGGGATCGACGCCGGTATCGGCGATACGGCCGGCAAAGAGCGAAATGATGGACGGCGTCTCGGCGTCAACAGCCTCGACCATCTCGTCGACCTGCTCGGGCGTAAAGATGGTGGTGACGTTGACTTTGATGCCGTCGGCGGAAAGCTTGCGGACCAGCTCGGCGGTGGACTCACCCTTGGTGGTCACGCACGGAATCTTGACGTAGACGTTCTCGGCCCAGGTAGCGATCTCGCGCGCCTCGACCTCCATGGTCTCGATGTCGTCGGCAAAGACCTCAAACGACACGGACACATCGGTGATGTGTGCCAGGACCTCCTTGGCAAACGCGCGGTAATCCGTCACGCCGCCCTTCTTCATAAGGGACGGGTTGGTCGTGAAACCCTGAACGTTGCCGTTCTCGTACATGTCGAGCATGCCCTCGAGGTTTGCACCGTCAGCGAACACCTTGATTGCCATCTGCCTGATTCCTTTCGTTTGCATAAGGCCATTGAGCTGGTAAACACTTTAGCCATGCTTACCTAGGTTTGAGCTGCAGCTTTTAAGCTTTATCGGTAAACGGTTTAGCATCTTTACCACTTTTATCAAAGACTTTCCAGCGGCAAAACGGTTTTTCGGCGCGCTGCGCCATTTCCGTTCACGGCGCTTATTTACAGCAAAACCAATCGAATCCACACTCGCTTCAAGAAAAAAGGCGGCGGCACCTCACAAGAGATGACGCCGCCTTTTCGTGTAGGAGCCGGTTATCGGAGCTCCGCCCGATTAGGGCTTAACGTATGCCTGGATTACTCTTCCTCAACGTGGTTAATCACAGCACCCTTGGTGTGGATGAAGTTGGGGACGAAGGCGACGACCAGAAGGACAGCGAGAATCGCGTAGACACCGGTGGTACCGAAGGCCTCGGCAGCGCGGCCAAGCGTAATACCAATGACGGAGAAATCGAAGTCGCCGAACGTAGTGTTCTTGAAGCCAAAGACGTCAAGAACAGGCAGGAGCAGAGCCGGGGCAAAGGTGATGAGCAGGCCGTTGACGAAAGCACCAAGAGCTGCGCCCTTGCGACCGCCGGTAGCATTGCCGTAGATGCCTGCGGTAGCACCGCAGAAGAAGTGGGGAACCATGCCCGGGATGATGAAGATGCCCAAGGTAGCGCCCACGATGAACATACCGACCACGCCACCGATGAAGGAGGCAACAAAGCCGAGGATGACGGCGGTGGGAGCATAGGGGAAGAAGACGGCGCAGTCGACGGCGGGGATGGCGCCGGGGATCAGCTTGTTGGAGATGCCCTGGAAAGCCGGGACCAGGTCGGCAAGGATCATACGAACGCCGTTGTAGACGATAGTGACACCGACGGCGAAGGACAGGGCACAGGTCAGGGCGTAGACGATTACATTGTCGCCGCCAGCGGTCTTGGTAACGACCGCAGGATCTGCGATGTAAGCGGCGAAAGCGGTAACCAGGTAGAAGAAGGCCATGGTAAGAGCCGTGGAGATGGTGGTGTCGCGCAGGAAGGAGAACTTCTCGGGAACCTCGATCTTCTCGGTGCTGTTCTCCTCGGCGTCCTTAGCAAAAAGCGTACCGACTGCAGCGGAGATGTAATAGGCGAGTGAACCGAAGTGGCCCATGGCGATTTCATCGCCATCGGTAACCTTCTCGGTGAAACGCTGACCAACGGCGGGAAGCATAGCGCTCACGAGGCCCAGGAACATGCCGCCCACGATGACAAGCTGGACATCCTGGAAGCCAGATGCCTGCAGAACGGCAGACAGCAGGCAAGCCATGAACATGCTGTGATGGCCCGTCAGGAAGATGTACTTAAACTTGGTAAAGCGGGCAATGATAATGTTCACGACGTAGCCGAGAATCAGGATCATCATGGTCTGAACGCCGAGGACGCTCTGAGCCATCGAAACGACAACCTCGTTGTTGGGCACGACGCCGGTGATGTGGAAACCGGTCTCGATGAAGGTACCCAGCGGAGCAAGATTCTCCTGAACAACAGCGGCGCCGGCAGACAGCATGATGTAGCCAAGGATCGGCTTCAGGGTGCCTGTCATCACCTTGTGGGCGGGACGCTTAAGCGCGACAAGGCCCACAAAAGCGAACAGACCCATAATCCATGCTGGCTTGGTCAGAATCGATTGGATAAACTCAAGTATGGGAAGGATGACTTGCATCTGGGCTTCCTTTCTTTTTAACGTGGGCGCGTTTCCCTCTTCCACAGGGAACCGCCCCTTTTTGTGCCGCTTTAGGCGTTAGCGGCGGCCGCCTTGATTGCCTCGAGGGCGTCTTCGCGGATCTTCTTCTTGTTCACGTAGCTGCGAACGATCACGACGTTACCGTGAAGCTCGGGAGCGAGCTCCTTAACGGTAATGAACAGATCCGGATTTGCGGAAGAAGCACCGTTCAGGTCCATAGACTCAACGTCGGCCTTGATGCCCTCCTCCTCACAAAGCTCCTCGACTTTGCCAGCGAGCATCAGGCTGGACCCGATGCCGTTTCCGCATACGGTGATGATATGCATGGCAACCTTCCTCTCCTACACGTGACGGATTTTCCGTCTATCCAAAAGCGGCGACGCATCGCCGTGCCATTAAGGCCTAAAAGAATGAACGCATGGTCTCCAAAACCTGCTCGGGCGTACCGCACGCGCTGAGCTTGGCAACGCAGTCCTCGTCCTCGAACATCTGCGAAAGCTCCGCCAAGCAACCAAGATGAGCCTTGGGGTCGGGCGCGCAAATGCCCACGAGTACGTGAACCGGATCGAAATCCTCGTGTCCAAATGCAACCGCAGGATCAAGCGTGACGATGCAGATTCCCGCTTCGCTCACATTGCCATCGGCCTGGGCGTGGGGCATGGCGATACCCTCTTCCAGAACCATATAGGGGCCAAATTTGTGAACCGATGAAATCATGGCGTCGACATAGCTCTGGTCGCATTTGCCCGCGTCAACGAGCAGCTTGCCACATGCCCTAATCGCTTCCTCCCAATCGGAGGCCTGGACATGGCAGGCAACAAGCTCGGGTTTAAGAAGATCGGTCAGCATGACAGCTCCCTACTCCTCGGGCAGGATATGAAAACCAAGCGCCTGAATGTCGCGGGCAAAGCCCTTGACCGTATCAAGCGAGTACTCGAGCAAATCTTTCCCGAAATTCTTGCGCTTGGCGAGAAGGGCATTGGGGACCGTGATGATCTGGCAGCCAACAGACTCTGCCTGGAAGATGTTGAGTACCTCACGCGTGGATGCCCAGAGAACCTCGGCGGCGGGCTTGACGGCAGCCTTCTTTACGGACTCTGCCATGAGGGGCAGCGGATCGACGCCGGTATCGGCGATACGGCCGGCGAAGATGGACAGAATAGAGGGGGTCTCGGCAGAGACGGCATCGACGAACTCGTCGACCTGCTCGGGCGTGAAGATGGTGGTGACATTCACCTTGATACCATCGGCAGAAAGGCGCTTGACCAACGCTGCGGTGGACTCGCCCTTGGTGTTGAGCGCCGGGATCTTAACGTAGACGTTGTCCGCCCAGGTTGCGATCTCGCGAGCCTCGGCCTCCATACCCGCCTCGTCGTCGGCAAACACCTCGAACGAGACTGACACATCGGTGATGTGCTCAAGAACCGTCTTGGCAAAAGCGCGGTAGTCGGTCACGCCGCCGGCCTTCATAAGGGAAGGATTGGTCGTGAAGCCCTGAACGTTGCCGTTGTCGTGCATGTCAAGCATACCCTCGAGGTTAGCGCCGTCGGCAAACACCTTGATTGCCATGTTCGGTCCTTTCTCATCTAGCACTATTGCTATCGAAAGCCTTTTTCTTTGTTTCAAAAGCTTTTCGGTTTTCTTTTATAAACTATTTCAAAAGATATCGAAAGCTCAATTGCCAACTTTCCGCGAACGGTCGATTATCGGGCGCGAGCGTACCTCACTTTTTGTGAACACCTTCCAGGCAAGACTCTTTACTGGCTATTACAGGCATTCTGCATGTCAGGCCAACTACTAACACAAATAAAAGCAAAGCGTGTCATTCATCTCGTTCACTCGATTTTGCCTTGTTCTTTTCATATCGATACGTTATATTTCGATTACGAAAGGCATTTCTTTCGCCTTTCGTTCATAAGGAGCGACACATGGCATCTACTTCAGACCTTTCACCCGCCGAGCGTCAGCGATTTATCATGAACTGGCTGGCGGAAAAGCCGAATATCTCGGTATCCGACATCGTCCGTCGCTTTTCGGTTTCGGAAGTCACCGCACGACACGACCTCGTCTCACTGGAATCGGAAGGCAAATTGCGTCGTGTACGCGGCGGAGCAGTATCGCTTTCACGTTCCACTGCAATCTCGTATCCCGAAGAGCGCATCAATGTCCAAGTCGAAGCCAAGGAGGCTATCGCCGCGACCGCAGCAACTCTTGTTGACGATGGTGACGTTTTGGTGATCGACATCGGCACCACGGGCTTTTACTTCACTAAAGCCCTCATAGACAAGCGCGACATCACCATCATCACCGGCGATCTTGCCATCGCAAACTATGCCAGCTTCAATCTGCCCAACGCTTCGGTAGTGCTGTTAGGTGGTTCCGTGCGAAAGGGCCACCTTTATCTCGCGGGCGCGCTGACGTTCGACTGCATGAGCAAGCTTCATGCCGACAAGGCATTTGTCAGCGCCGACGGATTCCATCCCGACCACGGCTTTACCGTTGAGCACGACTTCTCTGCCATGATCAAGCGCATGTATCTAACCAACTCGAACCTGAGCTACATGATGGTCGACCAGGGTAAGTTCAATAAGACGAGCTTTTATCAGTCCGCACAGATCGATGACCTCGACGGCATCATCATCGATGGGGACAGCGAAGGTATCATGACAGCGGCAATCGAGAGCAGCCACAGTCATCCCAAACTCTATATTGCAAAATAGCTCACATGGCCGGGTCGCCCCCAATGCAGGCGACCCGGCCATGTATTAAATCAAGCCAAAGTGGCGCATAGCCGTGACGGTACCGTCGTGTGCGACGTCATCGGTCACGTAGTCGGCGACCGCCTTGACCTCAGGCATGGCGTTGCCCATGGCGACAGCCGTCTCGACCGCAGCGAGCATGCCCAGGTCGTTACCCGAATCGCCGAAGCCAAAGGTGCGCGCGTTGCCGGTGCGACCCAGGTATTCCAGCGCTCGCGCCACGCCCACGCCCTTGTCGATGCCCTTGGGGCTCAGCTCGCGATTCTGACCACCGGTGTTGCACAGCTCAAACTCGCGATCGATAAAGCCATCATCGTTGGCTACGCGAGCCAGGTCGCTCGCGACGATGCCTACCTTGCCCACGCGCAGACTGCCGTCGACGCGCATTTCCTCGGCGCTGTGCACCACAGAAGTGCCGATCAGAGATGACTGCTCAACACCCGCGGGTTCCAGGGCAAAAGTAGCCACGTTGGTCTCGAAAAAGGCTTCAATCCCTGCCGCGGCCATACGGCGTGCAAGCTCCTCAACAATGTCTTCGTCAAAGCAGTCCTCATGCACCACGCGGCCCTCGACCTCGAGCGTCGCCCCCGCCATGGCAACGATACCCGCCGGGTTCAGCGCGCGCAGGCCATCGGCAATCAGCCACAAGGGGCGACCCGTGCAGATAAATGCCCGGTGACCCGCATTGCGCAGGCGACCAAATGCATCGATAACGGACTTCGATGGATGGACTGCATTGAAGTCCTTATCGGTCATATCGTCGGGATCGAACGACGCCAGCGTGCCGTCCACGTCAAAAAAGAGCACAGCGGATTCGGGGCACGCATCAATCATATGGGTTCCTTTCGAGGATAAGGGCAAACGAAGCATCCATCATATAATGGAGCGACGCAACCAGAGAGGTCACCCATGGAATTTTACGCAAGCTGCCCCGAGGGCTTTGAGTCCGCACTCGCCGATGAGCTTAAACGCCTCGGGCTTTCGCATGTTCGCCGGCTGAAGGGCCGCGCCACGTTTGAGGGCGAGCTCGAAGAAGGCTACCGCGCCTGTCTGCGGTCGCGCCTGGCGAGCCGCGTGTTCGTGGTACTCGGGCGCTTTGAGGCGCAGGATGCCGACGAGCTGTACGATGGCGTTTACGACATCGCCTGGGAGACCATCATCCGCCCCGGCGCCACCATCGCCATTACCGCCCGCGGCGTGACCGAGCAGCTGCGCAACACGCGCTTCTCGGCCCTGCGCGCCAAGGACGCATTGTGCGACCGCCTGGCCGAGACCACGGGCCGTCGCGCCGACGTCGATGCCGCCGACCCCGATGTTCACCTACTGCTTTCGTTGCGCCAGCGCCGCGCGAGCATAAGCCTAGACCTTTCGGGCGACCCGCTGTTCAAGCGCCTGCCGCCCGCGGTGACCCGTGCCGGCGAGGGCGCGCACGTGCTGCGCCCCGACTACGCCGCTCTGGTGCTGGCGCAGGTCGGCTGGACCGCACTGTGCGAGCGCGAGCTGACGGCCGATGATTACGAGAATGAAGCCCTGCCCACGCTGATCGATGCCTCGTGCGCCGGCGGCGGTCTGCTGCTGGAGGCCGTGAATATCCTGACTGACCGCGCCCCGGGTTTTGCACGCAAGCACTGGGGTTTTGAGGGCTGGCAGCTGCATGATGCCGCCCTGTGGGAGCAGCTGCTTGCCGAGGCGCGCGAGCGCGAGGCGGCAGCACGCGAGCGGCAGGCGCGCATCGTGGCCGTAGACATCGACCCCGCCGCCCGCAAGACCGCTGAGCGCATGGTCAAGTGCGCCGGCTACAAGCGTTTTGTCGACTTTTGCGCCGCCAAGCCCGCCACCGTGCTGGACCATGCGGGCGCCGTCTCCGGTGCCGCCGTGGTCGCAGATACCACCGAGACCCCGCTTTCGCTCATGCACGACGCCATGACACTCATCGGCGAGCTGCGCCGCGCGCCCGAGCTTACCGCCGCGCCGGTCGCCGCGCTCACCCGCGATGGACTTATGGCCCGCGCGCTCCATGCCGAGCCCGCGCGCTCCATCGCCGTCATGCCCAATAACGAGGAGGCGGCTATTGAGGTTTGGCTCTCGCTCGACCACGCCGCCGCGACATTCGAAGCTGCAACCAGCGCAAACACCGAGGAACAGTCCGCGGAAGCCGAAGACGAAACCGCCAACACCCCCATGCCCGAACCTGCCGCCACGCTCGACCTGGGCGACGGCAAGCCGCTGCCCGTGCTCATCCCGGAGTCCGAGCAGTTCGCCAACCGCCTGCGCAAGAACGCCCGCCTGCGTCGCAAGTGGGCAAATCGCGAGGGCGTGAGCTGCTACCGCGTCTACGATGCCGATCTGCCCGACTACTCCGCCGCCATCGACCTGTACGAGGGTTGCCCACAGACGCCGGGCCGCTGGCTCGTCATCGCCGAATACGCCGCGCCCAAGACCATCGACCCCGCGCTGGCCCAGGCCCGTATGCTCGACATCTTGGCCATCGCGCCGCGCATCCTAGATGTTCCCGCCGAGCATGTGCACGCCAAGGCCCGCATGCGTTCGCGCGGCGGCTCGCAGTACGGCAAGCAGGGTGCCGGCAAGGGCAGATCGGGCGAACGCGCCAACATCGCGCGCCGTCGCCTGCCGCTCATCGAAGAGGGCGGACTCACCTTTGCCGTCAACTTTGACGACTACCTGGATGTGGGCATCTTCCTGGACCACCGCGTCACCCGCAACCTGGTGCGCGAGCACGCCAAGCAGGCGCGCCGCTTCCTCAACCTGTTCGCCTACACCGGCACCGCCACCTGCTATGCGGCAGACGGCGGCGTCGAGGAAACTGTGACGGTCGACCTTTCCAACACCTACCTGGATTGGGCCGAGCGCAACATGCGACAGAACGGCTTTGTGGGGCCGCAGCATCACTTTGTGCGCGGTGACGTGCTCGCCTGGATTCGCGACCAGCGCCAGACGCGCAACCGCTGGGACCTAATCTTTGTCGACCCGCCCACGTTTTCGAACTCGTCCAAGATGGGCCGTCGCACCTGGGATGTCCAACGCGACCATGTTGAGCTTTTGGCCGGCGTATCTCGCCTGCTCGCACAGGGCGGCCACGCCATCTTTAGCTGCAACCTACGCGGTTTCCGCCCCGAGACGCGTAAGCTCGCGCGCGCGGGCGTCGTGCTGGAGGACATTACGGCGCAGACCATCCCCGAGGACTTCGCACGCAACCAGAAGGTGCACCATTGCTATATCGTGCGCCGCCTGCCCATCGAGGACGCCATGGCAGAGGTCGGCTTTAGCGCCGAGGAAATTGCCGAACGCGTCGAGGAGCTGCGCAACCCCGAGGCCCGCAAGCCCCGTGCAGCAGCGCCCACGCACGCGCAGGCCGGCGACCGAGGGCCGCGCGGCGACGGCAAGCCCGCCTGCGCAGGCAAGCCCAAAAAGAAGAAGTTCTACGCCAGCAAGCCCAAGGGCAAGTAAACAAAGTTGCGGTGGAATACGGACTGTTTTGCCTGGAATTAGGCAATTTTAGACCGTATTTCACCGCAACTCATATTGGGATGGTGGCTGGCGATCTAGCCTTGGGTGACCAATCGGTAACCGATGCCCACGTGCGTTTGGATATAGCGCGGGTGCGCGGGGTCGGACTCGATCTTCTTGCGCAGCGTGCCCATAAAGACACGCAGGCTCGCCAGGTCGCTCTTGGTCGCCGTACCCCAAATCTCGTGCAGGATAAACTGGTGCGTCAGCACCTTGTCGGCGTTATGCGCCAGCAGGCATAGCAGTTTGTACTCGATCGGCGTCAGATGCAGCTCCTCGCCATCCATCGTGGCGATGCCGGCATCAAAATCGATATGCAGCTCACCGGTATCGAACGAGCCCTCGGAGGCAACGCCACCCGTTTGCGCATACGAAAGACGCCTAAGCGTCGTGCGAATGCGCGCGAGCAGCTCCTCGACCGAAAACGGCTTGGTCAGATAGTCGTCGGCACCGGCATCGAGCGCGCGGATTTTGTCCGCATCCTCGCTGCGCGCCGAGACCACGATAATCGGCATGCCCGACCATGCGCGCACCGACTCCACCACCTTGACGCCGTCCATATCGGGCAGGCCCAGATCGAGCAGCACAATGCTCGGCGCCTGCGACGAGGCGGCGGCGATAGCGGCATGGGCGGTCTCCACAGCCATATGGCGCAAGCCGTGCGCCTCGAGCGCGGCAACAATAAGATTGCGAACGGCGGGGTCGTCCTCAACGACCAAGATGAGCGGTTTTACGGCAGAGTTCGACACAGCGCTACTCCTTATCAAACGAAACGTCGGCGGCGGGAAGTTCAATCGTAAAGACCGAACCGTGCGGGTCCGCCGCGGCAACTTCTATGCTACCGCCATGTGCCAACGCAATGGAGCGGCAGAGCGAAAGACCCAGGCCAACGCTGCGGTGGCTGTCGGCCAGACCATGGTTGGCGGTATAGAACGACTCGAAGATCCGTTCGCGATCCTCGGGTGCGATGCCCGGACCATCATCGGCCACCGAGCACGCCACGCGTCCATCGTCGACGCTAATCGAAATCATGATATGCGAGCCCGCGGGCGTATAGGTGATGGCGTTGTTCACCAGATTGACCACCAGCTGCACCATCAGGCGTGCATCGACGTTGACGAGCGCCGGATCATCGCACGCCACCACCTTAAGGTCGTGCTCGCGCACGGCAGGGTTCACGTGGCGCAGCGCCTCCTCGACGATATCGTCCATGAGCTCGAGCGTGGTCGACAGGCGCATACCGCCACCCTCGAGCTTGGTGATGGCAAGCAGATTCTCGACGGTGGCGTTGAGCCACAGCGCATCCGAGCGAATGGATAGAAGCAGGCCGCGGCGCGTCTGGCTATCGAGCACGGCGGTGCCGGTCGAGCCCTGGTCGAGCAGCACGTCGGCATTACCCGAAATACTGGTAAGCGGCGTGCGCAGATCATGCGAGATGGAGCGCAGCAGGTTGGCGCGCAGCTGTTCGTTTTTGGCGAGCACCGCCGCTTCCTCGCGGGCCTCCATGGCGCGGGCGCGGTCGAGCGCCAGCTCGCCTTCGCTCACGATGGCATCGGCAAGTGTCCGCTCCTCGTGCGTCAGCACGTCGGGCTCGGCAACGATAGCCAGCACGCCCACCACCGAGGCGGGGTCGCCCGAGCGCACGAAGCCGTCACCTGTGCGGACCGTCAGGTAGATGCCATAAAACGCCGAGCCGCCATAGGTGGCATCGAGCGGCGTTCCCACATAGGCGGACGCCGAGAGCCGCGGCGGCATCTGCGGCGCCAGTTCGTGCACCGGCGCGGCATCGCCCACGGCCGTGTATGTCGCACGCGGCAGCAGGTCATCATCGTCGGCGTCGGCGCTGTACCACACGACCGGACAGCCCGAAAGACGCGCCAGCTGCGTTGCCATGGCATGGATAATTTGCTGCTGGTCGGCGCACCGCTGCAGCATGCGGTTAGTCTCGAGCACCATATGCGTGCGACGGTCGCTGGCGGCAGCCTGCGCCAAGGCGCGGCGCAGGGCCAACGCAATCGAGCTCGACACAAGCGAGACCACGAACATGATGAAGAACATGCCGGGATAGACGCGGTCGATAAGCGACAGCGAGTAGCGTGGGTCGACAAACAAGAAGTTGTAGAGCGCCACGGCGGCAGCCGAGCTCAGCAAGCAATACAGGCGACTCCAGGTAAAGAATGCGCACAGCTGAACGGCGAACACATAGACGATCATGATGCTCGGCGCGAGACCCGGATGGTCGAGCAGCGCGCCCACAATCGTCGCTGCGACCAGCAGCCCCGCCGATACGCAGGCGTCATACAGAGGAGTGCGGCGCGTCAGCGTTGTGCGCCGCCACCAAAAGTTATCGGCAATATCGCCGTCCGCACGGACGTCCATAGACACCGTACCCCTCCCTCAAAAACAAAAACCACCACAAAGGGGACAGGCACCTTTGTGGTGGTTTTCCCTCGTGGTGGTTCTAAGTGTAAAGCCTTCTACGACCGGCAGTCGCTAGACAAACAGCACGTGCGCGAGCAGGGCACACACGCACACCGCTCCAAATACCAGTGCCACGATCGAAATTACGCGATCGGCCATGTCCATGTTGGCCCGATTCGTAAAGAACCGATCTTCGGCAGCGTCGACACGCGCCTCACGCATCATTTCGACCACCGCCTCACGGCCATCGAGCGCCTTTGTATCCATGTTTACCTCCCCGGCCTCATGCTTATCCATCAAAAACCAACTCCGTGTAGCCGCCGACGTCTACGGCCGCTCGTTGGGAGCCAGGCGCTGCATCTTGTTCACGGCCTTGAACTTGGTGAACAGCGGCACGTACTCAAAGCTCACGTTGGAGTTCTCCAGGCCGTACCAGCGTGCAGGCGTGCCGGCGGCGCGGCGAATGATGTACTTGAGCGTGATGGCCGTACGCTCGCTGGGCTCCACATCGCTTTCGGGCGCCAGAAGCTTACGGATCAGGACGAACTTGAACGTACCGATGTTACCCGGATCCTTGTAGACCGAGTAGTCATGCGTCTGCGGCGGCAGCTCGCCGGTGGCAGCCAGGTCCTGAACAACCTGACGCAGGTAGGCATTGACGCGCTGGTTGATCTTGTAGCCCAGGTACAGATGCACGCGGAACACGTAGTCGGTGCCGAACGTCTCGACCGAATAGGCAAAGGTGTGCGGTTCGTCCATGGTCTCGACATTCACAAACCACCAGGCGCGGGCGCGCTTGGGATGCTTGTCCAAGATCGAATAGACGATATCGCGGTCGATGTAGTCGGTATGGGCGTCCTTGGTCAGGTACACGACGTTGTCGCTCATGCGCTCGTAACGGTCGTCGTCACGCAGGCGCTTGAGCTGCGGCAGGTAGCTGCGCAGCGGCAGCAGCGTAAACTGGCGCTGCTCGACCGCCGTGCCGTTGTACCAGCACACCATAATGCCCATGATGAGTGCAGCCATGAGGATGGTGAAGTAGCCGCCGTGGAAGAACTTGGTGAGCGAGCTTACGAAGAAGAAGCCTTCGAGCAAAAGGAAGAAGGCAGCGAAGATCCACGGAGTAACCTTGAGCTTGCGCTCCTCGTGCAGGTAGAAGAAGAGCAGCAGCGTGGTGCACATCATAGTCAGCGTAATGGCAAGGCCGTAGGCGGCTTCCATATGCGCCGAGTTCTGGAACAGCAGCACCACGATGACGCAGCCGACAAGCATGACGTTGTTGACCATGGGGATGTAGAGCTGGCCCTTGGTCTCGGCAGGGTAGAAGACCTGCATGTGCGGCATAAGGTCCAGACGGCTGGCCTCGGACACCAGCGAGAATGCACCGGTGATGAGCGCCTGCGAGGCAATGATGGCCGCGACGGTGGAAAGGCCTACGGCAAACGGGCGCAGGCCCGGGGCGAGCATCTGGTAGAACGGGTTGAGGTCGGCAATGCCCATGAGCTCGGGGTTGGCAGCGTTGTTCATAAGCCAAGCACCCTGGCCCATATAGGAAAGCAGCAAGCAGCACTTAACGAACGGCCAGGTGGCGTAGATGTTGCCGCGGCCGACGTGGCCCATGTCGGAGTAGAGCGCCTCGGCACCGGTGGTGGCGAGGAAGCAGCTGCCCAGAATCATGATGCCCGCGTGGTTGTTGGGGCTTAGCAAAAAGGCGATGCCGCGCACCGGGTTGAGGCACAGCAGCACGGCGGGGTGTTGGAAGACAAAGAACAGACCCGTACCGCCCAGGAACAGAAACCACAGCGTCATGATGGGGCCAAAGGCGTGACCGATCTTGGCCGTACCGATGCGCTGTACCAAGAAGAGCGCGATGATGATGGCGAGCGTAATGGCGACGACGCGGCCCTGGTCATCGCCCAGCACGGCATGGACCGCCGGGATGGTGCGCAGGCCCTCGATGGCCGTGGTAACGGTAACGGCCGGCGTCAGGATGCCGTCGGCGAGCAGCGCGGCGCCACCCAGCATGGCGGGGATGATAAGCCACTTGCCGCAGCGCTTGACCAGGCTGTACAGGGCAAAGATGCCGCCCTCACCATGGTTATCGGCGCGCAGCGAGATGAGCACATACTTGATGGTGGTCAGCAGCGTGACCGTCCACACGACAAGGGAGAGCGCGCCAAGCACGAACTCCTCCGTCACACTTCCGATGCCGCCGTTGCCGGCAACGAGCGCCTTGGTTACATACATAGGGCTGGTGCCGATATCGCCGTACACCACGCCCAGCGTGACGAGCATCGCCGAGATGCTCACAGGAATCGCAGCGTGCGAGGCTGCCTCCTTGGCCTTTTGTTCCATAAGCCGGTTTCCTCCCAACTTTAACGTTCGAAGGGATTATAGGTAATCGGCCCATGTTTTAATGCACTGTTTTCCCAGCTAGATAAAGATTTATACAGTCTTTAGGCTACCGCGGCGATATGAAATGTGACAAAAGGACTGTCCCCTTGTCACATTCGTCATTTTCCGAGCCAGTTTTTGAACCACCACTCCATGGAGCGGCTCATCTCGGCCATAAAGGGACTAGTGTGTTTGCGGGTGTAGATATCCACCACGCGCTCGCCCACCTCGCGGGCATGCGGACGGAACATCGCGTCCATCTCGGCCACCTGCGCATCCATGGTCGCGGCATCGGCGCGGCGATAGCGCTCCTCGTGCACCAGGTTCACCACGGGATGCGCGATCGCCGGGCGCTCCTTACGGGGCGTGCCGATGATGAGCATCGACAGCGGCATGGTATAGGGCGGCAGATCGAGCAGCTCGGCAACTTCCTCGGCGTTCTCCACGATGTCGCCAATGTAGCAGCTCCCCAGGCCCAGGGCCTCGGCGGCAACCACGGCGTTTTGCGCAGCGATCACGGCGTCCTGGGCCGCGATGGCAAAGTCGCCCAAACCCGGCGCGCGGCGGGGCGCCTTGCCCGTGCGCTCGACAAACTCGGGCTCAAAGCAGCCCACGTGCTCAAACAGATCGATCCACTTGGCATAATCGACCACAAATATTAGTGCCCAGGGCGCCTTGGCGATCATGGGCTGGTGGTCGCACAGGTCGGCCAGACGGTCCAGCGTAGCCTGCTCGCGAATGCTTACGATGGAATACATCATCATGGCGCCCGCCGACGGCGCGCGACTCGCCGCATGCAGGATCGCCGCACGCTGCTCGTCGGTCACCGCCACGGGGCGGTCGTCGTCATCACGCGCAAAGGCACGCGTAGACGAGCGATGCTCCAAGATGTCCAGCACCACGTTGCCCGTAGTCTCGACCGGATAGCCGTGCGTATCCACAGCCTTGGTGCAAACCTGCTCGCTCATAGCCTCATCCCTGCCATTTCTTTAAGAAGCCTTTACGTTTCCGTGTAATTCCCGTCCATTATCGCGCAGGTCGCCACTACATTGCGCCACACCGCCACACGTGCGCGTTAATATGGCTGGTTGTTGTGCGCAGCCACCAATTGCAGCGCATATCTTGGTAACAATCGGGTAAACCCCCGCTTTCGTAGGTTTTAAGTTTGTGAGGAGTCTCAGCATGTTCGCTGCCGCCATCTCGCTCGTCGGTCTTGCGGCGACCGTCTACCTTGTTTTGCGCGAGGCCAAGGCCATTCGCGCTCAGTCGGGCACCGTTGCCAAAAGCGCTCTTGGGTGGAGCGTCGCCTTCGGCCTGTTCCAGCTCTTTTTGACCATTTGGAGCGCCATTGGCCTCGTCGCGCAAAACGAGCCGCTCGCCTTCGTAATGCTCATCCTGACCAACGCCATCCTCACCGGCTGCGCTTGGGCCAGCATCGCCCGCGACCGCATCGCCCCGCGCGTCTTTGCGTTCGCCGGGCCCGACGCCCCCGCCCCCACCGGCAAGCTCGCCCGCCTGCGCGGCGCCTTTGTGGGCAAACCGCTCGTCGCCGCCGTCTTGTGCCTGCTGCTCGCCGGCGTCTTTGCGCTGCTGGGCATGGAGGTCTCGTCCAACCACGACTTTACCTGGGTCTACCCCCTGTGCATCCTGCTCGAGTGGGCCATCATCACCACGCTCATGGTCGGCCTGTTCTTCCTGTTCCAGCGCCACGGCGCAGCTCCCGCGGTCCTGGCCTTTGCCCTCTTTGTCCTGGGCATTGCCGAGTTCTTCGTCATCACGTTTAAATCCATGCCCATCCAGCCGGGCGACCTTTCGGCCATCTCCACCGCCGCCGCGGTCGCCGGCACCGGCTACACCTTCTCGATCTCACTGTTCTGCGTGCTGTCCATGGGCTTTACCGCCATCGCCATGCTGCTATGCGAGTACGCCGGCCTGGTGGCACCGCACCGTCAGAAGGGCGCCGCCAACGCCAAGCGCATGCTGCTCACCAACCTGCTCGTCGCCGTGCTGTGCCTGGGCGGCGTGACCGCGCACGTCACGCTTATCGACTACTACAACACCCTCGGCATCACCGTCTACACCTGGCGCCCGCTCGAGAGCTACTGGCGCGAGGGCTACCTGCCCGCTTTCATTAGCGCAGCGCAGTCCATCAAGCCGCCCAAACCCGCCGACTACTCCGTCGACGATGCCAAGGCCACGCTCAAAAAGTACGCCAAGGCCTACGACAAGTCCGACGCGGCCAAGAGCGACGAGCGCGCCGCCGCAAAGGAGCAGTTCGACAGCGAGAAGCCCACGGTCATCGCCATCATGAACGAGACCTTCTCGGATCTGTCGATCTACCAGAATATGCGCGCCGGCTACGAGGGCCCGCAGTACTTTAAGAACCTGCCCAACTGCCTCAGCCGCGGTAAGCTCTACGTGAGCGCCTACGGCGGCGGCACCGCCAATACCGAGTTTGAGTTTATGACCGGCAACTCCATGGCCAACCTGGGCTCGGGCGTGTACCCCTACACCATCTACAACATGGAAACGACCGGGAACCTGGCAGAGCAATTCAAATCGCTCGGCTATTCCACCACGGCCATGCACCCCAACCACGCGACCAACTGGAACCGCGAGAACGTCTACAAGGACTTTGGCTTTGACCAGTTCCTGTCTATCAACGATTTCCAGGGCGCCGACACCCTGCGCGGTATGGTGACCGACCAGGCTACCTACGACAAGATTCTTGAGCTGCTCGACCAGAACGCCGATCCGCAGTTTATCTTCGACGTGACCATGCAGAACCACTCGGGCTACGATACGGGTCTACTGCCGGCAGATAAGCAGATGCACCTGAACATCGACACGACCGACCTGGACGCCAAGACTGTCGAGGACGGCACGTTGTCCGATGTCGACGAGTACGTCTCGTGCATTGAGCAGTCCGACCAGGCGCTGCGCTACTTCCTCAACGCCCTGAACAAACTCGATCGCAAGGTGGTCGTGGTGTTCTGGGGCGACCATCAGCCGTTCTTCCCGTCCAAGTTCAACGACAAGTGGTTTACCGACGAGGATGACGCCACCCACCAGGAGCGCTTGTGGCAGACCGACTACATCATTTGGGCCAACTACGACGTTGCCGGCTGCGACCAGACAAGCGAGGTCGACGACCTGTCCACCAACTATCTGTCCACCCAGCTGATGCAGCTGATCGGCGCACCTCTCTCCGACTACCAGAAAGCGCACATGACGCTGCGCGAGTCGCTGCCCGCCATCAACTCCGTCGGCTACGAGGACGCCAGCCTGCGCTGGGCGCTCTCCTCCAACGTCACCGGTGACGACGACGCCGCCGCGGCTGCCACCAAGGCACGCGAGGATTACGCCAAGATGCAGTACTACGAGATGTTCCGCGACGGCAAGAACGTCTATACGGAGCACTTCCAGACCGAGGCCAACGAGACCGACCCCAACCTGGCACCGGGTACGACCAAGATCAAGTAGCGACACGTCTTAACTGGTTCGTCTGCCCGGCGGCGCGAAACGTAAGGTTCCCTGCTCGGACAGTCCTGCTCGCACGGAGAGCACATTAAGTGCTCTCCGGCTCGTGCGGAACTCGCGATGAACCTTACATTCCGCGTCGCCGGGCAGACGCCTCGGTGTTGAAGCGCGGCTTGTCATGAAAGCATCCGCAACATATATAAGTTGAAGGCCACATTAAGTGGCCTTCTTTGTATTCGGAAAGTGTATCCCGGAATCTGCCTTCGGAATGGGACGCAGTTTCCACTTGAGGGCCTGTCGGGAAAGCGCATCCCACTTCAAGAGTAAATTCCGGGTCGCACTTTCCGCTAAGGCTCTCAAGCGGAAAGTGCATCCCATTCCAAGCCTTAATTCCGGGACGTAGTTTCCGGACAAGACATCAAACGGAAAGTGGGGACCACTCTGAGCGCCGATTCTGGGACACACTTTCCGAAACCCCGCCCATCCGGAAAGCCCGTCCCACTCCGAATACATCCAGGCATAAAATCATCAGCTTATTAGGCCTTCTATCAATAAAGAGACACCCTCCCGGGCGGCGGGCACGAAGTTCATCGCGAGTTCCGCACGCAAAGAAGGCCACTTAATGTGGCCTTCGTCTTGCGCAGGACTGTAGAGCAGGGAACTTCGTGCCCGCCGCCCGGGAGGGCGTTGCGTTTAGAAGATGGACCTAGCGCTTGTTCCTCCGGGACAAAAGAAGCGCGGCTATAAAAGCGATGATGGCAAGCGCCAGCAACACCAAAAGCAAAGCGAGCGTGTTGTCGCCCGTTGCCGCCAGACCAAGCAAGCCGGGCTTCTTGCTGCCAGCAGGTTGTACGGGGATCTTCTCGCCATCGTCTTCGGCGGTGATTTCCCAGCGAATTGCCTTGTTTGCGTCGGCAAGCTCGTTGCCCACCGACGTCGGGACACTTAGTTGCAAATTGAGTACCGTGCTGCCATCGCTCGTAAACGTTGCGACCTGCGTGGGATAGGCAAACACGCTGCCCGGCGTTCCCGTCTGGAGCCAACCGGCAGACGCATCGGCCGCCGACGCCGTTAGGGTAATGGGCGACAGCAGATGTGCCGTCTCGTGATCGACAACAGCCCGCACAAACACACGTACCTGGGACTTTACACCCGTGGCACGAACCCCAATCTGTTGCTCGCGTACATCGCCGGGCATTAGATCTTTAAAGGCTGGAAACAGATCGGGCTCCCCCGAGGAGTCCGTCGCTCCCGATACCGTTAGCTGGCGTGCATTTCCGTCATAGGCAATCGTGGGAATGTCAGCAAACGCACGTGCAGGAACGGCGAGCGCGATAAGGCAGACGATTGCCGCCATCACGCAATGCAAGAAACACGCAACGTCTTTACGAATCGGAGAGGCCATACTTACGCACCTCCATGCGGCGGCACCAGCACGCCATCCTTGACTGCACAGCCCCATGCCTCTGCAGCTGCATCGCCGGGCGTGGATTGAATTGCCTGGGTCGAAATGTCAACGACCAGGTTCTTCCCATCTGCCTTCTGCTCAGTCACGCTCTTGATGAGCACATCGGTTTTGCCCATCGGAGCAACGGGAGACGTCCAGTAGTAGTACCCGTCGGACGCGACAACCCAAGACGAGGCGGTGTTAGAAGCAGATGCCTTGGACACACTGCCCCACGCAATGACGTAGTCGGTGCCGGCAACTGGTTCATCCCACAGGCGCGCGCCATTCTGGTCCTGCCAGTAGATATCCACCGCAACACGCAGGTATGCCGGGGCCGAGCCGTTGTTTGTAATCATGACGTTGCTCTTCACATTGCCATCGAGCTTCTCATCTACCGAGGGCGCCACCGAACCAAAACCAAACTCGTTGACCAGCACGCCCGTAACCGAAAGCCACGCAAAGGTACCGGCAGCGCCAGCCAACAGGAGAACGCCAACAAGGAGGGCGACGATTTGCTTGCGCTTAGTCATCCTAGTCCTCCTTCTTCAGCGTGCCGTTTTTCCAAACATTCTTGGCACGCGAGCCACCATCGACCCATTTGTCATTCGCGCGCGTGTTGACGCACGTCACCACGGTGTCGCCCGCACTCGAGGCAGACGAGATGATGAGCTCGGCAGATTTGCCGGGCGCCTTGCCCGGCGTACTCAGTTCACCCTCGTAGCGCCATGCCCAAGCCGTGTCTTCCTCGACGGTATAGGTGCCCGCCGGAGCAGCAAATTGCACGCTGCCGACATACCAGACCTCACCGTTTTCGTCGCGCTGCTCGCTAACTTTCACCTCGACCATGCGCGTCTCGGCAGGAGAACCCTCCGACGCCTTTCGCGTTACCTTAAAGCGGAACGTTTGCCCCATTGCGCTGGCGTCGGTAGTCTTTTTAACGATCGTCAGCGCATGATTCTGGGTAAATTTGAACACGGCATTACCGGGACCTTGCTCGCCTTCGCCTGTCTTCTTGGACTCCAGGCGGTTGACCAGGTCGAACGAGCCGCCACCCGAACCCAGACTGTAGAGCGAGACTAACTTGCCGTTCACAGGCTTTTCCGCCGCAGAAACGCCCTCTGCACCAGGGCCGTAGCTTGCCTGCGTTACCGTAACAGTCAGTTGCGTCCCCATAAACGGCTTGGCAAAGCAGACCTTAAACGGCGCATTGTCGGCACTGTCACCGACGGTGTTGGCCGCGGCGGGATCGAGCAGCCACTTAAGCTGCGCGGTCATAGTTACGGGGCTCGCGGGATCAGACGTATCGTTGGCAACCACGCGATACGTCACAGGATACAGGTCCATGTCACCCTTGACTGGCTCGCCCTTGAACTCATCCCAAGACTTTGCAGTGCCATCGGCACCCACATATCGCCACTCCAAGAAGAGCTCGCGCTTATCGCCATTGGCAGCAGCCTGTTCATCGAGCAGCGCGACGATCTTGGAGTGGGCGTCCGGGTCGTACGCCACGGATTTTTGCTCCATCACAGGATTGCCGCTCTCGTCCATTTTGGGAACATCGACCGTGTAGACAAAGCCAGGCTTACCGTCCTGCGCGCGCTCGTCGCCCGAGTCGACCGTCGCCGTAAAGATGACCGCCCCGTCGACGCTGTGATAGCGCACCTTATACGGCGTGACCTTGTACACCGCGGTATACGTCGCGCCCTTAAAGGGTTCACTACCCTCGAGGGGATACTTATCGTCTTCGGTCATCAGAGTGTATTTACTATCGGATTCATAGTCACGCGACCAGCCGACAAAGTCGTACTTGGTGCCATCCTTGTCGACAACCTCAGCTGTAGCTCTTACTTCCAGCGAAATTTGATCGCCAGAGTCGGTGCGCGAAAGAGAACGCACGGCATAGGGATCATCCAGATTAGCATCGATATTCGATTGGACAATTACCGCGCTGGCACGGTAGACCGGGTACAGCTCCATGGGGGCGTTGACCACCGTGTTTTTAGTCACCATGGAAACGCCGTCCGACCAAACGACATAACCGCTGCTAGGCTCTGGCTTATTATCCGTCCAACCTACGAAGGCGTTGTATGCGCCCGTTGCAGCATCGATGTCTCCAATGTTATACGTTGGCAGCGGCATGCCATCTTTAAGGTCACCGAGCTTATCGCCCTCTTGGGCAAGCTTGCCGTCAACGTCGGAGTCGTTGAGATGATACACCACCGCAATGGGCGTGTAGTAGGCCACAAACGTATAGGGCTTTCCGGGCTCCACGGGATAGGAATAGGCATTGCCGCCCTCGCCCGTCGGCTCAAGTTTCTTTACTGTTCCGTCGGAAAGCTCGATCTCGAGCTTCTTAAGCTGATAGGCGCCACCAGTACCGTCGGCATACACCGTCGTCGTAATGTCGGGGCTCACCGTAGCCACCACAGACCCGTCGTCTTGCGTGGTCAGCGTGGGCTTGATATCCCAGTTGGGTACGTTAACCCCATTAGTTCCGTCAAAGCCCTTGCGGTGCAGGTTGGTGGTGTAGCTAACGTCGTACTTTATGTACACGGGATAGGCATCCTGCCACTGGGTAACCTTGGACGCGTTGGTCGCCAAGTACGGCGTCGCTTTTTCCGGATCACTTGTCACATAGGGGTCACCGGCAACATCATAGATATAGTTCCAGACGTCAGAATCCTTCTGGACCTCGGCGGTCGAAATCCAACCAAGGAACTTATAGCCATCCACGGCCATGTCGGCATCGGTCGGAGAGGCTTCAAGCGTCAGATTGGGATTGACGTCGCCCTTCTTTCCGCCCTCGGGCTTGTCGTTTACCGTCTGATTGGTATGGATAAACGGATATTTATAGGTGTAGGTGCTATCGGAGCCCAGCAGCAACGGGGCCTCATAGCGTCGCGTGACACTCTTAACCGAGGCACCGCCCTTGCCATAAAAGCTGACGCTTGTCGTCACCATGGCGCGCATGTAATACTCCGAATCGATGCCAATCTCGCTCTGAACGGGGTTGCCCACGCAGGTCCAGTATCCGCCTTGACGCTCGAGGGTCCAGAAATTTAAGCGGTATCGCTCGCTCGCCGGCCTAAAGTAAAACTTCAGCGCTCCTGCGACCCACTCGTCATCCAGCGTGCCCGAACCCGGGAAATCCGTATCGGCAATGACATTTTTTCGGGTATCCGCACCTGTATCGTTTTTGACCGTATGCGAATACGCCTTCAAAGGCGCCACGATGAGTGTCTCTGCCCCAAAGCGCCCCTCATTGCATTCGTCCTTATAGTTTTCCTTCAGTCCGTGATAGACGTGCTCGGGACCCCAGTGCACGATATTCTCCCGCACGTAGCTCGATCCGACCTGCTCGTTGAACGAGGTTTGGTACCCGTTCCACACAGAGCAGAGGAGTCTGGATTCCTTATAGGCATCGTTCGTCATAGACTTGACGTAATAATCCACGCGGTACTCAAAGCGCGCGGTATAGGTATGCGGAACGGTCAGGTCCACATTGTCGGGAAGCGTGTAACTGGGGTCGCGGCTTACGCGCACCTCGACCTCGGACCCATCGGCAGTCTGCTTGTTTTCGTACCAGCCCAGGAAGCGGTAGCCGTCAGGCAACGCGCCCCCATCGGACAAGGGCTTATTGTCTACACCGCGCACCTGCACTGTATAGACACTGGCGCCATCCTCGGAAGTCTGGACATCGACATGGGTGTTGCCCACGCCGACACGCTGGGTCTTATCTTCAAGCTCATCCTGTTCATTGCCCTCGAACACTGTCATGATGTTCGAGACGTAGTCACTGTACACCGGATAGAAGTCGGTCGGGCCAAGCACGGTAATCTCGGTACCGGCAGGATAGAACGCGCCGGCATTTTTTAGCTCGGCGAGCTGGGTCGAGGTAATGGCCGCATAGCCGCCGTTCATCCCAGCCTCGTCACTCGGCTGCGTCGTCCAGCCGATAAAGGTGGCACTGGCAGACAGAGTACCGCGGTCCGCAGGGGCAGCCGGCTTTAAACCGACACCATAGCGATACCAATCCGTCGACTTGTCGTGCGCGGCGCCACTCTTACAATCAAGCGTCTCGCCCTTAACGTTATAGAACAGCACCTGCGCCTCGTACGAAGCGATAAACAGGTCGTTGCCCTTAAAACCGTCGGCCCCCTTGGCATTATCGGCGGTATAGGTTGACGTTTTCTCGTGCGCCTCGCTCTTCTGGACCTGCTTGCCGGCAGCCACCGCAGGGTCATCGGTCTTGCCGTTAAACCAGCTGTTGTCATGATCGATGCGGTTCACTTTAACCCCGGGCTCGCGGAACCAGCCCATAAAACGGTAGCCGCCGTTCTCCTTGGTCAGGCCATCAGGCTTTGCGGAGGTATCCTGCTTAAACGTTACCGATGTATCGCCCTGGGCCAAACCCTGAGCCGTTCCCGCCAGCACGGCGCTCACGGCAAAGGCATACGGATCCGAGGTCGCCTGATCAATACCGAGTTTGGTTGCCGTAATTGTCGCGGTGCCCGCACCGGGAAAATCGATCGTCGCCTTAACGCTTTGGCCATGCACGGGAATTTTCAGCTTGTAATCCATCGCCCACTCATTGGGGTGCGGGGCACCCAGGGCCTTGTCGTTAGCGGTCGAGCGCATGGTGCCGGCACAGAAGTCGTAGTCGTGCTCTTCCCACAGCTCGCGCGTGGTGTAGCGTTCGTCATCCCACGGACCATAGCCATCGCCCTTAGTGGTGCCGTCGCCACCAAACGAGGGGATTTTCTTTTTGGCAGGGTTGCCCTGGCTGTTGCCAGAAAGGCTCACACTCGGCTTAAAGTAGCACTCGGTGACCGTGGCATCATCCTTGTTGGCACGCGCGGCAATGCCGCCCAGGTTCACATCGTTTTGAATGATGGGGATCACGGCGATGGGATTGTACTGGCGCGAACTCAAATCGCCCGCAAAATGGCTGCGGACGAGCTCGTTGCCCTCGGCGGTCAAAATTCGGCCCGCCAGGCCGCCTGTCCACGCACGCGTCACGGCGACGACGCCCACATATGACGCGGCATAGCTGTAGCACTGCGCCGTCGAGAAGCAGTCGATAATCTTGGCCTCGCCCGCCATGCAGCCCACAAAACCCGAGGCGTACACGTTGTTGCCGCCCAGGGCGCCAATGGCCACGTCGTACTTATTGGTGACGTCGGTCATGCCCTTCTCGGCAATCGAGCCGTCGTCCTTACGCGTCGGCGTCACGCGGCAGTACTCGATAGTCGAGTACTTAACGTAGCCGGCAAACGCCGCCATATACAGACCCTCACCGCCGAGCGCCTGCACGCCCGAGGTCGTATTGTTGACGGCACGGCCGCCACGGACCTCGCAGTTGTAGAGGGTGCAGCCGTCGAGCTCGCCGGCGATGAGACCGCCCTCAAAGCCTGCGTTGGTAATGAGGTTGAGAGCATTGTTGGCGCAGGTCACGTGCAGCGTGCTCTCCATGACCATAACGTTTTCGAAGCGCGTATTGACGGCCTTGCCCACGATAATGCCACCGCGGAAGTCCGCCCACACGTTGGCGTCCTTGACCAGGAAGTTTTTGATGGTGGCACCGTTGGTCTCGGCAAAAAATCCCGTATCGCGCTCGGGGTCAAAAGCGTCTTTATCGTAGTTCAGGCCCTCAACGGTGTGGTTTTGACCATCGAACACGCCCTTAAACGGATGCTCCTTGTTGCCAAACGACAGATGCTTAACGGTGTGCGAGACAATGGTCTTCATGTCGTCATCATTAAGCACGATATCGTTATCGAGATAAACGTGCCAGCCGGACGTATCGCGCTCGCGCGACAGCGCCACGTACACCAAAAAGTCAGCCTCGTTTTTGATGTGGAATTCGGTTTTGGCCTCGGGCACATCCTCGGCATGCACCGCCGTCGGCAGCGCCATAACGCAGCAAAGGGCAATCGCCGCGACGGCAACTAGCCTGCTAAGCACGCCCCGGTTCATGTTCTTGATCTTCATAGGCTAGTTCGCCTCCGGCCAGCCCGCGACGTCAAGCACGTCGAGGACGGTATCGCTTTCCTGCTGGTTTTTGGCCTGCACGGCCTGCACATCGATATCGAGCCTGAAGGAGCCGCCGCGCGCGGCATCGTGGTAGTCGTCCACAAAGCGCAGCGAGTCCATGAGGCTTTCCGTCATGGCGCCGGGGTCGAGCGTGCCGCCACGCCCGGCCAATCCACGGTAGTAGTACCACCCATCGCCGCCATCGATCCACGGGGACCCCTCGCCCGCGTCCACATGAAACGCAACGTTGCCCGAGGCATCCGCGCACGAGCCGTCGGGTGCCACTGACGTCATGTGCAGACGCGCGCGAACGTACTCAGGCTGCGTGCCGACGTTCTCCACGCGCACAATGCGGCTGATGTCAGAACCCCCGGCCTTGGTGTCGGGATAGTCCCCGTGCTCGTTGGGCTCAAACGGAATCTCCTCGCCCTGCTCGTTGAGGGTGTATTCGCAGACTCGTACCTTCACGCTGCCAAACGATAGAACGTTGTTCGCCGGAACCATATCAACGGTAAAAGCCAGCGTGCCGCACAGGCACGCCAGGGCCAACAGCGCCATCGCGGCAAGCGCCAAGGTGCGTTTCTGATTGTCGGAAAGATTGTTGAGCATTACGTTCGCCAGTCGTCGATAAAAAGGGGATCGAGATCCCGGCCCGAAAATGGGGATGGGGAGCGGGCCGGGATCTCGGTGGAGGGGGATTAAGCCTGAGTCTTAGCCCATTCCTTGGCCTGCTTAAGGGCATTCTGCGCGTCAGCATTTTCACCCTGCTCGGTGCCATTCTGGCCCGCGCCAAAGATGTAGGCAGAGACCGTCATCGTGGGAGCCTGTTTCGGGTCAGTAGTAGTCTCGACAACATCGGTGTTGTTCATGGCAGAGGGAATCGTCACGGCAGTGAAAAGCTCATCGGTATAAACGTCCTGCGCTGCTTTGTTGGCTTCGAGCTTTGCAGGCAGGTTCTCTGCGGCAGAGTTCTTGGAGTACATAAACAGACCGCTCACGTACTGGTTGCCAGAGTTGTCAGATTGGTTGGTCTTGACTTGACCCTCAACGGGCTTCCAATTCGTATTTTTGAGCGTAAAGTACGGGGTCTTTTCAAGGCTGGTGCCAGGCTTGACGATGGCATTCTTTACGTAAATGAATACGTATGCATCATCAGAGCCAGCCTTGATGCCGACATTGGGGTTCTTGGCCACAGTGGCGCCAGGAACCATCTTGGAGTTGGCAACCCACTGGGTCTCGAACAGGTAGGCCTTTTCAGTGTTCGGATTATCGGGGTCCGGTTTCTCGGGATCGGTCGGATCAGGCTTGTTTTCCGGGTGGCCAAAGCTACCCACCGTGAACACGTTGTCAATGTGCTCCTGCGCCGTCAGCCATGCATAGGTACCCACACCGGCAGCCAGTACCAACAGCAGCAGGGCGGCAATGATGCCGTAGCGCTTTTTCTTCTTGTTTTCCATCGTTCTCTTCCTTTCGAGAATCGTTTTCCCCGGCAACGGCCCCTACCGCCGCCGACGCTTTTCCCTGCCGCTATGAACGCCGCTCCCTCGCATGCACGCGGGCATGCTTGCCCGCAGGCTCGTCGGGAACCATCCGATCGAGCACTATCGACGCCGTGATCAGCAGCGCCAGAACGGCCACCACAACAAGCAAACCGGGCATCGTCGTGCAATAAGCGTTGACGAAGCCCAGGTAAGGGACACAAAAAGAAACAGTGCCGATCACGCGCGAAAATGGCGTCTGCTCGGCATCGTGCATGATGCTTCCATCTGCATTTTTGTTTGCAATGCCCTGCGTGCCGATCATCTGCGCGGCAGGGTCGATCTCGTACACCTGGTGCGTCACCACGGCGCCATCCGATCGGTAAAAGGTTGCATTGTCACCCACGGCAATATCCGCTGGCTCAACCTGGCGAACAAACACCATGGAGCCAACGGGAAGCTCGGGTTCCATAGAGCCCGAGAGCACAGCAAAGGGCATGTATCCAAATGCACGAGGAACAAAAGAAACAACGGCAAGGGCTATGACAAGCGCGAACGCCAAGCTACTCAAAAGTGCAATAAATCGTTTGAGTCTACGCGCCGTCAAAGTGATAATTCATCCCCCTTGAGGCCTTATTCGACCCATCCAAAGGTCAGCAAGTTTCAACAGGAACCGCAAGGCGCTTGAAAAGTGAGTCCGAAATAAGCCAATTTGGAATCTCTTCTTATTAAGAAAACATAGTGATGTCCTACAGTTTTATCAATATCTCATCGCCTAATGCTACTAATTTTGGCGTAAGCGGTCATTTATCCCCAAAATGACCTGCTTTATCCAATACCTGTGATCGACCCGCTACTCAATTCCTCAATAGGAGGTCCGATATTTTGCGCAACCAAAAGAATCGTACCCCCCCCCACATTAAAATTAACTGCCGGATGTACCATTTGTTTTTAACCCCCCTATCTGAGTTTCATGGCTGCCCCAACTAGTTCGCAGCCCATAACCCGCTGGAAACCGTGTCCTAGAATTCGCTTGCGAGGTGGGATGTGGTTTCCGCTTGCGGCCCCGTTGGGAAGCCACATCCCACCTCGGCCGCAAATTCCGGGTCACGCTTTCCGCCAGACCCCTCAACCGGAAACTACATCCCATTTCTCGACCGAATACTGGGATGCATTTTCCGCAGAGCCCCTCAACCGGAAACTGCATCCCATTCCAAAGACAAATTCCGGGACGCAGCTTCCGCAACTCCACCCATCCGGAAATCCCATCCCACTCCGCACACATCCGGGCATAGAGCAATCAGCTTATTAGGCCTTCCATCAATAAAGGGGCGCCCTCGTGTCACGAAAAAAGCCTCGAGAACTTCGAGGCTTTCACATTTGTATTGTTTTGCACGAAGGACCACGAACGGCGAAGCTACTCTCCCAGCACGGCCTTCTTGGCGGCTGCAGCCATGTTATCCAGGTCTTCCTTGGTGGGATGGTCCTTCGCGGCAACCCAGTTGTCGAGCAGCATCTTAAATCGGGCGTTGTCGGGATCTTGCTCGAGCATGGCCTCGTAGCGCTGCTTGACCGCAGGGCCCATCTTGCCCTGGCACATCGCCCAGCCCGCAAGCTCGGCATCATTGGCCAAATTGGAGGTCACGCGATCGATAATCTGCTGGTAATAGCTCTGATCGGCGCCAAAGCCGCAGGTGCCAAACAGGAACACGCGCTTGCCGTGCAAGGCGGAGAGCAACGCCGCGACCGAAGGCGCGCACGCGCCCTTGTCGCACCAAAAACCGACGAGCACCATGTCGGCCGCGCAGGCGCCCTGCGCCTCGAGCGCAACCTGATCTGCATCCGCATCGTCGCTCAACGCCGCGGCATGGACAAACTCAACGCCCGCAGCCTGCAGAGCGCGCTTAATCGCGCCCGAAACCATCCTGGTATTACCGCTCTTGCTGTTAACCACCAAAGAGCACGTCATAGTCACGTTGCCTCGTTTCCCCCAAAACTAAAGCCACTAATGCAATTTATTAGATGAATATCTTAGTACTAACGTGACAGATGTAAACCACCGTCTGTCGATTGGCGACGCAGACGACATCTTTGGACAGATTTCGAACAGTATGTACTTCGGATTGAAACCGCCACAGAACGTTTCACGAATGGCCGAAAAACTGTTTCACAAAACGCCGTCAAATTGTTTCATATAATATCGTAAATTTGTTTCACGAAATACCGTCAAATTGTGTCATGGTTTTTCGTCAAAATGTTTTACGCGCTGGTAAGATGCTATAAAACGAGATGTTTCTTTGAATGGCGGGAAGTAGGATGACTAGGTATATGAGTAGATGTATCGATCGCTCAATCGAACGCGATCTTGGCATTTTTGGTGCCGTGCTCATTCAGGGACCGAAGTGGTGCGGAAAGACGACTACGGCCCAGCGATTCGCTGAATCATCGCTGTCTCTCTCCGACCCTGCCGGAGACTTTGCCGCACTGCAGCTTGCCAGGATCGATCCAGCTCAAGCAATAGTCGGCGCAACGCCGAGACTCATCGATGAGTGGCAGGAAGAGCCAAAACTGTGGGACGCGATACGTTTCGAATGCGATCGTCGGACCGGTGAGCCAGGGCAGTTTTTGCTTACGGGGTCAGCAACACCAAACGACGCCGACCAACCGATGCACAGCGGCATCGGGCGCATATCACGCTTGCGCATGGAAACAATGACTCTGGCCGAACTCGGGGTTTCCTCAGGGGCGGTCTCGCTCGAATCGCTGCTTAACGGATGCCCCATCAAAGCGGCACTTGGATCCATCAACGGCATCGCCGATATTGCCGATTTGCTATGTCGTGGTGGTTGGCCTCAGGCGGTTGGCAAGACGACTGCCGATGCAATGCGTATATCCGCTGCCTACATCGACGGTGTCTGCGAATCGGATGTTTCGAGGGTTGACGGCGTGAAGCGTGACCCGGAGAAAGTCAGAGCTCTTCTGTCTTCGCTTGCGCGCAACGAATCCACTCTTGCCGGCGAAAAGTCTCTTGAGAAAGACCTCGGCGGTGATGTATCGAGAAGTACGCTGCGGCGCTATACGGATGCCTTGCGCAGAATACACATCATCGATGATATCCCGGCCTGGCATCCGGCGCTCAGGTCTCCGGTAAAGCTGCGGCAAAGTGCGAAAAGGCACCTCGCCGACCCTTCGCTTGCCGTCGCACTGCTCGGAGCAAATCCGGAGTCATTGGCATCCGACCCGAAGACGCTGGGACTGCTCTTCGAATCCCTCGTCCTGCACGACCTTAAGGTCTATGCAGCCGCAAATGACTCATCGGTGTCCCACTACCATGACGCCGACGATCTCGAGGTCGATGCCGTTATACATAGGCGCGATGGAACTTGGATTGCCGTGGAAGTAAAACTCGGAAGTCCGCAGATCCCCGAGGCATCTGCAAACCTGCTTCGGCTCGAGCGCAAACTTGTCGAGCGTGGCGAGAGACCACCCGCGGCCAAGCTCATCGTCATCGGGTTCGGCATGCCGGCCCATACAACGCCCGAGGGCATTATCGTTGCCCCCGTTGACACACTCGCGCCCTAGCGCTGCGTTACATGCCCCACGGGCTTGCTCACTGGGCGAATTGGCTGCGGTAGAGTTCGGCGTAGAAGCCACCTGCCGCTAGCAGCTCGTCGTGCGTGCCGCGCTCGATAATCTCGCCGTCGCGCATCACCAGAATGCAGTCGGCGTTGCGGATGGTGCTCAGGCGGTGCGCCACGACAAAGCTCGTACGACCGGCCATGAGCTCGTCGAATGCCGCCTGCACCTGCAGCTCGGTACGCGTATCGATGCTCGACGTCGCCTCGTCCAGCAGCAGAATCGCCGGATCGGTGAGCATGACGCGCGCGATGCACAGCAGCTGTTTTTGACCCTGGCTAAACGTGCCGCCGTCCTCGCCGATTACCGTATCGTAGCCGCCTGGCAGCTGCACGATAAACTTGTGCGCGTGCGCGCGCTTGGCGGCCTCGATAACCTGCTCGCGCGCGGCTCCTGGGCAACCGTAAGCGATGTTGTCCGCCACCGTGCCCTCGAACAGCCATGTGTCCTGCAGCACCATGCCAAAGGCGCGGCGCAGGCTTGCGCGCGTGTAGTCACGCGAGGAACGGCCATCGACCGCAATGCGACCGGCGTCGATATCGTAGAACCGCAGCAGCAAATTGATGAGCGTTGTCTTGCCACAGCCCGTAGGACCGACCAGGGCAAAGCGCATGCCGGGTTTAGCCTCGATGCAGACATCCTGCAGCAGCTTGCGGTCGGGCACATAGCTAAAGTCCACATGTTCAAAGGTCACCTCACCCTGCGGGGCGGCAAGTTCCACGGCATCTAGCGCATCGGGCTCCTGCTCGCGCGCATCGAGCAGTGCAAACATGCGGCGCGCCGAGGCGTACGCAGTCTGGATCTGCGTGATGACGTTCGTGACCTCGTTGAACGGCTTAGTGTACTGGTTGGCGTAGGACAGGAAGATCTGCACGCCGCCCACCGTGAGCGCCGCAGGCACGCCCGTGATCACGCCCGCGCAGCCGATCACAGCGACCACGGCATAGATGATGTTATTGATAAAGCGCGTGCCGGGGTTGGAGAGCGAGCCCATAAACTGCGCGCGCTCACCTGCCGCATAGAGCTCGGCGTTGAGCGCGTCGAAGCGCGCTTGGGCGTTCGGGCCGTAGGCAAACGCATCCACCAGCTTTTGCTCGCCCACATACTCCTCGATATGGCCGCCAAGCTGACCCTGAATGCGCTGCTGCGCCGTAAAGCTCTTGTTGGAGAGCTTGGCGATGGCGCCGGCTGCAAAAATGGAAAGCGGCGTGACGAGTACCACCACGAGCGTCATGGTCAGATTGATGGAAAGCATAAACGCAAGCGTACCCACAATGGTGATGGCGCCGGTGAAAAGTTGGGTAAAGCCCTGCAGCAGACCGTCGCCGACCTGGTCGACGTCGTTGACCACGCGGCTCATAAGGTCGCCGTGGGCATGGCTGTCGACAAAGCTGAGCGGCATGCGGCTGAGCTTGTCGCTCGCCTCCACGCGCATGTCGCGCACCGTTTCGTAGGACAGGCGGTTGACGCAGTAGCCCTGCAGCCACTGGAAGGCAGCGGCCCCCACCACGACGAGCGCGAGTTTGGTGACGAGCGGCAGCAGCGCGTCGAAGTCCACTCGACCCGCCGAGACGATGAGGTCGATGCCCTCACCGATAAGAATAGGCGTGTAGAGCTGCAGGATAACGGAGATGGCGGCACTCACAAACGAAGCCGCAAACGAGACGCGGTGCGGGTGAACATAGCCCAGCAGGCGGCGGGTCACCGCACCCACGGGATAGCGCTCGGGATCACCGGGTTGGCGCGGACCGTCGCCCAGGTCGTTAAGGTTATCGTTGCCGGACACGTTGGCCGTCATCGTGGCGACCGAACCGGAGGAAGTATACGGATTCATCTAGCAGCCCTCCTTTGTGCAGACGGATGCGGGGGCAGTCGAGGCGGGCGCGGCGCCTGGGGCGGGGGCGGGCGACGCGCTCCCCTGCTGACCCTCGAGCTCCTCACGGCGAAGCTGCGACTGACAGATTTCGCGGTAGAGCTGGCAGGTCGTGTACAGCTCATCGTGCGTGCCCAGGCCCGCAACCGAGCCGTGGTCGAGTACGCAGATCATATCGGCGTCGCGCACGGTCGAGACGCGCTGGCTCACAATCACCGTCGTGAGCGGCAGCCCGCCCGCGGCGGCACCGCGCATGCTGCGCTCGCGAATGGCACGGCGAAGCGCCGCATCAGTCTTAAAGTCGAGCGCCGAGGCGGAATCGTCCATGATCAATATCTGAGGCGAACCCACCAGGGCGCGCGCGATAGTCAGGCGCTGGCGCTGACCGCCGCTGAAGTTCTTGCCGCCCGCCTCGACCGGGGCGTCGAGCCCCTGGGGCTTGTTGTGCACGAACTCGCTTGCCTGCGCCATATCGAGCGCCGCCCAGAGCTCGTCGTCGGTCGCGGCTTCATCGCGCCAGTTCAGGTTGCTGCGAATAGTGCCGCTCACCAGCGACGCGCGCTGCGGGACGGTCGCGACCACGTGGCGCAGCTGATCGAGCGGCCAGGTGCGCACGTCGGCGCCCATTACGCTCACGCTGCCGGTGCCCGCATCGTACAGGCGCGGGATAAGCGAAACGAGCGTGGACTTGCCACTGCCCGTGCCGCCGATAATGCCGAGCGTCTTGCCCAGCGGGAGTTCCAGGGTCACATCGTTGACGGCGTTGGCAGCGCCGGCGCCAAAAGAGAAGCTCGCATGGCTCAAGCTCAGCGCGGAGGTCGGAGCGACATTGCCCGGCTCGGGCAGCGCGACCGGCTGGTTGCCCTCGTCGGTGATGCTCGGCACGCAATTGAGCACCTCGTTGATACGTGACGCACTGGCGCTCGCCTTGGTAAAGACCACGACCAGGTTGGCCACGTACACGATGGAGGTGAGGGTCTGCGTCATATAGTTCACAAACGCCATGACCTGGCCCTGCGTGAGCTCGCCCACGTTGACCTGGATGCCGCCCACCCACAGGATGGCACACACGCCCAGGTTCATCACAAGAAACGTGACGGGGTTGAGAATCGACGAGAGCTTGCCCACCGCGATGGCAGTATTGGCCTGGTCATCGGCGGCTTGAGCAAAGCGCTCGCGCTCGTGATCTTCACGCACAAACGCACGGACCACGCGAGCGCCCGAAAGGCCTTCGCGGCAAATGAGTGCAATGCGGTCGAGCTTTGCCTGCAGCTGCTTGTAGTACGGAATGCAGCGTGCCATGACAAACCAGAACACCAGGCCGATGGCGGGCGTGCAAATCAAAAAGATGATGCCGAGCTTAAGGTCGATGGCAAGGGCTGCGACCATAGAGCCCACCGCCAGGAAGGGCCAGCGGATGAGCATGCGCACGCCCAGCGCCACGGCGAGCTGAACCTGGTTGATGTCGTTGGTAATGCGCGTGATGAGCGACGGCGTGCCGAAGCGGTCGAGTTCGGCATAGCTCAGCTTGTTGATGTGCTGGTAGAGCGCGCCGCGGATATCAGTACCCATGCCCTGCGAGGTCAGCGCCGCCATCTTTTGGCAGACGAGCGTAAACGAGATACCGATCACAGCCATGGCGCCAAGTACCATGCCATAGTGGACGACGGCACTCACGTCGTGCGCACCGATACCTTTATCGATCATCTGGGCAATCACCAGCGGCGTCAGCAGGTCAAAGATCACTTCGATCAGCTTGCACGCTGGGCCGATCACCATATACCGGCGAAACTTGCCACCAAAACGCCTGAGCAGCTCAATCATGTATAGGCGCTCCCTATCATCATCTCTCTTCAATCTGATTCATGATAGTACGGAGAGCCCTGGAGATGCGTAAGCAACTCGTTACAGATGTAAGGGCGACGTTCGCTAGCGCCCAAGGCATGTAGCAGCCGATGTTTTGGCAACGCCAGCGAGCGGCATAACGCCAGGGATTCAATTATCAGATAAATGTGACCCTTCAGGCGGTTTTGGTCGGCTACCCGCGAGTGCCGGCAGGGCGCTTGGTAGTCGCGCGATCCCGCAGGCGAAGCCGAGGACCAGCGAGACACCAAGCGCCCTGCCGGCACTCGCGGGTAGCCGCGGCACCAAAAAGCGCCTGCGCACTCGATGGATTCGGATGCCCGACAGAGGCTCCTTATGGCTGCTTCCTTCCGGACCTGACCAGATTCGGAACATGTCGTCATCCGAACCCATCGAACGCGCTAGGCGCTCGGTATATCTTACCCGCTCTCGCTCGCCACGGCAAGATAGCTAGTTTGGGACAGGGCTTTTTTGACTACTTTTTGGCTATCCAAGCTAAACCGAACGATCATTTTACTAGAGTCGGCCGAGGTCGTAGGATCGGGCGGCGGATTCACCGGCGCAGATGAGGTTGGTTATGGCTTCCTGGGAATCGAGCGCCAGCTCAAGGCCCATGGGTCTGCGACAGACTGGCAAAACCAGGTCGATGCCCTGCCCATACACCGCATCCAGGTTGTCAGCACGACCGCCCACGACAGCGGCTACCGACTTGCCATATCGCTTGGCGCGACGCGCCACGCCCACCGGTGCCTTACCGGCGGCGGATTGCTCGTCCATATTGCCCTCGCCTGTAATGACCAGGTCGACATCACGCACGCGCTCATCAAACCCCACGAGATCGAGCACCGTCTCAACGCCCGAACGCAACTCCGCCCCGAGCGCCAGCAGCGCGGCACCCAGGCCGCCAGCAGCACCGGCACCGGGCACGCCGAGCACCGAGCCAAATGTCCGTGCACCCTCGGGCACGCGCAACAACCCCTGAGCCCGCGCCCCGGTAATCGCTGCATCGAGCAGGCGGCCGTAGCCGACCATCCAGCTGTCGTACCTGCTCAGCACCTCGGCATCACCCGTCGGCAGACCCTTCTGCCCGCCAAACACCGCCAGTGCGCCTCGACGCCCCACGAGCGGATTCTCGACATCGGAAAGCACGATGATACGCGCGCCATTCAGCGCCCGAAGCGCCGGTGCCAAATCGATACTCGTCACGTGTTCAAGGCCCGCGAGACCGGGGGCGATATTGCAGCCACACTCATCGACAAGGTGGGCGCCCAGCGCCCGCAGCATGCCGGCGCCACCGTCGTTGGTGGCACTGCCGCCCAGACCAATATAGATAGTCTTTGCACCCGCGCGAAGCGCACGAAGCATCAGTTCGCCCACGCCATAGGTTGTGGCCGCCAACGCCGCCGACTCCGTGCAAGGTGAATACCCAATACCCGCCGCCTCGGCCATCTCGATGACCGCGGACTCGTGCTCGCCGTCCACCAGCATCCGGGCAGACACGCGGTCGCCCAAGGGACCTGCAACCTCGCAGGTTGAAAGCTCGCCACCGCGTGCGGCGATGGCGTCGAGCGTTCCCTCGCCACCATCTGCCAGCGGCAAAGCGCCCAGCTCGGCATCGGGCCACACACGGCGCACGCCTTCGGCAACGGCCTCCTCCGCCTGCGCACTCGACACGCTGCCCTTGAAGGAGTCGATCGCCAGCAGCACACGGCGGGGCCGCCGCTGCACGGGGCCAAAGTCGACCGTCTCGTCGGTGAGATCTCCAACACCCGCGAGCGCCTCGGCGTGAGACGCATGCGCCTCAAGGTTCAAACCGCAACCGACGCCGTCGACACCGCGCAGGCCAGCAAAATAGCTGCTCAGCACTTCACGGCACTCGCCTGCCAGCACGCCGGCGGTCACATTAAACCGATGGTTCAGGCGCGAATCGACATTGAGGTCGTACAGCGAACCCAGCGCGCCCGCCTTGGCATCGGTCGCGCCATACGCGCAACGCCCCACGCGCGCGTTAACCATAAGCCCCGCGCACATACAGCAGGGCTCGAGCGTCACGTAGACCGTGCAATCGGAAAGGCGCCAGCGTCCAAGCGTCTGAGCGGCGGCACACAGGGCCAAAAATTCGGCATGCGCCGAAGGATCCTGGTCGAGCTCGCGGCGATTATGCGCCCTCGCGACAATCTCGCCCGCGCGCACTACCACGGCACCAATCGGTACCTCGCCCACCGCAGCGGCGGCGCGCGCCTCCGCCAGCGCCTCGCGCATGAACTTCTCGTCGATTTCGGTGATCGTCATCGTTCGCCTTCCCTGTTGCAAATTCAAAACGATGCTATCATTACGACTCACGGAGAGATGGCAGAGCGGTTGAATGCGGCGGTCTTGAAAACCGTTGAGCGCGAGAGCGTTCCGGGGGTTCGAATCCCCCTCTCTCCGCCACCTTAGTGATTCACCGGCGTCATGGTGCGCTCAAACAGCGCATCGACCACGTCGGCTATCTCGGGTCGACGCTCAAGATCGTGACCCGACTCCCACCAATTTGTGAACAGTCGAATAATGCCACCGGCGATAAACTCCGATGTCGTCTCGAGCGAAACGGGCGCCAGGGCATCTTCGGCAAGCGAGCTCATCACACGCTCGCGGATGGAACGCGCAATGCGGTCGCAAATCATGCCGGTCAGCATGCCCGACATGCTGCTGGCCAAAAGGTTATCCATGAGCTGCTCATGCGCCAGAATCATATTCATGGCATCGTCAAAGACCTCATGGCGAAGCGCCCGTACGTCATCAAGCGGCTCCGCGTCCGCTGCATCGGTCCGGTTTTGCGGCAAGCCCGTCATAAGCTCATCGATATAGAAGGCAAAGTAATCGTTTTTATCGCGAAAATGCTTATAGAACGTCGTGCGGCGAATCAGGGCCCGGTCGCAAAGCATGGCAACCGTCAAATCCTCAAACCGATGCTCTTCCAAGAGCTCGGTAAAAGCATCGAACAGGGCACGATAGGTTTTCTTGATGCGAAGGTCCATCCATATCGCCATCCTCAAGGTGTAGACAGCATTCCTTAATTTGTCGCATATCTTACACCTGTACCACCCGTTCCATATTGGCGGCCCCTCCTTGGCGGAAACATAACGCTTACCGGAAAGTTCGGTATCGCCAAAGGTTGCGGGTATACTAGTAGCGTTACACCAACGGCAGCCGGCGCAAAACGCCGCTGCCATTCGAAACGGAGACATCATGCTTCCCGTCATCATCGGTATCGTTGTTGTCGTTGTGATCGCCAGCGCCATCGCCGGCATCTACAACAACATGGTCACCAAGCGCAATCGCATCGATAATGCCTGGCAGAACATCGACACGCAGCTGCAGCGCCGCAACGACCTGATCCCTAACCTGGTCGAGACCGTCAAGGGCTACGCCAAGCACGAGCAGGACACGCTCGCCGCCGTAGTCAACGCGCGCAACGCCGCCGTGAGCGCCACCACCCCCGAGGCCAAGATGGAAGCGGACAACGTGCTGACCGGTGCGCTGCGCCAGCTCTTTGCCGTCGCCGAGGCCTACCCCGACCTTAAGGCAAATACCAACTTTACGCAGCTCCAGTCCACGCTCGAGGACACCGAGAACAAGGTGAGCTACGCGCGCCAGAGCTACAACGATTGCGTGCTCAGCTACAACAACGCCATCCAGACGTTCCCGGCTGTTATCTTTGCCGGCATCTTCCAGTTTAAGGAGCGCCAGGGCTTCGAGGCCGCCGAGGCCGCCCGCCAGGCACCAACCGTCAAGTTCTAGTGAGCCGTTGACGCATCCACAACCGTTTTTGCATAAACCGCCCCGTCGAATGCATACTTCGACGGGGCGGTTTCCTTTGTCGCGAAGGTCCCCCTCAAGGCGCCGTGCATTTTTGTGAGTATTCAGCATGCCCGACAGCTTCGAGCGCCACGATAAATGCCAAAGACCGCGAATATTCCTGCAAATCAAACGCTATCAGCCCATAGCCCCGCCCATCATTCGTAGAAAACATCGATAAATCCCGATTTTTCGCCCGAGGTCGGTATGCAAGGGCCTTCGATTGCAGAATACTCGCAAAAATGCACGTCGCCACCACCCCCCACATGGCTCGAAGCAAAACAAAAGCGCGGCCAAAAGGCCGCGTACCATCTTTAATTCAGATCTATATTGCCCGTAACGGCAGTACCGAGGTAACGCAGTCCCGAGGGCAACCTACCTTTCCGGCGCACTCCGCAGGACGAAAGAACCTCCGCCGCACGAAGTGCGCAGCGGAGGTTCTTTCATGTCCGAGGACGCGCCGGAAAGGTAGGTTGCCCTCGGGCCGGACATACAAGGCAGCTTATGCGACGGTGTAAACCCAGTTGTGCTTATCCTCGACAGCACCGGACTGAATACCAGTCAGGGTCTCGCGAAGCTTCTTCATCACGGGGCCGATCTCGGTGCAGCCAGCCGGGAAGGTCACGGTCTCATCGGCACCGTAGACCTTGTTGTCGATCTCGCCCACCGGGGAGATGACGGCAGCGGTGCCGCACAGGCCGCATTCCACAAAGGTGCCGGCCTTGACCTCGGCCCACTCGACGGGACGCTGGTCGACGGTCATGCCCAAATCCTCGGCAACCTGAACGAGCGAGCGACGGGTGATGGAGGGCAGGATGGAGTCGGTGTGCGACTGAGGAACGACGAGGGTGCCGTTCTCCTTCACGAACAGAACGTTCGCGCCACCGGTCTCCTCGACATAGGTGCGGGACTCGGAGTCGAGATACAGGTTCTCGGCATAACCCTCGCGATGGGCCTCCATCGTGGGCTTGAGGGACATGGCGTAGTTCAGGCCGGCCTTGATATTGCCGGTGCCGTGCGGTGCGGCGCGGTCGTACTCGGAAACGCGCAGCTTGACGGGCTTGAGGCCGCCCTTAAAGTACGGACCGACCGGGGTCACGAGAATGCGGAACGTGTACTCAGGAGCGGGAGCCACGCCGATCACGTCACCGGAGCCGATCATAAACGGACGCACGTACAGGGTCGCACCAGAACCGAAGGGCGGAACCCAAGCGGCGTTGGCAGAAACGACCTGCTTGACGGCCTCAACAAACTTATCCTTGGGGAACGGGGGCATCTCGAGGCGCTGGGCAGAGTTATACATGCGCTCGGCGTTCATGTCGGGACGGAAGCAGACGATGCTGCCGTCCTCGGCGGTGTAGGCCTTCAGGCCCTCAAAGACCTCCTGGCAATAATGGAAGATGCCGCCGCACTCGGAGACATGCAAGGTGTGGTCGGTGGTCAGGCCGCCCTCGTCCCACTCGCCGTCCTTCCAATGAGCCTCGTAGCTGTAATCGGTCTTCATGTAGCCAAAGCCGAGGCTACCCCAATCGATATCCTTCTTCTCGACAGTCATATGTCGCTCCTTACATACACAGTTGCATACTCGCGAACTCGCACGCAAGGACCGAGGCCGACCGCGTCGCAACGTCGCACGCCCGGAGCGTAGAGCCGGACGGGACACGCGAACGGCATCAAAGCCAATGGCACGTCGATTCGCATGCACGAGATTGTACTCCGCACGCGCGTCGGATAAAACGTTTTTCTTTAACTAACTAAAGTATTTTCATTTGACCGAAACTAAAGAGGCCCGCCACCGTAAACGGTGACGGGCCTCAACGACACGATTTGTGCGCCGGCTCGAGCTATGCGTTCTTTTTGCCCAGCTTAGCCTTAACCAAGCCGACCACGGTCGGGATGATCGACACGGCGACAATGCCGATAATCAGCAGCTCAAAGTGCTCCTGCACAAAGGGAATGCCGCCAAAGAAGTAGCCCAGCAGCGTAAAGACCGTCGACCAGGTAATGCCGCCCAGCACGTTAAAGACAACGAAGTTGCGCCAATGCATGCCGCCCATGCCGGCGATAAAAGGCACAAAGGTGCGGATGAACGGGAAGAAGCGGCCGAGGAAGATGGCCAGATGGCCCCACTTATCCAGGAAATCCTCGGACTTTTTGATGCGCTCGGGCGTCATGGCCTTTACCTTGCCCGAGGCGATGATCTTGCGGCCAAAGAAGTGGCCGATCATAAAGTTGCACTGATCGCCCAGGATGGCTGCGGCCCATGCGGTGGCCAGAAGCGCCACGATGTTAAAGCCGCCGTTGTGGGCAAAGAAGCCCGAGGCAAACAGCAGCGAGTCGCCGGGAAGGAACGGGAAGAACACCACGCCTGTCTCAATGAAGATGATCAGGAACACGCAGCCGTAGGCCATAAGCGGGCCGGCGGCGATCCAGCTGGCGATCGCAGCGCGCGGATCCTTAAGCAGCTCGGCAATGAAATTGATGAAACCCATGAAGTAAAACCTCTCAGTTGTGGGCGCGGATACGTCCAAGTTGACCAGTATACGGTTGCGGCGCGAGCACGGGCCAAACCCCTCAAAAGTCTTACTTCATTACCAGCAAGTTTGCATAACTGACACCTGTCGCGCAAAGCCGCCAAGATTGTTCTTCCTAATCCCTAGCGAATCGCTATACTTTATTGAATCGCATTGCCATGGCGCTAAGGGAGGGCGGCCGGTGAGCTTTATCAATACCATTCGCGAGGACATCAAGACCGTCCAGGCGCAGGACCCCGCCGCACAAAGCGGTCTGGTCATCTTCCTTTCCTATCCTGGCCTGCACGCCAAGTGGAACCACGTGCCCGAGCACTGGCTCTGGGAGCACGGTCATCGCTCGCTCGCCCGTGTGCTCTCGCAAATCACCCGCCACATCACCGGCGTCGAGATTCATCCCGCCGCACAAATCGGCAAGCATTTCTTTATCGACCACGCCATGGGCGTCGTCATCGGCGAAACCACCGTCGTGGGCGACAACTGCGTGCTCTACCAGGGCGTTACGCTCGGCGGCACCGGCAACGAGACCGGCAAGCGCCACCCCACCCTGGGCAACAACGTCACCGTGGGCACGGGCGCCAAGGTGCTCGGCAACATTCGCATCGGCAACAACGTCAAGATCGGCGGCAACTCGGTCGTCGTCAAGGACGTGCCCGACAACTGCACCGTCGTGGGTGTGCCTGGGCGCATCATCAAGCGCAACGGCTGCCGCGTGTTCGAGGAGAGCTTCGACGCCAAGCAGCATCGCGAGTACATGCCCGACGATGCCGCCGAGCAGAGCGCCCTCAACCGTCAGGGCATCACCGAAAACGCCCGTCGCGTCAAGGAACTCGAGCAAGAGGTGGCCGAGCTCAAAGCCCTCGTCGCCAAGCTCGTGGACGAGCGCTAAGGCCGCGGGCAGCCGCCACAGCATGAACGCCAACACAAAAGGCGCGCTGGGGAATCCGCCCCCGGCGCGCCTTCTTTTCGATGTGGCATGCGGGACTGCCCCTTTGTCACCTTATGCGAACTGGCTTAGGTAGAGGTCGGCGTAAGCGCCCTCGGCAGCCAGCAGCTCCTTGTGCGTACCCTGCTCGATGATATTGCCGTGGTCCATGACCAGGATGAGGTCGGCATCGACGATCGTCGACAGACGGTGCGCGATCACAAAGCTCGTGCGCCCGCGCATGAGCGCGTCCATAGCACGGCCGATGGCGAGCTCGGTGCGCGTGTCCACACTCGACGTCGCCTCGTCCAGGATGAGGATCGCCGGGTTGTTGAGCAGCACACGCGCGATGGTCAGCAGCTGACGTTGGCCCTGGCTGATGCTCTCGGCATCGTTAGCCACACGCGTGTCGTAACCCTGCGGCATAGTGCGCACAAAGAAGTCGACCTGAGCGGCACGTGCGGCCGCGACAATCTCCTCGCGCGTCGCCTCGGGACAGCCATAGGCGATGTTCTCGGCAATGGTGCCATCGAACAGCCAGGCGTCCTGCAACACCATGCCAAACTGCTGGCGCAGCTCGCCGCGGTCCATGCGGCTCGTGTCCACACCGTCGAGGGTAATGCGGCCACCGTCGATCTCGTAGAAGCGCATGAGCAGATTGATGAGCGTGGTCTTACCCGCACCCGTGGTTCCCACCACCGCGATCTTTTGGCCCGGCTCGGCGGTAAACGACACGTCGCGCATGAGCGGCTTGTCGGGCGCATAGCCAAAACGCACGTGTTCAAAGGCAATACGGCCCTCCACCTTGCCCGGCAGCTTGGCGGCGGCCGCCGGCAACGGATCGGCTTCCATCTCGGGCTCATCGAGCAGGTCGAACACGCGCTCCGCACTCGCCAGCGCGCTCTGCAGCGAGTTGAAAGTGAATGACAGCTGCGTCATGGGCTCGGATGCCTCGTAGATAAACTGGAAGAACGCCTGGAACACGCCGACGGTCATGTGGCCAGCAACCAGCATGCTGCAGCCCACCAGCGCAATCACGATCTGCGCCAGGCGGCCGATAAAGCGCACCGCGGGGCCGACGGCGTTAATCATGAAGTCGGCCTTGGTGCTCACGCGCGCCAGCTCCTTCGAAGCCTCGTGCACCTCGGCAGAACTCTGGCGCTCACGGTTGAACGCACGAATCACCAGACGGCCCGAGTAGCCTTCCTCGACCGCGCTCGTAATCTTGGACACCCACTCCTGGCGCTCGCCCGTCACATCGTGCGTGCGGCGCGAAACGACCTTCGTCACCAGCAGCGAAAGCGCCGTAAAGAACAAAAAGACAAGCGTGAGCGGCACGCTAAACACGAACATCACGCTCACGGCGCCCACCACGGTACCGATCGACACCAGAAGCTGCAGCAAGCCGCGCTGCATGCTCTCAGACATCTTGTCTAAGTCGTTGGTCGCACGGCTAACGACCTCGCCGGGACGATGCGCATCAAAGAAGGCAAGCGGCAGACGGTTGAGCTTTTGAGCGATGCGGTTACGCAGGTGCAGGTTGAGGCGTTCGGCCACGCTCGACATCAAAAAGCTCTGGAGCGCGTAGAACGAGGCAGCGGCCGTCCAGATCATAAAGTAGATGAAGATGGTCCTGCCGCAGTTCTCCCAGGTGATGTTGAAGGTGGTGTCGTTGGCAAACGCCACCTGAATGTGGCCCCACAGCTCATCGATCACGCGGGCGCTATATGCCGGCGCAGCGGTGTTAAAGATGGCATAGAACACGATGCTCGCGAACACGATATAGAAGCGCCAATGGTCACCGGCAGCCTCGCTCCACAGGCGGCGCACCGTCGCCCAGGTGTCGCGGGGTTTCTCGTCCTCGTCCTCGTCGTCCACATCGCGCATGCGCTCTGCCTCAGCGCGGGCGCGCTCGTCCTCGGCGCGTTCGTTTTCCTCGTAGAGCGCTTGGCGGCGAGCCTCGCGCTCGGCTGCAGCCTTGGCGGCCTCGTCCAGCTCGGGTGCTACGGCAGCCGTTTCCTCAACCAGTCCCGCGGCAACGGCGTCATCAACGCTGGCCTGCTTCCTGAGCTCCTCGGTCATGCTACTCACCTCCCTTCATCTGCGATTCCGCGATGGCGCGGTACACCTCGCAGGTTTCCATAAGCTCGCCATGCGTGCCCAAGCCCACAACCTCGCCGTCCTTGAGCACGACGATCTGGTCGGCGTGCAAGATCGTCGAGATGCGCTGGGCGATGATGAGCACCGCGGCATCGCGCGTCTCGTCCTGCAGCGCATGGCGCAGTGCCGCATCGGTCTTAAAGTCCAGGGCCGAAAAACTGTCATCGAAGATATACAGATCGGCATGCTTCATGAGCGCACGGGCGATTGCCAAACGCTGGCGCTGACCGCCCGAAAAGTTCGTGCCGCCCTGGGATACCGGCGTATCGAGCCCCTGCGGCTGATCGAGCACAAAGGTGCTCTGGGCAACCTGGAGCGCATGAAGCATGTCGGCCTCAGTTGCGTCTTCATTGCCAAAGCGCAGATTGCTTGCCACGGTGCCCGAGAACAGCCATGCCTTTTGCGGCACATAGGCAATGCGCCCGCGTATCTCGCCTTGCGAAAGCTCGCGCAGGTCGACGCCGTCTAGGCGAATGGCGCCCTTGGTGGCATCGTGGAAGCGCAGCAGGAGCTTGGCCACCGTCGATTTGCCCGAGCCCGTCGAGCCGACGATCGCGGTCGTCTGACCGCGGCGACAGGTAAAGCTCAGATTGCACAGCGTGTCCTCGTCGGCGTCGTCAAAACGAAACGACATATGATCGAACACGGCGACCGCGTCGGCTCCGTCTGCGGACTCAGGCGCCCCGTCGCCCAGCGTAGCCTTGCCGTCCACGATGCTCGGCTCGATTTCGAGCACCTGCTGCGCACGGTTGAGGCACGCCGCGGCGCGCGGAAGCGTCAGAATCACCATCTGCGCCATCATCACAAAGAAAAGAATCAGGATCGCGTATTCCAACACGGCCGAAATGCTGCCGATTTGCATGGCGTGGACGCCCACGCGGTTGCCGCCCACCCACAGCACCGCCACCTCGGCGATGTTCATCAAAAAGAAGCTGGAGCTGTCGAGGCCCACAAACAGGTGGTTGACCTTGATGGCGTTGGCCGCGTAATCGCTAAACACCTCGTCCAGGCGCTGCTCCTCGTGGCGCTCCTTGTTAAATGCGCGGATGACGCGCACGCCCACGATGTTCTCGCGCAGCACCACGTTCATGCGGTCGATAAAGCTCTGCAGGCGCATAAAAATCGGCGCGGCGTTAGCCACCGTAAAGACCGCCGCCACCAGCACGATCGCAACCACCACGCCCAGCAGCGTGCCCATGGCGGGATCGATGAACCAAGCAAAAATGATGCCTGCCACGGCCAAGAATGGCACCGGCAACACCAGCTGAATCGTCTGAAGGACAGCTTGCTGAATCACGTTGATGTCGTTGAGCGAGCGTGTGATCATCGAACCCGTGCCAAAGCGCTCAAAGTCGCTGGCGGACAGCTCGAGCGACTTGTCGTACACGGCATTGCGGATATCGCAGGCCACGTTGGCGGCCAGGCGCGCCGAAAGATAGCAGCCCAGCACCGTGCCGCCGCTGGCCATGCCGGTCGCGATAAGCATGTACAGGCCGTTACGTAAAATATAGTCGACATCGCCCGTGGTAATACCGGTGTTGACCATGTTCGCCAGCATCGTGGGAACCAACAGCGTACCGACGTTATCTATCAGCACCGCAAACAGCGTCACCGCAATCAGACCGCGGTACGGCCTCATAAACCTCATTAAGAGTCGCATGTGTCCCCCTCGCCCTTATCGTCAGCCTCGTTCTCGGCGGCCACTTGCCGTTTAAATGCCTCGCACTCTTCGTTCAGAACATGGGAGAATTTACCGACCAGGCGCATGATCTCGCGCTGTTCCCACGGCTCGAGCGCTTCGAATGCCTGTTGCTCGGCTTTTTGCGCCGGTAACGCGTAGCGCTTGGCAAACCGCACGCCTTCTTCGGTCAATCGCACAACCTTGTTCTTACGACTGCCCTCGGCAAACTCCAACGTCGCAAGCCCTCGCGCCCTAAGCGTCTTGATCGCCGAATTGATGGTCTGTTTGCTGTAGAACCATTCACTCGTCAGCCGACTCACGGCAACGCTTCCGCCCGCTGCACTCGTGTCGACGAGCATCCGGTCGAAATCGACCAGGCTAACTGCACTATTCATCTCTCCCACCATTCGATAGTCCGAGTTTTGACTATCGTCAATACGCTCGTTGTTTATGGTCGGCTCTACATAAGCATATCGACAAAAAAGACCGCCGGCGCGGGGGCGGCGCCGGCGGTCACGCGAGAATAGCGATGTATTTGCCCGTTAGGCAGCGACGGCCTCGTAGACCGTTGCGCCCGCAAAGCTGTCGTGCAGGCTCTTGCCGCAGATCCAAGGTAGCTCGACGACCTCGCAGACCGTGTTGACCAGCTCGGAGCAATCAGTAAAGTGGCCCTTATCGTTGAGGGTCTCGCAATCCTGAACACGCCAATAGCCATCGGTGTGCGTGATGTAGTACTCGTGATCGTTGATCGACACGAAAGCGCGCGTCTTGGAACGCAGCAGCTTCAGAAATCCTTCGAAGTCAGTCTCGACGACATCTCCAGCCTGGAACATGATAGTTACCTCCTGGCCCAGCGCCACCACAGCGCATTGATTAACGTTGGTACCCCTTTAGTAAAACCTTTATCAATTGATATGCGCCCCTGTTTTAGGCAAGTGGTAAAAAACCGCAGGGTAGACGGGATAAAACGTTTAACCATCTCATCAGTTTCTCACATTCTTGCCGCAGTTTTATGCAAGCCGACTTTTCCGATTGGTGGCTATTGCTGTTTGGGCCCTCTGCGCGATTACGGCTACGGCACGACGGGTAAGAACGGAGCATCTGCAACGTCATCGCTAGGAGAACCCATGGAGACCATCGAAGCGCTCATCCGCCGCCGCAGCTGCCGCAAATACAGCGACCGCCCTGTCGAGACCGAAAAGCTCGCACGCATTATCGAAGCCGGCCAGTATGCACCGAGCGGCATGGGGCGCCAGCCGGTGACGTTTGTCGCCGTTACCGATCCGGCGACCGTCGAGCGCCTCTCGCAGCTCAACGCCCAAGTTATGGGCAGAGAGGGAGATCCCTTCTACGGCGCCAAGACCGTTGTGGTGGTGCTGGTCGACCGCAGCGTGCCCACGCACCTGGAAGACGGCTCGCTCGCCATGGGCAACCTGCTCAACGCAGCCTATGCGCTGGGCGTTGATTCATGCTGGATTCATCGCGCCCACGAGGTTTTCGATTCGCCCGAGGGCCTGGAGCTGCTGGCCAGCTGGGGTCTGTCCGCCGACGGAAGCCTGCGCGGTGTTGGCAACTGCATCCTGGGCTATGCCGAGGGCACGCTTCCCGAGGCCAAGCCCCGCCGCGAAAACGTGGTGTATGTTCCGCCGTTCTAACGAACGGCGGACCCGCTGAAAGGCCCCGTCCCATATTTGCTGCCCCACTCGCAACTTATCTTGCCGATGGAGTTGTTGCCGTTTCGCTCGTCTGACTCGCATCGGCGTCGTCGCTTTGCCCGCCTTCGTCCTTTTGAGCATCGGCAATGGTGGCAGCAGCTGCGACCATACCGCGCTGGGGCGCCACACCCGTCTGGTCTTGTGCGCCTTCAACAAGCTCCGTGCCAGCATGCGCAAGTTCAGGCGATTTGAAAATCGCGCCCAGACTCGCGCCGTCGCCGGCATATCCGAGCGCCGCGAGCGCGATGACGATTATCGCGGCAACGACCACGATCGGCACGTAACGATGCCAGCCTGCAGGATTGAGGCCGCTACGGCGGGCAGCACCGCGGCTGATGTAGCCAAGCGTTCCATCGTGCTTGAGCTTTGAGCCCACCACGCGCCTTCGTCCCCACAACGAGGACTCGGCCTGCATGGCCAAGCGAGCGCTTGCCGAAGGATAGCCATATTTTGTGCGCTTGAACGAGCCGTCGAACCCCGAGGCGCTTTTGCCCCACGTCCGCGAAGTCGTACGCCGGCCGACCGGCGCCGCACTTCGCTTTGTTCGGTTCGTTTTTGAAGTCTCCGCCATACTCCCCCGCACGCCGTAACACAATCGAAACAATGCTTCTTTGGACTGTATCACACGCGCCGCACGCGGTCACGGCGCCTCGCTCAGCGGTCGTTGTCCTTCAGCAGGCGCCATAAAGTCGTGCGGCTTATACCGAGCACCTCTGCCGCACGTGTCCTGTTGCCGTGAAGGTGCTGCAGGACCAACCGTGCGACATCGCGCTCGGTATCGGCCAGGGGACGCAAGATGTACAAATCGCTTTCGAGCGCCGGGGCGCCAAAGGTCGCGGTCTTGATAACGTCCTCCTGGGCAAGCACCTCTTTCGCCACGGCACGCTCCACCGTACCCGCCCCCACTAATATATAGAGTCGTTCAGAGACTTCACGCAGCTGCAGGTAATTGCGGGGCCAACGGTACGCATCGAGCGTCTCTGCCGCGGCGGCGGACAACATGGGGGCACCCGTCTTAAACATATCTGCCAGATACCCCAGATAGCGCGCAACCTTTTCCGACGCGCCGCCCTGCTCGGCAATCGCCGGCGCCACACTCACTGCACAGGCCAGACGCTCGGTTACAAAAGCAGCCTGATCGCTTTCGCCGCCGCCCGGCATATCGTTTGCCGTCAACACCACATGGCAACGAGTTGCGAGCACCGTGTCGATCATTGCGGACACGAGCTCGCGCAGACGTTGGGGGCCAACAGCATGCCAGCCGCCCATGCAAAGTGTCAGCCCCGTTTGGAATAGCGGCGATTCGGAACTTTTGAGCAGATGGCGCCAGCCGCGATCCGTAAGCTCATCGAGCGCAACGGACACAAAGGGCTGATCGGCATAGGGTCCATCCAGGTACAGGCGTTTTGCAATCTGATCCTGCCCCGCGCCCAGCTCGCCCTCGAGCATAAGGGGCACCCCACGCGCATAGCTCCCACGTACGGGGGCAGCGACCGCCGCCGCATCTTCGACGATGCCGTACGTGCTCGACGCGTAGCGAGCCTCGACTTCGTCGGCATTGAGCCACTCGATGCCCGCATGCGTCGCAGCGGCGCGCACCTCATGCGCCACGACCACCCAAAGCGCTCCGCGCTCCTTGGCCGTCGGGCGCACCGTCAAGCTCAACCGCACGCCCTCGTGGCCCATCACCAGGCGCGCCCCATCGCCCACGCGAGCGAGACGCTCGGAAACAAAAGCGGCGATATCCTGCTCGAGTGCCGCGTCACTCATAGTCGAGATCACAACGCCACCGCGCTCGTCGACTGCCAGCGCCGATACTCCGGCTGCGGACAATGCCTCAATCAGAATCTGCAGCTTGGCATCGCTATCCATGATTTGCCCCTGTCCGCGGCGACGTGCAACCGCCGACGGTCGCACGACCGAATGTTTCAAAATTGAACGATATTACTCACCAAACACTATAGGGCAAAAGTCGCCGTCCTGCGAGTATATGAATTGCCCCGCATCGCCATCCTGGCGGGGCGATAAGAGCTCTTCGGGACCTATCAACCTGCGGACAAGCCATACCCGCAAGAGCTCCTATCGCTCCACCGCAGGTATGCGCTCGCCAGCACGCAACACGCAAATCAGCTACTTCTCTACCAGATTCCCAGCACGTGCTGCATTCCCAAACTCATGCATGCAATGCCAATCCAGCAGCAAAAGCCCAACGCGATGGGTTTGCCGCCCTTTTTGACCAGCTCGACGATATCGGTATTAAAGCCAATAGCCGCCATGGCCATCACGATAAAGAACTTCGACAGCTCCTTGATGGGCGCCGTAATGGACGCAGGAAGCTGAAGCACCGTGGTGATCACGCTCGCCAGCACAAAGAACAACACAAACATGGGAAACGCACGTTTAAGCGAGAACGTGCTTTTGGCGTCGCCGCCGGCCTTGCGCGCCAGATGCATCTGCCAGCATGCGAGAGCCAATGTAATGGGAATAATGGCCAGCGTCCTGGTGAGCTTAACCACTGTGGCGCTTTCGAGCACATTGGCGCCGGGATGCATGCTATCCCAGGCGCTCGCCGCAGCCGTTACCGACGAGGTGTCGTTGATGGCGGTGCCGGCAAACAGGCCAAAGCCCTCGTTGGTCAGCCCGAGCATGCCGCCGAGCGTCGGAAACACGAGCGCCGCGATAACGTTAAACAGGAAGATGACCGAAATGGCTTGGGCAATCTCGCGATCGTCGGCATCGATGACGGGCGCGGTCGCAGCGATGGCCGAACCGCCGCAAATCGACGAGCCCACACCCACAAGCGTCGCAATCTTGCCCGGCACGTTCATAACGCGGCAGAGCACGACGGCGATGACAAGCGAGGTCGAGATCGTCGCCACGATAATCGGCAGCGACTGGGCGCCCTTGGACAGAATCTGGGAGAGGTTCATGCCAAAGCCAAGCAGGATAACCGCGTACTGCAAGACTTTTTTAGACGTATAGGTGACACCGGCGGCGAGCTGTTCGCGACGATTCTTGGGAAAGACGAGCGCCAGGACCATGCCAAAGAGAATGGCAAATACCGGACCGCCGACCACCTCAATTTGTTTGCCGAGCAACGTCGCGGGAATGGCGATGATCAGGCAGAACAAGACGCCTTTCCAGCGCTCGCGTACGATATTCGCCAGTTGCATATGAGATTCCTTCTTTCTATTTCACGTTTGCGACGGCTTATGATACGGCAATGTTGAGCACAGCCCTGCGCAAATACAGACTAAGATGCCGCAATAGTTCTCGGGCAACAGCCGAATTACCCACCGCGGAGAGCTGGTTCGCGGCATAATTAACAACTGACATATGAGTTTGATAGAACAGTTGCGAGGCGCTATGGAAGAATCGATGCACGTCGGCGAGCAGGAAACGAGCCTACAGGACCAGTCCTACCACACCATTCGACGCAAAATCGTCTACCTGGACTACAAGCCGGGCGAAAAGCTGGGCGTCAAGCAACTTTGCGACGACCTGGATATGGGGCGCACTCCTGTGCGCGAAGCACTGGTGCGCCTGGCGCAAGAGGGCCTGGTGCGCACCGTGCCCCAAAGCGGTACCTATGTCTCGCCCATCAACCTCACCCTTGCCGAGAGTGCCTGCTACATTCGTGAGCACTTGGAAAAGCAGGTGATTGTGGAGTGCTGCGCCCGTGCCACCTCGGCAGGTATCGAGCAACTCGACCGGGCCATCGCGCTGCAGGAAAAGGCCATGACCGAAGAGGATCGCATCGGATTCTTTTTAAGCGACAACCTCATGCACCGTATGATCTTTAGCATCGCATGTCGCAGCACCGTGTGGTCGTGGCTCGAAGAGACCAATGCCGACCTGGAGCGCTTCCGCTGGTTGCGCGCCGCCACGCAGGTTCTCGACAATCAGGACATCGTGAACGAGCACAAGCAAATCCGCCGCGCCATCGCCGGTCGCGATCCTATCGAGGCGAGCTTTTTGGTCAGCAAGCACCTGCATATGATGTTTCGCAACCAGACCGAGGTCCTGGACCAGTTCCCCGAGTACTTCGAGACCAGCAAGCTCCGCTAACCTGCCAAATAGGGACAGGTTTATTTTGGCAGGTTTTATCTGGGCAAATGCAACAAAGCCCGGCTCCGCCTGATGTGGAGCCGGGCCTTGGTCGCTAGAACGACAGAACCAACTACTCTACCGTGACGCTCTTGGCGAGGTTGCGGGGCTGGTCAACATCGCAACCGCGCAGGATGGCTACCTCACGAGCAAGCAACTGCAGCGGGACGCTCGCCGTGATGGGGCTGAACACGTCGCGGACGGCCGGCACGCGAATAATGCAGTCAGCGATCTTGTTGATTTCCTCGTCGCCCTCGGTGGCAACTACGATGACCTTGGCACCGCGCGCCTTGCACTCCATAAGGTTCGACACGGTCTTGTCGTAGGTGGCACTCTTGGTGGCCACAGCGATGACAGGGAAGCCCAGGTCGATCAGGGCAATGGGGCCGTGCTTCATCTCACCGGCGGCATAGGCCTCGGCGTGCAGGTAGCTGACCTCTTTGAGCTTGAGCGCGCCCTCGTAGGAAATAGCGGCACCCATGCCGCGACCCACAAACAGTGCGGACTGCGCGTCCTTGCACAGCAGGGCGGCCTCATGAACGGCCTCGGTTTGGGTATCCAAAATCCACTGGATCTGCTCGGCCGTATCGGAAAGCTCGCGGAACAGCATACGCGCCTGCTTGGTGGTCAGGCGGTACTTGACCTGCGCCAACAGCAAAGCCAAAAGCGTGAGGCTCACGACCTGACCGATGAAGCTCTTGGTCGAGGCAACTGCGATCTCCTTGTTGGCCTTGGTGTAGATGACGCCGTCGCTCTCACGCGCCACCGGGCTGCCCACCACGTTGGTGATGCCGAAGACCTTGGCACCCTTGATGCGCGCGTCGCGAATGGCGGCAAGGGTATCGGCCGTCTCGCCCGACTGGGACACGGCAACGACAAGCGTCGTCGGCGTAATGATGGGATTGCGATAGCGGAACTCGCTGGCCGCCTCAACCTCGGTAGGGATGCGAGCCCAGCCCTCGATAAGGTTCTTGGCAATGAGACCGGCATGGTAGCTGGTGCCGCAAGCGATCACGTAGACGCGGTCGATATCGTTGAGCTCCTCGAGCGAAAGGCCCAGTTCATCGATATCGAGCTCACCGGCGGGGGTCATGCGGCCCACCAGGGTATCGCGCACGACGCGCGGCTGCTCATGGATCTCCTTGAGCATAAAGTCGGGGTAGCCACCCTTTTCGGCCATGTCCAGATCCCAGTCGATATGGGTAACCTTGGGCTCAATCACATTGCCGGCCTCGTCGGTATACTCGACGCCTGCGGGCGTGAGCTTGGCAAACTGGCCGTCCTCGAGCACCACGACGTCGCGGGTTGCGTCGATGAGCGCGATGACATCGGAAGCAACATAGGAGCCGGTTTCGCCCACGCCGACTACGATCGGGGAATCCTTGCGGGCCACGGCGATCACGCCAGGCTCATCGGCGGAAACGGCGGCCAAACCATAGGCGCCCACCACGTGGGTGCAGGCCTCGCGCACGGAGGCCATCAGGTCGTGCGTCTCGGCATAGGCCTCTTCGATCAGATGCGCGAAGACCTCGGTATCGGTCTCGCTCTTAAAGTGGTGGCCTCGACCCTCCAACTCTTCGCGCAGCTCGGCGAAGTTCTCGATGATGCCGTTGTGGACGATGGCGATACGACCGTCGCAGCTGGTGTGGGGGTGAGCGTTAACGACGGAGGGCTTGCCGTGGGTGGCCCAACGGGTGTGGCCGATACCGCAGGTAGCGTCGCTGTCGATGTTGGAAAGCTCGCTCTCCAAGCCCGCGACCTTGCCCACGCGGCGGATGACGTCGAGGTGCACCGCGGCGTCCTCGCCCACCTCGAGCGCGACGCCCGAGGAGTCATAGCCGCGATACTCCATACGCTTGAGGCCCGTGACCAGGATGTTCTTTGCAATATCAGAGCCGGTGTAGCCGACGATTCCGCACATAAGATAAATCCCTTCGTTCGCGTGACTGCAAGACGTCCACGCACAAAGGGCGCTGAGACGTACAACGTTCGAGTATTGTACTCACGCAAACGCAAGCTGATATACCAGAAGTGGTATCTCAACTTAGATACCACTCGATGCACACACGTCCAGCCGGTCCAAACCACCACAAAGGTACCTGCCCCCTTCGTGGTGGTCGCGCTGGCAACAGCGTTTCCCCAGATAAAACCTGCCAAAATAAACCTGTCCCTTTTTGGAAGGTTTGGAATGCTACAATCTGGCTTGTACTTGAAACGCATCAAAGGGGCCGCTATGGCAAAGGTTAAAATCAGCGACGTCGCGCGCGAAGCCGGGGTTTCGTTGGGCACGGTTTCCAACGCGCTCAACCATCCCGAAAAGCTGCGCCCCGAGACCCTCAAGCTCATCAACGAGACCATCAGTCGCCTTGGCTACCTGCCCAACCAAAGCGCTCGTCAGCTCGCGGGCGGCGCCACCAAGTCCTTTGGCCTGGTGCTCCCCCGTCTCGATCACGGCTTTTCGCTCCAAATCGCCAGCGGCGCCCACAACGAGGCCCGCAAGCACGGCTACGACTTGCTCATCGCCAACGCCGATAACGACGATATTCTCGAGGACCATTACCTGCGCTACTTTATGGGCACCCAGATGTCCGGCGTCATGGTTCAGCCCATGGCATCCCCCGACTGGCACCCCGCCATGACCAAGATGCCCGTGCCGATCGTCCATCTGGACATCCATTGCTCCGAGCCCGGCTACTACGTAGCGGCCGACAACGAGGCCCAGGGTCGCATCATTGCCGAACTTGCTATCGCCCGCGGCGCGCACCATATTGTCGTCGTCGGCCGAGCAGTATTTATGCAACTCACCCTGCGCGTCCTTGGCATTCATAAGGCGCTCGCCCTGCACCCCGATATCAAGATCGAAGTCATTGACGCCGGCGAGTGGAACACGGCGGCCGACGGCTATGGTATCGGCAACCAAATCGCCGAGCGCCCCGCGGACGAACGTCCCGATTTTGTCGTCGGCCTGACCGATGTGTTGGCCTCGGGCGTCGTTTCGGCACTGGTCGACAAGGGCATCTCTGTCCCCGGGCAAGTACGCGTGGCCGGATGCGACGGCAACCCGCTCGCTTGGAGCGGATCGGTCCCGCTCACTACGGTAGCGCCCCCGGGCTACGAGATTGGCCGCAAGGGTGTCCAACTGCTGATGGAGCAAATCGAGAACAAGGCCCCGGCAAAGATCAAGCATATCCGTGTCGGCTCCGCAGCGCGTACCGTCACCGCAGTCGCCGCCGAGGATATCAACCGCCAAGAACTGGTACGTCCGTTCCTGCTGGAACGCGCCAGCACCCGGGCAAGCAGCCAGACCGACGCCACGGCCATCAACCTCGGCGCGTATCTATAGCACGCCCGCAAGTATGCTAAGTCGCCGCTCAAGCAAAAGAGGCCCGACCATTGCCGGACCCCTTTTGTTTAAGCGCAAACGTAAGCAATTGCTCGTTTCAACGCCGCAATTGTCTAGCGCACGGCTTTGACCGCCGCCGCCAGATCGAACAGCGTATCGAGCACGGCCTCGCAGCCATCCACCACGTCCTGCGGCAGCGGCACGATATCGGGGACGGCAAAGACATGGCAGCCGGCCGTAATGCCCGAGACGCAGCCGTTGCGCGAATCCTCGACCACGGCACATTCCTCGGGAGCAAAGCCCGCGCGCTCGCAGGCGAGCAGATACATCTCGGGGTCGGGCTTGCCGTGCACGACGTCCTCGCCACACGTTACCGTTTCAAACTTGTCAAAGAGGCCAACCATCTTAAGGTTGCGCTCGGCCGTAACGAGGCGCGACGACGTCGCTAGACCAACGTGATAGCCCGCAGCCAGCAGCTCGTCTAGGCACTCGGCGGCGCCGGCCTTAAGTTCCAGTTCGGTCTTGACCATCTCGTCGCGAATCTCCTTGTGGCGGACATAGACCGCCTCGGTGGTTTCGTGGCTGCCGTAATGCTCATCAAGGATGTCCATGACATCGGGCAGCGTGCGGCCGATAAACTGATGGATCAGCGCTTCATCAATCGCGAGCCCCAGCTCAGCGGCGCCTGCCTTCCAGGCCTTAATCCCCAAACGCTCGGTATCGACCAGCGTTCCATCCATGTCAAAAATAACAGCCTTGATCATATCGGTCCCCCATCGACTCTCGCTGTCGCGTTGCTGCAACTCTACCGCATTTGGCAACTTGTATATAACGTATATACCATATTGCACTTTCGTTACACAGATAGAAGTCTTATGGCAAGTAACGCATTAGGATTATAGTTTTCGATCGAGTACTCAGCGATAAGGAACGTTTCATGATTTTAGACACCACGGCACCCGCAGAGGAGCTTCAAGACAAGCTATCGGCGCTCGAACAGCTGCTTTTGGCATACGGGCGCGTGGCTATCGGGTTTTCCGGCGGCGTTGACAGCAGCTTTTTGGCCGCCGTATGCGCCCGCATCATGCCTACCAATACCCTCCTCGTCCATCTCACCACGCCGCTCATCGGCACGCCCGAGCAGGCTTCGTTTGAGCAGTCCGTTGATGGACAAGCCAATGAAGGGGCGCATTTTAAGCTCCCCGTGCTCAATCTTTCGGTCGATCAGTTGCAGCTCCCCCAAGTAGCCTGCAACGATGCCAATCGCTGCTACCACTGCAAGCACGCTGGCTTTACCGCCATCGTCAACCACGCCAAGTCGCTCGGCTTTCCCACCGTCATCGATGGCAGCAATGCAAGCGATCGCGGTGACTACCGCCCCGGCATGCGTGCGGCAGAAGAGCTCGGCGTACGCTCACCCCTTATGGAGGTCGGCTTTACCAAGGACGAAGAGCGCGAGCTGCTGCGCGCATGGGGTTATCCCGTTTGGAACCTGCCGGCGGGAGCATGTCTTGCCACGCGCGTCCCCACGGGCGAGGAGCTTACGCGCGAGAAGGTCTCCCTGATTCGCGCCTGCGAGGATTACCTGCACGATCTTGATCTGGCACAGGTACGCGCGCGCCTGGTCGGCGGCTGCATGCATATCGAGGCCGCACCCGCAGATGTCGCCAAGATTGCCACCCTCGGCGGTGCCGCCGTCGACGACAAGGGCAAGACCCCGCTGCCCGCCGTTATCAAGTCCGCGCTGCGCGAACTGGGCTGCGACCATATCTCCCCCGAGGTCACCCCCTACATTCACGGCAACATGAATCTTTAAGTTACGCCGTTTTACAAACGGCGTAACCGCTCGGCGCTGCGCAGGCCCCGGGCACGGCAATCTGACGCTCAACTTCACGGGCGCGACCAAAAGGTCAGCGCCCGCTTGTTTCACGTCACCTTACCGCACCCGGAGCCCGCTCGCTCGCATATGCTCAACCTGCACTGCGTTAACTGACCTGCCAAAAAGGAACAGGTTTATTTTGGCAGGTTTTATCTGGGGAAATATCGCGAGGCAGTCGCTCCCCTAGCACCCATCAAACTTCGAGAGACGATAGAGGGGCAATTCGGCTGCATCTACTTCTTCCGATAGCGGCGGTTGCGGCTCGTCGATGAACCCATTACTTCGATGAGCCCTTTATCCGTCATTTTTGGCAGATGGTAGCTGACGGACGAATTTTGGCATTCCGTCTCTCTAAAACAAGGCGCTCATCTCTCTAACTTTAGAGAGATGAGCGCCTTGTTTTAGAGAGACATTAAGAGAGATGTATCGAATTCGCTGCTAGATTGCCTAATGCTATCTCTCTAACCAACCTTCTCTTTAGAGAGACATTTAGCGAGATGAGCGCGACCTCTCTAATCATGGGCTCCACTCTTTAAGGTGCACACTTCCTAACCGTGCCCTAAGTTGCGGTGAAATAGTCCCCGATTAACCTGCCAAAAAGGGACAGGTTTATTTTGGCAGGTTTTATCTGGGGAAACGCAAATAGGGCCGTGACACCCATACGGCGTCGCGGCCCTTTTCCTTGGAGAAGGATCAATTGATTGAACGGGATGACCGTTCTAGTCTTCGAGTCCGCTATTGATGAGCTCCGCAATCTCAACGGGATCGGTGCTCGCGCGCACCTTGTCACGGAAGCCGGTGTCCATCAGCATCACGGCAGCCTTGGAGAGCAAGCGCAGGTGCGTGGTTCCTGCCTCGCCGGCAGGCACGTACAGCGCGAGCGCAACATCGACGGGCACACCATCGAAGCTCGGCCATTCAACGGGCTCGACCAGCTTAAGCACGGCAACGCCCGGCGTGTGGATAGCATCGCTTTTGGCATGTGGAACGGCAAAACCGGCGACAAGGCCAGTCTCGGCCTCGTTCTCGCGAGCCATGAAGGCAGTCTCTACGGCAGATGCGTCGTCAGCAAAGCCGAGCTCGACGGCCTGATCGGACAAATAATGCAGGGCATCCTCGCGCGAGGCGGCGGTATACCCTATCGTCACTTGGTTGGCAGATACAAATCCCATGGAAACCTTCCTTACAACACAGACCTGACCGCAGCTTCGATGCCGTCGGCGTCCAAACCGTACTTGTGCAGCAAATCGACCGCAGGGCCGGACTCGCCATACACATCGCGCACGCCGACGCGACGCATCGGCACCGGATACTGCTCCGCTAGCACCGAGGCAACGGCCTCGCCAAGACCGCCGATAATCGAATGCTCCTCGGCAGTGACCACGCGACCGGTCTTCTTGGCGCTGGCTACAACCAGACGTTCGTCGAGCGGCTTGATCGTATGCATGTTGATGACCTCGGCATCGATGCCATCGGCAGCGAGCGCCTCGGCAGCCTCAAGCGCCTCGGCGACCATAAGGCCACAAGCGATGATGGTCACATCGGACCCCTCGCGCACGACCACGCCGCGACCAATCTTGAACTCATAGTCCTCGCAGTCGTTGATGACCGGTGTTGCCAGGCGGCCGAAGCGCATGTAAACCGGGCCCTCAAACTCATAGGCGGCGCGCACACAGGCACGAGCCTCGACGTCGTCGGCGGGAACGACCACCGTCATACCCGGAATCGTGCGCATGAGTGCGATATCCTCGCAGCACTGGTGCGTGGCGCCGTCCTCGCCCACCGAAATGCCGGCATGAGTAGCGCCAATCTTGACGTTGAGGTGCGGGTAGCCGATGGAATTGCGGACCTGCTCGTAGGCGCGACCGGCGGCAAACATCGCAAAGGTGCTCGCAAAAGCAACGCGGCCCGTGGTCGCGATGCCGGCGGCAAGACCCATCAGGTTGCTCTCGGCAATGCCGGCGTCGTAGAAGCGCTCAGGGTGCGCAGCCTTAAACTTACCGGTCTGCGTGGCGGCGGCCAGGTCGGCATCGAGAACCACAAAGTCATCGCGCTCATTGCCCAGCTCGACAAGTGCCTCGCCATAGCTAACGCGCGTGGCGACTTTCTTGACGTCTGCCATTAGAGCTCCTCCCCTGCTGCTGCGAGCTCGGCCATGGCCTGCTCAAACTGTTCATCGTTGGGTGCCTTGCCGTGCCAGCCCACCTGGTTTTCCATAAAGGAGACGCCCTTGCCCTTCACCGTCTCGGCGATAATGGCCACGGGCGAGTCGCTCACTTTGCGGGCCTCGGCAAAGGCGGCGGCAATCTGCGCCATGTCGTTACCGTCGGCGAGCTCGATCACATGCCACTTAAAGGCGCGGAACTTGTCAGCGAGCGGCATGGCCGAGTTGACTTCATCGATCGTGCCGTCAATCTGCAAGCCGTTGTGGTCGACGACGGCAACAAGATTGTCGAGCGCATGGTTGCCGGCGAACATGGCCGCCTCCCACACCTGGCCTTCCTCGCACTCACCGTCGCCCAGCAACGTGTAGACACGGCAGCCGTCGCCCCAGTGCTTAGCGGCAAGCGCCATTCCAACTGCAGCAGAGATGCCCTGACCGAGCGATCCGGTGGACATATCGATGCCAGGGGCGTCGTTCATGTTGGGATGGCCCTGCAGTCGGCTGCCAATATGACGGAGCGTCTCGAGCTCTTCGACGGGAAAATAGCCGCGATTTGCCAACACCGAATACAGGCCCGGCGCCGCGTGACCCTTGGAGAGCACAAAGCGATCGCGATCGGCCTTGTGAGGGTCGGCAGGATCGATATTCATTTCCTCAAAGTACAGATACGTCATGATGTCGGCAGCACCGAGCGATCCACCCGGGTGTCCCGACTTGGCCGCGTGAACCGCAGTCACGACACCCTTCCTGACCTCATTGGCGACCTTCGCCAGCTCCTGGTTGGTCATACGAATTCCTCTCTTGAGAACAACCCCGGCACCGGATGACGCGATGCCGGGGCAATCCACTCGTTAAGCCTGAGCGACGACCTTCTGCCAGTCAGCCTCAAAAGAGGCGAGGCCCTGGTCGGTCAGCGGATGATGCAGGCACTTCTTGAGAGCGGCCATGGGCACGGTCGCAATATCGGCACCGAGTAGCGCGGCCTGGGTCACGTGGTTGGGCGTACGAACCGAGGCGGTGATGATCTCGACGGTGTCGTCGACGTTCTTGCCCGTCCAGTCGTAGTTCTTAATGCAGGTCACGACGTTGTCGAGCTGCGAGATACCGTCCTCGGCGATGTCATCGAAACGACCGACAAACGGGCTGATGTAGCGAGCACCGGCATTGGCGGCCATAAGGGCCTGCGTCGGCGAGAAGACGAGCGTCATGTTGACGCGCACGCCAGCATCGGCCAGTGCACGGCAGGCGGCAAGGCCGGCCTCGCACACGGGAAGCTTGACCACGATGTTGGGGGCGAGGGCGGCAAGGCGCTTGCCCTCCTCGATCATACCCTCGGCAGTGGTAGCGGTAGACTCGGCGGAAACGGGCAGGCCCTCGCAGAGCTCGGCAATCTTGAGCATATGCGGCTCAAAGTCGGCAAGCTTGCCGCCGGTCTTGGCGTACAGGGACGGGTTGGTGGTAACACCGGCCAGGCAGCCCCAGCTCTTGGCCTCGGCGATCTCGTCCAGATTGGCAGTATCGATAAAGAACTTCATGGTGCAAACTCCTTCGAAGGAATCCAAAACTCAAAAAATAGGACAAAGGGGATGTCCCTTTGTCCTATGTGCCGGGCCTGCGGCTGGGACATGCCCCAGGCCCGGCGTCGTGTAGGAAAAGCTACTTAGTCCTCGAGAGCCTTCTCGATGCGGCTCGTGACGCCCTTGAGGTTAAGACCGACGACGTACTGCTTGATCGGGCGCTTGATGTGCTCGATCACAAAGCGCTTGCCGTCGATGTCCTGGGCAGCGAGGTTGCGATAGAGCTTCTCGACCTGCTCCTTGACCTCGGGATCGTTGAACGCATAGTGGCCGGAGACATCCAGGATCTTCAGGCTGAGCTCATCGTCGGCAAGGATGTCATCGACCTGCAGGTTGACGTCGTCGCCAGTCATCCACTTGCGCCAGCGCTCGGTCTTGATAGCCTTGACCAGCAGCGTGTGATACAGGTCGGAGGGGTCATCGCACAGACCGTTGTCGACCAGGATCTGCTCGGTGGCGCAGAGCTTGAGGTAGGCGCGGGTCTCCTCGGTGCCATACTGCGGAGCGACGTTGGAGGCGGTCACGTGTGCCGGGATGTGCTCGAGCAGCGTCGCGTCGTCCAGATAGTCGGCGTTGTGCTCCTTCAGGCCCACGCCATAGCGCTTGGCCATATCGGCAAGCTCGCGGGCGTTCTTGAAGTTGTAGTGACCGACCTGCTCCGTCCAGCGGGTAAGGGTGCCGGTCTGGCCGACGATAAAGGTGGGCATGGGGCAGCCGCGCTTCTCGAGCTCGGGCTGCAGCTGAGAAATGAACTCCTCGTACTTATCGGTAGAGGTCAAGCCGCCATTGGTCTCCTCGGTACCGACCTCATAGGCGACCTCGGGCAGGTTATGCTCGCGACGGTACTGCTCAAGGTAGTCGATAAGATCGATCGTGCGGCGAAGCACCACGTCGAGCGGAATAACCTTGCCGATCTGATAGGGGTCCTTGGTGGGGTCGACCATCAGCAGGTCAAAGCCCGCCTCCATGTCGGCGACGAAGGACTTGCGGGCGAGCTCCATGGCCTCGTCCTCGGGCAGGTGGGCGTTACGCTCCTCGTCGCGCTGCCACGGACCGCCGTGATCGCGGCACAGGTAGTACGGACCGGTGTAACCCACCTCGTCGGCAACCTTCTTGATGTCGGCGGCAAAGCGCGTCTGGTCCCAACCGTTGACGTAGCCGGCGCCCATCTCGTCCATATCGACCTGGTTGCGGCTGGCGATAAACATGGGCGGGAAATCCTCGTCCTTGGCAAGCTCGAACACGGCCTGAATCAGGTTGGGGCTCATGGGGCCAATGCCGACCATGGTTGCGTGATCGCCGCTATCCTGCAGCTTGAGCATGCCCTGAACGGCCTGACGGATGGTGAGGTTGGACATTTTGTTCTCCTTCTCCAGAGGATTTTTGACAAAAGTTCCCTGGGACCCAGATGTGGGCCCTATCAGTACGGATGGATTTTGTTGTGTAGGGGCGGTTGTGCGGAGTCAAATCCATCCCTCCGCACAACCGGAGTCCTTAAAGGTTTACTTGGCCTGCTTATCGAGCGTGGGCTTCATGGCAATCAGGATTGCAGCGGCGACCACGGCGCCAATCACGATGTCCAGGCAGAACAGCGCGACGTTGTTGGTGGCAAGGGCGACGATAAAGCCACCGTGCGGGACGTAGCAGTCGATGCCCTGGAAGGCGGCAAGTGCCGCACCCACGGCAGAGCCGATGCAAATGCCGGGCAGGGTGTGACCGAGGTCCTTGACCGCGAAGGGGATAGCGCCCTCGGTAATACCGATGCAGCCCATGAACAGCGCGGAGATGCCCATCTGGCGGTCAGCGTCATCGAACTTGTTCTTGGCGATGAGCGCAGCGAGGCCACAGGCGATCGGGGGAACGGCGACGGCGACGCGGAACATACCGTTAGGACCGTAGATACCGGAGGCCATGATGGCCATGGTGAAGGTCGAGGCGGTCTTGTTGATGGGGCCACCCATATCGAAGGCGGTCATAACGCCAATGACCAGACCCAGGACAACTGCGGAACCGCCCTGCAGGCTGCCGAGCACGCCGGTGAGCCAGTCCATCACAAAGCCAAGCGGCGTGGCCAGGATGTAGATATAGGCCATGCCCAGGACAAGCGAGGTCAGAATCGGGATGATCAGGATGGGCATGATGGTCTGGATGGTGTTGTTGACCTTCCAGGTCTTCATCCAGCGGACAAAGTAGCCGCAGATGACCGCCATGATCATGGCGCCCAAGAAGCCGGTCGAAACGCTGTTGCCGTTAGGGGTAACGACTGCGTTATTGACCAGGTAGCCCAGGACAAAACCGGGGGCGAGCGCGGGCTTGCCGGCCATCGAGTAGGAGATGTATGCCGCAAGCACCGGGATCATCATGGAGATGCCGGCCATGCCGATGGTGTTAAGGCTCACCATCAGCGGGTTCGTAACCTCCATGCCGTTGGCGCCGGCGGTACCGGATGCCAGCGAGAAGGCAAGAAACACGCCGCCGATAACGACGATGGGGATAAAATAGGAAACGCCGGTATTGAATGCATTGAGCAGCGTCTTGCCAGGATCGGCAAAGATAGACTGCTTGGACGCCGGTGTCGGGGCCTGCGGGGCAGCGGAGACGGCCTTCTTCTCTGCCTTGGCCTCGGCCTTGGGCGCGTCAACGGCGCCACCCGTCGCCTTGATGATCTCAATGGCCTGGTCGATGATCTTTACCGGATCGGCGATTACATCAGAGGTGCCGACCTTCAGGAACTTGCCCTCGGCCATCTTCTGCTCAAAACGGTCCTCGTTCTCGACACCCACGTCGACGGACTCCAGGACCAGGTCGGCGGAGTCCACGTCTTCCTGCGTGAGCTCATTCTCGATACCCAGGCCACCCTGAGCCTCGACCTTGCACTCGATGCCACGGGCGGCGCATTCATCCTGAATCGCCTTCTGGGCCATATACGTGTGGGCGATACCCACAGTACAGGCGGCAACGCCTACGATCTTCATTGCTTCCCTCTTTTCATAGAGTTGCGTGCGCAAGACACCGTTTGCGGAGGCCTCCGGAGCATCCCCTGCCGTTTGGACTTGCTGTCTTTTCGACAAGAACAATATAGGTGCTCGTTTTTCTTAATGCCAGCTTATTTCGGTAAACGCGCAGGTCAGAGCGTTGGTTATGCGATTTAGTTATGCGTTTAACCAAAAATGAATCCTGCGATTTTGCCCTCGATTTCAAAAGTCAAGAAGTATTTGATTTTCTCGGTAGACGGCAGATGCGCATGCCGGTCACAAATTTCGACCCCACCCGTATGCCGCATTTGTTGCATACTCATATGAAAGGAAAAAGCCGCTCACCGAAGCGTATCCTTCACCAAGACTCAAAGTCATCATGTTGGAAAATGCTCATCTGTCGGAAGGAGTCGCTGTGGCAAAACAGCGCGTTACGATCGCAGACGTCGCTCGAGAGGCGGGAACCTCGACGGCAAGCGTCTCGTATTACCTCAACGACAAACGAGAAAAGCTTAGCGAGAAGACGCAGAACAAAATCGCGCGCGTCATTAAGGAACTCGGATACGTTCCCAACGCCCAAGCGCAGACGCTCACCGGCAAGCAAACCCACGTCATTGCCATCATCATTTTGGATAACACCAACAAATGGGCGGGGCTCGTTCTCAATGGCATGGAGCAGGTCATGCTCCCCGCGGGCTACCAGACGGTCGTTTGCACGAGCAACTTTAACCCCGAGACCGAGCTCATGTACGTCGACAAGATGCTCTCGCTGGGCGTCGATGGCTTTATCATCCAGCCCACGGCAAACTTCAAAGCCGTGCATGACCGCATTAGACGCGCCGGCAAGCCGGTCGTCTTTTTCGATGCGGCCATCTATAGCCCAGGTACCAGCTGGATCAAAACCAACCTTTACGACGGCGTGTACAACGCCACACAGGCACTCCTCGACGCCGGCTACGAAGATTTCTTTTCCATTGCCGCCAACATGACCGAAATGCGCACCCGCATGGAGCGTTTTCAGGGGTATGCCGAGGCGCTGGCAGCGAACGGGCAGCTCTACAAAGCGATTCCCATCGATCACAACAAGCCGTCAATCAACGAGCTCACTGAATACTTTAAATTCAAGTTCAATCCCGCCAAGCGAACCCTTATCTTCGTGCAAAATCAGTGGGCACTTCCCCGTGTCTACAAGGCCCTCCAGCCAATGGCCCATCTGCTTCCGCAGCAAATCGGCCTTTTGGGACTCAACTGCGAAGACTGGACTAATCTCACCACACCGACCGTCTCCACCATCATCGAGCCCGTCGACCAAGAAGGTCGCGAAGCAGCCGAGATGCTGCTCGCCCTACTTGACGGAAGCAGCGAACCCGGCGAGCAGCGCATTCTCGAGTGCAAGCTCAACTGGCTCGACTCCACCTCGATCTAGACCGCGGGACAAATGAATCAGTAGCGTTTGTCTCAAATCTTAAGTATTTGTTCGACAGAACGGCCCTTGCCGGCTCCTGCTAGACTGGTAGATTCCCAACCGTCCATCCAGGAGCCTCAATGTCGCGCAAGTCCGCTTACAAGCAAGTACTTTCCATCGGCACCGCCGTGGTGCTGGGGTTTGCGCTGTTTACGGGATCGATCGACGGAGCGCCCAAGCTGTTGTCGCCGCAAAGCGATGAGCAGGCGGCGGCTCTGGCCGAGAAGCAAAGCGAGAGCCCCAACCGCACCGACGACGAAGCGGACTTGGTCGCCCGGCTCGAATCGGGAACAACGAGCTCCGAGGACTCCGGCGATGGCTCCGAATCCGCCACGACCAACACCAACGGCAACGTTGCCGAGGACAGCGCCGCCACCCCCATCGACGAGGTTGAAAACCCCGACCTCAACCGCGCCCGCGGTGTTTATCTCAGCAGCATTCCCGACTACGCCGGCAACCCCTACGTTGCCCTTCGCGCCGACAGCACGCACCCGCTCGGCACACCGTCATTCACGCTCGATGAATACGAGCGCGCCACCGAAGAGGGCTGCTTTAAGAAGTTCTCCAAGCTCGACAGCCTGGGCCGCACCCGCAAAGCACTCGCCTGCGTGGGCCCCGAATCACTCGGTCAAGGCGAGCGCGGCGATATCTCGCGCATCCATCCTGCCGGTTGGCACCAGCAGCGCTACGACTTTATTCCGGGCCAGAGCCTCTACAACCGCTGCCACCTTATCGCCTGGTCGCTCTGCGGCGAAAACGCCAACCGCAAAAATCTCCTCACCGGCACGCGCTATCTCAACGAAACGGGCATGCTGCCGTTTGAGGAGCAGATTCTCGGCTACATCCGCGACACGGGCAACCATGTGCTCTACCGCGTCACGCCCATGTATAACGAAGAGGAACTTGTCTGCCGCGGCGCGCGCCTTGAGGCGCAATCGGTCGAGGACCACGGCAAGACCCTCTGCTTCCACGTGTACTGCTACAACCTGCAGCCGCACGTGCAGATCGACTACGCCACCGGCCGCAACCAGGCCTCGGGGAACTAGCCCCAAGCCACGACAAGAACCGATTTGCAACCCACCGGGGATCAAAAAGGGCCGCCCCGGTTACCCAGGGCGGCCTTTTCGTCAGCACCTACATTGCAGGCAAAATCACACGCTACTTGGCGCGACCCTCCTCATAGCGCTCGACCAGCTTGGCCTGAACGTCATAGGGCACCTGCTCGTAGCCGGCGGGCTTCATGGTAAAGTCACCCGTGCCGCGCGTGATAGAGCGCAGGCGCGTCGAGTAATCCGTCAGCTCGGCGAGAGGTGCCTGCGCGATAACCACGGTGTCTCCGCGCTCATCGGTCTCCATGCCTGTCACGCGACCGCGCGAGGCCGAGATGTCGCCCATCACGGCGCCGGCGTAGCTCTCGGGAATAGTCACCGTGATTTCCTCGATGGGCTCCAGCACCACCGGGTCGGCATCGGCACATGCCTTGCGCAGGCCGATGCGAGCCGCCGCGCGGAACGCCATCTCGTTGGAGTCGACGCTGTGATACGAGCCGTCGTACACAGCCACGCGAATGCCCGTGAGCGGATAGCCGGCAATGATGCCGTCCTTCATGGTCTCCTGGACGCCCTTGTCCACGGCGGGGATCAGCGAGCGCGGAATGCGGCCGCCCACGACCTCGTCCACAAACTCATAGCCATCACTCGTGCCGTCGGGCCCAATGAGCGGCTCCACGCGCAGCCAGCAGTCGCCGTACTGACCGGCGCCGCCGGTCTGCTTCTTATGGCGGCCCTGGGCACTTGCCGTACGGCGAATGGTCTCGCGATACGGAATGCGGATCGGCACGCTCTTGGCTACGACCTTGGTGCGATCCTCCAAACGATTGAGCAGCACCGAAACCTGCGCCTCACCAACGGCGGAGATAATGGTCTGGCCGGTCTCCTCGTCGCGGTCGATGCTCATGGTCGGATCGGCCTTGCAGGCCTTCTCGATAAACGTGTAGAGCTTCTCTTCGTCGCCGCGATTCTCGGCCTCGATGGCAATGCGGTACTGCGAGTTGGGGAACTTAAACGCCGCAGCCTCGACCTTGCCGGTAATCGAGAGCGTATCGCCCGTCTCGGCCGCCAGCTTGGGTGCCACGATAATGTCGCCGGCATAGGCGTGACCGACCTCGGTCATGTCGCGGCCGCACATCACATACAGGTGAGCCAGACGGTCGCCCTTGCGGGTACGCGCGTTGATCAGCTCAAGACCCGGCTCAAGCGTACCCGTCAGCACCTTGATAAAGCTGATGCGACCCTGCTGCGGATCGGCCAGGGTCTTAAACACAAACGCCACCGGACGGTCATCGTCGCTCGAAATCTTGAGCGAATCGCCGTCGATAAGCGGCATCTCGCCGTAGTCGGTCGGCGCCGGGAAGTACGTCGCGATGTCGTCCATCAGCGAGTTGACGCCCTGCTCCTTAATGCAATCGCCCGCAAAGACCGGCACAAAGATGCGCTCGGCAATCGCCTTCGACAGCAAGCCCTCAAGCTCCTCCTGCGTCAGTGTCTCCTCGCCTTCCAGGTACTTCATCATCAGCTCATCGTCGGCCTCGGCCACCAACTCGCACAGATGGTCATGGGCCTCCTCGGCCTGGGCACGATACTCCTCGGGAATCTCCGACTCAACGGCTTCGGTGCCGTTGCAATGGCGCGCCTTCATGCGCACCAGGTCGATGATGCCGTCAAAGTCCTCGCCCTCGCCCCAGGGAAGGGTCACGGCGCCCAGGCGCGTGCCAAAGCGCTCCTGCAGCAGGTCCATCGTGGTCGCAAAGCTGGCCTCGGAGCGCGACAGGCGGTTTACGAACACCGCACGCGCCAGGCGCAGGTCCTCGGCGGCATACCAGAGCTTAACCGTCGTAGGCTGCGGGCCGGCCTCGGCGTCGACCACAAACAGAGCCGTCTCGCAGACGCTCATCGCGGCAAAGGCGTCGCCGATAAAATCGGGGTAGCACGGGGCATCGAGCACATTGATGCGCGCGCCCTTCCAGTCGATTGGCGCAATGGTCGTCGAGATGGAGAATGAACGCTTGACCTCTTCAGGGTCATAGTCGAGCGTAGGCTTGGTGCCGTCGTGGCCGCCCAGGCGGGCGGTCTTGCCGGAAAGGTGGAGCATGGCTTCGGCGAGTGAAGTCTTGCCCACCCCGCCTTGGCCTACGAGCACCACGTTCCTTACGTTACCGGTCTTGGGAGCACCCATGATGACCTCCTTGCAGGGCCGCGCGCAATGCGCGACGCCAACGGGGAGAGTTCGCGGTCGGTGCCATCCCGGGAGCAGCATGGTCGGCAGCCGAGCCGACTCACCCTCCAAATGTCCTATGCCACCACCCTACCCTCACGGGCGGCTGTCCATGCATACCTTTCGGCGCACGTATGAATACAGGCGGCGAGAGGAAGAGACAAGCTTGTGAGGCGATTATTGAACCCCGTCGATGCAAACAAAAAGCCGCCACAGACCGTAAGACCTGCGGCGGCTTCGCCTCAATTAATAGTTGAGTAAATACCTGAGCCTATCCCTCGATACGGCTCAAGAACTCACGCGTGCGCTGCTCGCGCGGATGGTCGATAACCTGCTCGGCAGGACCCTCCTCGACAATACGACCGCCATCCATAAAGACCACGCGGTCGGCAACATCGCGCGCAAACTGCATTGCGTGGGTCACGATCACCATCGTCATATTCTGCGCAGCGAGGTCCTTAATGACACGCAGCACCTCGGCCGTCAGCTCGGGGTCGAGCGCCGAGGTCGGCTCGTCAAAGAACAGGATCTCCGGGTCGAGCGCTAGGGCGCGGGCAATACTCACGCGCTGCTGCTGACCGCCCGAAAGCTCACACGGCACCTTGTTCTCGTTGCCCGTCAGCCCCATTTGCGTAATCAGCTCGTGGGCGCGGGCTTCCGCCTGCTCGCGCGGACGCTTGAGCACGCGAATCGGCGCATCGGTGATGTTTTTCATCACGGTATAGTGCGGAAACAGATTGTAGTTCTGAAACACCAGGCCAAATCGCGAGCGCGCCTGTTTGGGCACGTCGCCTTTCGCATATACCGCACCCAGCCCCGCATCCGTCGCAACGGCAAGGTCTCCAAACGAGAGCGAGCCTCCGTCGAGTGTCTCGAGCAGCGTGGCACACCGCAGCAGCGTGGACTTGCCGCCACCCGAAGGTCCGATAATCGCCACGACCTCGCCACGCTTCACCTCAAGCGAGATATCCTTGAGCACCTCATTGCCGCCAAACGCCTTACGCGCGTTCGATATATTCATTACCGAATTAATCATGGTAGTAATCCAATTTTTTCTCGGCAGCGCCCAGCAGCATCTCGACGACGAAGTTAAAGACCCAGTAGATCAGCGCCGCGATTGCAAACGGCACCATGCTCACCTGCGAGGCGACCAGCGCCTTGGCCGTCGAGAACATCTCACCCACGCCAATGGCAAACGCCAGCGACGTGTCCTTGACCAGTGTGATGATCTCGTTGCCCATCGCCGGCAGAATACGCTTGGTGACCTGCGGCATCACGATATACAGAAACGTCTGCATGCGCGAGTAGCCCAGCACCTCGGCGGCCTCATATTGACCGCGCGGAATGGACTGCAGGCCCGATCGATAGATCTCGGCAAAATAGCCGGCGTAGTTGATGATGAACGCCACGACGCACGCCGTCCACTTGGAATCGGGCGTGAGCGAAATGCCAAACACGTAGTACGGGGCAAAGTAGATGGCAAACATCTGCAGCATGAGCGGCGTGCCGCGCATGACCGAGATATAGATGCGCGCGATCCAGCGAAGCGGCGCGATTTTGCTCATGCGCATAAACGCCACGGGGATTCCCAGCGGAATCGACCCCAACAGCGTCAGCACAAACAACTGCAAACTGACCAAGAAACCCTGGCCAAGCATCTGTATCATGACCTGAATAGACATTACTTGAGCACCCAATTATCGAAAGATAGACCATAGCTTGAATACTTGTCGCACAGGTCCTTAACCGTGCCGTCCTCGTAGAGCGCCTTGAGCGACTCGGTCACGGCGTCGGCCGACTTGGTGTCGCCCTTCTTAAAGCCGACGGCGTAGTGCTCGCTGGACAGCGGCTCATCAAGCTGCGTATAGGCATCGGGCTTGGCGGCAAGCTGATACTGGGCAATCGAAAGGTCGCAAGCCACGGCATCGACCGCGCCGCTCTCGAGCTGCATAAAGGCCGTGTTGTACTCGCCGATCGTGTCGAGCGTGGCAAACGTCGCCGCCAGATCCTTCTGGTCACCCTCAAGCACGTCCTGCGCAGCGGAATCAGTCTGGGTAATCACAGTCTTGCCGGCAAGATCGTCCCAGCCCTTGATGCCCGCATCTTTCTTTACCACCAGCACCTGCTCGTTGAGCATGTACGGCTCGGAGAACGTGTAGTCGTCCTCACGGCCCTCCATGGTAAAGCCGTTCCAGATGCAGTTGATGGCGCCCGAGTTAAGCAGCGTATCCTTGGCGTCCCAGTCGATGGCCTCGTATTTGACCTCCCAGCCCTGCTTATCGGCAACAGCCTTGGCCAGATCGAGATCAAAGCCGGTGTACTCGCCATCGTCGCCCACAAAGCCGTACGGAGGATAGGACTTATCAAAGCCCACCACGAGCTTCTTGGACTCCGCAGCGCCCTTCACGTCCTTGGCTGCAGCGGAACCCTTATCGGCACCACCGCCGCAACCGACAAGACCAAGGCCAAGCACCATGGCGAGCGAGCCGGCTAGACCAACAAACTGACGACGAGACATATCGGTATTCATGGTGTTCCCCCTTGGTGGCACTTTAGTTAGGTAAAGTGAGTCATGTAACGTTCAGAATCATACACTTTAGCGTGATAGAGCACAAGGCGAGTTTGCCCGCCGCGTGAGGGGTGTGGGGGTTAAGTTTCCTGCTCTACAGTCCTGCTCACGACGGAGGCCACATTAAGTGGCCTCCTGTTCGTGCGGAACTCGCGATAAACTTAACCCCCACACCCCTCACGCGGCGGGCAACCGTCGTTGGGCTTATCACTGACACGAATAAACCGCTTGCATATCGTCTGCTGGCTTGGCACGGTACAATACTTGCAGCTTTAATTCATGAATAAGTGGAGTTATTGATGGCAGAATCTCGTGCGGAGCGTAGGGCTCGTCGTGCTTTGGTGGAGGCGGTTGAGGGGTCGAAGGAGGAGAAATCTTCTTCGAAATCCAAGTCTTCTAAAGCTGCAAAAAGCAAATCGACCAAGAACAGGGCTAAGGCCAAGCGTCCCGGCTCTCGTCGGAGCGAGGATAAGGCTTCTCAGACTCGCTCCAAGCGCCCGTATAAGAATCCGGCTCCGTCTGCGCGCAAGACCGTTGATTCCAAGTCTCCTTGTTCCATCATGAAAGATTGCGGTGGGTGTACGGCGCTCAATCGTCCTTATAAGAAGCAGCTCGCCGCCAAGCAGGCCGCCATGGAGGAGCTTTTTGCTGCTCTTTGCGAGCGCGAGGGTATCAGCGTCGACCCCATTCGCGGTATGGGAGTCACCCTGGGCGACCCGGGCAAATATCCTGCGCCGCGTGGCTTTCGTCATAAGGCTGCCACTCCCTTTGCTCCCGGTAAGGAGGACGCCGTCCGTTGCGGTTTCTTTGAGCGCGGCACGCACAAGATCGTTGCCGTACCCGAATGCCCCGTCGAGGCACCGGGCGCCCGTCAGATTCTCAACGGCATCGCACGCGAAGCTGAGCGGCTGCATATTCCCGCCTTTAATGAGGACAAGCATCTTGGTTTGCTTCGCTATGCCGTCGTCCGCTGCGGTTGGCGTACCGACCAGGTCATGGTCACGCTCGTGACCGCTCAGCGCGACTTGCCGCATGCGCAGGAGTTCTTTGAGGCTGTCGCCGCACTCGATCCGCGCATCGTCACCGTCGCCCAAAACATCAACGGACGCCCCGGCAACGCCATCCTCGGCGAGGAAACCCGCATCGTGTATGGCGCCGAATGCATGCGCGATCAGCTGCTCGGCTGCGAATTCGACATCTCCCCCACCGCGTTTTATCAGACCAACCCGCAACAGACTGAGCTGCTCTATCAGCTCGCTATCGACGGCATGGATTTGCACCAGGGCGATGTGCTCATGGATGCCTACTGTGGCAGCGGTACCATCGGTCTTTGCGCAGCTAAAGATGCCCAGAACAAGGGTATCGGCATTATGCTGCTCGGCGTGGAGCGCAACCCGGCGGGCATTGCCGACGCACGTCGCAATGCCGAGCTCAACGGCCTCACCCGCAGCGCTTGGTTTATGGCCGACGATGCCACCGACTACATCCTAGATGCCGCCGACAACAACGAACGGGTCGATGTCCTTTCCATCGATCCGCCGCGCGCCGGCTCTACCCCCGAGTTCCTCGAAGCTGCCTGCGCACTTAAGCCGCGCCGCATCACCTATATCAGCTGCAACCCCGTGACCCAAGAGCGCGACCTGCACCAGCTCCTCGACGGAGGCTATCGCCTGCTCAAGATCACGCCCGTCGACATGTTCCCCCACACCGACCACACCGAAACCGTAGCGGTCCTCGAACGCCGCTAACCAACCTCAGTAGATTTTTGGGACAAGAAAGGGGGCGACCCGTCTGGGCCGCCCCCTTCGCTTGGTTTATAAATTCCGCTACATCCCCTTGCGCAGGTCGCACACGCCGGCTGCCGCCATCTCGCGCAGCAGCGTCTCGCGGTCGCGTGTCACGATCAGGTCCAGCGGGAAGTGAATCTCGTCGAGCAACTTGCGGGCGTGATCGAGCTTGCCAATGGCCATGCCAATGTGGGCATCGGTCGACACGCCAATGCCCACGCCCAGCTCGGCGCAGCGCTCGGCAATCTTGCGGCATACGGCCCAATGCTCAGTGTCGACACCGTGTTCAAGACTATGGTTGTTGATCTCGATAATCTTGTGCTTGGCCTTAGCTGCCAACAGCACCTCGTCGATATCGAACGGCACGCCCGAACGCCCCGTGTGACCCAGCATGAACACCTTGGGGTGCTCCAGGGCATTGATATACATCTCGGTCGTCTGGGCCAGCGTCGCGCCCCCAGCAATCTGCGGATTATGCACGCTTGCAACCAAATAATCCAAATTACGCGTAACCAAATCGAACAGCGAATGCTGACGGCTGTACGAATCGCCGGCAATATCGAGCGTGACAGGAGTGTCCTCGCCAAACAGGCTTCCGTCCAGCGAAACGATATCGGCCTCGGCACCACGCAGCACCAGCACGCCACTCCAAATGCGCGGCCAGATATCCTGGTTGATAAAGAACTGGTAACTGCGCAGGTCATTGGGGCAAGCCGTAATCATAGAGCTCAAATGGTCGGCAGATCCGAGCACCTGCAGACCACGCTCTGCCGCCCAGTACACATTCTCCTCAATGGTCGAATATGCATGCGCAGAGAACATCGTATGGGTATGAATGTCACAAGAAAGCAGGTAGGGCATCAGGTCTCCTTATCTGGCACGGCCGTCGCTTATATTCATTGTACGCATAGCCTTCGATAGTCGTAAAACCACTCCATCCCAAAGACACAACGTCCATGACAACGGGGTCCGGCTTAACACCAAACCCCGTTTCACGTAAAACATTGTAGGCAGAGCGCTTTACTTTTAACGATACTCGTCCGCCAACTGTTTCCAAGCGGGTAGCGAATTGACAATCGTTTCGTAGCTCACGCAATAGCCCAGGCGGAACCAACCCGGCATACCAAAGCTGTCCGAGGGAACCGCAAGCAACTCATACTTCTTTGCGCGCTCGCAAAACGCATTCGCATCGGACTCCAACGCTTTCACCCATAGGTAGAACGCGCCATCCGGCTCAACATAGGTGTAGCCATACTCCGCTAGTGCGTCGGTAAGCGCGGTGCGGTTACGTGCATAGGCCTCAACGTCACTCGGCTCATCGATGCAGTCGATAATTACGCGCTGAAAGAGCGCCGGCGCGCACACGAAGCCCAGCGTACGGGCAGCACCCGCAACAGCCGGCATCAGACGGGCAGCCTGCGGATTGGTGTTGGGAACCAAGATCCAACCCACGCGCTCACCAGGCAGCGACAGCGACTTGGAATACGAGTAGCACACGATGGTGTGCTCGTAGATCGAGGGCACCCAAGGCACCTCGGCACCGTACACGATCTCGCGGTACGGCTCATCCGAGATGAGCATAATCGGATTCTCGGAATCGCGCTGAGCGTTGGCCTCGCGCAGAACATTGGCCAGTCGCGTCAGCGTGTCGCATGTATATACGGCACCGGTCGGATTGTTGGGCGAGTCGATAATGACGGCAGCCGTCTTATCGGTGATCGCCTTGAGCACGTTGTCCACGCTCAGCTGGAACGTGTCTTCATCAGCAGGCGCCTCAACACACGTGCAGCCGGCCTTCTCAATCCAAACGCGATACTCCGGAAAGTACGGGGCAATAACAATAACCTCGTCGCCCGGATTCGTAACGGCGTTGAGCGCGCAGGTGAGCGAAGCCGCGGCACCCACCGTCATAAAGACGTCTTTGCCCTCATAGCTCGTGCCAAAGCGGCGGTTGAGCGATTCGGCCACAGCGGCACGACATTGCGGCAGGCCCGGTGCGGGCGTGTAGCCGTGCAGCTGGTCGCTCGGCAGCTCCAGGGCCTTCTTAATGGACTCCGCCACAGCAGCGGGTGCCGGAACGCTCGGATTGCCCAGCGAAAAATCGAATACGTTTTCCGCACCGATCTGCGCCTTGCGCTCAAGGCCATAGCTAAAAATCTCACGGATGATGGAGCTTTCCGCACCGCGAGCATACATGGTTTCGTTGATCATCTGTTCCCCTTTCGCATAGGCGGTATTGTACGCTTTAGTTGAGCAAAGTGCCGCAGCAATGTTAATTGGGGACAGACTTAAATGCGTGAAAACGCTCATTTAAGTCTGTCCCCAATCAACAGATGGCCCCATATCGCTAAAAAAAGCCTCCGCAGGTTTCCCCGCGGAGGCTTTCGCCACAAAGACTATTTGTCGTCGTCGGCGTCGGCATCGGCGTTGACGGCATGGTCATCGCCAGCGCCATCGGATGCCACTTCGGCATCCTCCTGCATGGCCGCCTGCGCAAAAGCCGCGGCATCAGCCGCCAGCTCCTCCTCGCTCATACGAGGCGCGCGCTTTTTGGTCGGCATACCGGCCGCCTTGGCATTGCGCTCCTCCTTGGCCGCCAGGATATCGCCCTCGCGCTCAAGGTAGGCATCCCACTCGTTGTCGAGCAGGGCATTCACGGCGTCGCCTTCGACGGTCTCGCGCTCAAGCAGCACCTTCGCCATCAGATCAAGCTGATCGCGACGGGCATCCAGAATCTCGACCGCGCGGCGATGGGCCTCGCGCATAATGCGCTGGACCTCGATATCGATGCGACGCGCCGTCTCCTCGGAGTAATCCTGGTGATCGGCGTAATCGCGGCCAAGGAACACCTGATGCTGCGCCTCGCCAAACACTTGCGTGCCGAGTTCCTCGCTCATGCCCAGGCGCGTGACCATCTCGCGTGCCATCTTGGTCGCGCGCTCCAGGTCGTTGCTCGCGCCCGACGTGATGTCATCGCACATGAGCTCCTCGGCAACGCGGCCGCCCAAGAACACGGCAAGCTCGTCGAGCATCTCGTTCTTGGTCTTGAGGAAGTGATCCTCCTGCGGAAGCTGCAACGTGTAGCCCAGAGCCTGGCCGCGGCTGACGATCGAAATCTTATGAACCGGATCGGAGTGCTCCAAGATGTGACCCACCAAAGCGTGACCGCTCTCATGATAGGCAATCGTGGTGCGCTCGGCCTCGGTCATCACGCGACCCTTGCGTTGCGGTCCGGCAATCACGCGCTCCATCGACTCCTCGACCTCGTCCATCGAGATCACGGAACGATGGCGGCGAGCGGCCAGCAGCGCAGATTCGTTGAGCAGGTTTGCCAGATCGGCACCGGTAAAGCCAACGGTCATCTGGGCGAGCTTCTCAAACTTAACGTCCTCGTCCATCGGCTTATTCTCGGCATGTACGCGCAAGATCTGCTCGCGACCCTTTACGTCCGGACGGTCGACCGTGACCTGACGATCAAAACGACCGGGGCGCAGCAATGCCGGATCCAGAATATCGGGGCGATTGGTTGCGGCGATCAGGATGACCGACTCGCTTTCCTCAAAACCGTCCATCTCGACCAGCAGCTGGTTGAGCGTCTGCTCGCGCTCGTCGTGACCGCCGCCCAGACCGGCTCCGCGCTGACGTCCCACGGCATCGATCTCGTCAATAAAGATGATCGACGGAGCCTGAGACTTGGCCTCCTTAAAGAGGTCGCGCACGCGGCTGGCACCGACACCCACGAACATCTCGACAAAGTCAGAACCAGAGATGCTAAAGAACGGCACGCCCGCCTCGCCGGCAACGGCCTTGGCCAGCAGCGTCTTACCGGTACCCGGAGGGCCCACCAGCAAAACGCCGCGCGGGATCTTGGCACCCAGTTTGCGATAGCGGTCCGGATCGCTTAGGAAGTCGCGGATCTCCTCGAGCTCCTCGACGGCCTCGTCCACGCCGGCCACGTCCTCGAACTTGACCTTGGGACGCGTAGCCTCGTTGGTCTTGGCATTGGTCTTGCCAAACTGCATGTTCCTGTTATTGGCGCCCATCATCTGGCGCATAAAGTAGAACATGATGGCGATCAGGGCGATCGTCGGCAGCACGCTCATCGCCAGGTCGCCCCAAAAATCGGGGTCGTTGGTGTTGACGATGTACTTGGTATCGGGGTGCTCCGCCATAAGCTCGGCAAGCGAATCGGAGCCGACATAGGTCGAGGAGAAGCTCTTGAGCTCGCTCGTATCGCCCTTGTCCTTTTTCGTCTTCCAGTAATGCCCCGCCACGCTTCCGTCTTGAACCGTATAGGTCAAATCTTCGACGCGATCCTGCTTAATGGCACTGACCATCTCGCTCGTCGCGAGCTTAACGGTATTGCTGGAGTTGGCAAAGCCGGAACCCATATTAAAGAAGGCATAGCCCAGAAGCGCGCAAGCCAAAAGAAAATACAGCCAGCCCGTACGCGTGGGCTTCTTGCCTCCGGGCATCCCCGGAATCTTTGGGTCCCGGGGAGTCTGGGGATTGTTGTCGTTACGGTCGTCGGGCATCTTACGAATAAACCTCCGGTTTCAAAATGCCCAGATACGGAAGGTTGCGATAGCGCTCGGCATAGTCGAGGCCGTAGCCCACCACAAAGGCATCGGGGCAATGGGTTCCAACATACTTGGGCGTGATGGCCGAGGTACGGTCCTCAACGTCCTTCCACAGGAAGGCAGCGACCTCCAGCGAAGCGGGCTTGCGGCTCTCGAGGTTCTTCATCAGGTACTTGAGGGTCAGGCCCGAGTCCAGAATGTCCTCGACGATCAGCACGTCGCGACCACGGATGTCGATATCCAGGTCCTTAATGATACGCACGATGCCCGAAGACTTCACACCGTCGCCATAGCTCGAAACAGCCATGAAATCGATGTTGGTCGGCAGCTCGATCTTGCGCATCAGGTCGCCCATAAAGACAACGGCGCCGCGCAGAACCGCGATCAACACCAGATCCTTACCAGCGTAGTCGCGCGTAATCTCCTCGCCCAGGCGAGAAACGATACCTTCGATATCCTCCTGCGTAAACAGAACCTTCTCGATATCCGGATGTTGAGAAGCCATGACAACCCTTTCTTGTGCTTAATCGCCCACACACCGCCGTATGGACGCGAACTACACATTCTAGCAGCGCACGGGGTATATTTTCCAGCCCGCGCATCATCAGCGCTGGAATACCGTCAACGCCGCACAGAAAAGCTGGTACGAGGGGCTAATCCGCGTCAACCACGCGAAGCAGATAGGCCACACGCGTCGCCGCCGTGCACTTAAAGCGTTCGTCCGCGCGAACTCCGGCGACCCACACCACGGCACCTCCCGGCGCCGTCCTCACCATGGGCACGCCGGCGCGCTCGGAAACGGGAATGCGAGCCTCTCCTAGCAAGTCGGATACCTTCTTGCTTCGGCCACTCATTCCTAACGGGCACATCACGTCTCCCGGTGCGGGACCGTCCACCCATAGGCGCGCCAATCGCGCCTCGGCAGGGATCTCGCCACGCGAGCCCGCCAGGATCCGCTCGCTATCGCTGTCGGCAAAACCCAGGGCAGCCGCGTCTACCAAAGCTGCCACTTCCCCGGCAGCCGCAAGCTCACGGGCGCGGCGCACGATATCGCATCCCGGTTCAACGGCCATCGGCTCTGCGACCAGCATACGTCCCCCGCCCAACGGCAAACGACCGGGTACGGTAACCCAGTCCGCGACCAGGCCCTCGCGAGCCACCGGAGCCTTAAACGCCAGCATGCCAAATTCGACGCGTGCGTCAATCCCCGCCGGAAGCGTGACCGAGCCGGCGCCCTCGGCAACGCAGGAAAGGACTCGCTCCACATGTCGCATCTCTGGACGAGCGTCCGGATCGATGCGTTTGATCGCCAGTCGCACGATGCGCCGCGCGATTACCACCTCGGCCGCAGCAAGGCGTCTGGCATCGAGCACTAGCGCACCCGCCGCCTCCTTGCGCAGGCAGCTTCGAAACGCCTGTGCCGACAGCTGGGATAGAAACGCATCTTCGTCACCAAGGATCTCGCAGGCGGCGCCAATCGTCTTGCACACGCTCGCATTACGCTGTGCCACCACTGGCATTACCCGATGGCGCACGTAGTTTCGCAGATACGAGATATCCTCATTGCTCTCGTCCTCACGCCACGGCTGACCATGTACCTGTAGATAGCCCACGAGCTCGCCATGAGTTAGGTCGAGCAAGGGGCGCACCACGATATTCCTCCGGTGAGGAATGCTCGATAGGCCAGCGGGCCCTGAACCCTTAATCGCGTTCATCAAAAACGTTTCCGCGCGATCCGAAGACGTGTGCGCGGTGCAGATACGAGCCGCCGTTCGCGGTGCCCCCGTCTGGGCGCAGAGCTCGCGAACATACCTCCGCGCCGCGGCATAGCGCACCTCGCGGGCCGCGGCCTCAATATTGCCCGACTCCCCATCAAAATAAGCGTGCTCCACGCACAGCGGTAAACCATATTTCGCGCAGAGCTCACGCACAAAGGCCTCGTCGCCATCGGACGCCTTGCCGCGCAGATGATGGTTTACATGCAGCACATGCAGGCGCTCGCGAGCAATGGGGGCAACACCGCGTCCGTCTTGGATATCCAGCTTTGATGTGCACGCCATAAGAAGCAGTGCCGTCGAGTCCGCGCCGCCTGATACCATGAGCACGACAGGAGCAGCCTGCTGCCTCGTCCGGGTCTCATCGACTGCCCCAGGCACGGCATGGTGTCCATAATGCTGAGATACCGTAGGCATTTGCTTCCTCCTCTATTCGTCCGCACCCATTGTATCCTTTGGAATCTTATGTCTCGTCTGCACCTTCATATCCTCGGCAGTGGCTCTAAAGGCAACTGCGCACTCATCGAGGGCCCGCAGGGGCTCATTATGGTCGATGACGGACTGTCTCGCCGCGAAACGCTCAAACGCATGGCGGAACTCGGACTGTCGGTAGACGACGTGTACGCCCTTGTTGTCACCCATGAACACAGCGACCACATCAAGGGGCTTGAGGTATGGTGCAAGCATTGGAATGGCCCAGTCTTTTCCAGCAGAGGAACGCTCACGTCCAAAGAAAGCCTCGCACATCTACCTGTCGAGGAATTCGACCCAGGTGACGCCCTCTCTATTGCCGGAGTCCACATTCAAACATATTCGACATCCCACGACGTCGTTAATCCCGTCGGCTACCGGTTTGACGCTCAGGGTGATTCAATTGGCTTTGCCACCGACACCGGCGAGTTGTCGAAGCATGCCATCGATACGCTCAAGGACTGTCGCATTCTCGCACTCGAAAGCAACCACGATGTAACCATGCTGCGTCAAGGCGACTATCCTCGCTTTCTTCAGGAACGTATCCTGTCTGTAAAAGGGCATCTCTCCAACGATCAGGCCGCCGATGCCGCACGCGCGTTGGTAACCGATCGCACCGAGCAACTTATCGCGATGCACATTAGCCAAGACAACAATCGCCCAAGCCTGACCGTCAAAAGCTACGCAAGCTCCCTCGACGCAACACTCGACAACGAGCTTGGCAGCACCGCCACCCGCGTTGAGGGGCTGCATAAACTCACGATACGTCCCGCCGGGCAATATCGGCCCATGACCATACAGTAAACAGCAAAGGGGGCTGGGAATCACTTCCCAGCCCCCTTAACGTAGGCACCGATTTTAAAAGCCGATAGCCTTAATCGATGGAGATCTTCGTAACGTTCTTCTTCTCGACAATCTTAGGAACCGTAACGGTAAGGATGCCGTCAGCGTACTTTGCAGAAAGGCCCTCGCTCGAAGCATCCTTCAGGTACACGCCGCGCGTCGCGCTGTACGAGCTGAACTCCTTCTGCAGGAAGTTCTTACCCTCGTTCTCCTCGTCTTCCTCGACATTCACGCTAATGGACAGACGGCCCTCGTTAAGCTCGACATCGATATCGTCCTTGGCGACGCCGGTCAGATAAGCCTTGACCTCATAGCCATCGCCCTTATCCTCAACGTCAACGGGGAACGCCTTAGAGGCAATCGAGCTGTTCGCTAGGTCGCTCATATCATCAAAGAGATCAAACAACGAGCTAGCAGAGGGACGAACACCAAAAACCGAACGATAAGGAACCATGCTTGCCATGACTACCACTCCTTTAAGGGACTGCCGAGCCATCTTCTAGGTGGCAGGGACTTCTTTTGACGCTCTAATATATGCCCATCCATTTCTTATATATACATTTTGATATAAAGTTTTTTAAGTCTATTTCTATAAGCATATCTAAGTCTGGTCGACTAAGGTTTTAACGAAGCTAAAGTTCTTTGAACCGTGCCTTAAATACCATATACGCGGCCTGTCAAAACGAAGCGGAGGGCTTACAATGAGCGCATACACGTTGTTAATGACAACCTAAGGGCATCATGGAC
>NZ_JAMOKO010000007.1 GCF_023656745.1 Collinsella sp. BG-O-102
ATAGACGGACCGACCGTCCGGCTGAGTCTGGGAAGAGGTGCCGGGCGGCGGGCGGAGCATGGCCACCGGACCCATCGAAACACATCTCCACCGTTCCTTCAACTGGGAAAACGGCGCCCCCGGGCCCCGGGAGGGCCGCGGGGGCGTTCGGCTAGGTGCGGGAACGGCCTATTTGCTCAATGTGTTCGGCTGAGATCGGAAATCAACCTCCTGTTGTACAGGATATCGATTACGCCGGCGAGGACGTCGCCGATCAGGTTGCCGAGCGGGCCGAACACGATGAACAGGGCGACGTTAGCAAGAATCAGGGTAACGGTCGGGACAAAGACGAACGAAACGACCTCGGGGATGTACTTCTGGGCAATCTTTTCGACCTTGGCCATAAACCAGGCAGTCAGGATTGCAGGGAACACGCCACCCTGGAAAGCAACCATGGGAATGGAGAGCGGACCAAAGTTCCAGTACTCAGCACCCGTCGGGTCCATAACGAACGTGTTGCGGTTCATAAGGCTCGGGTGAACCATGACGATACCGACGAGGATGCCCAGAATCGGGTTACCGCCAAAACGCTTCACCGCGCTGTACATAACCAGGACAGGCAGGTAGTCAAACGTGGTGGCGATAATGGCAAAGAAGCTTGCGAGGTTCTTGAGGAACTCGCTGTGATCGGCAAGGCTGCCCTCCATGCCAAAGAGGCCGTTGGCAACGATCAGCGACTTAAGGCCGATGATGATAGCGGCGCCGACGAAGGCGGGAATGATGGGGATAAAGATGTCCGAGAATACCTTGAGGACCGAGAAGAACTTGCCCTTCTTGTCCGCCTCGGCGCCCTTGACCTCGGAAGCGCTGATCTCCTTAACGCCCGTCAGAGCCATAAACTCATCGTAGACCTTGTTGACGGTACCGGTACCGAAGATGATCATGAGCTGGCCGCTGTTGTACAGCACGCCCTTGACGCCATCGATGTTCTCGAGCTCGGCCTTGTTGTACTTGCTCGTATCCTTGAGCACCAGACGCAGACGCGTAACGCAATGCGTGGCGCCCTCGATGTTCTCCAAACCGCCGACGTTATCGACGACTTGCTGAGACACTACTTTGTAGTCCATGTTCCTCTCCATTCCTTTACGAAATCATAAGACGTTTTGATGCCATTACAGAGACGCGATCGTTGCATTTGCGCACTTGAGCGTACCGTCGGTGACCGTCAGCGCCACACCCTGGCCCTGCTTATTGCAGAAGCGCGCGTTAAGCGCAACATCATCGACAAAGATGGTCGCGATATCGTCGTCAACGACCAGGCGCACATGATGAGTGCCCTCGCCCTTGAAGAACAACGGACGCTCGAGGCCCATGTTGTTGACCTGGAACCACGGATACTGGGGGGCCGCCGTAAACTCGAGCTTGCCCTCACGCAGGTTGGCGCGGAACTCATAGGCAAGACCGGACTCGGCGTCCTCGGCAAGCTTCACCGAGAAGCCGGCAGCGTCACCGGCGAGCTCGATGTCGGCATCGAGCATATAGGTGGAACCGGCATCCGCGGCGAGCACCTGCTCGACCTTGCCCGACTCGCAGGAAAGCTCAAAGGCCTCGACTGCCTTAGCCTCGCCAAAGGCGCCAAGCATGCTGTCGGGGAGCTTGGTGCCGAGCGTTCCGTCAGCACGCTGAACGATCTCGAGAGGCATAAAGGTGCCACCCCACAGGTAAGAGCTGGGGTCACCGCCCTCGTCACGCGTAGGAACCCAACCAAAGAGAACGCGGCGCTCGCCATCAAATGCGGTACGCGCGGCATAGTACGCGCGGCCATCGAAGGAATCGTCCGCAGGAGTGATCCAAGGACCGTTGATAGAGCGAGACATGCGGTAACGGGTCTTGTTGCCATCACTGTACTCGGAGAACACCAGATACCACCAGTCGCCCATCTTAAAGAGATCAGGCATCTCGAACATGGTGTACAGGCCCGGATTCCACCAGTCGCCCTGGAACTCCCAGGTATCCAGGTCCTTGGAGGTGAACTTGACCAGACGACCGGTCATCAGACGCTTGTCCTCGCCCACACGCGTGCCGAGGATGAGCATGTACTCTTCGTTCTCCTCATCCCAAAGCACAAAGGGATCGCGCCAGTTGCGGTCATCGTAACCCTCCTGGGGCGGAAGCAGCGTCTCGGCGATGTTCTTCTCCCACTTGACGGCGTCGTCACTCGTTGCGTGAAGAAGAACCTGCTTCATCAAGCGTGCCTTGACCTTATCGCGATTGCAACCAGTGTAGAGCGCATGGTACTTGTCGCCCACCTTAAACACCGTGCCGGCATAAACATACTGGTCGACTTCCTCGTCGCCGCCACGCTCAAGGCTCTCGCCAAAGTCTTTGTAATTGACGAAGTCCTTGGTTGTCGCGAGTGCCCAGCCAAACGGCTCTCCGAAAGGTCCGGGGTTTCGCGTGTCACGCTGATGGTAGAGATAGAACGTGCCGTCCTCGCCGTACGGCATGATGTCGCCTACCCAAATTCCCTCAGGCTGGTAATACACCTTGTGCATCCGAGACTTCCTTTCTCACGAGATACTAACTCGGTACAACTGCAAGATATGTCAATCGTTTTCATATGTCAAACGTTTTCACACCAATACGTCTTTTCGCAGTTCCAGTCGTCGGCAAACGGTTGACATATGCCGGCGAACGGTCATCAGAGGTGTTTGAGGAATTCTTTTGGCACGGGATGAACTACGCGGTTTTACCCTCAATGAGTTCAACGGGGAGCTTGATATTCGATTCGGGCTTTTCGCCGTTAATAAGAGCAATGATGGATTGCGCCGCGAGCTCTCCGATGCGATCGATATCTTGGCGTACGGTTGTTAAGTCAGGCATAAACGTCATAGTGCGGCGGGCACCATCCGCGCCCACGACCTTAATATCGCCCGGAGCGCTCAAGCCGCGCTGCTTCATCACGTTAAGACAGATAGCCGCCATCGTGTCGTCTCCCGCAAAGATGCCGTCAATATCGGGGTTCTCATCGAGGATCTTCGCAACGACCGCGCTCTTTTCGTCGTCGGGCTTAACGAACTCAACCTCACGGACAAGCGCGGGCAAACCGGCCTGCTCAACAACATCGAGGTAGGCATCGGTACGCTTATTGGCAGGCATGCGCATGCGGCTATTGCTGCGCAGGCACAGGATGCGTGAACATCCGTCATCGATCAGGCGACGCGTGGCAAGTTCGCCGATGCTATAGCTGTCGCTCGCAATCTGAACAGAGGCTTCGCCAAGGTCGCAGTCGATACCAACCAGACTCAAGCCCATCTCGGCATACGCCTCGGCACCGATATTAAGCGAGTTGACGATGACGCCATCAACCATATTGCGTCGAAGCATGTCGATATAAGAGCGCTCAAGCTCGGGTCGATTGGCGCTATTGCACAGCAGCATCTTAAAACCGTTTTCGGCCAGGGTATGCTCAATGACTTGAACCACTTGGGCATGAAACGGACTGCTGACATAGGGGACGATCATACCGATAAGATTCAGGCGACCGTTGAGCATGGCACGGGCGATATCGTTGGGCGTATAGTTGATGCGCTTCATCGCGGCATGGACCTTATCGCGGGTCTCTTGGCTAATATAGCCGCGATTATTAAGCACGCGAGATACCGTAGTAGGCGAAACCCCCGCCACCGCTGCAACTTCCTTGATGCCAGGCTTAGCCGAATCCTTAGAACGAGCGCCCTCGCGAGCCATAGCACCCTCCCCCATCAACATGTCATACGTTTACATACGAACAAAGCATACCCCAACAAGAGCGGGAAGACGGTAACAGTACAAGTAAGTAAACGACTCATCCAAATAATTAGGAGAGTTCCGCCTAAAGGGTGACTACACAGGACCCCAGCCGGGGCTGTTTGGACTACCTCCCAAAACATTCCGCACACTGATATTTTCTGTATTGAAGACGTCGATGATGCACCCGTATACCATTGACGTCGACACCATCAGATGCGGACCGCGCGGTGACCCCACATTCCGCTGGCGCCCACAGGGCTGCCCTCGTTTCCTGACATGTCCCGCGCGGGCCGCGGCGAGCCGAGACCGCCGCATGACCTAATAGGAGCATGGAGCGATACCGCGGACCCGAACAACCGCATTCTATCGCGCCCCGTCAGTGTGCCGTCTGCCCGGTCCAGGCGAGCACGGAAAGAACGGAGCGAGACATGCAAAACGAATCGATACCCGACGCCCGCGGGCCGGTCTTCTGCGGGGTCGACACCCACGCCGACTCGCACTGGCTGTGCGTCCTCGACTTGAGGGGCCGCAAGGTCCTGTCCCGCCAGTTCCCCGCCGACGCGGCGGGCTACGAGGCGCTCGCCGGGGCGATCGCGGCGGCCGGGGAGCCGGCCTGCGTCGCGATGGAGGGGACGTCGTCCTACGGGGCGGGCCTCACCAGGCACCTCGCGTCGCTGGGGATGCCCGTGCGCGAGGCGCTCTCCCCGGCGAGGACGCAGAGGAGGCGCCCGGGGCAGGGAAAGTGCGACGAGGCGGACGCGGAGAGGGCCGCCCGCGCGGCGATGTCCGGCTCAAGGCTCGGGACCCCCAAGAGCCAGGACGGGTGGGTCGACGGGGTGCGCTGCATGCTCGCGGCGCGCTCCGGGGCGGTGAAGGCGCGGACCTCGGCGATCAACACCGCGAGGTCGCTGCTCACCACCGCGCCGGAGGGGCTCAGGTCGAGGTTCCGCGGGATGGCGGGGCCGAGGCTGATGGAGGAGCTCCCCTCCGTGCGCGCCGAGGGCGCGCTGGGCGCCGCTCTCGGCGCGCTGGCGGACCTGTGGGCGGCGGCGCGCGACGCGGCGCTCGACATGGAGCGCGCGATCGAGGCGTCCCTGGAGGAGAACTGCCCCGCGCTGCTGGCGATGTACGGGTGCGGGCCCGTGAGCGCGGCCAAGCTCGCGGTCGCGGCCGGGGACAACCCGGGCAGGCTGCGCTCCGAGGCGTCGTTCGCGGCGATATGCGGCGCCTGCCCCATCCCCGCCTCGAGCGGCAAGACCGTGAGGCACAGGCTCAACAGGGGCGGCGACCGGCAGGCGAACAGCGCGCTGCACGAGATCGCGAGGCAGAGGGTCATGCGCGACCCCGAGACCGCCGAGTACGCCGAGAGGGCCAGGGGGCGGGGAAAGAGCGACAGGGAGGTCATGAGGTGCCTCAAGCGCTACGTGGCCAGGGAGGCGTACCGGGCGCTGATGCGCCCGCACGAGATCAGGAGGCCCGAGGACGCCTCGGAGCTCGTGGCGGCCAGGCGCGCGGCGAAGGTCAGCCAGGTGAGGGCGGCGTCCATACTGGGCACCAGCGAGAAGTACATCTCGATGCTGGAGAGGGGCCAAAGGGAGCTCAAGCCCATAAGGAGGGCCTACGAGGCATGGGTCGAGGCCGGACTTCCGCTCGATTGGGACAGGCAGGCCTTCGAGGCCGAGCGCAAAATGGATTCTAAAAAACACCTTGCCAAATAGGAGCGTCAGGACGCAAAGAGGCTCGCCGCACGAAGTGCGCAGCGAGCCTCTTTGCATGTCCGAGGACGTTTTGGGAAATAACCCAAAACCGGCCCCAGTAATCCTACAGGAGTTGAACCCTTTAGAACTTGTCGTGGAAGGTACGCGCAATGACCTCGTCCTGCTGCTCCTTGGTGAGCGTGTGGAAGTTCACGGCATAGCCGGAAACGCGGATGGTCAGCTGCGGGTACTTCTCGGGGTGAGCCTGAGCGTCGAGCAGCGTCTCACGGTTGAAGACGTTGATGTTCAGGTGGTGGCCACCCTTCTCGGCGTAAGCGTCGAGCATGTGGACCAGGTTATCGGCCTGAGTCTCGGAAACTTCAGAAACCTTCATAATGTGTCTCCTTCGATTGATAGGCGCCGGCCGAAACCGGCGCGCTAATCAGTAATCGTTATTGTTAGTATAGCACTAACAATAGTTACTCGCCCAGCTGATCAAGGTCGATATCGCCAAAGAACACCTGGTCCTCCTTACCGAGCGCACTCGGGATGATGGAGAAGGTGTTGGAGATGCCGTCCTGAGCATCGCGGAACGGGAGCTTGGAAACCGAAGACAGCGAAGCGATGGCGCCGTGGCTATCGCGCTTGTGCATGGGGTTAGCACCCGGGGCGAACGGCTGGCCAGCCTTGCGGCCGTCGGGCGTGGAGCCGGTCTTCTTACCGTACACGACGTTGGAGGTAATGGTCAGAACCGAGGTCGTGGGCACGGAGTTGCGGTAGGTGTCGTTCATGCGGATGTACTCCATGAACTGGTGCACAACGTCGTGAGCGATCTGGTCGACGCGGTCGTCGTCGTTACCGTACTTGGGGAACTCACCCTCGGTCTCGAAGTCGACGATGATGCCATTCTCGTCGCGGACGGGGTGGACCTTGGCGTACTTGATGGCGGACAGGGAGTCAGCCACGACGGAAAGGCCAGCGATGCCCGTAGCGAACCAGCGGTGCACGTGCTTGTCGTGCAGAGCCATCTGGATGCGCTCGTAGCAGTACTTGTCGTGCATGTAGTGAATGATGTTCAGCGAGTTGACGTACACGCCAGCGAGCCACTTCATCATGTCGTTGTACTTGGCCACAACGTCGTCGTAATCGAGCGTATCGCCCTCGACGGCGCGATACTTGGGGCCGACCTGCTTCTTGGAGACCTCGTCAACACCGCCGTTGAGTGCGTACAGCAGGCACTTGGCCAGGTTGGCGCGAGCGCCGAAGAACTGCATCTCCTTGCCGATGCGCATGGAGGACACGCAGCAGGCGATGCCGTAGTCGTCGCCATGATAGACGCGCATGAGGTCGTCGTTCTCGTACTGGATCGAGGAGCTGGCGACAGAAGTCTTGGCGCAGAACTTCTTGAAGTTCTCGGGCAGACGGGTCGACCACAGAACGGTCATGTTGGGCTCGGGGCTGGTGCCCATGTTCTCGAGCGTGTGCAGGTAGCGGTAGCTCATCTTGGTAACGAGCGTACGGCCGTCGACACCCATGCCGCCGATGGACTCGGTGACCCACTGCGGGTCGCCGGTGAACAGGGCCTGGTACTCAGGGGTACGGGCAAACTTGACCATGCGAAGCTTCATGATGAAGTGATCCACGAACTCCTGGATCTGCTCCTCGGTGAAGGTACCGTTGGCAAGGTCGCGCTCAGCGTAGATGTCGATGAACGTAGAGGTACGGCCGATGGACATGGCAGCGCCGTTCTGCTCCTTGACGGCAGCAAGGTAGGCGAAGTACATCCACTGGATGGCCTCCTGCGTGTTGGTAGCAGGGTTGGAAATGTCGAAACCATAGGTCTCGGCCATCATCTTGAGCTCGCCGAGGGCGCGGATCTGCTCCTGCAGCTCCTCACGATCGCGGATGTTGTCGGCGGTCATGACCGTCGGGGTGGAAGCCTTCTGGGCCTCCTTGTCCTTGATCAGGTAGTCGACGCCGTACAGGGCAACACGACGGTAGTCGCCGATGATACGGCCGCGGCCATAGCCATCGGGCAGACCGGTGATGATGTGAGCCGAGCGGCAAGCACGCATCTCGGGGGTGTAAACATCGAAGACGCCGGCGTTGTGGGTCTTGCGCTCGAAGGTGTAGCGCTCGACAACGTTCTCGTCGACCTTATAGCCGTGCTGGCTGGCAGCCTGACAAGCGATGCGGATACCACCGTTGACGTGCAGCGCGCGCTTGAGCGGCTTGTCAGTCTGGAGGCCGACGATAGTCTCCTTGTCGCGATGGGCGTTATCGATGTAGCCAGCGGGGTGGCTCACGATACCTGTGACGATCTTGGTGTCCATATCGAGGACACCACCCTGCTCGCGCTCCTTAAGCAGCAGGTCGAGAACCTCGCCCCACAGCTCCTTGGTACGCTCGGTCGGACCGACGAGGAACGACTCGTCGCCCTCGTAGGGGGTGTAGTTCTTCTGGATGAAGTCTCGGACGTCAACCTCTCCCGTCCAGATGCCTTCCTTGAAGCCTTCCCATGCCTCCTGCATTGTGTAACCACGCTCCTAGTTACGTGTAATGCGGCGCTCTCTCACACCGCTGCTTATTGAATTCTTGAATGTTCGGCTTGCACTACCGGCTTCTTCCGTTCTTCACCACACGCTGGTGCAGAGAAAACGTTTGTCCACCTTGGAACTACAACCCAAAACCCAAGATTTCACCCGTCTGAGAAGGATAACATAGCGACCCTCTCCATCTGGGCTGTTATATGTTTCTTTTTTTATATCATAAGAGCGTTTTTTACAAACCCGCAGGAAATGCGAGCGCGAACAACTACCGTTCACCGATTTGTATGTTATTTTTCCTTGCCTTTGTACGACGTTCGCTCTAGCTGTTATGCCAGCTTTAGCAGGGTAAAGTGTCTCAGAGACCCTACAGAAACTGCAGGGCGGCCACGGGATCCCCCGTGGCCGCCCTGTGGCGTAGCTAGTTTTTAGCTTTGATTGCCGCTTGGCATTAGGCGGCTGCGGCGGCCTTGTCGGTCGTTGCCTTGCTATTGCCGTTGCCCTGGCCCTCAAAATGCTTGTAGCACCAGCTGGTGACCAGCGGGGTCAAAATAGCCGTCACGATTGCGCAGGCAGCAACCTGTGCCGTAGCCGTCGCGAGCACGGCGCCGCCGTACATGGCCCCGTTGACGCTTGCCATGGCAGCAGGCGTGGCCACATTGGCTCCGGCGCAGCTCGAAATGGCCGCACCTGCGACACCCGTACCACCCGTGAGCTTATCGACCGCGATGACGGGAATTGCAAAGACCACCGAGCAGATCACGCCGAGCAGAATACCGGGGAGACCGCCATTAATGAGCTGGCCAAAGGTCATGGTCGAGCCCATGGCAAAGAAGACGAGCACGATGATGGCGGAAAGTGCCGGTGCCATCATCTTCTTAAAGCTGGGGAACAGGTTACCCAGAATAATGCCGATGACGATCGGCAGAATGGCACCCACGAGCGACCAGCCGATCGGAGCCTGACCGGCAGCGCCGAGCACGATCATCGTGACCGGAGGGCCGACAACGAGCGTGGTGATGGCGACAGCGCCACGCTCGGCCTCGTTGCCCATGGTGCCCATCAGACCAGCGTACATAGCGTTGTTGGCGCCGGTGCAAGCCGCCAGCATCACCATGGCAGAGATGCCAAACAGGTTGTCGTTGAACACATAAAGGATGAGCAGCGACACGGCAACGACCACGATCTGCTTGACAGCGATGATGATGGCGCCGCGTGCAGCGGCGGCGGGAGCACTCTTAAACGAAATCGTCGTACCGACGATGAGCAAAAAGGCGCCAACGAGCGGGCCTGCACCCTGCTGGGTCATGCCAAGCGTAAAGCTACCGAGCGTTTTAAACAGGTCGGGGAATAGCGTGTTGAGCAGGCAGCCCAACAGAAGCGGCACCAAGATATTGGCGCCCGGGATGGAGGACATCTTAAAGAACGGCTCCTTTGCCGCCGGCGCCTCCACCGCAGTCGATTCACTCATATATATCTCCTTTGGATGCATGCGAATCGTAGCCGCACGCGCCTATATCAGAAAGAAGGCGACGGTCCCGAGTCGCAGGAGCCGTCGCCGAACAATCGTCGTGGGGTATTACCCGTCCAGGACGATGCCGCCGTCGCAGTCACCGATCTCGCCGTTCACGAAGCTGGCGAGGTCGGAAGCGAAGAACAGCACCATCTGCGCAGGCTCGCTGGCCTGGGCGGCGCGGCCCAGAGGAATACCGTTGATGATGCGCTGAGAGTTCTCGTCAGAGAGAATCGAGGTCATATCGGTCAACGTAAGCGACGGGCACACGGCGTTGCAGCGGACGCCAAACTTGCCGCCTTCCTTGGCGACCGCCTTGGTAAGGCCATTGACACCGGCCTTGGAGCTCGCGTAGGCCGCGGTGCCGAGCAGGCCGCCGCCGATCTTGCCAGCAACAGAGCTTACGTTGACGATAGTGCCGGCATGGGCCGCCTTAAAGTGCGGGTACACGGCGTTCATCATGGTAAAGGTGCCGTTGAGGTTGATGTCGATGGTGCGACGCCACTCGGTGTCATCGATCTCGTCGAACTTCTTGGTGCTGATGACGCCAGCGCAGTTGATCAGGATGTTGGTTTGCGGCAGGTCCGTAAAAATCTGCTCGACGGTCTCGCGCGCCTTGGGCGCATCGGCGACATCGAGCTGATAGAACTTGTTGCCCTCGCCAAGCTCGGCCACAGCGGCCTCGCCCTTAGCAGCGTTCCTTGCGATGAGCGCGACATATCCGCCGCCCGCGACGATGCCCTTGGCGATCTCGAGGCCAATGCCCTGAGTGCCGCCCGTGACAATCGCGGTCTTGCCCGTGAAGTCAAATGCCATGACTCCATCCCCCTTTATGTAAGGTGTCTCCTTGCGGGAAGTTGGAGCATCGCACGTGGCGATTATATGAGTCCCAGTCGTCATGGTGGTGACAACCCCTCGCCTAACCGCGGGCATGATAGTTCTTTGAAACGCTTTAGCAATTGAATGATTTTAAGTCTTAATGAGCTCTTAATATTGCCTACTGTATGAGGCCCGCGTATGGGGGTATCATCTTCCACCGAAAATAGTTTCTAGTGTTAGGGGTTTTCGGTGGAAGATACCGATTTCCATGAGCTTGGGCGTCAGCTCTTTACCGAGTTTGGCAGCATGCACCAGCGCGTTTCGCGCTTTGCCGACCAGGCTCTGGGTGGCGAGATGGCCGTCATGCGCGCCCTCATGCGCGCCGGCGGCTCGCTCACGCCGAGCGAACTCGCTGATCGCGCCTGGGTCTCGAGCGCCCGCATCGCCAATATCCTGCGCGCCCTCGAGGCCAAGGGCTGGGTCGAGCGCGAGCACTCAAAGACCGACCGTCGTCGCGTACACGTCACGGTGACCGACAAAGGATTCCAGGTTATCGAAATCAAACGTCGGGAATTCGAGGACCGCACCGCGGCCTTCCTCGAGCAGCTTGGCGAAACAGATACCCAAGAGATGGTGCGCCTTCTTAGACGTGCCAACGAAATTATCGACCGCAATCAAGAAAGGAGAGATGCCGAGTGAGGATTCTCAAGCTCTTTAAAAAACATATCCTGGCACTGTTCGCAGCTATCGTACTTATCGTAATCAGCTGCAACGCCGATCTGGCGCTGCCTACCTATATGAGCGACATCGTCGACGTGGGTGTGCAGCAAGGCGGCATCGCGTCGCCCGTACCCGACACCATCCGCGCCGAATCGCTCGACGACCTCGAACTCTTTATGAGCGCCAAGGACGCCAAGGCTGTGGAGGCCGTGTTTAGCAAGGCTGACAAAAACGACATTCGAACGTACGAGGGCACCGAGGAAGAGCGTGCCGATGGAGGCAAGATTGCCGACATTATGAGCCTGCCCGAGACTGTTGTCCTTTCGCTCAACCAGGGCATCGACGCCAACTCCATGGGCGACATGATGGGCTCGTCCAGCGAGAAAGACGACAACGCTGCCCAGGCCATGCCCACCCCCGAGCAAATGGCAGCGATGACGCCCGAGCAGCTCGCCGAGATACAGCAGAAGGCCGCGGCGGCGCAGAACATGCAAAAGCAGATTGATGCCGACGGCGGTAAGATCACCATGAAGAGCCTGCGTCTAGGCGTTGAAGGCGGCCTAATCGACCAGGGCAAGCTCGTCGAGGGCGCCAACCAAATGGCGGACAAAATGGGCTCCATGTCGGGCTCCATCGTCACGCAGCGCGCCGTGAGCTATGTACAGGACGAGTACAAGGCGCAGGGCATCGACCCCGCCGACGTGCAGAACGCCTACCTGAGCCGCATGGCGACCACGATGTTTGGGCTGTGCCTGGTGTCGCTCGTCGCCACTATCCTGACCGGTGCCGTGGCTTCGCGCACCGCCTGCTCCATCGCCCGCGACCTGCGCCGCGAGACCTTCAACAAGGTTATGCACTTCTCGCCGGCCGAGGTGGGCAAGTTTAGCCAGGCCTCGCTCATCACCCGCTGCACCAACGACATTCAGCAGATCCAGATGGCCGCAACCCTGTTTATCCGCATGTGCCTGATGGCCCCTGTCATGGGCATCGTCGCCGTCATGCGCGTCCTGGCCAACCATACCGGTCTGGAGTGGACCATCGCCGTGGCCATCATCGCGGTCTCGGCCGTCGTCGGCGTGCTTATGGGCCTCACCATGCCCAAGTTCAAAAAGATGCAGAGCTTTGTGGACCGCGTGAACCTTACCGCCCGCGAGCTGCTCGACGGCCTGATGCCCATCCGCTCGTTCAACCGCGAGGAGCATGAGCTCGAGCGTTTTGACAAGGCTTCGCTCGACCTAATGACCACGCAGCTCTACACCAACCGCGCCATGAGCTTTATGATGCCGCTCATGATGCTGGTCATGAATTGCATCACCGTGCTTATCGTCTGGTTTGGCGCGCAGGGCGTGTCCGACGGCGTGATGCAGGTCGGCAACATGATGGCGTTTATCTCCTACACCATGCAGATCGTCATGGCGTTTATGATCCTCACCATGGTTTCGGTCATCCTGCCCCGCGCCGAGGTCGCAGCCGAGCGCGTGGAAGAGGTCATCACCTGCCCCACGAGCATCAACGACCCCTCCTCGCCCAAACTGCCCGCGACCAGCGCGTCACGCGGTGAACTCACCTTCCGCGACGTGAGCTTCCAGTATCCCGATGCCCGCGCCGATGTCATCAGCGGCGTGAACTTCACCACGCATGCCGGTCAGATGCTCGGCATCATTGGCTCCACGGGCTCGGGCAAGTCCACGCTCGTGCAGCTGATTCCGCGCCTGTACGACGTCACAGGCGGCAGCATTTCGCTCGACGGCATCGACGTGCGTGACATGACCCTTTCCGAGCTACGCCGCCGTATTGGTTATATCCCGCAGCAGGGTCGCCTGTTCTCGGGCACCGTCGAGAGCAACCTCAAGTTTGCCGGCAATATGGTGAGTGACGAGGATATGCGCCAGGCGGCACGCGTCGCCCAGGCGGAGGACTTTATCGCCGAGCGCGAGGGCGGCTACGACTCCCCCATCAGCCAGGGCGGATCCAATGTCTCGGGCGGCCAGCGCCAGCGCCTGGCCATCGCCCGCGCGTTGGCCAAAAAGCCCGAGGTCGTGGTGTTCGATGACTCGTTTAGCGCCCTCGACTACAAGACCGACGCTCGCCTGCGCGAAGAGCTGGCCAAAAACGTTACTGACGCCGCACTCGTGGTCGTGGCCCAGCGCATCGCGACCATCATGCACGCCGACCAGATCATCGTGCTCGATGACGGCCACGTGGTGGGCACCGGTACGCACGAGGAGCTGCTGCACAACTGCCCGGCATACCTGGAGATCGCACAGTCGCAGCTTTCCGCCGAGGAGCTGGGGCTCACCCAAGAAGAAATTGCAGCCGTTATGGAAGGAGGCGAGCGCTAATGGCAGACGAGACCAAGACTCAGATTCCCAAGCCCACCCGCCAGCGCGGTCCCATGGGCCGCATGGGCGGCATGCGTCGCGGCGAAAAGGCCAAGGACTTTAAGGGCACCATGAGGCAGCTGCTCGGCTATATCGGTCAGCATAAGATTGCCGTGTTTACCGCCGTCGCCTTTGCCGTGTGCTCGGTCATCTTTAACATTGTGGGGCCCAAGGTGCTCGGCCAGGTTACCACCAAACTGTTCGAGGGCCTGGTTGCCAAGGTAAACGGTACCGGCGACGTTGACTTTGCCTGGATTGCCAAGACGCTCGGCTTTTTGCTCTGCCTGTATCTGGCAAGCTCTGTCTGCAGCCTCATCCAAGGCTGGCTCATGACCGGCGTCACGCAAAAGATTTGTTACCGTATGCGCAAGGAGATCGCCGCCAAGATTGCCGTCGTGCCGATGAGCTACTTCAACGGCCACAGCAAGGGCGACGTGCTCAGCCGCATCACCAACGACGTCGATACGCTGGGCCAGTCGCTCAACCAGAGCGTGACGCAGCTCATCACCTCGGTGACGCAGATTATCGGCGTGCTCGTCATGATGCTTTCGATCAGCCTGCCGCTTACCGGCGTCACCGTGCTCACGCTGCCGGCCGCCGCGATTATCTTGACCGTAATGATTCACTTCTCGCAGCCGTACTTCCGCGAGCAACAGCAGGTTCTGGGCGCCGTCAACGGCATTATCGAGGAGGACTTTGCCGGCCAGAACGTCATTCAGGTGTTCGACCGCGCCGAGGCCTCAATCGAAGAGTTCGACCGTCAAAACGACCGTCTCTTTATTAGTGGCTGGCGCTCGCAGTTCCTGTCGGGCCTGATGATGCCGCTTATGAGCCTGGTGGGCAACATGGGCTACGTGGGCGTCGTCGTGGTGGGCGCACAGCTCGCGCTGACCGGCAATGCCACGCCCGGCGACATCCAGAGCTTTATCCAGTACGTTCGCAACTTTACGCAACCCGTGCAGCAGCTGGGCAACGTGAGCAACACGATGCAGTCGATGGCCGCTGCCACCGAGCGCGTCTTTGAGTTCCTGGCCGCGCCCGAGGAGGAGCAGAAGGCCGACGCGCAGATTCCCGAGAAGCGCCCCGGTCACGTGGAGTTCGACCACGTCAAGTTTGGCTACACGCCCGACAAGACCATCATCCACGACTTTAGCTGCGAGGCGCAGCCCGGCCAGACCATCGCCATCGTCGGTCCCACCGGCGCCGGCAAGACCACGCTCATCAAGCTGCTGCAGCGCTTCTACGATGTGGACGACGGTTCGCTGCGTGTCGAGGGCGTCGACGTGCGCGACTGGGACCGCGCGGCGCTGCGCGGCGAGTTTGCCATGGTGCTGCAGGATACCTGGCTGTTTAACGGCACCATCCGCGAAAACATCCGCTACGGACGCCCCGATGCGAGCGATGCCGAGGTCGAAGCCGCTGCACGTGCCGCACGCTGCGACCACTTTATCCATACGCTCGCCGGCGGCTACGACTTTATGATCAACGAGGAGGGCACTAACCTGTCGCAGGGTCAGCGCCAGCTCGTGACCATCGCCCGTGCCATTTTGGCCGACCGCCCGGCGCTGATTCTGGACGAGGCGACCTCCAACGTCGATACCCGTACCGAGGAGCTTATTCAGCGTGCCATGGATGCGCTGATGCAGGGCCGTACCAGCTTTGTTATCGCGCACCGCCTGTCCACGATCCGCAACGCCGACGTGATCTTGGTAATTCGCGACGGCGACATCGTCGAGAAGGGCACGCACGACGAGTTGCTCGCCCAGGGCGGCTTCTACGCCGACCTGTACAACTCGCAGTTCGACGAAGCGGCGTAAATTCTGCCGCAGGGAACGAATAACGCCCGAGAACGGGGGCGCAGGACAACCTGCGCCCCCGTTTTTGTTCTGCGGCCCTTGAGCCGCCTCCCCTGGGACCTGATTGACAGCCCCTTCGAGGCCCCGTGGGCAAAAAAGGGCAAATATGAGTACTGTTACTTTTTTAGTATCAGCCAAAACAGCCTCAAACGACCTCCTTGCGGCCTCTATACGCCTTCAAATTAATCAAAACGCCCGTTAGCGGGCTTCTGCGTGCCAACGTTAATGAACATATTTTTCACTTTGTCTATTATCTTGCTAGACCGATATGATACTAAGATAACAACCGTACTCATATTTGGCATTTTTTGCCCGCGGGGTGTTTCCTGGGGAACCGGCAACAGCCTTAGGGTCGCGCGCGGTGCCACTCCCTCCCGACATCCGCCGACGTTTACCCAGATAAAACCTGCCAAAATAAACCTGTCCCTTTTTGGCAGGTTTCGGGGTAACAAGGGCTTGCACTTTAGCGTGCGACAGCGGATAATGCCGAACACTCAACAGTACGCTTATTGCTCTTTCTATAGATTGAGGAGGCCCCTATGGCCATGGAATTCAAACGCAGGCTGCCGATCCCCATGGAGATCCGCGAGGAAATGCCGCTTTCAGCCGAGCTTACCGCCAAAAAGCAGGCATTTGACGCCGAGGTCGCCAAAGTCTTTACCGGCGAGGACGCACGCAAGGTGCTCATCATCGGCCCGTGCTCTGCCGACCGCGAGGACTCGGTACTTGAGTACATGAATCGTCTGGCCAAGACCGCCGAGGAGGTCAAGGACAAGCTCATCATCATTCCGCGCGTCTATACCAATAAGCCGCGTACCAAGGGCACCGGCTACAAGGGACTGCTGCACAACCCCAACCCCGAGGCTCCCGACGACCTACTCGAGGGCGTCAAGGCCATCCGCCATATGCACCTGCGCGTTATTGAGGAAACGGGCTTCTTCACCGCCGACGAGATGCTCTATCCGTCAAACTACCAGTACCTCGTTGACCTGCTGAGCTATGTTGCCGTGGGCGCGCGCTCGGTCGAGAACCAAGAGCATCGCCTAGTGTCGAGCGGCATTTCGGTACCCGTCGGCATGAAGAATCCCACTGCCGGCTCTACCACCGTTATGCTCAACTCCATTTACGCCGCGCAGGCGCACCAGAGCTTCATCTTCCGCAACTGGGAGGTCGAGTGCGACGGCAACCCGCTTGCGCACGCTGTCATGCGCGGCTACATCGGCCTCGACGGTCGCACCTACCCCAATTACCACTACGAGCACCTGGAGCGCCTGGCCGAGCGCTATACCGAGCACGCCGGCTATGCCAATCCGGCAGCGGTCATCGACTGCAACCACGACAACTCGGGCAAGCGTCCGCTGGAGCAGTATCGCATTTGCAAGGAGGTGCTCGACAGCTGCCGCCGCAACGAGTCAATCTCCAAGCTGGTCAAGGGCTTTATGATCGAGTCCTACCTGGAGGATGGCAACCAGCCGGTCGACGGCGGCGTCTTTGGTAAGTCGATCACCGACCCGTGCCTGGGCTGGGAAAAGACCGACTACCTCATCCACGAGATCGCGGAACGTATTTAGTTACGCGGTTTTACCAAACCGCGTAACGACTCGACGCTGCAAACCCGCCAGAACGGCAATCTGCCTTTCAGCTTCGACGGCATTGACCAAAAGGTCAATGCCGCCTCGCTTCAAGGCACCTTGCTCGCTCTGGCGGGTTTTCGCTGACGTTTTTCGACCTGCATCGTTGCCAGGGTTGGCACCAATGACTAATGCGGTAACAAGCTACGTCAGTCCGCTTGACCGGCTGGGTTTCTGAGGTGCGGCAGATTCCCGTGAAAGAGGTGCGCCGCGTACTTTGGGTACGCAAGCGACGAATGAACGGGAAGGTGCCGTGCCTCGGGAAGACAGACAGTTACGCCGAGGGTTCCTGCTGAGTAATGCAGTGGATATTTCCGCCACCGAAGACGACCTGCTCGGACTGAACGCCGACGCACTTGTAGACGCCCTCGCCCCAGACCTCGTCGTAGATCTTCTGGAGCGTGTCAACGGCAAGCTGATCGTTCTCGTCGCCGTACTGCGGGACGATAACGCCGTGGTTGGTGACCAGGTAGTTCATGTAGGAGGCGATCAGCGGCTCGTCGGCGACGCGCGGCTCGGCGTTCTCGTCGGCGTCGATGGTGTCGCAGGAAGCCTGGTCCATGAACAGCGGGTTCACGGGCATGCAGAGCTTGTAGACCTTCATCTTGCGGCCTTTGGCGTCAACGGCGTTGGAGAGGGTCTCGTAGATGGCGTGGCACTGCTCGTAGAACGGATACTCGGGATCGTCAGTCCAGATGCAGGCCATGACGCCCGGAGCGATGAACGTGGCGACGTCATCGATGTGACCGTTGGTCTCCTCGGGGTCGATGCCCTCCTTGACCCAGATGACCTTCTCGACACCCAAATAATCCTTGAGGTGTTCGTCCATATAGGCGCGAAGTTCCTCGCTCCAGGGCTCGAACTTCCTCTTGAACTTGGGCCAGATGGACTCGGGATCCTCTTCCTCCTCCAGAACCGCAGAGCAGGTGCGGCCCGGGGAAAGCAGGCACTGGTCGGTCACGACCACGGTACCTTCGCCGTCGACGGTGATGGAACCGCCCTCGAGGATCATGTCATCGGGACGGTAGCGACGGCAACCAGAAAGCTCGGCAATCTTAAGGGCGACCTGCTCGTCCTTGTCCCACGGGAAGTACAGGCCGTCGACAAGACCGCCATAAGCGTTGAAGTGCCAGTGGTTGGCGCGCTTCTCGCCCTTGCCGTTGATAACAAACGTGGCAGCGGTGTCGCGGAACCAAGCGTCGTCGCTGGTCATCTCGATAACGGTGACGTTCTCGTCTTCATCAAAGACGGCCTTGCAGTTAGCGTAGTCGGCCTGGTTGGCGCATATGGTAACCGGGGTGAACTCGGCAATGGCGCGGGCGATGGCGGCATACTGCTTCTGAGCCGGCTTGGCACCATGGGCCCAGGTATCGGTGCGATGGGGCCAGCCCATCCACACGCGATCCTGCGGAGCGAACTCAGCAGGCATAAAGTAGCCGTCGGCCTTAGGGGTGGACTCGGACTCGGTGATCGTACGCATAAGATTTCCTCCAAATCGAACGATCGCTTGCTGCAGGCGGGTTACCCGCAGCCTAAAACCAAGAGGTGGCGGACGCCCGTTCCCCGGCAAAGGTCGGGGCGCCCGGCGCCGGTTTTCACGGAGTCGCACCGGCAAGCGACGACGTAACCTGGCGCGCGGAGACAAAACGCACGAAGGATACGGAAGAGAGATTGGGGCGGGCGGTGGTTACCAGAGCTATCGTTCACACCCACCCCGGGGAATGGTCAAGTAGCGAGGAGGGTTGGAGCCCCGAATCCGGGTGCTCTAGTCCTCTTCGGCCTCGGCGGCCTCCTCAGCGAGACGCTGAGCAGCCAGCTCGGGGGTGAGACCCTTGTACTCGGTCTCGCGACCCTTAGCACTGACGACGCGGACAACCTCGCCAATAAGCAAAAGCACGATGAAGATAACGATCATCGGGACCTTATCGCCAATCTCATCGACAGAGAACGGAATCAGCGTTGCAACGATAGCCAGAATCAGCTCGATGCAGGGAATAGCCAGCATGACCTTCATCATGGCGCCCTTAAACGGAAACGTAAAGATGCGCGCACGGTTAGGGTCGTTCTTACGAAGGTTGAGGAACGCCGGGAACATCGGGATATAGGTGAGCAGCAGGAATACAACGGAGGTACCGAAGAGCATCCAGAAGACACCGTTGGAGATGGCGTCGATAGGAACGAGCTGCAGGCACAGCACCAGGGAGGCGACGATGGCGTTGACCAGGTTGGCGCCGTTGGGCATGTCGTCGTCCGAGATCATCGAGGCGAAGACCTTGGGCATGTTGCCATGCTCGGCAGCATAACGAGCAACGGAGTTGACGCCGAAGGACCAGGCAGCCATGTTGGCGAACAGGGTGATCAGGAAGGCAATGCAGATGACCTTGAAGATCATGGAGTCGCCCACCATGGTCTGGACAGCATAGATCATGCCGTAGTCGGGATCGATGGAATCGGCCGGCACAGCAGCGCCGATGCCAAAGCCAGCGAACAGGTAGATCACGGCGATAGACAGGCCGCCAACGATGATAGCCTTGGGGATATCGCGAGCGGGATCGGCCATATCGTCGGTCATGGTGCAGATGACCTCGAAGCCCATGAAGTTAAAGATGATGATCGACAGGTAGCCGAGCGCGTTGGTGTTGGTGAGCTCGGGCAGGAAGGTGGTAGCGGACATGTCGTTCGCAAAACCGTTCTCCATGGCATACCAAATACCCAAAGCGCCGACGATAACGGCAACGGCAACCTTGATGATGGCGCCGCCGTTCAGGACCCACTCGGAGTCGGCCGCCTTGGAGCGACCCATGAGGTAGACGATCCACACAAAGGCAAGATCGATACCCAACTTGGCGATCAGATTGAACTCGACGCCAAAGACCATGCCCAGAATGTCGGGGAACATGGTAGCCAGCGAGGCGATCCACAGCGGGTAGTTAACCCAGTAGTAGTACGAGATGCGGGCGCCCCACTTGTCGCCCAGGCCATAACGTACCCAGTCGTAAATGCCGCCCTCGCCGTCATAGGTGGTGCCGAGCTCGGCAACGACCATGCCATAAGGGAGCAGGAAGGTCAGGATCAGGAAGATCCACCAGAAGAACTGCTGGTTGCCAATGGCAGCAGCGGGAGCGGCGGCCTCGCAAACGAAGACGACGCAGATGATGGTCGAAATGACCGTCAAGAAGGAAAGCTTCTTCTTTCCGTCGCTCATGATGAGCTCCTTCGCTCAGTCTTGGACAAATCGAGACCCTTAAGATATTAAGACAATTGCCAAGCCTCGGTGAGCGGGCGACAGGAGACGAGCATCCGCCGCCCGCAAACGCGCTTTTAGAAGCCTTGAGGCTTAGAGCTGCTCGAGAGCCTCGAGAGCGGCGCTCTCGCTTGCCGCCTACGCCTCGTCTCGCCGACAGTTCTTTATCTATGGCAGCGGCGTTTTTATTTGCTATGCCTTCGAGATGACCGAGATTTTCTTTTTTGAATACACGCTGCAAAAACTAGAGCTTTCCAGCTAGCGACTATTACCCAATCATCATGCCCGTGATGCGGACCCCTGTGGCGACCGCTTCGCAGGCTTTTATTTGGGCCATTGCCAGGGACTTGCTCGACAAACATTCTAAAAAGCAATTCGTTATCCCCGTCGTAACGTTTTTGCTGTGCGAGTCGCTGACTATCGTAGCTGTCCCCTACGGCCCCATGCATCAGTGGCTCTACTACGCAATGCGCCAGGTGTTCCTTATCTTTGTGGGGCTGTACATCTTTTGGACGGCTCATAAAAGTACAAAGGTCGAGTTGAAGGCACGCGTTAACAACCAACGAAAGCACCTGATTATCGGCGCCGTCCTGGTCGGGTGCATCGTTGCCGAGGACTTCTACAGCATCCTGGTCGTCCCCATGAGCCTGGCGCCCTCTTGGCTGCAGCTATACCTGTCCGAGCGCAACTTTAGCGAGAACGTCTTTGCGTGCTACTTTGCGATTCTGCTCATCGCCTACACCTATCACGTGCTTTCGATTCGCATGCAGGAGGCGTCCGAAGAAAAGAACGCCAGCGATCTTGATCGACACATCGAAGGGCAAATGCCCTCTTATCGCAACGCCTACAAGCTCTCCAACCGCGAAGCCGAGGTTTTGCGTCTGGTAGTGCGGGGCAAGTCGAACCAAGAATTCCTTGCCGTGGGCACCGTCAAGACCCACATCCACAACATCCTGGTCAAAACCGAACAGCAAAATCGCACGACGTTAATCCTCCACTTTTGGAAGCGCTAACCTGCCAAAAAGGGACAGGTTTATTTTGGTATGTTTTATCTGGGCAAACGCCAGCCGCCACGAGAGAGCTGTTTTTCCCTCGTGGCGGTCTTCTAGCAGAAAAACCAAGTGAGTAGGCTTTTTGCAGGAGGCCAAGCACGCCCCAAAACGCCACAGCTCTGACCTGCGGTTTTATCGATCATTTGTCGCGATGTACTCGGCAAGTTCAAAAAAATCTACTCACTTGCATCCGAAACGCACCAGATAGGCAAAATAACCGCCGCGAGAGGGCCCCAGTCCCTTCGCGGCGGTCATATGCCTCTGATTTTGCGACGATTTTGCCCGTTTGTTATTCGCTATAGCGGGTGGCGATGGCAGCTTGCACCATGCCGGCGCTCATGAGGTAGGTCACCAGGAAGTATCCGCCATAGGCTGCCAGGAAGATTGCACAGGTGAGGCCCACGGTGCCACCGATGCTCATATTTCCGAATATGCTCACCAGCTCGATGATCACCTTAAGTGCCACAAAGGAGTGCGCCAGGCCCACTGCCAGCGGGAACAGGAAGAATACCGCTTGCTGCGCCATCACCGAATGGCGAATCTGGCGGTCCTCACAGCCGATCTGTGCCAGCACACGATAGCTGCGGCTGCCGTCGGCCACGTTGGAGAGTTGCTGGATCGACAGAATCGCCGCGCATGCAACGACCAATACAAAGCCAATGTAGATGGCCAGATAGCTAATCATGCCGTTCATTTGCGCTGCTTGCGTGTACATCTCGGAGCGTGTGATGAAGATTCCCCATGACCCCGGCTCCTTGCCGTCAACGAGCAGATTGTCGAGCAAAGTGTATTTAATGCTCTCGTCTGCCTCGGTCGTATCCATCCCCTGTTTGTAATTAACGAGCAGGCTACTGGAATACGGCTGCAGATTAAGTTGGGACAACAGCTCGTCGGCAACGACGACGGTACCCGGATTACTGCCCATCGCCGAGTTGGCGATGGCCGCCGTGTCCTTGTCCGACTTATCGGTTGCGGGCTTGAGCTCATGCCCGCCCAAGGTGAGGGTATGGCCGCCGGCCATGTACTTGGTGTACAGGTCGCCCAGCCCACCGCCCATATCACACGTAAGCAGGTACTGGTCGCGGCCAATGCTCACCGGCTCCTCGCCCATCATCTGGCGCAGTTTGTTGTACTGGCTCGCCGGCGTCACAAACAGACCCATCGTATCGGCATTGCTACCCCCGAGCGCCTTGGGGAGCTTTTCGCCCATGGTCTTGCACATCTCACCCGCAGACACCGAAGGATTCGAACCGCCAAACGGGTAACTCAGATACGAATCGATCTGAACATGCTCACCGGCAACATCGGCGATATTGACCTTCTTGCCGGTCTCGTCGTTGTTGTCCGCCGACTTGCCCTTGCCGTGCCATGCGGAGTACAAATCGACCGTTGTATCGGCTAGCACCATGCGGTCGGCTTCAGACGGATTGACATATTCTTTGTAGTAGTCGAGCGTATCGGGCGTGTAATAGACATACGTCTGAGACACGTCAACAGGGTTATAGCGCTCCAGGTTTTCGTTCATCACATTGGCAATCGACATACCGCACGTCACCGAGGTGATGGCCAAAAACAGGAGCATCGCGATGACGCCCATCGAAAAGCACACCGTGTTGACCTTGGCCGCAAGCTGGCGCACGGTAAACATGTTGAGGCCGCGCCAATACACGCTGCGCAGGCTCTGCAGCAGCTTGATGAGCATGCCCGAGAGTCCCCAGAACAGGGCAAAGGTGCCCACGGTAACCATAGCGGTCGTAATACCAAACTGGTTCATGGCCTCTTGCAGCTTGCTGTCCGTCGCGGTTAGCGGGAACCCATCACGTAGCAGACGGTAATAGGCCACGCCCACAAGCACCACGCCCACGGCAAAGATGGCAATCGCGATCCAGGGGTTGCGTGTCTTGATGCTCTCGTTGCGACGCTCGGCACCCATAAGCTCGATGAGTTTGGTACGACGCACGGCGCGAAGGTTCAGCAGTAGCGTGAGCACAAACATTACGAGCATGCAGGCAAGGGTCAGATTGAACGCATGCACCGAGAAAAAGAAGTGGAAATTGGCAATCTGTGTCTTAAAGAGCGAGGCCGTAAAGAACGTCATGAGCTGGGAGAGTCCCATACCCAGCACAATGCCGGCGACAAAGGCCACGACCGAGACGATCACGGTCTCGAGCGCCATGATCGTGGCGACGCGCCCGCGCCCCATGCCGAGCACCTGGTACAGGCCAAACTCCTTCTTGCGGCGTTTCATGATGAAGTTATTGGCATACACCATCAAAAAGGCCATGACACCGGCCAAAAAGTACGTCAGGTCGCCGAGCATGCTGCCCATAACCTGCGCCAAGCCCTCTTCATCGATGCCGGCGATGTCGACCTGCATCGAGATGGTGTTAAAGGCATAGAAGACCGTGACGCCCAGGGTGAGCGTCAAAAGGTAGACGAGGTAGTCGCGGCCGGCGCGGCGGACGTTGCCCCAAGCGAGTTTACAGAGCATCGGAGCCCTCACCGCCCATCATGGCAACGACCTCCATAATGCGGTCGAAGAACTCTCGGCGGTCGGTGTCGCCGCGGCGCAGCTCGGTGAAGATCTTGCCGTCGCGGATAAACAGCACACGGCTCGTGTAGCTGGCGGCAAAGCTGTCGTGCGTGACCATGAGCACGGTGGCGCGCAGGCGGCGGTTGAGGGCCTCTAGGCTCTCGAGCAACAGGCGGGCGCTTTTGGAGTCGAGGGCGCCGGTAGGCTCGTCGGCCATGATCATGGTGGGGTCGGTGACGAGCGCGCGAGCCGCGGCAACGCGCTGCTGCTGGCCGCCGGACATCTGGTAGGGATACTTGTCGAGCACCTGACTGATGGACAGGCGCGCTGCCACATCCTGCACGCGGGTCGAGATCTCTGCCGAGTTTGTGCGGGCAATGGTGAGCGGCAGGGCGATGTTCTCGCGTGCCGTGAGCGTATCGAGCAGGTTGGAGTCCTGGAAGATAAAGCCCAGCTCCTCGCGGCGGAACTGCGAAAGCTTAGCCTGCTTCATGCGTGTTACGTTCTGCCCGTTGATGCGGATCGTGCCGCTCGTGGCGCTATCGATGGTCGACACGCAGTTGAGCAACGTCGACTTGCCCGAGCCCGAAGCGCCCATGATGCCAACAAATTCACCGCGGTTGACGGTAAAGCTGACGTCGTTGAGCGCACGGGTCACGTTGCCCAGCGCTCCATATACCTTTTCGAGATGCGCGACCTCCAGTACCGGGGTCGCCATGTGCGTGGTTTGCATACCGAGTCCTTTCTTGCGATTAGTCTACGGCATCTATAGTCGCAAGAAGACGAGTCGGCTACCATCGATATGGCTTACGCTTGCCTTACCGTTGTGTAAGGTAGGGCAGCCAGCCTGCCGCGTGTTGATATTGAGAGAGGACTCCTGTTGAAGACTGTTCATGTTGCCGCTGGGATCATTCGCAAGGATGGATCTGACGAGCTGCTTGCCGTGCAGCGCGGCTATGGCAACATGCAGGGACTTTGGGAGTTTCCCGGTGGCAAGCTCATGCGCGGCGAGTCGCCCGAGGACGCCGTACGCCGCGAGCTCATGGAAGAGCTGCAGGTAAAAGTCACCAACCTGCGCGATTTCTACACCGTTGAGTATGACTACCCCGATTTTCATCTCTCCATGGAGTGCTACTACTGCTCGCTCGCCGATGAATCCGATGAGCCCCAGAAACACGACCGCCAGCTCGATATCCGCTGGATTCCGCGCACCTCGCTTGCCACGGTGGAATGGATGCCCGCCGACAAAGGGCTTATCGATGCTCTGATTGAGTTGAAGGAAGATCGGCTTGAGGCCAACGGCGCCGCCAACGACGCCGAGGCCGCCACGACCGACGAGCCCGCCACCAAACCCAAGCGCGCACCTAAGCGCCGCAGCAAAAAACGTCCCAAGCCCGGTCTGCTCGACGGCATCGACACCTCGGACCTCTCCGCCGACGAGCGTGAGCTCGTGCGCCGTCGCGCCGCCATCAAAAAGTCCATGAAGGGCAACAAGCGCGCCAACACCAAACCCGAGCTACTCGTACGACAGCGCCTGCGCGCAGCAGGCCTTACGGGCTATCGCTTGGAATGGAAGGTTCCCGGCAAGCCCGATATCGCCTTTCCCGGGCGCAAGATCGCCATCTTCGTCAACGGCTGCTTTTGGCACCGCTGCCCCAAGTGCAACCCGAGCCAGCCCAAGCGCAACGTTGAGTTTTGGGAGGCAAAGTTCCGTCGCAACGTCGAGCGCGACCGCGCTGCCATCAACGCACTTACCCAAATGGGCTGGACGCGCATCACCATCTGGGAATGTGAGCTCAAAAAGGACCGCATCGACGCCACCATGGAAAAGGTCATCGAGCAGGTGCGCGCCGCAGAGCCGCAGCGCTAGGAGCGAGCCGTCCACACGCCCCACACAGGCGAGCCACATCCACGTCACAAACCTTAGAAAGCCCTTAAGCTCAAAACCTTTCAAGAGTGTTACTCGATACCTCTGACCTGCAGTTTCATCGTAACATCAAACCAGGTTAAGCCTTTCTTTAGCGCTTCTTTGCAGCAGCCGCGGCATAATACTGCCAACGCACGGGACCTAGCAGCACACCCCGTGCGCAACCTTTTGGTGGACATCGAGGAGGCCGCATAAGCATGCATTCTTCCAATGACGCAGCACAGCAGCCATCCCTAAAACATGCAGACCTTTTCTCCTTCCCCCCGACACAGAGAAACGGCCTCCTCGACTCCCCCACCACAAAAGCAAAACGCTCAACCGATCAGAATCTCAACCTGCGAGCATCCTTCGAAAAGCTCCAAGCAGCCCTAAACAAGTCATTCCCCAACCAAGCCCGGGCATACTAGCCCCTCATCAACAAAGCGCCCCTCGCGCCCCACCCCTTTCCGCCCCAACGCCACAAGGGCGACGACCTCGAGTAGGTCAACCTGGGAGGGACGAGGGCTTAGTTCCCCAATCTTTCCGCAGGGGGCAAAAAGCCTCGCCGCACGAAGTGCGCAGCGAGGCTTTTTGCATGCCCGAGGACGATTGGGGAACTAAGCCCTCGTCCCTCCCCGGGATATATAGCGAGTCGGAGTACCCTTGCTGTTACTCTGCTTTGCCCACGGAGTTGAGGTTGGTCATGCGGATCTTAACCAGCTCGGTGATCTCACGCATGCCCTCCTTGGCCGGCTTCTTGGGATCGAAGCAGGCGGGGTTCTCAGCCATGTAGGCCATGAAGCCCTTGGTGTAGGCCTGACGCAGCTCGGTGGCGTAGTTAACCTTGCAGATGCCGTTCTTCACGGCCTCGGCGACCTGCTCATCGGGCACACCGGAGGTGCCGTGCAGAACCAGCGGCACGTCGACGGCGTCGCGGATGGCCTTGACCACGGACTGCTCGATGTGCGGATCGCTCGTGTACACGCCGTGGCTGGTGCCAACGCCAATTGCGAGGGAGGTGCAGCCGGTACGCTCGACGAACTCCTTGGCCTCGGCCGGATCGGTGTAGGGGCTCTCGCCCTCAACCGCAGGACCGTCGTCCTCCTTGCCGCCAACCTTACCGAGCTCGGCCTCGACGGGCACGCCCATGGCGCGGCCAGCGTCGGCGACGGACTTGGTCAGGGCAATGTTATCCTCGAAGGACTCGTGCGAGCCGTCGATCATGACGGAGGTGTAGCCGGTGCGGAAAGCCTGCATGCAGCGGTCATAGCCGTCGCCGTGATCGAGGTGCAGGGCAACGGGCACGGAAGCGCGCTCGGCGGCAGCCTTGACCATGCCGTAGAAGTAGTCCAGACCAGCGGTCTTGATGGTGCCCGGGGTGGTCTGCATGATGACGGGGGACTTGGTCTCCTCGGCAGCGGCCAGAACGGCCATAACAAACTCGAGGTTCTCGACGTTGAACGCGCCAACGGCGTAATGACCGGCCTGAGCGTCCTTGAGCATCTTTTCGGTGGTAACAAGTGCCATGAGCGTTTGCTCCTCTCCCTCGCCCGCATCTGGACATCGGGCGTAGTTGTTCACAAGGCGTTTTACCTTGCCTTTTTTCGCGCTCATTGTATGAAATTCAGCATCTTTGCATGTGCGAGATATTGAGCCCATGCAGGTCAATACAGTCGTTTTTGAAAAGTAAACGGAAGGAATTGGAGCCGAGTGGGCGTGTTCGATATTGAATTTTGAGCGTTGAGCGTCTTTCTTTTATAGAAAAGATAAGTAATCGAAAGGTGTTTTCTTACTCAAAAAGAAAATGAACGAAAATAGAGTCAACACAATTCCTGCAAATTTAGCCGAGAATGGAGCAAACATGGCCCAAGCTACCAACCGTGCCTTCGCCGATGAGCGTCGTGCCGCCATCATGGAGATGCTTGAGCATAACGCCTCGGTGCAGGTGGCAGAAATTGCCCAGACCTTTGGCGTGTCCTCTGTCACCGCTCGCGCCGACCTGGACGCACTCGCGGAGTCCGGCAAGCTGCGCCGCACGCATGGCGGCGCCGTATCGCTCCACAAGCGTCTGACTGTTTCCACGCAGGATCGCCGCATCAATGTCAACGTCGCCGCCAAGCAGGCCATCGCGCAAAGCGCCATCGAGCTCGTCAATGACGGCGACACGCTGCTCGTTGACTCGGGCACCACGGCGCTCGAGTTCGTCCGGCTCCTCGATCAGCGCGACGGCATCACCGTTATCACGGCCGACATTACCATCGCCGATTACATCGACGAAAGCATGCCCTCGGTCGATGTCGTCATGCTGGGCGGGGCGCTGCGCAAAGGTCATCGCTATCTGTACGGCCCGCTCACTATGCAAGCGCTCCAAATGGTCCACGCCGATCTTGCCGTCATGTGCCCTGGAGCTTTTGTTCCCGGCTGCGGCTTTACGACCGACTTTCCGCAGATGGCCGAGACCAAAGCGGCTATGGTCGGTGCCGCCCGTCAAAGCGTCGCCCTTATGGACGCCAGCAAGGTTAACGGACGCGGCATGTACCGCTTTGCCGAGCTGACCGATGTCGACACCATCGTGATGGACCGTGATCCCGATGGCGCCGTCGCCACCTCAATCGCCGAGACCGTCGACGACGCCCGCCCAAATCTCGTCATCGCCGGCGCTTAAACAAAAACCACCACAAAGGTGCCTGTCCCCTTTGTGGTGGTTTTGCTCGTTAAAAGCGAAATATCGCTACTTGGAAAGCTCGTCGGCGAGGACCTCGATCTGAGCGCGCGAGGCGTCGTTGAGCGAGCCCAGCACGGTCACCTTGTTCTGCGCCAAGGTGATGTCCTTCATGCCCTCGAGCTCCTTGGCCATAACCTTGGCAGCGGTGGGCGCCCAGGAGCCGGCCTCGACGAGTGCCACCGTACGGTTCTGATAGGCGTGCTCGGCAAGCGTATGGATAAAGGTGCTCATGAACGGGAAGATCTCACCCTGATAGGTGATGGAAGCGAGCACCAGACGGTCGTAGCGGAACGCATCCTCAACGGCCTCGGCCATGTCGTCGCGAGCCAGGTCAAAGACGGAGACCTTCTGGCCGCGAGCCTCAAGCGCTGCGGCGAGCTCCTCGACGGCAGCCTTCAGATGGCCATACACACTCGCATAGGCGATCGTGATGCCCTCGTCCTCGGGCTGATAGCTCGACCAGGTGTTATAGGTGTCGAGGTAATAGCCCAGGTTCTCGGTCAGTACGGGGCCGTGGAGCGGACAGATGATCTGAATGTCCAGGTCGGCGGCCTTCTTGAGGACGGCCTGCACGAACTTGCCGAACTTACCGACGATGCCAAAGTAGTAACGGCGCGCTTCGCAAGCCCAGCCCTCGGGATCCTCGATGTCGTTGGCGCCAAACTTGCCAAAACCGTCGGCACTAAAGAGCACCTTGTCGGTGGACTCGTAGGAGAAGAGCACCTCGGGCCAGTGAACATTGGGGGCACCGACAAAGGTTAGGCTGTGGCCGCCCAGGTCGAGCACGTCGCCATCTTTGACGACCATCTTGCGCTCGGGGAAGTCGGTGCCAAAGTAGTTGACCATCATACGGAAGGCGCCCATGCTGGCAACAATCTGCGCCTGGGGATAGCGCTCCATAAAGGCGGCGATGCCGGCGGAGTGATCGGGCTCCATGTGATGGACGATCAGGTAGTCGGGCGTGCGGCCATCGAGCACGGCCTCGAGGTTGCCGAGCCACTCGTCAACAAAACCGCCGTCGACTGAATCGGCGACAGCGATCTTTTCGCCCAAGATAACGTAGCTGTTGTATGCCATGCCGTTCTCGGACACATCGTACTGGCCCTCGAACAGGTCAATGTCGTGATCGTTAACGCCAATGTAGCGGATATCCTTGGTGATCTCCATCAGGCAAAGCCTCCTAGATAGACAAAAGAGCCCGTCTATCATAGCACTCGTCTTCATAGCCACGGCTATCTGCCAGCATCCTTATCGATTGTTATTGAGGCGGAATATATCGCCATTGACCTGCAAAAACTATGTGCGCGGAGCTGCCGTGGTATGTCGAACGATAAGCTGGCCGGGAATACGAATGGCAACGGTTTTGTCCGTTGCCCCCGCCTTGGGAACCGCGTGCTCGAACACCTCGCGTCCACGCTGATGCAAATCGAATCGAACGGTCGTGAGCTCGTTGTGTGCCACAAAATCATCGAGCGAATCGTCGACGCCCACCACGCTCACGTCCTCGGGCACGCGCAGACCGCTATCGCGCAGCGCTGCAATCGCGCCATTTGCCATCTGGTCGTTTGCCGCGTAAATCGCCGTCATGGTGCGATCGTGCTCGGCCAGGTACCTGCCGGCCTCGTAGCCGCTGTTGGCAGACCAGTCGCCCTCGAGCGGCTCTGCCGGCTCGATGTGTTTACGCTCGAGTGCATCCTGCCAACCGGCGCGACGAAATTGCTCGTCGACCGAGAATGACGGGCCGCCAATATAGCGAATCTGCTCGTGCCCTAGCTCAAACAGGTGATCCATAAGCAATAGCGAGCAGCCGTAATGGTCGGAATCGACCGTGGTCACCCGCGGGTGCGCGTACATGGTAACGATGACCGTGCCAATGCCCGGCAGTGGATCAAACGTCTCAAAATCGGGCGCCATGCGACTCATACCGATGATGATGCCGTCCACCGGCAATGCGGCCATACGACGCGTGGCCTCGGCAAGCGAAAACTCCTCGGTCTTGGACATCTCGACCAGCGTGATGGCGCAATTATGCTCGCGAGCAGCGCTGGCGATGCCGTCGATCATTGAGAGGTTGCCAAACTTGGTGACATCGTTGACGCACAGGCCGACCGAATGATAACGGCCGTCGCGCAGCGAGCGACCGGCATAACTCGGACGAAAGCCGAGCTTTTGCATAGCGGCCTGCACGCGCTGGCGCGTCTGCTCGTTAACGTTAGGCAAGCCGTTGGCGACGCGCGAAACCGTCTGCTGCGAAACGCCGGCAGCGCGGGCGACGTCGGCCATGGAGACCGGACGCGAACTGGTATCGTTGGACGGGCGCCTTGCCACAGGATCACCTTCACCCTTGCGAGATCTGAATAGCGTGAATGCCGGCCCGGGCAGAAATACATCCCGCGCCGAGGCCCGCTATCGTCGGACGCATGTTAACGTACTCTACTTTTTCTATCTGCATCTCTTCTGCTTTATAAGTCCATACGGCAGTACCGTTCACGGCTGAATTTCTACCGATTACCAGATTCTCAAAAAGTGACAAGCGATGTGTTATGAGTACGTTAACATAGCCCGTAACGTGCGGTATCGTGAACACTTGGTTCATGCCGCTTTAAGTTGTTAACGTACTCATAACGACGCAAAACCCACCCGGGCGCGCCAAGGAAAGGACTCCCATGACCACCCCCGACGAAAAGACATTCGCCACGCTCACCAAGCTGTTCGAGGAGGAGTTTGGCCCCATCGGCGACCGCCAGGTGCTCTACGTGCACGCGCCCGGCCGCTCCGAGATCAGCGGCAACCACACTGACCACGAGGGTGGCCACGTTATCGCCGGCTCGCTCGATGTCGCCGTCGACGGCATCGCCGTGGCAACCGATTCCAACAAGGTTCGCGTAGCCGACGAGGGCTATCCCACGTTTGAGATCGCGCTCGACACGCTAGACGTTCAGGAGTCCGAGAAGGGCACGTCCGCGAGCCTCGTCCGCGGCATGGCCCACGAAATCGCAGCCCTTGGCGTTGAGCCCAAAGGCTTCGACTTTGCCTTTACCTGCTCCGTCCCCTCGGGCGGCGGCCTTTCCAGCTCTGCCGCCGTCGAAGCCGCGTACGGTCGTGCCATGGAGACGCTCTGGGGCGCGCCCGCCATTGAGCCCGTCACGCTCGCCCAGATGAGCCAGCGCACCGAGAACAACTATTACGGCAAGCCCTGCGGTCTGATGGACCAGGCCGCCGTTTGCTTGGGCGGCCTCGCCTACATGGACTTTGAGGATCAGGCTCAGCCTAAAACCCAGAAGCTCGAGCTCAACTTTGAGGATCACGGTTATGCTCTCGTGCTCGTTAAGGTCGGTGCCGACCACGTGGCCGCCACCGAAGACTACGCCGCCGTTCCGCGCGAGATGCAGGACGTCGCCGCCGAGTTTGGCAAGGCACGCCTGTGCGAGGTAAACGTGGCGGACTTTGACGCCAAGCTCCCCGAGCTGCGCGCCAAGCTGGGCGACCGCGCCTGCCTGCGCGCCGTTCACTACTGGTACGAAAACGGCCTGGTCGATAAGCGCTGGGCTGCCCTGAACGCCGGCGACATCGATCAGTTCCTGGTCCTGACGCGCGAGTCCGGCGCCAGCTCTGCCATGTACCTACAGAATGTCGTTGCCAAGCTGGGCTCCGAGCAGCCCTCGATGTATGCCCTGGCACTGGCCGAGCACGTGCTCGACGGCCGTGGCGCCGTCCGTATCCACGGTGGCGGCTTTGGTGGCACCATCCAGGCCTTCGTGCCGCTCGACCTGGTCGACACCTTTATCACCAAGATGAACGGCTGGCTGGGCGAGGGCTCTGCCCGCCACTACGCAATTTCTGACAAGGGGGCTTACGCGGCATGGCTGTAATGACTGACGTGCGCGAGGCCGCGCAGAACCTGATCGAGTACGCTATCCACCGATCGATGATCGGCCAGGACGATCGCATCTGGGCGTATAACACCATTCTCGAGTGCATCGGTGCTACGGGCCCGGCGCTCGACATGGCCTGGGCGCTCCAGGCCGAAAAACTCTCGCTCTTGCACCCCGACACCCTGCCCAACTTTGACCTTGAAGGCACACTTGCCGCGCTTGCCGAGGCGGCTGTTGCCAACGGCGCCGCCGAGGACACGGCATCGGGCCGCGACCGCATCGCCATGCGCATCATGGGCGCGCTCATGCCAAGGCCTTCGGTTGTAAACGAGGAGTTCAACGGACGCATGGGCGTCAACGAGCCCCGCGCCGCGACCGACTGGTTCTACGGCCTGTGCTGCGACGCCGGCTACGTGCGCCGTGCCGCCATCGCGCGCAACATCAAATGGAGCACCCCCACCAACTGGGGCGACCTCGAGATTACCATCAACCTGTCAAAGCCCGAAAAGGACCCGCGCGATATTGCCGCGGCCGGCGCCGCCAAAAACACGGGCGAGAAGTATCCCGCCTGCCAGCTCTGCATCGAAAACGAAGGCTATCCCGGACGCTCCGCTGCAGCCGACGGCGGCGCCCATCCCGCCCGCCAGAATCTGCGCGTTATCCCCATTAAGCTCGACGGCGAGCGCTGGGGCTTCCAATACAGCCCGTACGCGTACTTTAACGAGCACTGCATTGCCATGAGCTCCGAGCATCGTCCGATGCACGTCGACCGCAAGGGGCTGACCTGCCTGCTCGACTTTGTCGACCTGTTCCCGCACTACTTCATTGGCTCCAACGCCGACCTGCCCATCGTGGGCGGCTCGATTCTGTCGCACGACCACTTCCAGGGCGGCGCGCACGAGTTCCCCATGATGCACGCCGCCGAGGTCTCGCAGTTTAGCGTGCCGGGCTTTGACCAGGTCATCGGTACCGTGTTACAGTGGCCGCTTTCGGTGCTGCGACTACGATCGCACGACCGCGCCCAGCTGCTCGACGCCGCCGAGAAGATTATCCTTGCCTGGCGCGAGTGGACCGATGAGTCGGTTGGCGTCATCGCACACACGGCCGACGGCGTGGCCCACAACACCGTGACGCCCGTCATCCGCCGCGTCGACTCCCGCGGCAACGCCGGCGGCGAAATCTACGAGGCCTACCTGGCGCTTCGCTGCAACATCACGACCGACGAGCATCCGCTGGGCGTATTCCATCCGCATGCTGAGTACCACCACATCAAAAAGGAGAACATCGGCCTGATCGAGGTCATGGGCCTGGCCATTTTGCCGCCGCGCTTGGTTCCCGAGCTCGGCGCTGTCCGCGAGCACCTGCTGGCGGCCAAGGCAGATGCCAGCTACGACCTTGCCGGCGCGCTCGAGGGCGACGACCTTTGCCGCAGCCACGCCGCATGGGCTGAGGACGTCTTTGCCCGCCGCGCCGACGAGCTTACGGCCGACAACGCCATCGACATCCTGCACGAAGAGGTCGGCGTGGTGTTTGGCCACGTGCTCGACAACGCCGGCGTCTTTAAGTGGGACGAGGCAGGACGCGCCGCCCAACAGCGCTTTATCGACTCGCTATAGCATGCGAGCTCGAACGCACGCACTCAACAAATAGCGTCTACACGACAACGGCGCCCGCCGGCAACATCACCGACGGGCGCCGTTTTTGAGTGTAGTCATTGGGGTCATTCTTAAGGGGCGTTCTTAAACGACTAGTCATTAAAGAGCGTCCCCAATGACTATTTGCGACCAAGGCAACGCCGGTGTCTTGGCAACGACAGCGAAAACGCCCCTAAGCGAGCAAGGTGACGTGAAAGAGGAGGGCATTGACCTTTTGGTCATGCCCGACGATTGAACGTCAGATTGCCGCTTAGGGGCGTTTGCAGCGTCGCGCCGTTACGCGGTTTGGTAAAACCGCGTAACCCTACAGTTCAGTCACGACAACGCTGTTGTAGACCTCGTCCCAGCGGTCCATGACCAGGTGGCCGGTCTTGGGATCCATGGCGTTGAGCTTGCCGCAGGTATTGGCGGTCTTGAGCACCGTGACGTCGTCGGCACCAGCAGCAATGGCATGCGCAAAACCGGCAATGGTCGAGTCACCGGAACCCGTCGCGTTCACAGCCGCAATCGCGGGCGTCTTGGCGCGGAACGCGCGGCCCTCATGGAAGCCCACCGAACCGGCAGCGCCCATCGAAACGACAACCCAGGGGATACCGGCAAAACGGTCATCGGCGGCAAGCGCCTCGCGCAGGGCATCGACATCATCGGTCGTAAAGGACGTACCCAGCAGGCCGTTAATCTCGGTCAGGTTGGGCTTTACGAGCTCAGGCTTAGCGTCGGACTCCAGCGCGGCCTCCAGCGATGCACCCGAGGTGTCGAGCAGCACCTTGGCGCCCGCCTCCTCGGCAATCTTGACGAGCTCGGCATAGTAGCCGGCATCGACACCACGCGGCAGCGAGCCCGAAAGCGTCACAACGTCCGCCTTTGCTGCAAGCTCGGCGAATTTTGCCGTAAAGGCCTCGAGCTCGGCCGGGGCGATCTGCGGGCCGCTCTCCAAAAGCTCGGTCTGATTACCCTCGTGCAGAATATTCAGGCAAATGCGCGTCTCACCGGCGATGGGCACAAAGTCGTTCTTGACGCCGTCGGCATCCATAAGCTCGGCCATATAGGCACCCATGTGGCCGCCGAGCAGACCGGTCGCGAGCACATCGTCGCCCAACTGCAGCAGCACACGGCTCACGTTAAGGCCCTTGCCGCCAGCGGTCTTTTCGGGCGTCACGCGGTTTACATCGTCGATGATCAGCTTGTCGAGCTGATAGCGCGTATCAATCGACGGGTTCATGGTAACGGTCAGAATCATATTGAACTCCTGTTTCCGGGGCACGACACGCGCGGCCCCAAACATACGATAGCTCGTTAAAGGATCTCGATCTCAAAGCCGCGGGTAACGGTCTCCCCCGGCTTGGCCACCAGGCAGCCGCGCTTGTGCTCCAGGATATCGTCCTCGTCGGAGCAGGTGGACAGGCCGCCCCACGGTTCCACGGCCACAAAGTCACCCTCGGGCTTGCTCCACACAATCAGGTACGGCATATCGGGGAACGTCAGTCGCACGCCCTTGTCCTCGGTCTTCTTGGTCAGCGTAACCACGCGGCTCTCGAGCACGTCAAAGATGGTCTCCGCGAAGTCAAAGAGTTCGTGGGTCAGCGGCAGGTCATGGCCAACCATCGGGTTCTTGCTGCGATGCTCAACATCAATCAGGCCCGTCGAGGGAACGGCAGTACAGAGCTCGGCGGCCTCGCGCTGCTCAAAACGGAGCTCGTAGTCGTCATAGGACTCGCCCTCGTCAAGCGGGCACTTAAAGCCAGGGTGACCGCCCACAAAGAACGGCATGTCCTCGGTGCCCTCATTGGTCACCTCGTACGACACGGCCACCTTCTCCGCATCGATCGTGTAACGAGCAACGATCTTAAACGGATACGGGTACTGCTCGAGCAACTCGGCATGGTCGGCAGAGCTTAGACTCAGCGCAACCATGTTGTCGCTCTGCTCCTCGAGCTTCCACTCCTGTTTGCGCGCAAAGCCGTGGCGGGCGAACTTTACCTCGCGGCCGCCCATGGTCATTGCGTGACCATCACGAAGGCCGCCGCAGATCGGGAAGCAAATGGGTGCCTGGCCCGACCAGACCGAAGGATCGCCCTGCCACAGGTACTCGCGACCGTTGGCTTTAATCGAAGTGAACGATCCGCCAGCCGTGCTCAGTACCACGCGAACAGAACCGTTATCAAGAACAAACTCCATAGGAGCCTTCCCTTTCTTACGACAGCCCGCCAAGTCAATAGGGCTGATAGAAAACCGGCTCGCGCCCCCTCACAGAAACGCGAGCCGTCAACGGACTAGTTAATTACGCCGGATACCCGCTAATCGTGGTATTCGCCGCGGTCCCACTTCTCGAGGAACTCGTCAAAGAAGTGCGGGTCAGCCTGAGCCTCGGCATCGGCCTTATTGCAGGCATCGATCTTGGCGATCAGGGCATCGTGCTCGGGGGTCTTCTCGTAGGGCTCCTCCAGGAAGGCAAGCATGATATCGGCCATCAGGAACTCGCCGGTGATCTTGCCGCCAAAGCCCACGATGTTGGCGTTGAGCTCGCGACGAGCGTACAGGGCAGAGGTCATGTCGCGAACCAGGGCGCAGCGGGCGCCGGGAACCTTGTTGACGGCGTTGGTGATGCCAATGCCGGTGCCGCACAGGGCCACGCCAAAGTCGGCCTTGCCGCTGGCAACAGCCTCGCCCACGGCCTTACCGTAGATGGGATAGTGCGTACGGGTGTGGCTGTAGGTGCCGCAGTCGAGCACCTTGTAGCCAGCCTGCTCCAGGCGGTCGGCCAGATAGATCTTCTCGTCCGTAACGATATGGTCGCAACCGATTGCGATGGTCTTCTTCATCAGAACGTCCTTTCGTCTGAATTCACAAGTTGAGGTAGAAGTTCGAGTTCTCGGTGGCTCTCGTTAGGCCATCTTGTTGAGCATGTCGACACGGATCTGGTGACGGCCGCCGGCGTACTGGGCGCGCAGGAACTCGCGGGCGATCTTCTTGGCGACCTCGGTGCCCACAACGCCCGGGCCCATGGTGACCATGCGCGAGCCGTTGTGCTCGCGGGTCATGTAGGCGGAACGCTCGTCGGAAATGTTGGCGACGACCATGCCCTTGATCTTGACGGCGGCCATATAGGAGCCGACGCCGTACTTATCGAATGCGAAGCCCTGGGAATCCTTGTGCTCCAGCAGGTCCTTGGCAACGGCGGTCGCGGAATCGACAAAGTCCGCGGCAGGGGTCTCGGAATAGTCGACGACCTCGTGACCGTCGGCGATGAGCATCTCCTTGATGGACTCCTTCATCGACATACCGTCGGCATCGGAAGCGATTACAACCCTCATGACATCCTCCTTGAGAGATACGCAGGTGCGTAGTTTCTGTTTGGAAGTGTTGAATCGCGTTCAGGTCCGGGCATCTGAATGTGCGGTTCTTCACTGTTCATGTTTATTTGAACACATTCGAACAGTAACTGCAACAATTATTTGTTTGTCTTTGTTCTTTTTTGAACAAATACCGTCCACGGATGATTGCTGACCGTTTGGACCGGGCGCGGACGTAGCGACCATGTGTTCAACAAACAAAAGGGCGGCCGAGAACTCGTCTCGGCCGCCCTTCTTACGGTTGATCTTCCAAGGATCGCCTTGCCGCCTACTCAGACTGCCCGCTCTTCTTGGCATGTCTGGACGGAGCGCTCAGGAAACGACCCGTCAGATAGTTCGCGGGACCGGAGATATCGATCCCCAGCAGCACGTGTCCTAGCCACAGGAACGCCACGAGCACCAGTAGAGGAATCACACACGAGGTCACGATCATCACGATGACGCCTTCGATCAGATCGGTCACCTGATGCACGATCTCATCGGTCATCTGCTTGGCACCGCCGGTCACCGACGTAACAAGGCTCGAGGCCCCGTCAGTCAACTGCTCGAGCACGTTTTTGGACTCCTTGGCCTCGGATTTTTTCTTGTTCGATTTCGAGCTGGTCTCGGCTGACTTGTCCGTGGCATCAGCCGTCTTTGCGGCATCGCTCGCCTTTTGCTCAGCTTGCTCAAGACTTACGCGATACGTTTCATCGACCTTCTGCGACACCCATACGCTTGCAGGCACCAACGCCATGCCGATCGTGGCGACCACCAGCACGCGAGTCGCCACGCGGCGCAGGACGGCGCTCGTGCTCCAGCGCCCGTGAATGCCGAGCGACACCGCAAGGAGCACCAGCGCAAACGGGATCAGGATGCCCAGGCCAACCGACCACAAAATGGTCAGCAGGTATTTCTCGAGGTAGAGCACGGCAAGCACGATGCCCAAGTTACCCGAAAGCTGCGCGAGCTGCTCGGCAACCGGCGTTCCCGTATCGCCCGGCAGCGCAGTGATACCCGCAGATAGGGCGACGCACGAGGTCGTGAGCGCCAAAACATTGCCCTTCTTTTGATCGATGACCTCGATGGTGGAGTCCCAAGTCTTGGTATCGGCGAAATGCGGACGAGCTACAAAGCCCGACAGCAGCGCCAGTACCACGAGCGCAACGATAAAGCCAATCTGCAGCTTTTTGTTTGCGCACACGACATCGGACAGACTGGGCTGCAGCTCGGTTACCGTCGTGTGCTCGGTTATCTGGACAGGACGCCCATGAGCCATCTCGTGCGCGTCTCTTTTTTGTATTGACCCGTTATCCGGCATTTGGATACCTCCTCAGTCCGGGGCTTAATGCGAAAGGAAGTATACCCACCGAGCAAAAAACGAACGGGAAGACGAACAGAGCGCACCAAGACTGTCCCCAATGACTATCTCCGGATGAGTTGCGGTGGAATAGGGATTGTTTTGCGCCCGTCGGCCCCTATTCAGTCCCTATTTCACCGCAACTTGGAGGAGGACAGAAAAAGCCCTGTCGCGAGTCTGCGGCAGAGCTTTTGGAAGGGGACTTGGTTGTGAGGGCTCGTTAGGCGAGCTTGGCCTCGAGCTCGGCGATGCGCTTGTAGGCATCGATGGTAAAGCGGGTCTGCTTCTCCAGGATCATAGTGGTCATGAGGGTGTCCTGAGCGTGAGCCATGATGAAGGTCATTTCCATCTCGCCACCGCCGGCCTCCTGCGAAAGCAGTTTGGTCTGCGTGTCGTGGGCACCGATGAGCGCATCGCTGGCATCCTTGTGCAGCTGTTCGGCCTTCTCAAAGTCACCCTCGCGAGCAGCATCGAGCGCTGCAAGCAGATCGGTCTGGGCGTCACCTGCATATGCGACGATCTCGAATCCAACCATCGAGATTTCTTCTTTGGTTGCCATATTGCGTTCCTTTCACATATGAACCAATGGAGAGCATCGCGTCCGGGCATACGCGCTGCGTTGTGTATGACAGAAACAATAACATTCAAACAAAAAAGAACAGCTCAAAACGTAATTTCGAACTATGAACGGTCACTTTTCGCCCGTGAACGGTTTTTAAACCAATCTGAACAATATCGAACACAATTAGCGGCAACCCAAACAGGGCCGCACCCTAACGCAAATCGCGCACCGTATCGCCCTCTACAAGCACACCGGGGATCAGCATGTGCTCCACGCCAGACGCACCCCCATCGGCGCCGGCAATCTTGTCGACCGCCCACATGCCGACGCGCTTGTTGTCAAAGCGCACCGTGGTCAGGCGACGGTCGGGCACGATATCGCCCAGGCTGTCATCAACACCCACCACGCTCACGTCCTCGGGCACACGCCTTCCGCACGACTCGAGCCCGCGAATGCAGCCGTATGCCATGGCATCGTTGGAAGCATAAATGGCCGTACAGGTCGGATCTTCCGCCAGAGCCTGACCGGCAGCATATCCGCTCTGTGCCGTCCAATCCCCACGGACGAGTCGCGGCGGCTCAATTCCATGCGCGCGCAATGTCTCGCGCCAGCCTTCCTCGCGCCGCATGCCCGAAAGCGAGCGCTCGGGACACGAGATAAAGTGCACGGTCTTGTGCCCCTGCTCCAGCAAGTACTCGACCACCTGGCGCGAGCAATCGAACTGGTCGTTATCGACCGTTGAACAGAGCGGGTGCTCCAACATCGTAACGAGCACCGTCTGCATGCCGGGCAGCGGCTCAAAAGTGCCAAAGTCTGCCGGCATGCGATTCATGATCACAACCATACCGTCCACTGGCAGTGCGCTCATGCGCGACGATGCGCTCTCGAGGGTATACGGATGCCCGTCTACTTTAGTGAGGGTGATGGCATAGCCGTGCTTATCGGCCGCGGCGGCAAAGCCCTCCATACGGTCGAGATTGCCGGTGCCGGTAATGTTGAACATGGCGACGCCGACGGTCTTAAACTTACCGCGGCGCAGCGATCGACCGGCAAAATTGGGGCGATACCCCAGCTCGCGCATGGCGGCACGCACGCGTTCCTTGGTCTCGGGGCGCACGCTGGGCGAATCGTGCACGGTGCGCGAGACCGTCTGCTCCGAGACGCCCGCGAGGCGCGCTACGTCTTTGACGGATACCGATTTTTTAACAGCGGCCATAGGTCGATCTTTCTATGTCAACGATGCCATTGGTGGCACCTTGCGCAGTCATTTTTAACGCCTTCAAGTATATCCAACGCCTCCCCCACCATACGCTCACCACCCAAAACCTACCGTTCACCGACATTTTTGCTTCCCCGAACGGCTTTTGTCGCCCAAATGTTAACGTTGCCATTGTGCAAACACAGAGCCACCGGGCGGCTCAAACGTTTACGCGCAAGGAATCGACGGTCCACAGGCACAGGGGCCATCGGTTCGCGTCTTATTTTGTGTCGCAAAATGGCAACGTCAACATTTTGGCAACCAAACGTCAAAAGCTACCATCGTTGCCAACCCACCGACTCTTAGGAGCTTTGCATGGAGCAACTCATCGCCATCATCGAAAAGGGGCAGCCCTTTTTCAACGCGATCGCCCGCAACAAGTACCTCAAGGCGATCCGCGACGGTTTTATCTCCGTCATCCCCATCATCATCTTCTCGTCCATCTTCTGCCTGGTAGCCTCGGTTCCCAATATCTGGGGTTTCTACTGGCCCGATGACATCAACAACGCCCTGTGGAAGTGCTACAACTACTCCATGGGCATCCTGGCCATCGCCTGTGCCGCCACCACGGCCAAGCACTTCGCCGACGCTCAGAACCGCGATCTGCCCAAGAACAACCAGATCAACTTCATCTCGTGCATGTGCGCGGCCATCATCGGCTTCTTGCTCCTTTCGAGCGACACGATCGCCACGGACGCTGCCAGCGGCTTCAACACCACCTACCTTGGTTCCAAAGGCCTGCTGACCGCCTTTATCGCTGCGTTTGTGACCGGCATCATCTACAAGTTCTTCATTAAGCGCAACATCACCGTCAAGATGCCCGAGCAGGTTCCGCCCAACATCTCGCAGACCTTTAAGGACATCATCCCCTTCTCCGTCTGCATCACCGTCTTTTGGGTCTTTGACATCGCCTTCCGCGCTGCTTTTGGCTTCTGCTTTGCCCAGGGCGTCATCCAGGTGTTCCAGCCCCTGTTCACCGCTGCCGACGGCTACATCGGCCTCGCTGTGATCTACGGCGCTATGAGCCTGTTCTGGTTCGTCGGCGTCCACGGCCCCTCGATCGTCGAGCCCGCCATCGCCGCCGCCCTCGTTGCCAACATGACCGACAACCTGGCTGCGTTCCAGGCCGGCCAGCACGCTTCCGCTGTCCTGACCCAGGGTGCCCAGTACTTCGTCGTCTGCATGGGCGGCACCGGCGCCACGCTCGTCCTGGTCTTTATGTTCTGCTTCCTGGCCAAGTCTCAGGAGATGCGCGCCGTCGGTAAGGCCGCCATCGTCCCCGTCTGCTTTGCCGTCAACGAGCCGCTGCTGTTCGCCGCGCCCATCGTGCTCAACCCCGTCTTCTTTGTCCCGTTTGTCTTTGCCCCGATCGCCAACATCTGGATCCTCAAGATCTTTATCGACTTCTTGGGCATGAACGGCTTTATGTACACCCTGCCTTGGACCGTCCCCGGCCCCATCGGCACCATCATGGGCCTGGGCTTCCAGCCGCTCGCTTTTGTGATGCTCGCCCTTATCCTGGTCGTCGACTTCGTTCTGTACTACCCGTTCTTCCGTGCCTATGACGCCCAGAAGTGCGCCGAGGAGGCCGAGATCTCCCAGGAGGAGCTCGCCGCCAAGAACGCCGAGAAGGCCGCCAAGCTCAACGATGCCTTCCAGGGCAAGGCTGACGCCAAGAGCGTTGCCGCCGGCGCTGCTGCCGAGGCCGTGAAGGCCGACTCCCCCGCCGCTTCCGCAGCACCCGCTGCCGAGACAACGACCGCCAGCGACCTCAACGGCAAGCGCGTGCTCGTGCTCTGCCAGGGCGGCGGAACCTCGGGCCTGCTCGCCAACGCGCTGGCCAAGGCCGCCAAGGAGCGCGGCATTAACCTCGAGACCGCTGCCGAGGCCTATGGCAACCACGTGGACATGCTCCCCGACTTTGACCTGGTCGTCCTGGCCCCGCAGGCCGCAAGCTACCTGGCCGACCTGCAGAAGGACTGTGAGCGCGTGGGCAACAAGTGCGTCGCCTGCCGTGGCAAGCAGTACATCGAGCTCTCCCAGAACGGCGACAAGTCTCTCGCCTTCGTGAGTGAGCAACTTTCGAAGTAAGTAACGCCCAGGGCCAGCCGACCATCCAAGACCGGCTGGCCCTTCGATTTAGACGATTGGATCATCATGTCCGTTAATCCTGCTAGCGTCACCAACCCGCCCGCGCAGTTTCCCGAGGACTTTGTCTTTGGCGGCGCCACCGCTGCCTACCAGGTAGAGGGCGAGACCCGCACTCACGGTAAGGGCAAGGTTGCCTGGGACGACTTTCTGGAGGCCCAGGGGCGCTTCTCCCCCGATCCCGCTTCGGACTTCTACAACCAGTACCCCGTCGACCTGGAGCTGTGCGAGGAGTTCGGCATCAACGGCATTCGTCTCTCCATCGCCTGGAGCCGCATCTTCCCCAACGGCACCGGCGAAATCAACCCCGAGGGCGTCCAGTTCTACCACGATCTCTTCGCCGAGTGCCACAAGCACCACGTTGAGCCGTTTGTCACGCTGCATCACTTCGATACGCCGCTTCCCCTCTTTGAGAAGGGCGACTTCCTCAACCGCGAGACCATCGACGCCTTTGTGGACTTTGCCACCTTCTGCTTTAAGGAGTACGCCGACCAGGTGACCTACTGGTTCACCTTTAACGAGATCTGGGCCGACGCCTCCAACACCTACATCGAGGGCACCTTCCCCGGTGGCGTCAAGGCGCATCTGGCCGAGGCCTTCCAGTGCGAGCACAACATGATGCTCGCCCACGCCAAGGCAGTACTGGCCTTCCACAACGGCGGTTTTAAGGGCAAGATCGGCGTCATTCAGTCGCTGGAGTTTAAGTATCCGCTCAACGAGAACGACCCCGCCGACATCAAAGCCGCCAACAACGAGCACGTGCTGCAAAACCAGTTTTTGCTCGACGCCACCTTCCGCGGCGACTACGCACCCGACACCCTCGAGTGCGCCAACCGCCTGGCCGCCGTCTCGGGCGGCACCATCGAAATCCTGGACGAGGACCTCAAGATTATGCGCGAAGCCGCGCTTTACAACGACTACCTGGGCGTTAACAACTACCAGTGCCGCTTCTTGAAGGCTTACGATGGCGAGAACGACCTGCACCACAACGGCACGGGCGAAAAGGGCACCGGCCGCTGGCGCGTTAAGGGCATTGGCGAGCACGTGAACAAACCCGGCATCCCTACCACCGACTGGGACTGGATCATCTATCCCGAGGGCCTGTTCGATCTGCTCGTCTACATTAAGCAGCGCTACCCCAACTACAAGCAGATCTTCATCACCGAAAACGGCATGGGCTACAAGGACCCCTACAAGGACGGTTTTGTGGACGACCAGCCGCGCATCGACTACATCGAGCAGCACCTGCGCTGGCTGCTTAAGGCCATGGAGGTGGGTGTCAACGTGGGCGGTTACTTCCTGTGGAGCCTGCAGGATCAGTTCTCCTGGACCAATGGCTACAACAAGCGTTACGGCTTCTTCTACGTTGACTTTGAAACCCAGAAGCGAACGCCCAAGGCAAGCGCATACTGGTACAAGCACGTAGCGCAGACCCGTCGTCTGGACTAATGGCTGGCGGGGTTGCCCGCTCACACAACCTGTCCCCATTTCTCAGCCGGGGGCGGCACGTCACACGGCGCGCCGCCCCCGGTCTTTTTGTTTTTGGGCTGGTCGGGAGCCGTTTGTCTCGATCTGTAACATCTAGCCGAGTTTTTTGGTCCTAGCTGTTACAGATTGAGACGAACAGGATTACTCTTTCCGAAGAATCTAAATCTGTAACACGTAGCCCGCTTTTGACCGTCTACCTGTTACAAATCGAGACAAACGGAGTAGGACCTAACCCCGTATGTCCCTAACAGTCGAGCGTTCGACCAGCGTACTCGGCACATGAATCGCCTCGATAGACGAGCTCTCTCCAATCGCCGCCTCAAACGCAAGCTTACCGACACCGCGCAAATCAAATCGCAGCGTCGTCAGCCGATTGTGAGGAACAAGTCCCTCGAGTGCGTCGTCGATACCAACCACGCTCACGTCGTCGGGCACGGACAGGCCAGCGTTCTCGAGCGCGGCGATAACGCCCAGCGCCATCTGGTCATTTGCCGCAAGCACGGCAGTCGGCGCCTGCGACCCGCCGGCAAGCACCTCGGCCGCAATCCGCTCGCCCATGGCGTACCCACTGTCCGCACTCCAATCGCCGCGCAGCATCGGAGCGGCATCGACATGAGCACGACCCAGCGTATCGCGCCAACCGGCCTCACGAAAACGCGAGGAAATCGAGTTTTCCGGACCCGCCACAAACCGCATATTCGAGTGACCATGTTCCAGCAGATAATTGGTCAACAGCTCGCACGAACCATACTGGTCGGAGTCGATCGTCGTGCAGCGCGGATGCGCATACATGGACAGGATGACCGTTCGCACTCCCGGCTGGGGAACAAACTCCTCAAAATCGGGAGCCATGCGGTTCATGTTGAGAATCATGCCGTCGACGGGTCGCTCGACCATGCGGCGCGAGGCATCGGCAAGTGCATAGGGCTTGTCGCCGCCCATCTCGATCATAGTGACGGCAAAATCGTGCTCGCGCGCCGCTTGCATGATACCCTCGAGCGTCGCCAGGTTACCGACACGTGTGATGTTGTACATGCACAGGCCAATAGAACGATACGACCCGCCGCGCAACGCCGCTCCAGCAAAATTGGGACGAAAGCCCAGCTCTTCCATGGCGGCCAGCACACGCTTGCGCGTCTTTTCCGTCACGTTGGGCATACCGTTGACCACGCGAGACACAGTCTGGCGGCTCACGCCAGCGAGCGCCGCAACCTCTGCCGCGCTCGCCGAACGACCATTCCTTGTCTGCTGATCCATGCCTTCCACGCTAACCTGCTTCCCAACTATTCCCCGCGCCCATGGCGCATCGTACATACATTGATAACGTGCTCATGATACCCGAGCCATATACCACAACATGAAAACTTCTGTCAATCAAAACCGCTTACCGAACAAATACAACCGTTCGCGGCTGTTTGAAGTTGTTTTGTTTCTATACATCCCAGCCGGATGTTAACGTGCTCATTGTCAAATGTTCACGTGCTCATTTTGGTTCTAATCATTTTAAGATAGTGTTTATCGGGCTTTTTCACCGCTGAACGCTAACCAGGGAGCCTCCTGAGCGCAAACGCACAATATCGAACAGCGAGACGAGAGGGTGTATGCATATGTCTTTGCTAAACCGCGTACAGCAGCTGCCGAAGGGCTTTGTTTGGGGCGCCGCAACCGCCGCGTACCAAACGGAAGGTTCCACGAAGGTGGCAGGCAAGGGTAAGACCATGTGGGACGATTACCTTGTCGCCCAGGGTCGCTTTTTGCCCGACCCGGCCAGTGATTTCTACAACCGCTACGAGGAGGATATCCGCCTTTCTGCCGAGCATGGACTCAACGCCATTCGTGTGTCCATCGCCTGGACCCGCATCTTCCCCAACGGCGACGATGCCGAGCCCCTCGCCGAGGGCGTTAAGCACTACCACGAGCTGTTCGCCTGCTGCAAAAAGTATGGCGTCGAGCCCTATGTGTCCCTGCATCACTTTGACTCCCCCGCCGCCCTGTTCAACCAGGGCGACTGGCTCAACCGCAAGACCGTCGACGCCTATGTGCGCTATGCCGAGTTCTGCTTCCGCGAGTTCCGCGAGGTCAAGAATTGGTTCACCATCAACGAGCTCATCAGCCTCTCGCACTCCCAATACATCCAAGGCAACTTCCCGCCCAACCATCACTTTGATGTGACGAGCGGCATCCAGAGCCAGCACAACGAGCTCGTTGCCCACGCCCGCGCCGTCAACCTGTATAAGGATCTTGACGAGACCGAGCACCTGGGCGGACGCATTGGCATGGTCAACGTCCTGACGCCGGCATATCCTGCCACCGACTCGCCCGCCGACCAGCACGCCGCCGACCTGTACAACGCCTTCTACACCGACTTCATCATGGACGGCGCCTTCCTGGGTCACTACTCCGCGCGCACCCTCTCACTCATCAACGAGATTCTGCGTGCCAACAACGCCACACTTACGGTTGAGGACAGCGACATGGAGGAGCTCGCCAAGGCGGCGCCCCGCAACGATATGTTCGGCCTCAACTACTATCAGTCGGCGTTTATCGCCGCCTACGATGGCGAGTCAACCAACAGCTTTAACGGCACCGGAGACAAGGGCACCTCGTGCTTTAAGTTTAAGGGCGTCGGGCAGCAGGTCGATATGCCGGGTATCCCCACCACCGACTGGGATTGGCTCATCTACCCGCAAGGCCTCTACGACACGCTCAAGCACATCAGCGCCACCTATCCCAACCTCCCCGTCATCTATATCACCGAAAACGGCCTGGGCCACAAGGACCCCGAGCCCGACGCAAACGGCATCGTCGCCGATCCCGAGCGCATCGACTTTGTCGACCAGCACATGGAGAAGGTGCTCCAGGCGCGCGCCGAGGGCGTCGACGTCCAGGGCTACTTTATCTGGAGCCTGCAGGACCAGTTCTCGTGGGCCAATGGCTATAACAAGCGCTACGGCCTGTTCTACATCGACTTCGACACGCAAAAACGCTACATCAAGCAGTCGGCACTCTGGTACAAGGAGCTCGCCGACACTATGGCGGACGCGCAGTAGCGCATCGCCTCGCTTTCCCCCGAGAAGGGAGCGGCCCTATGCGATACAAACCCAGCCGCCCCCCTCTCTCCCCCTGGGACCGGCCCCGCCTGCACCCGGGCTTTTAGCAAGCGGGAGACCATATAGGTTTTCAACGTCCATGCCATTAAGATTTCATGCAAAGAGGAGCGTGAACTATGGAATCGATCGTTAAGTTCTTGGAGAAAGGTCAGCCGTACTTCGACAAGGTCTCTAAGAACATCTACCTTCAGGCCATTAAAGACGGCTTTTTGGCAGCAATGCCCATCATCCTGTCTTCTTCTGTCTTCCTGCTTATTTCGACCCTGCCGGGCGTTGTCGCCACGGTCGGCGGCTTTACGCTGCCCGACTGGTGGAACGTCGACGTCGTGAACTTCTGCAACAAGGTTTACAACTTCACGATGGGCGTCGTGGGCATCATGGTCGCCGGCACCACCGCAAGCGCGCTGACCGGCTCCAAGAACCGCCGCATGCCTGCCGGCAAGGCCATCAACGCCACGAGCACCATGGTCGCCGCCATGTGCGCTATGCTCATCTTGGCCGTTACCCAGACGAGTGCCAAGATCGACGGCGCCGATGTCTCGGTGTTCTTTACCGACAACATGGGCACCAAGGGCCTGCTGAGCTCCTTTGTCGCCGCATTTGCCACGGTCAACATCTATGCCTTCTGCATTAAGCGAGACATCACCATCAAGCTGCCCAAAGAAGTCCCCGGCGCCATCGCCCAGAACTTCCGCGACATCTTCGCCTTCAGCTTCTCCATCCTGTTTGTCGCCGTCATCGACGTTATCTGCCGCACCTGCTTGGCCGTCCCGTTTGCCAACGTCATCTCCACGCTGGTGAGCCCGCTGTTCGCCGCTGCCGATTCCTACGCCGGCCTCGCCCTCATCTGGTTCATGATCCCTCTGTTCTGGTTCATGGGCATCCACGGCCCCTCGGTCGTTAAGCCTGCTCTCAACGCCGCGCTGTTTGGCAACATCACTACCAACCTCGCCACGCTGCAGGCCGGCGGTCACCCCGCCCTCGCCCTGACCGAAAACTTCGGTAACTACATCGGCGAACTCGGCGGCACCGGCGCCACGTTCATTGTCCCGATTATCTTCCTGCTCTTTATGCGCTCCAAGCAGCTCAAGGCCGTCGGCAAAGCCTCTGTCGTGCCCGTGATGTTCGCCGTCAACGAGCCGCTGCTGTTCGCCGCGCCCATCATCCTCAACCCGTACTTCCTGATCCCGTTCCTGTTTGCCCCCGTGGCCAACGTCCTCATTGGTAAGTTCTTCATCGACTTTTTGGGCATGAACGGCTTTATCTATGCCATGCCGTGGGCACTCCCCGGACCGATCGGCACCTTCATCGACACCAACTTCCAGCCGATCTCTCTGGTCCTGGTTGTCGTCCTGCTGGTCGTTGACTTCTTGATCTACTACCCGTTCTGCAAGGCCTACGACAACGTCCTGTGCAAGCAGGAGGCCGAGACCCTGGCCGAAGAAGAGGCCGAGGAGACCAAGGCCGTCAAGACCGCTGCCGCCCCCGCCGTTGAGGCTCCTGTTGTCGAGACCGCTTCTGCCACTGAGGCCTCCGCAGCTCCGTCCGCCCTTAAGGGCAAGGATCTGAGGGTTCTGGTTCTGTGCGCTGGCGCCGGCACCTCTGCACTGCTCGCCAACGCGCTTAAGGAAGGCGCCGACGAGCTGGGCATCGACATTACCGCCAACGCCGGTGCCTACGGCAGCCACTACGCCATCATGGACCAGTACAACGTCATCGTCCTGGCTCCGCAGGTTCGCACCTATTACAACGAGATGAAGGCCGACACCGACCGCCTGGGCATCACGCTGCTGTCGCCCAAGGGCAAACAGTACATCGACCTCACTAAGGATCCCAAGGGTGCCGTCGCCTGGATCGAGGAAAACCTCGAGGCATAAGACGCTGACACCACCTGCCGCTTGCAGACAATAAATGGCCCGTGCATCGATGTGTGATGCGCGGGCCATTTTGTTTAGACCGCACCCGTCCTCCTGTTCATCTCAATCTGTAACATCTAGCCGAGTTTTCGGGTCCCACCTGTTACAGACTTAGACGAGCAGGCCGAGCACGTCTACGCCCGCAAGTCCTTTACGCTGGAACGCTCGACCAGCACACCCGAGACAAGCGTACGGCTTCTGGAGCTCGGGGCTTCCAGACCTGCGACGACCTCATTAAGCGCACGGACGCCCAGCTCGCGGTGGCGGAACTTCACCGACGTCAGAATCGAGTTGGGAATCGTCTTGTAGAGCTCATCGTCGAAGCCGATCACGGACACGTCGTCGGGCACACTGAGCCCTTTGTCACGTAGAGCCATCATCACGCCGTTTGCCATGCAGTCGTTAGCAGCGAGGACCGCCGTGCAATCGGGCTTATCGGCAAGCACAAGGCCCGCGGCATAGCCACTATCCGCATTCCAATCGCCTTGCAGAGGCTCGGGCGGCTCAATGCCACGCGCCTCGAGTGCCGCACGCCAACCTTTCATACGGCACTGGCTCGACAACGACTCTTTCTTACCAGAGACGAAGTACACGTTTTTATGCCCGTGGTTCAAGAAGTACTCGCACGCCATGCGCGCGCCGCCCTCTTGGTCGTCACTGACGGTGGAGCAGGTAGGATGTTCCATCGGTGTGATAATCACCGTCTTGAGGTCTTTCGGTGCCTCAAAAGTATCAAAGTCATCGACCATCTGACGCAGGTTGAAGATCATGCCATCAACAGGCAGCTGCGACATCCTACGCGCCGCTTCGGCAAGGGTCATCTTCTCCCCCGCCCGCTTTTTGATCATCGTGAGCGCAAAGCCGCGTTCTTCGGCGGCATCTGCGATACCGTCAATCATGTCCACGGCACCGCCCGACAAGTGGAACAGCACCACGCCAATGCACCCGTAACGGCCCAACTTGAGCGAACGCGCGGCAAAGTTGGTTCGAAACCCGAGCGCCTCCATTGCGGAATGAACCTTATCGCGTGTCGACTCTCGCACGCTATCGGGCTCGTTGATCACACGCGAAACCGTCTTGAGAGAAACACCCGCAGCAATCGCCACATCGTTCATTGAGACATTTTTCTTGTCCATCGTTGCCACTACTTCTCCAGTCGGTTTTGCATCGCTTGCTTTTTGCGTTCTAGCATACACTACCTGCCCGACTGACAAATCAACCGTTTACCGGACAATATCGACCGCTCACCCGTATATCCTTGTTGCTCTTCCAAAAATGTCTTACGTTGTCATTAACAAAATGACAACGTTGTCATTTCGCAATGCCTTCCTTAAGCAGGAAGGTTTCCGGGCAGTCCTGACCATCCATCGACGACCAGTTCCATCCACATGCATCGCGCATCAAGTAGCAAAGGAGCTCTATGGACGCCATCGTAAAGATGCTCGAAAAGCATCAACCGTTCTTCGAGAAGATCTCGAGAAACATCTACCTCCAGGCCATCAAAGACGGATTCCTTGGGTGCATGCCCATCGTCCTTACCTCTTCGATCTTTCTGCTGATCGCCACCCTTCCCGGCGTAGTTGGAATCACGTTGCCCCAGCCGCTCATCGACTGGTGCAACAAGCTGTACAACTTCACCATGGGCGTCATGGGCATCATGGTTGCCGGCACCACCGCCAAGAACTTTACGGCTTCCATGAACCGTCGCATGCCCGCCGGCAAGGTGCTCAACGACGGCTCCACCATGGTTGCCGCCCAGTGCAGCATGCTGCTGCTCGCAGTCACGCAGTTCACCACCAAGTTCAACGGCTCCGAGCTTTCTGTCTTCGATTGCACCAGCATGGGTACGCGCGGTCTGTTCTCGGCCTATATCGCCGCGTTCATTACCGTGTGGGTCTATAAGTTCTGCGTCTCGCGCGATCTGACCATTAAGCTGCCCAAGGAGGTTCCGGGCGCCATCGCACAGAACTTCCGCGACATCATCCCCTTCGGTGGCGCTGTCATCATCTGCGGCATCATCGATGTCATCGTGCGCAACCTCATGGGCGTTCCGTTCTCCGAGCTGCTCATCAAGCTGCTCTCCCCGCTCTTTACCGCTGCAGAAACCTATCCTGGCCTTATCCTTATCCAGGCAGCCACCGCGTTCTTCTGGTTCATCGGTGTCCACGGCCCTTCGATTGTCCAGCCGGGCATCGACCCCATCCGTCTTGCCAACCAGGCCGAGAACCTGCAGGTTCTGCTGGCCGGTGGCCACCCCGCCCACTCCCTCACCTTTAACATGTCGCTCGTGGGTGAGTTCGGCGGCACCGGCGCCACGTTCATCGTTCCGCTTCTGCTGATTCTCTTTATGAAGTCCAAGCAGCTCAAAGCCGTCGGTAAGGCCTCGATTGTTCCTGTTGCCTTCGCCGTCAACGAACCGCTGCTCTTTGGCGCGCCCATGATCCTCAACCCCTACATGCTCATCCCCTTTGTTGCCGCCGGCTGCGTCAACGTAAGTGTTGCCAAGTTCTTTATCGACAACGTGGGCATGAACGGCTTCTCCTTCGTGGTGCCTTGGGCTACCCCTGCCCCCATCGGCATCTTCATCACCACGAACTTCCAGCTTATCGCCCTGGTATTTGTCGCGATCATCATCTTGCTGGACGCCATCATCTACCTGCCGTTCTTGAAGGCATACGATAAGCTGCTCTGCGACCAGGAGGCCGAGCGCGCCGCCGAGCTGGGTCTCGAGTCCGATGGTGCTGCCACCATCACCGCCAGCACCTCTGCGCCCGCTGTCGAGCAGACCGCCGCTTCCGTCGAGCCGACCGCCGCTGCCGCCGACAGCAAGCCTGTCGCCGATCAGCCCGAGCCCGCCTCCGACGCATCCGCTAAGAAGGATGTCGATGGCCTGAAGGTCCTCGTCCTGTGCGCCGGCGCCGGCACCTCTGCCATGCTCGCCAACGCCATCAAGGAAGGTGCTGCGCAGACCGGAGAGAACATCGCTTCCTCCGCAGGCGCCTATGGCCAGCACACTGCCATCATGGATCAGTACGACGTTATCGTGCTCGCCCCGCAGGTTCGTAGCTACTACAACGACATGAAGGCCGACACCGATCGCCTGGGCATTAAGCTGCTCGCTCCCCGCGGTAAGGAATATATCGACCTTACTCGCGACCCCGCTGGCGCCATCAAGTGGCTCCGCGAGAACCTCGACTAGTTCCTCCCTCTGTTGGTGCCCGGATTCCCGGTTCGGGCACCTCTCCCTATTCGTATCCCACAGAAAGGATGACTCATGACCAACCCCATGCAGTTCCCCGACGGCTTTGTGTTTGGCGGCGCCACCGCTGCTTACCAGGTTGAGGGCGAGACCCGTACGCACGGCAAGGGCAAAGTGCCCTGGGACGATTTCCTGGCTGCTCAGGGTCGCTTCTCCCCCGATCCCGCAAGCGATTTCTACAACAAGTACCCGGTCGATATCGACCTGTGCCAGCGCTTCGGCATCAACGGTATCCGCGTCTCCATCGCTTGGAGCCGCATCTTCCCCAGCGGCACTGGTGAGATTAACCCCGAGGGTGTTGCCTTCTATCACGAGCTCTTTGCCACCTGCAATAAAGCCGGCGTTATCCCCTATGTCACGCTCGATCACTTCGATACGCCCGAGGCCTTTTACCAGAACGGCGGCGAGGGCTTCCTGACGCGCACGACGATCGACGCCTTTGTCGAGTACGCCAAGTTCTGCTTTGCCGAGTTCACCGAGGTCAAGCACTGGTTTACCTTTAACGAGATTCCCGCGACCGCCGAGGGCAGCTTTATCGTCGGCAACTGGCCGCACGGCGAGAAGTATCGCCTGGACAAGGCCTTCCAGCTCATGCACAACATGATGGTGGCCCACGCCAAGGCTGTCGTCGCCTTCCATGAGGGCGGCTTTGAGGGCGAGATCGGCATTGTCCAGAACCTGGAGCCCAAGTATCCCCTCGATCCCAACAGTGCTGCCGACTGCGAGGCAGCTCGCATGGCCGATGTCATCAACAACCGCTGGGTGCTCGACGCCACTTTCCGCGGCCACTATGCAGCCGACACCATGGAAGCCGCAACCAAGCTGGCCCATATCGCCGGCGGCGAGCTCGACGTCCGCGACGAGGACATCGCCGCGCTGACCGCCGCGCTCCCCTACAACGATTGTCTGGGCGTCAATACCTACAAGTGCCAGTTCCTGCGTGCCGCCGAGGGCGAAAACGACATCAACCACAATGGCACCGGCGACAAGGGCTCCTCGCGCTGGTTCCTCAAGGGCGTGGGCGAGTCATGCGTGCGCGAAGGCGTACCCACCACCGATTGGGACTGGATCATCTATCCCGAGGGTCTCTACGACCTACTGCTCCGCATTAAAAACGATTACCCCAACTACAAGAAGATCTACATCACCGAGAACGGCATGGGCTATAAGGACGACTTCGAGGATGGCTTTATCGACGACGCCCCTCGTATCGACTACATGCGTCAGCATCTCGCGTGGATCCTCAAGGCAATCGACGGCGGCGTGAACGTCGACGGTTACTTTGTGTGGTCGCTGCAGGACCAGTTCTCCTGGACCAACGGCTACAACAAGCGCTACGGCCTGTTCTACATCGACTTTGAGACCCAGAAGCGCTATCCCAAGGCGAGCGCGTACTGGTACAAGAACGTCGCGGAGACCGGCCTGCTCATGGCCTAACTTTTGCCGCATACTCCCTGTCGGCCGCATGCGAATCCCTCCACGGGTTCGCATGCGGCCTTTTTTGTTTTGGCTCGACCCGAGCAGGCCGTTTGTCTCGATCTGTAACATCTAGTCGAGTATTTCGGCCCTACCTGTTACAGATCAAGACAAACGAGCGGCCCGAACTTGAAGATCTCGATCTGTAACACGTAACCGAGTATTCCGGCCCTAGCTGTTACAGATCAAGACAAACAGAACGCCCGAGCAGAAATATCTCAATCTGTAACACGTAGCCCACTTTCGACCGTCTACCTGTTACAGATCAAGACAATAAGATAGTCAAATCCAAACTTTCCAAGCAGTTATGAAGCATGGTTTCTAGTTTTCGGTATCACGAACATACTTTCGGTATCATTTAATGGTATTATGATATCGAAAGTATGTTCGTGATACCGAAAGGAGCCGCATGCGCCAGTTCGATTACACCACAGTCCCAGCGGAACTCGAAGCAACTCCAATCACCAACCTCCTCCTCTCGATACGCGAGCATAAAGGCCGACAGCTTGCTCTGAGTCAAGTCAAACCCGAGCTTCTATCGTCCCTAATGGAGGAGGCTAAGATCCAAAGCACCCGATCCTCCAACGGACTTGAAGGAATTGTTACCACCCAAAAAAGACTCAAAGCGATCATGGCGTATTCCGCCAAGCCAAGCTCCCGCGCAGAGGAAGAAATCGCTGGATACCGAGATGTGCTGTCGCTTATTCACGAGCAACACGATTCCATTCCCGTAACGCCATCGGTCATTCTGCAGTTGCATCGTGACCTCATGGCGCACACGGCAATCTCGTATGGAGGCCATTGGAAGGATAGCGATAACGAAATCGTCTCCATTGACGATCAAGGTAATCGATTTGTGCGCTTTAGGCCCCCTTCGGCTCTAGCAACCCCGGGACTTATTAAAGAAGCCTGCCAGTCCCTCAACGATGCTTTATCTCGCCAAGTTTGCGATCCCCTCCTTATATCGCTCCGCTTTATCTTCGATTTTGTCAGTATTCATCCCTTCAACGATGGCAATGGCAGGATGAGCCGGCTCCTTACAACGCTGCTGCTCGAAAAGACTGGATACGACGTTGCGCGTTACATCAGCATCGAACGACTTATTGAAGACAACAAAGCGCTTTACTACAACGCCCTCGCTGCAAGCTCCACTGGATGGAATGAAAATCAAAACACCGAAGCACCCTTTATCCGTTTCATGCTCGGAACAACCCTGGCCGCCTACCGACAGCTCGAACAGCGTACCTTAATTGAATCAAGCACTCGTCCCATGTCGAAGCAAGCGCGCATCGCCGTTCTATTTCAACAGAGACCCGGCGTCATTAAGAAATCAGACATCCGATCCAACTGCCCCGATATCAGCGAGGTTACCGTTAAACGAACCCTCAGTCAGCTTGTTAGTTGCAGCGCAATCGAAAAAACAGGGGCGGGTCGTTCGACGGGCTACATACTCAAAGACGTCCATGCTCTAGAACTATTCTTGCAATCCACAATACCCGATAGCGAGGCCGCAATAACAAAAGAGGCCCCAAAGGATAAGCTCCTTGAACGTGTAAGCCACGCCGAGGATGAAAGCAGAGAGGGGCTCTATGAAGACTACGATTCATTCTCAAGGGACATAAAGACGAAATACGGAGTCTAGTCATATCCCAGAATAGCCTCATCCTTGTTGCCCAAAATTATTTGCGCGTCATTTTAAAGCGGTACCCCTGCGCCGGCTGGGGGGGGCAGAAGTATCGTCTGCCGATCCTGCTGGAGTCGGCAATCAGATAGCGCGCATCGGCCTTGCTAAAGGCGAGCTGCTGGATGCGGCCCTCGTCCATGTTGGACGTGGACACGTCGCCATCCAGAATGCCGTTGGCACCGATAAACGCCGTGTCAATCCCTAGTGCGCGCAGGGTATCCTCGGCCATGGGGCCCATAAAGGCGGCGGTGCGGCGACGGTACATGCCGCCCACCAGGCACAGCTCGCAATCCTCGCGCGCCTCGAGCAGGCTAAAGGCCGAAAGCGAATTGGTCACATAGATGGAAGGCAGTTTGTCGGTGACTCGGAGAGCGCCAATGCGATCTCACGACGGTTGCGCTCATTGTCTCAATTAGATACTCAACGAAATACGGCCCCGCAGCTCAATAAGCTGCGGGGCCGTACCATACACCGACGAATCAACGACGAAGTGCATCCACTATTTGGCCAGCTCCTGAACGATCCAGTCAATTGCACCTTCGGGATCGTTGGTAAGGTCGATATACTCCTTGCCCCTTGTGGTGAGCAGTTTAATTCCAAGGCGATCGGTATCGGCCTTCATAGCGTCATAGTACATGCGTGCCTGGGGTGCCAGAACAATCACGTTGTACTGACCCATCGTCTCATAGTGGCTTCCGTACGCACCGGACTGAGAAACCAGATCGATACCCTTAGCAGCGGCACCTTCGCGAAGAGCATTTGCCAAGAGAGTCGAAGTGCCGGCACCCTGGCAAAGCACAAGCACGCGGATCTGCTCCGCCTTGTCCTTTACCGCCTCGAGAGCTTTTGCGACATTTTCCTGTGCGGCACTAGCATCTGCATCCGAGTTTCCTGCAGTCTCCTTTGCAGACTCTTCCAAACAAAGCTGATGGTCATACGCCTTGCAGAACGGATAGTAAATCACAAAGTCAACGACCAACAGCACTGCCATCAATACAAGAGAACGCAGATCGAGACCCGTGGTGAGGAATGCACCGATTGGGCCGGGAAGCGCCCACGGCATGGTATACATGGGGGCGTTCATTCCAATGACGTCAATGAAAAATTTACCGATAGTGGCGTTGACCATAGGAGCCACTAGGAAGGGCACGAACATATAGGGATTGAGAACAATCGGCATACCGAAGATAACGGGCTCGTTAACTCCAAAAATCACCGGGATAATCGATGCCTTGCCCATGGCTTTTAGCTGCTTGGAGTGCATAAACATGATCAGGATAATAGGAACGATGAACGTGCAGCCAGAACCGCCCAGACCGCCGATGAAGCTTGTAAAGTCCTGCGTGAGAGCAATTGACGGGTGTCCACCTGCTTGGAAAACCTCAAGATTGGTAACGGTATTGCCATAGAGCGCAGCATTGATCGGACTCATGACAACCGAAGCACCGTGGATACCCATAAATTGGAAAAGTGCGACGGCGCCTTCGATAAGCGCCATGCCAGGATAGGTGTCGACCGCGGAGAACAGCGGCGAGATGAGAGCGGATACCAAATTGGCGAACGGCACAGCAAGCAGCTTGCGGCTCGCAAGATCGATAAAAGCGCACGCAAGGATCGAAAACCCAAATGCAAAGATATCGCGAAAACTCTGCGCAATAGAGCCAGGGACCTCTTTGGGGAGCTTGATCGTCACATTATGGCTAATGCACACCTTATAGATATTAACGGTCAAGAATGCGGCTACGAACGCAGCGAGAAAACCCTTGGTTCCCATATAGCCGGTTTCAAAAACAGATGTATCTGCTCCGCCAATCGAGACAACATCGTTCGTCACCGATAGTAAGAGCATGCCGCACATGGCACAAACCATGCACGAGGTGGGGTTGAGAGATTTACCCGAAGGCATGCGACGGTTCATCGACATGGCAAGTGAGCTCGCCGTGGTGCCGGCCACCATAATGCCAAGAAGTCCCATGGTATATGCATAGATTTTATTGAAGAAATCCAGCACCTCAGGCGGAAGCGTGATGCCTACATAGGCAGGGAGCGTCGAAAGAAGAAGGAACAGGCTCGAGAACAGCACAATTGGCATATTCGAGAGAAAGCCATCCTTGATCGCCACCAGATAAATGTTCCTCGAGATTTTGTCGAAGAGGGGCTGGTGTTTTTCAAGGAATTTGACGATAGCGTCCATAACACATCCTTTCATGATTCCCGGGCACGTAACGATTTATCCGGACTCAACCGTCGTCGTCCCCGTTTGTATCCACTTATGTAAGTGAATACGTTCTTGTGCGAAATGTAATATCATTTGCGCGATTTGTCATAACCAATTCTTTTTCCGCTTTGTCGATATGTCAAGAATTCAAATACTTATTCGGTGAACGGTAGCTGATTACTATAAGGTTTTCCCAGCTAAAGAGTATTTTCCCTGAGCAGTACTATAAGTTTGCAACCGTTCACCGATTGGATATAACATATTGAATATATTGTTGTAACAATATTAGAGACAATGTCACAAGTCTGTCGTTCTAGTCAAAGGAAGTAACAATGCCCAAACGATTACTGAACATGTCCGCATCCGATTTTGCCGCCACGTCACCCATGGATCTGAAACAGGCAATTCTGGCTTCTGAGGGACGTACCATCATGGCGGAAAACGTACCCTCTTCCCAATTTCTCGGCGGCGTTACTAATGCAGAAATCGAACGTGCCGCAGGTGCCGACCTGCTTCTGTTTAACGCGCTCGATGTGTTCGATCCAGTTATTGCCGGTATTCCAGATGATCTCAATGAAAACCCGGTCACTTGGGTGAAGCGAGCATGCGGAAGGCCCATTGGCGTCAATCTGGAGCCAGTTGATAACGAGGCAGAGATGTCTGAAACCCGAACGGAAATCCCCATGGGTCGTCGCGTCTCTCCCAAGACCTTAGAAAAGGCTAACGAACTCGGATTTGATTTTATCTGCCTGACGGGCAACCCTGGAACCGGCGTCTCCAACGATGCAATCGCCCATTCGATTAAACTCTCCAAAGAGCATTTCAATGGCCTGGTCATAGCCGGAAAAATGCATGGAGCGGGCGTTGCGGAACCTGTCATGACGCTCGAAATTGCGCGCAAGTTTGTTGACCTCGGCGTCGATATCCTTCTCGTGCCAGCCCCCTACACCGTCCCTTGCTTCCAAGAAGCAGACCTGCGCGCCATCGTAGACTTTGTACGATCCCACAACGTAGGCAAGTCAATTGAAGAGAAGGTTCTCGTCATGGCGGCGAACGGGACGAGTCAAGACTCCTGCGACAGCGAGACCATTAAGAAAATAGGCCTTGCAGCAAAAGCAGCCGGCGCTGACCTCCAACATATCGGGGACTCCATGAACGGTATTTGCCTGCCCCAGAATATCTTCACGCTCGGACAAGCCCTTCGTGGATACAGGCATCAGATCGTCATGCTGAGCCGCTCTGTGATACGTTAAGGTTACCTTGCCCACGTTACATCCCGACTGAGGCAATCATCAGGTATAACCAACATGCAAACTGAGGCTCTAATGCTCGATACACACGAAAAACGGCCACTCTATTTACAGCTCACCGACGCGCTGCTCAAGCAGATCGTCGATGAATATCAAGCAGACGATAAACTTCCAACAGAAATGGAACTCTGCGACGAATACGCCGTAAGCAGAACAACCGTCCGACTTGCCATGAGTGAGCTGGAGCGTCGTGGAAGTATCTATCGAATCCAAGGTAAGGGATCGTTTGTTGCACCGAAACGCGTTAGCGAGCTCAATTCACTTTTAGACTTTGACTTTGCAAGCCATTGCGATGGCGTTGATCCGGATGCCATCACCAAACATTTCGGCGGCCTCACATCAGGTCGTCCAATTTCCGTAATGATGCTCCAACAATTTGGATGTCAAAGTCGCGATGAAATTCAGCGTCTTGAATTGACCTACGAACTTGAAGGCAGCTTCATAGGCGCTGATACGTTCTTCATTTCAAAGTCGCGCGTTCCGAATAACCAGTTAGATTTTCAGGCATTTAGCAGAATCATGGACGACTTGTCCAAGTCTATCCAATCTGTTAGGGAAAGCTATAGAGCACGTCAGCTTAGCGATTCCGAAGCCAGTAATTATGGTGTTGCAAAACTTCCGGTCATCGAACTGACTCATTATGCTTACGACTCCGGAGGCAAACTAATCTCAATTGTCTGCCGCACCGTCTTAACTGGGCGGGTCCCTTATCAAAACTTTATTTTCAAGTCCTAATGTTCTTTTTCTTTTGTCTCGATCTGTAACACGTAGCCGAGTTTTTAAGTCCTAACCGTTACAGATCGAGACAAACAAGGTAGACCCCGCCGAATTGTCTCAATCTGTAACACTAAGACCGGTTTTGGACGTCTAGATGTTACAGATTGAGATGAATGCACAGGTCAATCCTCTCAATCTCAATCTGTAACAACTAGCTGAATTTTTCGGTCCTAGCTGTTACAGATCGAGACAAACGGAATAGGCCGAGCCAAAAATCTCGATCTGTAACATTTGACTCGCTTTTGGCCGCCTAGATATCACAGGTTGAGACGATTTGATAGTGGAGTCCTCATTTGCGCGTCATATCGCGTAGCTCTGACGCGCTGGTTTCCACAATGACAGGAGGTAAAAGTCCTCCCGCATCGCCTGTTGGGAATCCCGTAGCGTTAGCTAGCAAATGACCTGCGTATGCTCCTCGATGGCGGCACGATCTTCGGCGGCGATGCCCGGCTCGCACACCACGGCGTCCAGGCTGTCCAAGCGGCAGAAGGTGTAGAAGTCGCGCTTGCCGATCTTGCTGGAGTCGGCGATCAGATAGCGCGAGTCGGCCTTGCTAAAGGCGAGCTGCTGGATGCGGCCCTCTTCCATGTTGGATGTGGACACGTCGCCGTCCAGAATGCCGTTTGCGCCGATAAAGGCTGCGTCGATCCCCAGTGCGCGCAAGGTGTCCTCGGCCGTAGGGCCCACAAAGGCGGCGGTGCGGCGGCGGTACACGCCGCCCACCAGGCACAGTTCGCAGTCTTCGCGCGCCTCGAGCAGGTTAAACACCGAAAGCGAATTGGTCACAATGCGCAGGCGAAACGCCGGCAGCATCGAGGCCATCTGCTCAACCGTGGTGCCCGTGCCCAAAAAGATGGTCGAGCCTTCCTCGATAAGCTCCACAGAACGGCGCGCAATCTGCAACTTTTCCTCGGCATGCTTCGTGCGCTTTTCGCTGTGCGAATACTCATGGCGCAGCATAGCGTGTGGACGGCCCTGCGCACTGCGGGCTCCGCCGTGCACGCGCTCGATCTCGCCCAGGCTCGCAAGCTCCTCAAGATCACGGCGGATCGTCATATCCGAGACACCTAACGCATCCGAAATCTCCTTGACCGAGACCGTTCCCTGTTCCTCGAGCAGCTGCCGAACCTTATCCTGTCGCTCCGCTTTAATCACGATGAGTCCTCGCTGTTCCACGCTCACGTCAATTCAAACAATAACGAACAAATTGTATCAGACTCGCGCGCGTCAGAAATGAACGCCCGCACAGCTCCAATCATCACTTTTTTGAGAAAAATACCCCCTGCTTTAGTGGGGTGTAGTGATAATCTCACCTGTTCGCGCTACAGTTTGTACGAAATACCTCGATGTTAGGAACCAAATGATCACTTCCGAGCTTTTCGGCACCGCGCCGTGCGGCACCTCCGTTCATCGTTATACCCTCAACGGGCCCGAGATCTGCGTTCGCATTATGGACTATGGCGCCACCGTGCTGGGTATCGATGTGCCCGATATTCCCGGCAACGTGCGCGATGTGGTGCTGGGCTTCGATAAGCTCGAGGATTACTTTGACAACCCCGCCTGCTTTGGCGCGACCATCGGCCCCGTGGCAAACCGCACCGCGGGCGCCACGATCACCATCGACGGCACGGACTGGCACATGCCGGCCAACGAAGGCGTCAACAACCTGCACAGCGATCTTGAGCATGGTCTGCACAAGCGCGTATGGGACGTTGAGCTCGACGAGACTCACAACGCCGTGCGCATGACCACCTCGCTTGAGGACGGTGAGCTGGGCCTGCCCGGCAACCGCACCTTTACGGCCGTGTTTACCGTGACGCGCACCGGCCGCTTCCGTATCGAATATGGCTGCGAGAGCGACCGCGCCACCTACGTGTCCATGACCAACCACACGTACTTTAACCTTGCCGGCCATAACGCCGGCATGGACTGCGAGCACTTCTTTGTTGCCAACGCTGCCCACTACCTGCCCATTAACGAGCAGAATATCCCCACCGGTGAAATCGTTCCGGTCGAGGGTACGCCGTTTGACTTCCGTGAGCTGCGCCCCGTCGCGCCTGGCATGGAGGCCGACGATCCCCAGATTAAGCAGGCACGCGGCTACGACCACTGCCTGTGCATCGATGGCTATCAGTACGGCCGTAATCTGCGCCGCGCCCTGCACGTCGAGGAGATGTGGACCGGTCGTGAGCTGGACTACTACACCACCGCCCCGGGCGTGCAGCTCTACACCGGCAACTGGCTGGGCGACGAGCACGCCAAGGACGATGCCAACTATGGCTGGGGCGCCGGCTTTGCCCTCGAGGCAGAGATGTTCCCCGACACGCCGCACCAGCCGCTGTTCCCGCAGGGCATCGTGGGCCCGGATCACCCCTACAGCAATGTGATCGAGTACCACTTTATGAGGCACTAAGCCCACAACGCAACATATCGCACAGCAGCGCCCGCCGGCACACCGCCGACGGGCGTTTTGCTACCTAGTCATTGGGGACGTTCTTAAATGACTAGTTGGATGGGGTCGGGATTGGAGCTAGGGAGATAGCGGATTTCCAGCTCTACTCCGAGCTTTTGTAGCTCTCTGAGAGCAGCGACGTCCGCATCGTCTATGGCGACCGCGGGCGTTACAGAGCGTTTGCCCTCCCCTGCCTGCATATGGCCGATGCTGATCTTGGTTATTGGCACGCGGCCCTTAACCAGCACGAGTGCATCGGCGGGTGAGGCCACCATGATCAGAATCAATTGGCGCGGCGTTGCGGTATGAACGATGTCGACGGTCCTTTGCACCGAGAAAAAGCGCGTCCAAACGCCTTCTGGCGTCGCCACCCTCATAGGGGCCCACTTGTGAGCGTCCGCCGCGATCTCATCGTTGACGATTAAGACAAGGTTGGAACCCACGGCTTCGTTCCACAGCTCAACGTCTTGCCCGTAAATGAAACGGTCATCGATACGCGTGAGAAGGATCTTGGGCTGAGCCATGGCTGCCCCATTCTGTTTGAGACCCATACGAACAGGACGACGGCAGCCAACTCGACAGCAGGTCAAGCGCTAAATGGACGCCGCAGACATCACGTCTCCAATCTTAGTGCATTTAAAGTGAGAAAAGCCGTCAGAACACTTGCGCGGATTTGCGATGTCCCGTATCATAGACAGCCGTTGACGCCTCAGTTGCGTCATCACATGGTCGCCAGCGTAGCTCAGTTGGTAGAGCACCGCTCTCGTAAAGCGGGGGTCACCGGTTCGAGCCCGGTCGCTGGCTCCATTGCATTAGTGCAGCTCAGAAGCGTAATTGCTTCTGAGCTTTTTTGTTTGCGCGTCTCTTTCCTCCTTCTCCGAGGAGTGAAAAAGGGGTGAAAAACTTTTTTAACTGTTTTCCATAAATAGTTAGCATCATCCAACGTTCACATTAGATCGAACAACAATCCTGTTACGCATAGCCTAATTCCGCTGAGTATCAGAGAAGAACGTCCGGATTATATGCATCCAGCTTCGCTTCTCCAGTCGCCAGTGACTCCTCCAGCCGGTCAGCATATTCAACAATAGAGCCGTAGAATATGGGAGTAAAATCCGAACTTTTCGATAAAGAGGGGTTCCGCTACGTCAATCCTCTTCTTGGCAACCGCGGCCTCATCCTTTTCATAGTACCCAGTGCCAGGAATCCGCTCGTTTGCCTGCGGCAAGCACTTAAGCTGCCTACACAAGCGCGCCGACCCCTTTGAAAGACCCATAAAGGTGATAGCACCAGAGATTACGCCACCGACGCCCACAACAACCTTGCCAGCGGCATCCCCCACCGTCTGCTTTGTTATCTTGATACCCATGAAGCTCAAGAGCTTCTTCAGGATCGGATACCAACTGGTCTTGGTTAGCGACTGGCGAGCGACCTTTTTCGCGACCGCCTCTTGGGCGTTTTTGGCGATTACGGTTAGCATCGAATTCGCGCTGCCTACACCCATCATCACACCGAGCAACACTGCCATTTCGTAGAGAGTCTCATCATCAACGTCGTCACATTCTTCAAAAATGGTCTGCCAGCCATACAGGTATGCCAGTTTCTGCATAATCCTGAATGCGTGCACGTAGTATTACGTAATATCGGCAGGAATGGTGCCCACCATCGCGACACCTCCGGGAAGACCCGCTGCAAAGGAAAAGGCGGTTGACTTCTTTGCCTCATAATCAATTACTTCTCTAGCAATTCTATCGATCAGGCCCACATCGATTCCGGCGGTAACGGGGGTCGTTTCCACGGCAAACTCGCCGACATCTTTATGGACACCCTTCCTCCTCAGCTCCGAGCGGAGGAAATGGGGCCGATCAATTCTCACTCCCTTTAGCCGAGCAACTTTTTTCATAAAGTCAATCAAAAATCTCTGGGCCTCCGCCAACTGCTCATCGCTCTTGTCTTTTAACTCTGCAAAAGCCGAATCAACGAGAACAGCGACCCCAAGGCCCTCGCCCTCGTTTTTCTTTCCAAGCAGCCTGACGTCCATACAGCCTTCCAATCAATGCGCCGCGCGGGCTATCGCGTTCTGCGACAGGCCGGACGCACGGAGCCTGAGGGCCTCCCTGGCCCTTATCCTTCTCGCCATGCTGTACCTCCTTGGTCTCGGCTGCATGGACAGCCGGAACGTACCAGGGGGACGGTGCCGACGGGAATATCGGCGGTGCCGAACGGCAATATTCGGGATGTGAGCGGACGGTGTGTAAGCGCAATATCGCCGGTGTCAAAGAGGACAATTACTCAAACAGGTGAAGGAGGGCATCGAGGAGGATAAGGAGATTTACGGTGGCAATTAAGAAGCCAACTCGCCGCGTCATGCCCGTTGGAGAGGCGAGCATGACCCTCATGGGTAATCAAGACACACGAAACAAAGGGGATTCGACAAGTCGCAAGAAAGGGGAGTGCATCACCTTTTGGGTTACGGAAGAGCAGAAGCAAGAGATGAGCACCTACGCGGCGGAACACAACACCACGGTATCAAGGATCATCATCAAAGGCCTTGAGATACGCATGGGTAAAGGGCAATCATTATAGCTTAGCCTTCTGCAATTGCTGCGACTCGATGCGGTCCTATCGATTTGCGCAACGGTGTGACGCGTTATCTAGACTGACGATCGTTTCCGCTGCATTTGCCAGCTCATTATCATGTGAAACAATGATAATGAGCTGTTTCAATTTGTTGTTTCTGACATACGAAGCGAGTTCGGCTCGGCTTGTTTCATCCAATCCAGTTGTAGGCTCATCGAGCACCAAGACTGATGGATTACGGGAAATTGCCGACCACAAGTATACACGGCGCAGCTCACCACCCGAAAGTTCAGGACAACGTTTCTCAAGCAAGCCCTCTATGCTGGTTGTCAACGACGGTAGCTCATTCATATGCTGGTGCTTTGTAAAAAATGGGGTGTTGAAATAATCCAACAGGTCCCGAACCGTCTCATCTGGAGCGAAGCACGGTTGGGGGCAGCACGATATCGTGTCTGAACGTATGTAATCCAAATTGCATTTTTCAATCGGCATGTCGTTGTATGTTACTTTGCCTGCCGATGGATACAGCCCAAGGAGCAGGTAAAGGAGCGACGTTTTTCCTCTTCCATTTTCTCCGGTTATGCAGTATGTTCCAGGGCCGGAGAAATCGAAGGAAAATCCGTCAAGAACCTTTCGGGGAGATCCGTCTGGAAGGGGTACCGTAAAATCCAACTTGGAAACAGAAATGCGATTTATTGTGTCAATCTTGACTAAACCTGTCTGATCTTGCTCTGGTTCCGGTCCTACCTTTCCCATGGCGCTCATCCTGTCCCACGAAGCCTTGGCATCCTGATAGGACTTGAACAGGTTCATCGTGTTTTTCAAGGTTTTAAATAGGACGGCAAAATATGCACCGACGATGGTGTATTCGCCTATCGTCATGGTTCCATTGATGATTCGCACTCCGGATACGATGAGTATTATCGCTTGAAACACGGCAGCAAAAAGGCTGTCAATCGATGTTAGTGAGAATGAGAGCTTTCCCGAGTGCAAGACCTTTGGAAAATACTTTTCAAATCCGGTGTCAAGTGCTAGCTCGCTTTTATTGTATGAAGACGTTAACTGAATGTTGAGAATCTGATTCAACTGCGATGCTATTACGGCATAGAAAGCGCTATCTGCCTCCTTCTTCTCGTACATGACTTTATATAGAAGCTTTCGCAATCCGGTAATAACGAAGAGATATGCCACAAGAAGGAGGATGGAGAATAGTGCGAGGAGTGGATCAACCGACCATATGACGAGCAACACGAAAGGAATGGCGACAACAGACAGGGGAGCGCTGATAAAGTTTGTTAGAACGAAAGAAGAAACAACACCTGAGTCAGTGAAAATCCTTTGCGTCGTATAGGCTGAGTCGGTTGTTCGGTTCGTCAGAAAATTAACTCGCTCAAAGCGCAAGACGGTTTCCCTGAGTAGGTCAAAAGAAAGCTTTGTGGATATACGGATAGATAACGTTCCTGCAAAATATGAAAATAAGGCAGAAAAGACCCCTATTGAAGCTACGAAGAGCGCAAAAAGCACAGCATCCTTCTCGCTGCGATTGGCAAGAAGGAAATCTAAGAACTTTCCGTTCACATATGGTGCGGCATAGGAAAGGGCGATTCCAATCGTCGTGATGGCAATGAACGTGAAAGCACCCTTTGTTTTACTAAACTTCGATAAGACGTACCGAATCAAGAATGGCCCCAATCTATCAGGTATGAAATACCAACTGATGACACCTTACACCGCGGTTCGGTGGAAACGAAGCGGCGACTAATCGGCACGAGCGCTTCCATAGAGAGTCTTTGCGAGCTGGATCCTCATAGAAACGGGAATTTTATGTTCGATCAATAGGCCGCGCACGGCAGTCGGACGGCTGAAAAATAAAACAGCCGTCCGACTAAAGCTGTAAATTTTTTCATTGTTTGTTGGGCATGCGCCTGAAGTTTCATGCAATAGGAAATCCATTATGACCATGGTCGAAATGTGAACACTACGATCGTTAGCAAGGAGACGCCAAGACCGGCAAAGATTATGATGAGCGGCAGAATGAAAGCCGCCGATGCCGATAATGGGATTTGGGACGCAAAGGCAATGATGCCCGCGAGAACGAGACCGGCTCCCGTCAACGCTATTCCGAGTCCGACCAATCTGGCAACAAGAGGAATCTTCTCGCTTGGAATATGAGCGATATGGTAACTGTGAATCAGGCCGGGATTGCCGGTCTTTACCATTAACACCCCGACAACGAGAAAGCAGATTCCTCCTACCATGCCGCCAATGGATGATCTTAGCGCTTCAGGACTCATTGCTCGTCTTGGCCACCTTGCTCGCTGAGGGGAAGTGCTGCGGCAAAAGTGATGAGGACCAGTTCATAGGCTCCAACTGCGGTGACTCCGACCGCCACATTTGCTCCCCACACGATGTAATACATGTCGAACCAAGTTTCCGTTCCAAGAGTCGATGCTCTGGTCGGATTCATGTTGTCTACTACGGGCTTCTCGTACATTTAACCCAACATCTCCTTCAACGATGAGTTCAACAGTTCATCCGCGGTATCATCAATCAGGTCAACGTGTAGATCACCTCCCATATCTATATCGCAAATTGTGTCGGACATACGCTCCATGTCGTCAATGGTCCACATGTGGTTACAGAGGTCTTGAACCAGTTTTGTGGACCAAATTGAGCTAAGTCCGTTGTTCCAGTAATCCTCAAGAGGGTGGTTTCTGATGTTGCCAACCACTAACGGGATATACGGAGAAACGACGATGTCGCCGTTTGCGTGCACTGAAACCTGATCTAATAGATATCGGTTATCAGAGAAGCGAATTAGATGGTCGACGGGGTCGCCCCATTGCGGTCGGACATTCGGGTGCTTCCGAAGGAAGTCGTCCTCTTGAATGGCGTGAATCAACGTACGGTATTGGGAATAGTCCGGTCTAATAAATGTGTTCTTTCGCGCACGGCCCAAAACCATGAGGGGTTGGACACGTAGTTCGATAAAGTCACCCGGCGTCCTCTTCGGCCTGTTAGATTTGGTGAAAATCTCATCTAATAGTGAGATGACATCGGGAAACTGTTCGGTGTTGAACGACGTGGGCGTAAATGCGATAGCAAGGTGCAAATCGGAATGGTTGAGTACGGTGGCAACTGCTTCTTCGACGATTTCGAAGGCTCCCTCATGTCCCCTCAGCCTATCGTGAGCTGACCCAATGCCGTCTAGGCTAAATTGGATGCTTTTGAGTCCGGAATCTTCTAAATCTCGGAGAAGGGATTCCGTGAGGAGAAGCCCGTTGGTTACCAGGCTCGCTGCAACATTCCCATCTCGCAATATGGGAAGGCAGCGCAAGATATCTTTACTGCGCAACAAGGTTTCTCCTCCACAGAAACACATGCTGTAAAGCGACATGTCTGCCATTTCCCTTGCGAAAACAAAAAGTTCATCTGAGGTCAACTCGTCGTGCATGACCTCATTCTCGCCGCTGCTGTTATAGCAGTGCAGACATCTCAAGTTGCACTTGTTTGTTATGTCAAGGGCGACGTGATGTGGCGCTCTGAGAACGTTGGTGTACTTGTTTTCCGAAACTCGTCCCATGGTTCCTCTTAACAGACTTCTGAAAAACAGTATACATTCATGCAGTCGCCGTCGCTGCACTCACCTGGAAAAGTGCCAGCGCAAGTGAATTCTGGCTCATTGATAAGATTTCGAATTCCTTCGTTTGATGCAATTTCCTTGCTGGTTAGGTTCAGGTGGAAAAAATTGGGAACATCGCAAAATTCTTGACGATAGAAGCTGGCCGCAGCGGCAATACATTGAACGGCGATGCTTGCGGGGCACAAAAGAAGACAGATGTCTGCGTATCTGAGTAAGGGATTGCTGGAGGGGGCGAGGCCGAGTAGACCGGTTGGTCTCCCTGACTCATATACAATGAAAAATTCCTTGCTCAGATTGAACAATCCGTTTCGCACCTCTAGCGGTCGTTCATACTGCTCGACGGAAAGAGGCCAACCGTAGACAATTGTGGGACTTTCTGGTTCTGATGAGCTCGCCTGGCTTGCCAGGGAGCAAATCAGGCGAATATCGTTTTCTTGGGCAAGCCGTATATGGGTCCCATTGTCCACGCAAATCTCATCGGCAATGGGTGTGCCATTTTCGGTCGGAGTTTTGACCCATCCTATTAGTCTCGATACGCTGAAACCTCTCATTGCCGAGGCTAAGTCAGATTTGAGCATGTCCGGATTGGCGTCTGGAAACTTGTCGCACATCCGATTAAGGATTGTTTCGACGGTGTTTTTACCATCGCACAGAGAGACGATGTAGCTCCCGCTTCCGTTCAACATGATATAGTTCAGCTCATCGCGTCCGGTTAGAACAGAGCGGTACCCGTTCTTTTCCTCTCTTGAGTATGGGAGAGAAATCGATTTCGGGATAAATCCCCTTATTTCGTCAAAGCTCCATTCCATAATTAATCCCTCCTTGTGTCTGTTTGAATATGAGCCGATTTTAGGCTCTTCGGTAGTTTCTGTGGGCGAGACATCAATTTTTCCGCAGGTGGATGCAAAAAAGTTCCGCATATAAGGGAAACGGCCCCGAGAGGGGGCCGTTTCCGCGCCGGGCAGGGTAGGATTTCGCTTGCTACATCAACCTACCGGAAAGGCCCTGACGCATGAACAGGATACTAAGCCGCGCGCTCGCGCTGGTCCACACCGTGATCGAGTACGCCAGCATCGACGGCGGCAGGATAATCGTCGGCGTCAGGCCGTGGACGAGTTTCGGGCTGCGGTGCCCCGTCTGCGGGAGGGCAGCGAATGCTACGACAGGTCGCCAAGGCCGCGGCTGTGGCGCGCGATGGACCTGGCGAGGTCGACCTCTCCGCGCTCGGGCTGCACGAGATGGCGGCGTCCCTGCCCGACTACGTGAGGATGGTCGCCGCGGGCGAGCGGGGCTTCGCCTCCGCCCTCGAGGAGATGACGCGCGTCGAGGTCGCCGCCCGGGAGGTCAGGATCACCAACCAGCGCATTCGGTCGTCGGGGTTCCCCTACGTCAAGGGGCTGGCGGACTTCGACTGGGACTTCCAGCCGTCGGTCCCGCGCGCAGAGATCGAGGAGCTCGCGACCCTCAGGTTCGTCGAGCGGGCCGAGAACGTCCTGCTCGTGGGGAGCCCCGGCGTGGGCAAGACGCACCTCGCCGTCGCGCTGGGCATCGAGGCCGTCAGGGCGGGGCGCGAGGTCAGGTTCGTGGACTGCGCCCGGCTCGTCGAGGACCTGGAGGACGCCTCGTCGCGCGGCATCCTCAAGAAGAGGCTCAAGTACTACGCCCACTCGAGGCTGCTGATCATCGACGAGCTCGGCTACCTCGACGTCGGCAGCGCGGGCGCGGACCTGCTGTTCCAGCTGATATCGACGCGCTACGAGCAGCGCTCGACGATCATCACCGCCGACGTGGGGATCGGCGGCTGGGGCAGGGTGTTCGGGGACGACGTGGCGGCGAGCGCGATCGCGGACAGGGTGTGCCACCACTGCCACCTGGTCAAGATAGCCGGCAGGTCCTACAGGCTGAAGGACCTGCCGAGGGACGGCCCCGTCAAGCCGTGACCGGAATCGGTGAAAATACGTTAGCGCAACCGGTGAAGCCGCCTTTGCGCGAACGGCGCGTTTGATTAGTGAAACTGGTGAAAATTAGATTGACGCTAACAGGGGCGTGCCCGTCGCGGCGTTTCACGGGGATGTCTCGCGCCATCCCCGGACCCCTTCGCGCCAAAGGGACGAGTCCCCTTGGAACCCCGGGCCGCCGCCGGCGGGCCGTGAACGGCGGGACAATCACTCGGCTTCAACTCGCGATCGCCCCGCCGGCTCTCGCTCCGGCTCCGTTCGATGGCTCCCCTGGGTCGCCATCACTGCGCCTCCGCTCACCTGTCCCGTTGCACTCCGGTCGATTCGGCCTACGCTTCTCGGGGCATGCAAGATATGTATTCCGTGCAACGGAATATCTTGCCCGGCCGAAGCCGGGATGTGCGAACCGCTCCAAAGTCGCTCCCGCAGAACCGTGCAACAGGCTTACCGGCTGTTGCACGGACCTCAGATATGAAAGTCAGTCCCGGCCTCTTTCGTCATCCACACCCTCGCGAGCCAGCTCCCACGCGGCCCGTATGGCAAGGTCGATTCCCCTTGCCGTGAACCTCATAATCCGCCCGGTCGAGCGGTTGACGGCGTAGCCGAGCCTCGCGCCGTTGATCTTCCTCGTCTTGCCGAGGGACTCCGAGTGATAGCGGTATTGCAGCGCCCCCCGCTTGGATCGGGCGATCTCGATCCCATCCGATTCCAACCGCCTTGCAAACTCTCCGAAGCGGTCGGGGCAGCTCTTGAGCCTCCCGACCTCCTCTGCCCTCTGGGCGACAATCGCTCGGACCCTTGCGTTCTCGGATTTGTCGGATCTACCCTTCTTTGCCATCTCGCGCTCCTCGCGACCGGGCTGGCGCGCGTGCACCTTCGAGTTCGAGAGGCCCCTTTCGAGCTGGCTCAGGCCGTACTTCGTATCGAGCTCCTTCACCGTTCTCACGCGGGATTTCGCCGCCGCCCTCGCCGGCCCGTCGTTCAGACGCCGCCCAGTCTCGAGGTCCGTCCTATTGATGGCGAGGTGAGCGGCGAATCGGGCCGATCCATCCGACCTGCACCTCTCCTCATGCAGCACAATCACGATCTCCTGGTTGGGATAGCGCTTGGCGATGTAGTCCCTCGCGTACTCCATGCAACGCGAGGGCGTCATCGGCCCGCCGTTGCAGGAGCACTCGTCCGGGTTGAAGCCGATCACCTGATGCTGCATGTACGTGCACCTTGCGCCCTGCTTCCCGGGCCGGTTGTGCCCGGCCGCCTCCCGGGTGGCGTCCATTTCCTCGAACCATCGATCCTCATCGATGATGTGCTGGGTATCGTGGTCCAGGACTTTCTCCCTGTCCCAATCGAAATACCGCTTGAGGTTTTGGAGGTGCTCCCCGCTCATGACGCTCGCCTGCTTGATTGCGGTCATTTTCCAACTCCCTTCAAAAACCGCCGTCAGTCGACGAAGAGGCCGGACCATCCGTCGGCAACAGGCGGCTCCGCGGCCTCTTCCTCGAATTCGGGAGTCCAGAGATCGACGCCGTCCTCACGACCCATTTGCCTTGATATCAGCCTGGCCTGGTATTCCATCCTCTTGGCCGCCTCGTGCTCGCGCGTCCCCAGATCGAAGTGCTCCTTCGTCGGCATCCGCGTGCAATCGCAGACAGGGGCCCGGAAGCACCCCGCATGTTCCCTGCCCACGCCGTTCTCCGCGGTCTTCACCACGATGACGCCGTCCTTGTCGGGGGACATCTCCGTCCACTCCCAAGGATGAATCAGGTCGTCGGCGTGCTCGCTGTAGGATGTCGACCCCGTACCGCCCGAAGGCCCCCTGCTCGAGCTGGTTCCCATGGTGTGCCGCGTCGTCTTCCCGACTAGCTCGGTGAAATACTGGCGGTCCTCGGCCTCGCCCAGTTTCATGGCGACCTTGACGCCGCAGTTTGCCAGGATCTTCTTCCGTCCGTCGCGCTCGCCGTACTTGTTCAGCTGAGAGATGTTCTGGACTGCGCCCATCCAGAACAGGTCGTACGAGCGCCCAAGGCTGAGAAGGCTAGGCAGGCACTCGACCTTCGGCAGGTTCCCCCATTCGTCGCCGAGGATGGACACCGGCCGCGGCAGCTTTCCACCAGCTGCGTCCGCGATGGAATACACGGCAGCGTAGAGCTGCTCGAACAGGACCGCCGCGATCGCGTTGTAGGGGGAGCCCTCGTCCATCACGTGGAGGAACAGCGCGGTCTTCTCGCTCAGGATTCTACTCGGATCGATATCATCGCCCGAGACCATTCGCGCAATCGGCGCCGAAGCGTAGATCCTCAGGTTGACCTTTAGCGTGGAAACGATGCTCCTCAGCTCGTTGCCGCCGCTCGAGATGAACTGTGAGGCACGCGAGCGGGCCGGATGCCCCTGCGGCAGGGAACGGAACAGGCCCTTCAGCGGCTCACACGGATCCTCGCCGGCCCCCTCCGTCCCCAGGCACATGATGTGGTAGACCGTCGCGAGGTGCTTGCAGCCCCGCGGGCAGCCCTCGTCCAGCACGACCAGAAGGATCGTCGCGGCGAGCAGCGACCGCGCGGATTCCGTCCAGTGGCTCGCCTTCGCATCGCCCTCCCCGGCGATGAGCGTACGGGCGACGGTATCCGCGGCCTGCTCAGCCCCCGGCAGATTCCCCCCGTTCGCGAGCCTATCGACCATTTCCAGTGGATTGAACGTGTCGCTCTTCTCGGGATGCTGGGCGTCCAGCAGAAGCACCCGGTACCCGCGACGCTCCAGCTCGTCGCCCGTCAACTCGATGAGCTCACTCTTCACATCGGACACGATAATGGTCTGCGGCCTCGATTCCCCGTCATCCGCCCCATACGTCAGCAGATCAATTGTCGGGATCAGCAGCGATCTTGATTTTCCGGCACCCGTTGAGCCGTCGAGGAACATGTGCCGCCTCGGTTCGAACAGATACTTGGAGCCGAACAGCGTCTTCTCAAACCCGTACACGAATCCTCTGCTTTTCGGCTGTCCGTGCCCGTCCCAAATCTCCGAGCCCCGGATGGTCTCCGGCCCCGTTTTCACCCGCGCCTCCCCAAGTACACCTCCGTCGGCGGCTCGCTCCTTCGAGGAAGCCGATAGCTGCATGAGCACGAATACCGACAGGAACAGCGCGAACGAGGCGAGACAGCCAGGGACGCAATGAGGCCCCACGTTAATCCACCACCAAATGGTGTTATCCACGCTCAGGGTGAATCCGATCGAGCTCAGCTCGATTGGAAATCCGAGGATCATGCAATCGAGGGGAATGGCGATAAGTGGCGCAAACCCCGCGGTAAGCAGCGCTGCGAAAACCAGCGCCATGACCACCTTCTCCTTCACGAGAACCACCTACTCTCTCGCACGGGCGAGTAGGTCGTTGACCCAGCCCACCGCCGTCGAGACGATTGATGTCGCCCGGTTGAGATTATTGAGGACGACCGGATCGGACCCGTAGGTGTTGAGGGCGCGGACCGCCTGGTTGAGGTTCGTGCCGATCTTCTTCAACTCAGTCCTGATACCGGCAAGTTCCCCCGCGTCGGCGACCCTGACCGGCTTCTCGCCGCAGAGCAGGGCGGCATCGCGCATGAAGGAGGACGCCGGCATGTTCATGGCCGCCGCCTTCTCCTCGATAGCCTTACGCTGCGACTCACTCATCCGTACGTTGATATGCGTATTCATGGAAGTCATAACCATCCAATCAGAACCACCCTTAAAAAGGGTGGTTTGCTCTTAGGGTATAACCCACGGGCCCCGGGCTCGCGTCTAAAGGCGCGGGCCCGGACTTCGTCCAGGCCTAGTGCATCTTGACCCGTGGCGCGCCGGTCGAACCGGCAGCATCACCCCCTCTTGAAGGGGTCCTCGTACTCCTTCACGCTCAGCTTGTCCAGCGCGATGTCGTGGGACTCCTGCTCCCTGATGTACTTGGCGATCGTCGCCTCGTTCAGGCCGACGGTGGACACGTAGTAGCCCTCCGCCCAGAACTTCCTGTTGCCGAACTTGTACTTGAGGTTGGCGTGCCTGTCGAATATCATCAGCGAGCTCTTCCCCTTCAGGTAGCCCATGACGCTCGCGACGCTGTACTTCGGCGGGATCGCCAGCAGCACGTGCACGTGGTCGGGCATCAGGTGCCCCTCGATTATCTCGATCCCCTTGTACTCGCACAGCTTCCTGAGGATCTCCCCTATGTCGCTCCTGATTTGGTTGTAGATCACTTTGCGCCTATACTTCGGCGTGAACACGATGTGGTACTTGCACATCCACTTCGTGTGGGAAAGGCTGTAGGCCTTCTGGGCCATGGCGACCACCCCTTCGACTCGAATTCTTGACGGCCTGAACAATCGTCAATATCGGTCGGAGGGGTGGCTTTGTAAAGCCGTTTGTCTCCACCCGCGTAGCGGGTGGTTTAAAGCTGGCCGCTGCGCGGCCAGCGGACTAAAGTCTTGAATCCGAGCGGGGCCGACGCATCGGCCCCGCCCCTTTTATTAAGTTGAAATTGTTTGGAGCATCTGACCGATGCGCCCAATCCTCACCCTCGCCCAGACATCGAAGGGGACTCCCGGCAAGCTGCCGAGATATATACGGTATGGTCGCCATTGTTCTCTATAGATATCGAGAGCATCGAGCAGGCGCTTCCATTCCCAAATGAGCTCATCGGCCGAGAGCAGAGGAAGATCCCTGTTCTCGGCGCGCGCGAGCTCATCGGACGACAAGCATGGATTGGGAGCCCGGTATCCACCAATGTAGGGTCCGGGCTCCATAATTAGCCGATTTCGGTAAACATCGCTGCTGGTGCGTTGAACTCAAACTCGACAATACCGCAGGAACCGTAACGGTTCTTTGTGATTGAAGCAATGACGGGCCGTTTTTTAAGCAACATATTGGCATTACGCTCTTCGGGCTTATCGCCCTTAATAGAAAGCGACATAACGAGATCTGCCGAATACTCGAACATGTTGCACCCGCCTATCGCCTGAAGCCCGGTGGTCTGCTTGTCGTAATTAACGCGGTTAATTGATGAGATAGCGAAGAGCGGACAATGGGCCTCATCCACGATTCGGCGGAGCTCGGAAGCGACGAGCTTGAGACCGATACGCTCGTCGGCAATGCGCAGTTCCTGCGGCAAAGAGACGATTTGCGCGTAATCAACAATAACCAGTGGCGGTTCGCCATGTTTATCGGCAACCTCTTCGATTGCCTTTCGCATCCCGGCATATTTAATTTCACCAGGAATGATATACATTCGCTCGGCGATGCTGCGGGCGTAAATGTCGAGAACCTTCTCGAAGAGCCCGCGTTTGTCCTCAGACATGCCATCGCCGTTCATATCATCGTGCGTGAGCTCGCCGCCCGAGATGCGGGTGAGGCTCTTCGCGAGCATGCTGTCTCGCCCGAGCTCGCCCTCAAAGATGACCACCGGATGGCCAGCAATGGCCCATCCGTCGGCGATTTGCTGCATAAACGTTGTTTTACCCGTACCGGGTCCGCCGGGGACGATGCACAGGTATTGACGAAGACCTCCGAGGATAGTATCCAGCGCACCGTGTTCGATATGCCCAAGCGGCCTATTCTTTAAGATACGCAAGGCGGTCTCGTCGAGGCCGACGCTCATGGGATTTAAAGCCGGCACGGTTCGCTCGCCTCCAATTCATGGAGGTATGCAAAGAAGCTCGATTCAAGGATGTAAATGCGGCGGTGCAACGCAATCGCGCGCCCGCTCTCCTTCATCATCTTCGAGGCCGTAACCGGACTCAAGCCGGTTATCTTGCACACTTCAGCGATGCCAAGAAGGCGCTCGTGGCCCAAGTTGGAATCAGAAGAAACCGCAGTTGATGCTTGTACGGCAGCGTACGGTTCAGGCTCTACAATCATGGTAGAATCCTTTCAGGCTAGCTCGCCCCTCCCCCTTCGTCGCCAAACTTAGATAGGGAAGGGCGGGCGGCTTTTTAATCAATGACCGAAAATAAAATAACTCCTTTCAAACAAGCTGGTCAGGCGCTTACTGTTTATATTGTAACACTGTCTGTTGCACAATCATATCTAGTTACAGTTCTAATTTCTAATTCACTTTCTGACTGTATAGACTTTATTGTCTGACTGATTTAATATATATACAACGATGATTGGAGTGGTTATGGGACGTTTACCATTATCCGGAAGTAAGATGCGGAAAATTAAGTTCGGAACAACTGTTCAGGCGACGACCCCGGAGAAAATCGAAGAGCTACGCCTCAAGAACCCCGAATCAGTCAGAAGCACCGGCGAGGCTATCGACTATCTATGCAACCTGCTCACGGGGTTGCAGCCGAGGGTCGCCAGGGCCCTCGATGAGGCGTGCCTCAGGGAAGCTCGGCAAATCACCAATGAAATGAAGGCCCTTCCCGTTGACGGATCAGAAGAAATGAGTTTTAGTCAATTGGAACTTTATCGAGAGCAATTCCAGAGGCTCCACGACCATTTCTCTTTATATTGCGAGAAAGAGGAGAGGCCCCAGGGAATGAGACGGGTCGATCTCCTCGGCGGCGATTACGCTGTCCTCCCCTCCTCTTGGACTTTATTGGAAACAGAGGAATGCGCGAAGTCTTGCAGCCAGGTCGGAATTATCGAAATTCGCGGCGGCGCAAAATACGATGCGCCTCATTTTGCCTTCTTCCATAACGGAGAGTACAGTCAAAAGGACAAATTGCAGCGCGCAACCAAACTCTGGCCCCGCATGACCGACGTGATGCGCGACGAGGTCAAACTGGTCACAGATGATGATGGACATTACCTAAATATGGACGAGCACCTAGCCGCCCCCATCATTTGTTATTTCAACCTTCTAGATGCCAGCTACTATCAGTCTATGGAGCTGGAGCCGCCATATGGCGCAATGATCTACCGAAACAATGTCGCTTAAAAAAGAGGCCCCAAAGGGGCCTCTTTTTTAGCCCTTTTTAGCCCTTCAGCAGATCATCCAGCACTGATGCTGCCTTCTGGTCATTTGCCTCGATAAAGTGGCTATAGATAGACAGCGTCGTCGATGGGCTAGCATGGCCCAAACGCGCCTGGATCGTCTTAATGTCCGCATTGGCACCAACGAGCAAAGTCGCTTGCGTATGTCTAAGCTCATGAGGCTTCAGCCCGCTATAACCCGTATAGCGGGTACGTTTGACGCCGTCACTCCCAATGACTTCCCTGCTCTCCTTAAAAGTACCGAAGCCGTTTTTCGCCGCAAACAGCCTAAACGCCCTTGAATAGTTATGTCCATCCATCCGGGTCACAAGAGCCCGTTTGCCGTTGGCGGCGTCAACGATCCCAATGGAATGGACAATGGGCGTTTCTCCAGTCTGCCCCACTGCAAAGGAATCGAACTCACTCCGCTGAATGGCTTTCCACCTGTCCAGATAGTCGGCAAGTTCATTTCCAACCGAAATCTTACGCCTGCTCATCTTTGATTTAGGCGGCCTCAATGTCCTGTCGTTCGTATATTGCTTTACTATCCTCAGAGTCTTGGCGTCGGGGTCATAATCCTCCCATGAGAGACCAAGGGCCTCCCCCTTCCTCAAACCGCAGAGAAGTAGAAGCATTGTGCATGTGATAAAGGAAGATGGCTTCTCCTCCAAAAGGACCGCAAGAAGCCTTGCCGCCTCATCGGCGCTCAGCGCCTTACGAGCCTCGACATTCTGCTTGGGCAGTTTCACTCCCCTACAAGGGTTTTTGCCCACGAGGTCGTTATCGACGGCATCCTCCATTACCTGTTTGAGCTTGATGTGGATGCGGCGAATTTCACTTTCGCTGAATCGGCCTTCTTTTCTAGCCTTGGCATAAGCAGTGCGAACGTCATCCGATTTAAGCCGAGTGAGATCGGGATTGCCGAACAGCTCGCGTATGTGACGAATGTCCAAACCTTCACGCTCATAAGCAAGAGGTGATCCCATGGTCGACTCCCTGTTCGCGTGAAACCTGTCCGCATAATCTGATAGGCCCAGAGGACCATTGCCACGGTTGGAAGCGCCCTCAAGTTCAGCTCTATAGGCCTCCAGCGCCTTGGCGACTTCACTCGGCCAGTTTTTCGGGTTCTTGCTTCTGCAGTGAACCCTGCGTGACGGACTACGGCGGTACCGTCCTGTCTCCGGATCTTTTCCCAGGGAAAAATAAATCCGATAGACGCCTTTGCTCTTATCGATGCATTCCGATGTGCCGCGAGCGGTCTTTTTTATCAATCCCTGCAATCATATCCCTCGTTAGATTTTCGATTAGGCTTGCTGGCAAAGCCTTTAAAGCTTTGCCAGCAAGCCTAATCGAAACTTTTCACACTTTTAAGTCTCTCTAAGTGTGAAAATAGTGGGAAATATGATTCTAATAGCTAGCTCAATAATTGTTAATTACCTATTTCTACCTGCGCTTCCTTTTAATTCAGTGAAATTGGCCTCATCTCGTCAAATGCCGAATTCACGTACTCGTAAAGCGGGGGTCACCGGTTCGAGCCCGGTCGCTGGCTCCATTACACAAGACAGCCGCCTTCGGGCGGCTTTTTTGTTGCCGATTTCGGGCGCACATCCGCCAATCCAGGCACAACGCCGCCGGAAACTCCCCTACTCAACAAAAAGCCCCGCCAACCGTGATTCCCCTAGGGAAAACACGGTTGGCGGGGTCGCAGCGTGATTCCCCTAGGGAAATCACGCCAGCGCACGAACAGCTCAGCCGAGCAGCGCGTTACTCCTCCCAGTAAGCGTCTGCAAGCAGCTTAAAGCAGATCTTCTTGACCGGCTGCGCGCCATCGCCCGGGAACTCGAGCGTGGGCATGTGAGGCTCGCCGGCAACAAACAGCGCAAACTTGTCGTCAGCAAGATCGCCGGCGATCGAGGCGTCGGAATCGACCAGATCGTAGTCGTCCTTCTCGTCAAACTCCTGAACCAGCGTCAGGCTGCCCGTGGCAACCTTAAAGGCCTCGCGACCCTCGACGTCGATCTGCAGGTCGTGATAGCGCTGATGCGTCTCATAGTGAGCCTCGGCTTCGGGACGCGTCGTGGGAGCCATGACGTTCGCAAAGACCTTGTCGCCCAGAATCGGATGGCTGCCGACCTCGAGCTTCGCCGGATCGTTCTCCTCGAGCCAATCGATCAGCACGTCGAGGCCCTTGAGCATTCCACGGTACTCCTCGATATCGCCCAATGCACCGTAAATCATCTAAATCCCCTCTCGGATCGTTTCTTTGGCGGCTACTCGGCAAACGCATTACCGACGCTGTTGCCACCCACATGCGTCTCGACCAGGGTAAGGTCGGGATTGAACACGACAGTGTCGGCGTCGCGCCCCGGCATAATGCTACTGCACCTGTCGGCGACATGAGCTAGCAACCGATGCCGGGGCCGCAGCACAAGCTCCTACAGCTCGGTCACGACAACGCCGTTGTAAACCTCGTCCCAACGATCCATAACCAAGTGGCCAGTCATGGGATCCATGGCATTGAGCTTGCCGCAGGTGTTGGCGGTACGCAGCACCGTCTCGTCGTCGGCGCCGGCAGCAATCGCATGTGCGAAGCCGGCAATGGTCGAATCGCCAGAGCCCGTAGCGTTAACGGCGGGGATATCGGGGGTCTTGGCGCGGAACGCACGGCCATTGTGGAAGCCAACTGAGCCGGCAGCACCCATGGATACGACGACCCAGGGGATATCGGAGAAGCGGGCGTCAGAGGCGAGCGCGGAACGGAGCTCGTCCACATCGTCGGTGGTAAAGCTCGTGCCCAGAAGGCCGTTAATTTCGGTCAGGTTAGGCTTAACCAGCTCAGGCTTGACCTCGGACTTGAGCGCAGCCTCAAGCGAGGCACCCGAGGTATCGAGCAGCACCTTGGCGCCGGCGTTCTCGGCAATGCCCGTGATCTTGGCATAGTAGTCCGCCTCGACGCCGCGGGGCAGCGAACCCGAGATGGTAACGACATCGGCCTTGCTCGCAAGCTCGGCGAACTTGGCGGTAAAGGCATCGAGTTCCTCGGGGGCAATCGTCGGGCCGCTCTCGAGCAACTCGGTCTGGTTGCCAGCATGAAGGATATTGAGACAGATGCGAGTCTCGCCCTTGATGGGCACAAAATCATTCTTAATGCCGTTGGCATCCATGAGCTCGGCCATATAGGCGCCCATATGACCACCAAGCAAGCCGGTTGCCACAACGTCGTCGCCCAGCTGGCCCAGGACGCGGGCCACGTTGAGGCCCTTGCCACCGGCGGTCTTTTCGGGCGTCACGCGGTTGACGTCGTCGATAATGAGCTCATCGAGCTGATAGCGCGTATCGACGGACGGGTTCATCGTAACGGTGAGGATCATTTCTAGCTCCTTATCTCGCAGGCTCCTTATGCCTTGCAAAACGAATTGGCTACATGCGACTACAGAATCTCGATTGTGAACGAGCGCACGATGGTTTCTTTGGGCTTGGCGATAAGGCAACCGCGCTTGTGCTCAAGCACGTCATCCTCATCGGAACAGGTCGAGAGGCCGCCCCAGGGCTCAACTGCCACAAAATCACCCTCGGGCTTGCTCCACACAATGAGGTACGGGAAGCCCTCAAAGCTCAGGCGAATGCCCTTGTCCTCGCCCTTTTTGGAAAGCGTGACCTGACGGCTCTCGAGCACGTCAAAGATGGTCTCCGCAAAATCGAAGAGCTCATGTGACAGAGGCAGCGTCTTTCCCACCATGGGGTTCTTGGAGCGGTTGGTCACGTCAATCAATCCGGTCGAGGGAACGGCGGTGCAGAGCTCCGCAGCCTCGTCTTTCTCAAAACGCAACTCGTAGTCCGTATAGGCCTCGCCCTCGTCGAGCGGACACCTAAAGCCGGGGTGTCCACCGATAAAGAACGGCATGTCCTCGGTGCCCTCGTTGGTAACCTCATAGGAGACACGCACGGCGGCGTCCTCGAGCGTATAGCGGGCGACAAGCTTAAACGGATACGGATAATCGCTCAGCAGCGCGGCGTTATCCTCCGAAGCCAGGCACATCGCCAGCTCGTTCTCGCTCTGGCTCAACAGCTTCCACTCCTGCTTGCGCGCAAAGCCGTGGCGGGCGAGCTTCACATGATGTCCGGCAAACGTCATGGCGCTGTTATCGCGCAAACCTCCGCAAATCGGGAAGCAAATCGGTGCCTGGCCGGACCACACGGCGGGATCGCCCTGCCACAGATACTCGCGACCTCCGGCCTCGATCGAGGTAAACGAACCACCAGCCGTGGACACCTTAATAGAAATCGAATCGTTGGAGAGAGCGTATTCCATTGCCCATCCTTTCGAACAACTGCTTTTTGCTCGCAAGTACCCGTCTCGGCCCTGACCAAAGGACAAACCCGCACGTTCATCGATGCGTCCGGTATCCCAGCCATGTAACGGGGTACCATACAGACATTGATGCAATTACAGCTGAAAGGCCTTCTTATGCGAACCATCATCCTCTACGCCTCGCGCCATCACGGCAATACGAAAAAGCTCGTGGACGCCATCGTCGAGGCGCACCCCGAGATCGATACCCTCGACGTGAAGTCACTCGGCAAAAACGAGTACCCCAACCTGCACGAATATCATCTAATCGGCGTCGCCACGGGCATCTATTACTCCGAGATCGACAAGGATATGGCACGTGTACTGACCAACGTGCTGCAGCCGCAGGACAAGGTGTTTGGCCTTATGACCTACGGTGGCAAAAACAAGTGGTACGGCAAGGATATCGATGGCATCTGCCGCATGAGGCAGGCCATCTTTATGGGTGTCTACGGCTGCCCCGGCTTTGATACGTGGGGGCCGTTCAAACTCGCCGGCGGTGTCCAAAAGGGACACCCGACCGCTGAGGAAATTAAGGGCGCCGTCGACTTCTTCGACAAGATCGAAGATGAGTACGGCGATATCATCGTCGAAGAGTACGCCAAACGTGAGAAGCGTCTAGCATACGAGAAGGAGCATCCTGCAGGAGGCCTGGTGGCCGGCGTTAAGCGCACGGCAAAGAAGATCGCTAACAAGCTGTAACTGTGAAGGTGCTTTTGAGCGTTTAACCCATACGGCGGGTCCGAGCAGATTCGGGCCCGCCGTCTTTTTCTATCGTTACTCGGTAAAGGCGTTGCCGACGCTCTGGCCGCCAACATACGTCTCGACGAGGGTAAGCTCATGGTCGAACACGACAAAGTCGGCGTCGCGACCCGGCATGATGCTGCCGCACTTATCCTCGATGTGCGCGGAGCGTGCCGGCACCTCGGTTGCCATGCGAATGGCGATATCGGCGCTGGCGATGCCCCAGTCAACGATGTTCTTGACGCCCTGGGCAAGCGTGAGCACCGAGCCGGCAATGCTCTTGCCGTCGGCGAGCCAGCACAGGTTGTCCTTCATGATGACGTCCATGCCACCACTGGTGTAGCTGCCCTCGGGCATGCCGCCGCAGCCCAGGCAGTCAGTGATGAGCACCGTGTGTTGCCAGCCCTTTGCCTGCAGCAGCGCCTTGATGGCGGCAGGGTTAACGTGCTTGCCGTCACAGATGATCTCGGCGTAGGTCTCGGGCGTGGACATGGCAGCGCCCACGACACCGGGCTCACGGTGATGCAGCCCGCGCTGACCGTTATAGGTATGCGTAAAGCAGCTGGCACCGGCGTTGATGGCGGCGATGCACTCATCGTAGGTGGCGTCGGAGTGACCGATGCTGGTCACCACACCCTTGGCATTCAGAGCAGCCGCATAAGCAGCGGCACCGTCGCGCTCGGCCGCCATGGCGCTCTTGACGATGCGACCGCCCGCAGCCTCCTGCCACTGATCGAAGACCTCCTCGGAGGGATCGATAAGATAAGCGGGGTTCTGCGCGCCCACGTGCTTCATGGTAAAGAAGGGGCCCTCCAGATAGATGCCCTGAATGCGAGCACCGCAGAAGTCGGGACCGCGACCCTCGTCAGCCTGGGCGATGGCGGCGCAGGCATCCTTGATCTGCTCGACGCCATCGGTGAACGTCGTGGGCAGCCAGCTGGTGGTACCGCGACGGGCGAGCTCGGTCGAGCTGATATCAATGCCCTCGGGATCGTTATCGGTAGTCGAGTGGTTATAGAAGCCATGGATGTGGGTATCGACCATACCCGGTGCGATCCACGATCCCGTGTAGTCCTTAATCTCGCAAGAGGGCTCGTCGGCCTGCCAGGCGCCAAAAACGCCATCCTCGACCATAAGATAGCCGCCCAGTTGCGGGCCTGCCGGCAAGAAGAACTTGTCAGCCTTAATTGCGTACGTGCTCATATGCACTCCTTGCTTCTAAAGCAGTTGACTGTGGTAATGCTTATACCCGGTCCATGTAAAAACAAAAAGCGCCCGCCCGCCGTTATGAGCGGACGGGCGCCCTTACAGGGGGACGCGATTAAGCGGTGAAGGGGTGAATCGTCACGCCCTTAACCACGCGGTTGACCGTGCCGGTGGGGCTCGGCGTATCGGGCGTGTTGCCCACGCGCACGGAGTTGAGCAGGCTGATAGCCTGGGCAAACATCACGAACGGCAGGGCAAGGTAGCCCTCGGGAAGCGCCTCGTAGCCCTTAAAGGTGAAGGACTCGCCCTCGTAGACGGTAGCGCCATCCTGCTGAACGGCAACGGTGTGCTGAGCGATCTTGTCGCCACCGATCTCGTTGAGGATGTCGATGTCGTACTGACGGGTGTAGGCGTCGTTGTTGACGAACACGAAGACGAGCGTCTTATCGTCGACGAAGGACTTAGGTCCGTGACGATAGCCCATGGAGGTGTCGTAGGAAGTAGCGACCAGACCGTGAGCGAGCTCGAGGATCTTGAGCTGGCTCTCCTGGGCAAGGCCACCGAAGGAGCCAGAACCCAAGTAGGTCACGCGGTTGAAGTCGCCAGCCAGGTAATCGGCGATCTCAGGCTCACGGGAGATGACCTCCTCGCCCATCTTGGCAATCGTCTCGACCCACTCGGCCTTCTGCTCGTCAGAGGCAGTGTCGAAAATAAGGGTGGAGAGCAGGGTCATGCAGGAATAAGAACCGGTCATGGCGAAGCCCTTGTCGTTGGCGCGCGGAATGAGCAGCGTCAGCGCGTTGGGATCATCGGCAGACTCGACGGCGAGCTTGCCCTCGGGAGCGCAGGTGATGTTGAGGAACTTGACGTTGTGGACGAGCTCCTTGGCAACGGCAACGGCGGCAAGGCTCTCGGGGCTGTTGCCAGAGCGGGCAAAGGAAACCACGAGCGTGGGATCCTCGGCGCGCAGGAAGTCGCGCGGGGCGCTCACGATGTCGGTCGTGGCGATGGGCTTAAAGTCGTAGAGATCAGTGTTGCCAGCGTGACGCAGGTACGGGGCGCAGGTATCGCCAACGTAGTCGGACGTACCGGCACCGGTGAAGACAACGGACAGACGACCCTCGCCCATAGCGCGAGCCTCGGCCAGGAAGGCCTCGATGGCCTCCTTGTTCTCGCGATAGATGTTGAGCGTATCACGCCAAAGCTCGGGCTGCTGAGCAATCTCGGCCGTGGTGATCTGGGCGCCGAGCTCGGTGAGCTCCTCGACACTCTTCTCGAACATTTCTAATACCTCTCTCTAGAAGTAATCCTCTGACGTGCAATTATACACTTCGGTTGGTTATCTGGTAGTAACCAGTTAAATGCAAAGAATCACCATATGGAAACAATGCGAGCACTAGTTGCTGCGCTGGTGGTAAACCTTGTATTTAAACTGATCGGCACGAGCAACCGAGAGTGTGTACTCCACTACCTCGTTTGACTCGTTATACGTAGTCCTGACCAAATCGAGCACAGGCGAGCCCTCGACAATTCCCAAAAGGTGGGCATCGGTGGGACGGGCTATGCTCGCATAGAACTCCTCTTCGGCCACGCGAATCTTTTGCTGAAAGTCCTGCTCAATCACATCGTAAAGCGGCTTACGCTCCAGCAGCGGTCGCTTTAGGGACAGAAATTGACGAACCGGGAGATAGCTGCGTTCGACCATCATGGGCATGTTGTCGGCAGAACGAAGGCGCTTGAGCTTAAAAATGCGATCACCGATGCGCAATCCCATATGCTCGGCCAGATTCTTATCGGCCTCCATCTCGCAAAACTCGAGAATCGTGGTCTCGGGTTCTCGACCCATCGCGCGCATCTGCTCGGTAAAGCTGTAGGACTGCATAAGATTGGTTGCTTTTGCCGAACGGTCGGTCACAAAGGTACCGCGACCGTGCTGCCGAACCACCAGTCCTAAACGCTCCAGTTCCTGCAGAGCCAGGCGTACCGTAGTGCGCGAGAGACCATAGCGCTCCGAAAGTTCGCGCTCGGAAGGAATCATGTCACCGGCGCGATATTCATGGTCAATCTTTTCGGTCAGAATATCGACCAGCTGATCGTACAGCGGTTGCTTACGCGCTCCGATCGCCATTCTATCCTCCCTTTTGCTCGAATTCGGCTAACTACCTAGGGTGTTATGCATTATCTGTCTGCCACACCCGAATCATTAAGAAAACAAAAGCCGCGCGCTCTTTCGAGCACGCGGCTTTTAACATACACATGGCTTAAGGGGTCGGGGTGTGAGCCGCGTAGGGACACACCCCTCAAGCTAGAGCCTTACCAGATGCTCGGCCAGAGACCAAGCGGGCCAGCGCCCAGGATGCCAAGGACGAAGAGCAGGAGAATGCCCTTGGTCGGGGTCCAGCTGTGCTTAGCGAACATGTAGTAAAGCAGCAGCGTAAGCATAAGCGGGACGAGCTTCGGGACGATGGTGTTGAGGGTGTCGGCAACAGAGAAGTTGACCGGATCCTCGGTAACGGTGCCGTAGGTCACGGACTCCATGCCGTTACCCAGATCGGTGACGCCGCACTCGACAGCGTTGCCGTCGGCATCGGAAGCGGTAAGGGCGTTGCCGTCCTTATCGGTCATGGCGATGGTACCGGCCTCAGCGGTCTCGGTATCGATGCCCTCCATACCGGTGAAGTTCTCGGCCTCCTTCTCGGAGACGATCACGGTAGTAGCGGAGAGGCCACGGGTGGTGCCGTTGGGGATCTGGAGGTTGATCTGGGTGCCACCCATGGTAACGACCAGGCAACCGACGACGAAGACGCCCATGATGGAAGCGGCACGCGTAAAGGCCTGCATGTTGGCAGTCAGAGCGTCAATAGCGCTGGTGCCAAGCTTGTAGGACCAGTTCATGAGCCAGAAGCGCAGAGCGAACTGGACGACGTTGAAGATCACCAGGAAGATGATCGGCGCAGCGGCGTTGCCGTTGATGGCCATGTTGGAGGTGATGCCGGCCGTGATAGGCACGAGCGTCAGCCAGAACAGGGCGTCACCGATACCACCGAGCGGGCCCATTGCGGCGACGCGGACGGCGCGGATCGTGGGGATGTCAACCTTGTTCTGCTCGAGCGAAAGCACGATGCCCATAACAAAGGTGACGAGGAACGGGTGGGTGTTGAAGAACTCCAGGTTGTGGCTCATGGAAGCCGCGAGGTCGTTCTTGTTGGTGTGGATCTTCTCCAGACCGGGGATGATGGAGTAAAGCCAGCCAGCGGCCTGCATGCGCTCGTAGTTGAACGATGCCTGCAGGAAGCAGGAGCGCCAAGCCATCTTGTTGAGGGTCTTCTGGTCGAGCTGCGGAGCAGGAGTGAGATCCTCGTAGTGCTCCGGAATCACATACTCATTAGATGCCATCTTCGAAGTCACCTCCGTCAGAAACAGCTGCACCCTTCAGCTCGGTCTGCTGCTGGAAGTCCCAGAAAGCGATGCCGAAGCCGATGAGAGCGAGGATGAGCAGAGCAGGGGTTGCCAGCGAATCGTTGGCAACGGTGATGAGCGCGAGGCCAAAGCCCATGAGGAAGAAGCCCCACATATCGCGGTTCATCATAACCTTGAGCAGGACGGCGAAGCCGACGAAGCGCATCATGCCGCCTGCAGCGGACAGACCGGTCTGCAGCCAAGTCGGGATGGCAGAAGCGATGGTCTGACCGATGGTAGCGCCAGCGATGAAGAACAGGGTGACGACGACAGCGAAAATCAGGCCGAGCAGAGCCATGGCGAAGTAGTTCAGGCGCTCGATGCCCTTGGTGTCCGCGTTGTGAGCCATGTTATCGGCCGTGGACATAAGCGGGGACATAAGCGTGAAGACCAGGGTAACGCCAAGCTGGCCAAGCAGAGCGAACGGAATGGCGAGGCCGACTGCCGCGTTGGGCTCGAGGCCCGTGGCGATAGCGAGAATGGCTGCCATGATGCCGCCGATGACGGCGTTAGGCGGCTGAGCGCCTCCGATCGGCATGTTGCCGATCGTCATGAGCTGATAGGTACCACCCACGAGAAGACCGGTGTTGAGGTCGCCAAGGATAAGACCGATGACGGCGCCGGTGACGATGGGCTGATAGAGAGACTCGAGGAAGTCAAACTGGTCGATTGCCGCGATGAACGTAACAACGAAGACCAGAGCGATCTGGATGATCGAGTATTCCATCTTGCTCCTCCTTTCAAAATGTATGTACGCACTTTGGATATCACGTACAGAACGTCAGGGTTTCACTCCTGACAACGTGGATCACGAGGATTACGAGAAGAGCTTGCTCGTGTCCTCAACAGGCGTGCTCGGAACGCGCCTGATCTCCAACTCCACCCCCAATTCCTGCAGCTCTTTAAACGCAGCGACATCCTCGTCGTTAACTGCGACGGAGGTGGCGACTTGGCGCTTTCCTTCCGACATGTGCATGTTGCCGATGTTTACCTTCTTTATAGGCACACCGCCCTTGACGAGCGTAAGCACGTCTTCCGGTGTTTCGGCCACGATGAAGATCTTCTGGCGCGGGCTCGCCTTGCCAATGACGTCGATGGTCTTCTGCAGGGAGAAGAAACGCGTAGCGACGCCGGCGGGAGCGGCCATCTTCATGAGGTTCTGGCGCATGGTGTTGGACGCCACGTCGTCGTTGGCGACGAGGATGAGGTTGGAGCCCAGAGTGGAGTTCCACTGGGTGGCAACCTGACCATGAACCAGTCGGTTATCGATGCGGGTAAGAAGAATGTTGGGTTCTGCCATGTTGATCAGCTTCCTTTCGATATTTGCTGACGACAGTTACTTGATCTCCTGAATCGCGTAACGCGAAACATCTACGACGGCTCCGGATCGGACTTTGATCTGGACCTTCTCGCCTTCGAAGCCTTTGACGGTTCCGTAGATACCGCCGGCGAAAAGAACCTCCTGACCCGGCTTGAGCTCGGTGTGCAGCTCCTTGAAGTACTTCTGCTTCTTCTTCATGTTGATTTGCGACCAGATGGTGTAAATCAAGCCCATGATGACAAGCAGGCCTAAAAGGGCGACCGAGGAGCTCAGGACGTTGGCTCCGAAATCGGCCATTAAATGCCGTCCTCGTCGCCGAAGATATCCTCTTCCTCGGAGCCGGCAACGGATGCGACCGTCTGGGCGGTGACGCCCGTCTGGCCAACGGTCACGGCCTGCTCGCCAAGCTCGGCGAGCGTGGCATTGCCGCGGAGGAACAGAAGCTCAATAACCATGGGAAGGTTGGTGCCAGTCAGAACCTCGACGTTGTCGACATCCTGGGCAATCATCATCGACTGGTTGAACGGGGTGCCGCCAAGCAGGTCGGTAAAGACAAGCACGCCATCGCACTCCTCGCGCATGGCGGTAATAGCGGCGCGGAGATCCTCACCGTAGGATGCGGCCTGGTCGCCCTCAAAAGGAACGACGGTAAAAGCAGGCTGGTCGCCGGCAACCATAGCGATAGCGCTTGCAAGACCGGGTGCGAACTGTCCATGACCGGTAAGAATAAAGCCAACCATTCAAATTTCCCTTCCGAAGGTGTGTACGATCTGAGTCCGATGATTTTCGGAAGCCAGCGGGCGCTCGCCCTTAAAGCTTCTTAGAAAGCGTTCTTTGAAGACCAGTGGTTTCTAAACTGGTAGTAACCACGTGACGTGTTGTTGTCACTATATCACCCCAGAAGAGGTCGCTTTCGTTGATTCATACGGTAAAGCGTTTTTGCACCGCTCACGGTGATAAATCGACCGTTTACCGGTCGTTAACACTTCTACCTGCGGTTTTGAAACCGTTTCGAAATGCTTTGGCAAAAAATCTGATCTTTTCCTGTGTCTAAACAACGTAGGGCGGCTAAAAATAGCGTGTAGAAAAATTGCAGGTCATTGTAAAGATATGTGAATTGGTCTTTTTGACTTAATACCAGTTAGAACCAGTTTTGAGATTATCGGTGAACGGTAGTTTTCGACCGTTCACCGGTCACTTGCAATCGTTTGCAGTTGTTTTCCCAGATGAATTAGGGAAACGCGATGGAACGCTTGCGCGGGCGCGAGGCCTATCCTATTGATTTCGGCAACAAAAAGCCCGCTAGAACGTTGTCCGTTCTAGCGGGCTTAATCAGGTGATCGGTTAGCGCGCAGTAGTGCAGGCAAACCTTACGCAAACAGGCCGTAGATGCTGATGTTGGCCTTGGCGTAGAGGCCGTTTGCATACTCGGTCCACTTGGAGCTGGCGCTCGAAGCCTGCGAGGAATACTGCTGATAAGCAGTGTAGTAGGCGGTCATGGCCTGCTTATAGGTAGCGCTATCGGCCGTAAAGGCATCGTCGGCAAAGGCCTTAGCGTAAGTGCTGTCGGCATCCTTCCAAGTGCCCTTTGAGCTATCCCACTCGTCGCCGGCAAGTTTGATGATGTAGTCGGCGTAGTCCTTGCTCGCGGTCTCCTCGTTGCCGTCAGCAGGCTCGGTCGGGGCGGTCGGCATGCTTGCGGAGCTATCGCCCACCTTCTTCTTGTAGAGCTTCTGCAGCGTCGCGGACTGACGGACGATCTGCTTGGCCTGGTCCTTGGACACGCCATACTGCGTGGCCATGGTTTTGTAGTCGGAGGTGCCGATGGAATCCTCGGCATACTGCTTCATTTCCTTGGAAGAGACGGTAATGCCCTCGTCCTCGGCAGCGTCCAGCAGAATCTGGTTGCGCACGTAGGACAGGATTACGTCGGCAGACGGAGCGGTGTAGTTGCCGTCGTTGTCCTTGACGGTGTCGAGGCTGTACTGGCTCTCGATGGCCTCGCGCGCGGTGATGTCGCTCTTCTTGCCGTTGTAGCTATAGCTTGCCACGGTCGAATCGAGCTGGTCCTCGGTCAGGGTCGCCGAGCCGACTCCCTTGCCGCCAAAGCCGCCATTGCCGATAAAGAAGCCGACCACAGCGGCAATCACGACGGCGACCACAAAGGCGGCAATCATCGTCTTCTTGTGCTTGCAAGCGTGGTCGTCCACATCGGAGTCGTCGTCCTCGTCCTGCTCCTCGGGCATGAGGTTCTCGTCGGCGGCGTCCGCGGCGATCTTTGCCTCCAGGCGAGCGTCCTCCTCCTCGGCGGTCGTACCAGCAGCAATGTGCTCGGCAGACGTACCGGAGACCAGGTCGATCTTCTCGGCCTCGTCACCGTCGGGACCTTCGCCGCGCTCGATGATCTGGATGCCGTCGATCTCGTCCTTCTCGTCCTTCTTTTGAATCAGACCCATAGTCAGCTACTCCTTATTGGGAACACAATCCCTCATAGAATACGCCCGACGAGGCGCCGGGCGTATTGATTCTTAGGTTATACGCAAACACTTAAGTACTATTTAGGCATTTGCAGTCTGCATGTCTTAGGCCAGGTGCTCAATAACGGCATCGGCGAAGGCTTGCGTACCCACCGCACCCTCGACGGAGCCGGTCTGGACACGACGTACGTCGCCGGTAACCTGCTTACCCTCGTCGAGCGTGGCGGACACGGCAGCGCGGATACGATTGGCCGCATCGTTCTCGCCCAGATGATCGAGCATCATAGCCGCAGACAGAATCTCGGCCGTGGGGTTGGCGATATCCTGGCCCGCGATATCGGGCGCGGAGCCGTGCGTTGCCTCAAAGATGGCGCAATCGGCACCGATGTTGGAACCCGGAGCCATACCCAGGCCACCCACCAGGCCAGCGCACAGGTCGCTGACGATATCGCCGTACAAGTTGGGCAGCACCAGGACATCGAAGTCATTGGGGTTTTGGACCAGACCCATGCAGGTGGCGTCGACGATCCTGTCGTTGAACTCGATATCGGGATAGTTGGCGGCCACCTCGCGCGCCACGCGCAGGAACAGGCCGTCGGTCGCCTTCATGATGTTGGCCTTATGCACGGCCGTCACCTTTTTGCGGCCGCAGCGGCGGGCGTACTCAAAAGCGTACTCCACAATGCGGCGGCTCTTGGCGATGGAAATCGGCTTAATTGAGATGGCGGAATCCGCGGCGAAGGTCTTCTGGCCCGAGCGCTCGACGAGCTGCGAGAGCTCCTCGACCTCGGCAGCGCCCTCATCGAACTCGATGCCGGCGTAGAGGTCCTCGGTGTTCTCGCGCACGATAACCAGGTCGACACCGCGGAAACGAGAGCCGTCGCCCGGCTGCGACAGGCAAGGGCGCACGCAGGCGTACAGGTCAAAGTGCTTGCGCAGGGCCACGTTGACGCTGCGGAAACCCGTGCCGACCGGCGTGGTGATGGGGCCCTTGATGGCAACCTTGGTCTCGGCGACCGCATCGAGCACGTGCTGGGGCAGCGGCGTGCCAAACTCGTCCATGACGCCGGCACCGGCCTCCTGGACGTTCCAATTGATCTGGACACCGGCAGCCTCGACCACGCGGCGCATGGCCTGCGTAATCTCGGGACCGATACCGTCACCGGGAATCAGGACTACATCGTGCGCCATAATCTGTTACTCCTCGTCTTCGGCGTCATCAGATTTTTTAACGCTAGCACGCTTCTTCTTTTTGGAGAGATCCAGGCCAAAACGTTTAACAAGCATTTCGCAAATCTCGCTCGAACGGGCCTTGAGATAGCTGCCCTTACCGTTCTCGGCATCGAACTTAAGGCGCAGCGCGAGCTTCTCGGCAACCTCGGCGTCGATCTCGCCCTGGCAAAACTCGTACAGGCAACCGAGCATGTCGCGATACTCGAGGTCGCCGTGGTAGCACTGGATGGCCTCGTCCAGGATGGGCCAAGCCTCGCGCGAACGCTCGACGCTCGTGGCGCCCCACACGCACAGCAGGCGGAAGGCAGCATAGCGCAGCGTGGAGGAGATCTCGTCGAACAGTGCGGTCTCGGCACCCTCAAAGGCATCGCCCAGCTGCTCGGGGCAGGTGGTGACGAGCGCCGCCAGGGCGTCGAGGGCCTCCCAGCGGGTCTGAGCCTCGGGGCGGTCGAGCGCCTCAATCAGCGCGGGCACGCAGGGCACGACGCGCTGCGGATCGCGCTCGGCCAGCAGATGCAGCACGCGGGCGGCAAACTGGCGGATGCGGCGCGTGGGGCAGCCGAGCTCCTTGACCAGGCGGTCGACGGCGTTCTCGTTCTCCTCTGCCAGCTGAAGCTGTGCCAGCTCCTCGTCGGTAAGCTGTTCGTCTTTGTTTTCTGCCATAGTTACCTCTTCTTACTATTTCTTAGCGTGCTTGCCAGCACCCTTGCTGTCATCGGTGACCGAGATGAGCTGTCGGTCGGCCGCGCCATTGCGACGTGCGCGGCGGCGCTCCTCAGCGTCGCCCGCGTCGGCGGCGGCGCGATGAGCCTTGTTGACGTTAAAGACCTCGTCGTGCTTGCGCCACGGACCGACGGACTCGCCAAAGCTCATCTTAAGACCGGCGATAAAGCCGCCGAGCCAGCCGATCGGCGCAAACTGCACCAGCGGGAACAGCGAAAACACCCAAGTCAGCAGGACGACTGCCGCCGCGCCTGCAAAATTGGCGATCCAGTAGTCGCGCTTGGTGATCACGCGCTTTTCGCAGGCCCACTGGCCGCACAAAAAGCCAATGTAGATCGCAAAGAGAAAGAGCACCAGCGCTAGTACCACGAACGTCCAGCTCATGGGCGCTACTCCCCGTGATGGTGGCCGCAGCAGCACTCATGGCCGTCGTCATGGCCGTGGCCGCCGCAGCACTCGTGGTCCTCGCCGTGATGGTGACCGCAACCGCACTCATGGTCGTCGCCGTGCTCGCCGCAACCGCAGCCGTCCTCGTGAGCGCCATGCTCCTCGGGACGATACTGCGACCAGTCCAGACCGGCGGCGATGGCGTCGGCCTCCTCCTTATAGAGGACCGTGATGGCCTGGGTGCCCAGCTTGGCACCACCGATGGCGTCGAGCATGTCGTAGAGCGTAAAGGCCACGTCGGCGCCGGGCAGCGCAAGCTCGCGGTCGTCGGCATAGGCGAGCGCCAAGCGCAGGTCCTTGATGAAGTGCTCGACCATAAAGCCGGGCTTGTAGTCGCCGTCGAGCGCCTTGGGAGCCAGGCTCTCCATGGCGCCGGACTTGCCGGTGCCGCCCAGGATCATCTGGCGGGTCTTCTCCAGGTCAAGGCCGCTCAACTCGGCAAATGCCATGGCGTCTGCCATGCCGACCATGCAGGCGCCCAGCGACACCTGGTTGGCGAGCTTGGCAGCCTGGCCCTTGCCGGCGCCGTCGAAGCAGCAGATGTTGGCCGCAAAGGTGGCAAGGATGTCGCGGACCGGCGCGATGTCGTTCTCGGTAGCGCCCACGATAGCCGTGAGCGTACCGGCGATAGCGCCCGACTCGCCGCCGGTGACGGGGCAGTCAAACGCCATGCGACCAGAAACCTGGGCGGCCTCGGCAATGTCGCGGGCAAGCTCGGGCGAGCTCGTGGTGAGGTCGATCAAGACAGCACCCGGCTTGGTGCACGCGAGCAGGCCGTCGCCCGCCAGGTAGAGTTCCTCGACCTCGGAGGGATAGCCCACCATGGTAAAGACGACATCGGCGTTCGCCGCGGCATCGGCCGGCGTATCTGCCCAGACGGCGCCGCGCTCGATAAGCGCCGCCGCCTTGGACTTGGTGCGGTTGTTGACCGTGACGGGATAGCCGGCGTCCAGAATGTGGCCGGCGATGGGGGCACCCATGATTCCGGTGCCAATGAATGCGACGGAGAGCTTGTTTGCCATGAAACCTTTCCTTTTGGGTTGGGTGTTGTTACCAGGTTGAATACTCGGTGCCAGCGTTTGGGCTGTGAGTCGAGGGCGATTACGGACGCAGCGCTTGCCTACTGACCGCGCACGCGGCGGGCGATACGGTCGGAAAGCGACGCCTTGTCGGCGCGGTTCTTACCCCAAAACGCGCAGCCCACCATGCCGGGGCCCACGTGCGAGCCGATGGTGGGACCCACGGAGCCGCGAATGATCGTGACGTCGGCGCAACCCTCCTCCTTGCGGATGGCGGCTTCGAGCCAGTCACCATCCTTTTCGGCATCGGCCGTCATGATGGCGATGGGCATGGTGCGATCGGGCACGTAGTTCTCGCGGAACGACTTGAGGATGGACTTGAGCGCCTTCTTGCGGCCGCGGTTGACGCCGATCAGCGACAGCGAGCCGGCCAGGTCGTAGGAGAGCTCGGGCTTGACGTCGAGCTTTGCCGTGAGCTGCGCCGCCGCGGGAGGAATGCGGCCGCCGGTAGCCAGTGCGTCGAAGCTCTCGAGCGTAAAGTAGCCGTGCACGTAGGTTTTTGCCTCGTTTGCCCAATCGACCAGCTGTTTGGCGGTCAGTCCCGCCGAACGCTGGCGCACGGCCTCGAGCGCCAAGAGCGCGCCGGTCGCGCAGGGCAGAGCGTTGTCGACCACGTAGAGCTCGAAGTTGGGATACTCGGCGCGCACGGCATCTGCCGCCTGGCACGCGGAGTTGTAGCTCGACGACAGCGCCGAGGTAAAGCACAGGTAGACCGTGGGTGTGCCCTCTTTGGCGCACTCGGTAAAGAACTCGATATAGCGACCGAGCGACACAGCCGAGGTGGACACGCGGGCACCGGCGCGCATGCGGTCGTAGAACTCCTTAGGGCTCATGCTCGACCAGATATCGTCCGTGCGCTCCTCGCCATCGATGATAAAGGGGAAGCCCAAGATATCGACATCGAGGTTCGCGGCGACCTCGGGGCTAAAGTCGCAGCAGGTATCGACGACGATGCGGCAGCGGTCAGAATGGCCGGTAGATGCAGCCTTGTCCATCAAAGCGACTCCTTACGTAAAAAGGCGGCCACCCGCATGGGATGGCCGCCAGCCGTTAACTCATGCAAGTTAACGTATTTTACTCGTCAAGTGTTTCGATGCGGGGCTTGATGATGCCATATCCACCATTCTTACGGTGATACACCACATTGATGAGGCCAGTCGTCGCGTTCTCGAACACGTAGAAGTCGTGGCCGAGCAGATCGGTCTGCACCAGCGCCTGCTCCTCAGTCATCGGGGTGACATCGATGACCTTCTCGCGGACGAGCAGGTCGTCCTCCTCCTCGGGCAGCAGCAGGTCGGCCAGATCCTCGACGCGCTCGACCGGTGCGACATCCGCTGCGCTGGCACCGCCCTGGCGGTTGTCCACGACCTTGGTCTTGAACTTGCGCAGCTGGCGAGTGACCTTATCGGCGGAGAGGTCGATGGCGGCGTACATATCTGCACCGTGCTCGGCAACGCGAATCACCGAACCGCGGACACGAACCGTAACCTCGACGATTGCCGGGTTGGGGTTCGAGGGGTTCTTCTCATAGCGAAGTACAACGTCGACCGTCATGGGCTCGATATCGAAAACCTTGAGCGCCTCGCCGATCTTCTCATCCACATGCGCACGCAGAGCATCGGTTACCGTCGTCTTGCGTCCAGAAACCTTGATATCCATACGTGGCTCCAATCTGCCTCGGGGACTTACTGTACTGGCTATGTACCCATTGCCGTGCATTTAATCACGCGGATTCCCAAAGACCCGAATAACGATTGCTTGATACCGCATACCGAAGTCTCGCACTTTTCTGTAGCAAAGTGCGCTATAGGAAGGCGTCGGCAAAGCTAGTTTTTCTCCTGGAAATCAGCTTTTACCTGCTGTTTTTACCAAAATAGAAAAGCCGGGCTCCCCTATTGGGGAGACCCGACTATGCGTGTTGAAACCATGAAGAAGCGCCTCGTTCAATGTATGGCAGACGCCACCCCTACCAATAACTAGCTATTGAGCTTGTTGATGTCATCGTCGGTGATGGTGCCTTCCTGGCTGGACGACGGGCTGTCGCCGTTGTTATCGGAGGCGTCGTCATCGGAGGACTCGGTCTCGTTGGACGTGGAGTCGGATGCCTGTGCATTGGCCCCCGAAACGGTCTTGGCGGTAAGGTCATAGGGCATTTGGCCGTACCAGACGCAGTGGACCGCCTCGAGCGTACCGTCGACCGTGATGCCGTCGAGGGCATCACTCACGGCACGGCACAGCTCACCGTTAGAGCTAAGGCCTGCGACGCCAAGCGTCGAGGGCGTCTCGAGCGTGCCGACATAGGAGATCTGGCTCATCAGGCGCGCGAGGTAACCACCGGCCGTGGAATCACAGATCACGTAATCGACCTCGCCCGACTCGAGTGCCTCGAAGCACTCGTTGATATTGGAGAAGGTCTTTTGGTTGGCGGTGATGCTCTGCTTGGCGAGCGCTTCCTGCGAGGCCGAGGAGGTCTGAACGCCCAGGGTAGCAGTGTTGAGCGTGTCGGTGGAGACACTCGGGGACTCTCCGTCACTGCTCTTGCCGAATACGGCGGGGGCGTCGTACAGACAGGTGCCAAGCGAGCTGATATCGCCGTCCGTAGACCTGACGTCGCCAATAAAGATATCGGCCTTTTTATCGCTGAGCGCGGAATCGGCCGAGGACGCATCGACAAAGGCAACCTTGAGACCCATGCGGCATGCGAGGGCACGAGCGGCATCGACCGCATAACCCGTGAGGTTTCCGTCGGCATCCTGCATGGCTTGCGGGGCATCGGACGTATCGAGAGCGACCGTCAGGGTTCCCGGCGTGACCAGGGCGTCGTCCGACACCGTGGGGGTAACGGTCTCGCGCTCGATCTGGTCGATCGTGGGCGTCGTGAACGTGGACAGTGGATTGAACGCGCATCCGCTCAGGCCCAAAACGGCAATGACCGCCGCGGCCCCAGCACCTAACCGAGCCGCGTGCATCAAGCTGCCCCTCACCATGTCCAATACCCTGCCTTCTGTGTCGTATGCGATCCGTGCCCTGCACGGGATATCGGGTTGTTCCCACCAGCTGACCTGGTATTTGACCCCACACTTGCGCACCGGGACGTTTGCTCGGGAGGCCGCAGCCACCTTCACGACTGGCCCGCTCGCCCGCGAGGCGGTATTGCCCCAAAGAAAGTAGAACGGACGGTGCGGCTTACATCTAGGACGCGCCATGATCGCGCCGCGCGCACGCGGTCGCTTACGTGGATCCCTTTGACCGCGTCTGTCTTGGACTAGGATGGACATTTCGTCCGTCCGCAACCACAGCCTGGCAGGAACGTAGCGCATTATAGCTAAGTTCAAGCTATAGTTTAAGGTTAGGGACGTTATTCGCATCGCGAGCACAGATTTCGCAGGTCGGAGCGGACCATTCGTGCCCCCATGAAGCCCGGAGCTCCCCCACGGGGAGCTCCGGGGCACCCGTCTCAGGGTGCCGTGTGCAAAAAGCGGCAAATATGAGTACTGCTACCAATTTAGTAGCAGCGTATTTCCGCCCCACGAGCCCTTTTTGAGTTCCGCACAGCCTGCTTGACGCCAAGATATTCCACATTCGTTTATTATCTCTTCGCTGAATCCAGATTATTGCCCAAGTTTCTTTGTTTTTGCTGTCACTATTCTAGTAACAGTACTCATATTTGCCGCTTTTTGCACAGGTCATATAAACAGACCCCCTATAAAGCCATAGTTTTACGCCGGCTTGAGCCCAAAGCACGCTCGGAGCGTATTCAGCAGAGCATCTTGCCTCTTTCGACGAGCCTCTACGCGATTCTGATATCGCTTACCCATACGCTGGTGGATGCGCCATGCGAGCGCTTCCATCGCTTCCACGTCGCGGAGCATTTCGTTGTTGACCGTCGCGACCTCGATTCCCATAGTAATCAAGCCCGTGTTGCGTTTTTCGTCATGGATACGTCCCCTCCGGGAGGAATGGCCCAGCTCACCGTTGTATTCCAGGTCAAACCGGGCCGTCTCCTGATACGCATCGCAAACTGCATGCGGCATCCCCGAGATTGCCTGTGCGCGGTCATCGAACTCGATCTTGCAGTCGGTCTTAAAGGGACCGCAGGCAAATCCGCCATAGGAAAACGGAAGCGAAAACAGAGCGAGCATGATGCATTCCATGGGCGAGCGCAGGTTTTCCGACAGATAGGGGCACAGACGCCGCAGCCGTTTGGCCGTGCTTCCTTTGCACGCCGCGAGGTAATCTGCCAGGCGATCGGGTGTCAGCACGGGCTCGACCTCAAAGTAACCGACATCTGGCGGCTGGTCTTTGTCCTTTGCCAATCTGTTTACGACAGGCGATGTGTAGGGAGGTAGATACTGCCCGCGATCGCTCAGCGAAATCTTGGAGCACAGTTCCTGGGCCAGGGCAAATGCCTGGATACAGCCGACTTCGCGCGCAACGGCTACGCAGAGGGCCTCGGGAGACAAGCTGTACACCCCCGGCTCCACCTCCAGAATCGAACCAACCGGCAGTCCTGCAGAACAAACGGACCAGCTTGCACCAGGCATGCGGCGACGCTGCTTTGCAGACCCCACCAGTAGACACAGGTCTTCTTGGACCTCGCCGCTCACGGCCCCGATCCTCACCAAATCGGGAAGATAGATGTCCTCGGCCGAGGGCGACGATGCGTGCAGCACACGGCGCTCTTCATCGGGATCGAGGTCCCTCCAGCTGATGTAACCCATTTGTCGGCGCTCGGCGCGCATCATGCGCAGCGCCGAGGTGCCGGTCAGGATTACGGAGGAAGCCAGTTGCTCGCTTGTCGGCTCGTCACGCCGCGCTATCTTCACTGCCACAAAACCACCCCCTACCAAACGCGTGCGATAGCGAGGCCATCAACGGCCGCGGCACCGGCACGCTTGAGCTCCGCCGAGGCCGCTGCCATGGTCGCGCCCGTGGTAATGACATCATCGATGAGCAGCAGACGGCGGCCGCGCACATCCTCGATCGTCTCGTACATGCCCCGGGCATGCTCCCGGCGCTCATCGCGACCGAGCTCTCGCTGGTCACCATGACCGTATTTGACCAGGGCGTCCAGCAACGGGACACCCGAAAGATCGCAAAACGAGCGCGCGATTGCTTCCATATGGTCGAATCCACGCCGCCGAAACGCTGCCGCAGTCGCGGGCACAAATACCACCGCGTCGGCGCCGGACAGCACACTGCCGTAGCGATCGGAGGCTGCCACCTGGGCATGCAAGGCGGTGTCGTAGAGTAGCTCCGCCAGATACGGTGCCAGACGGCGCTCGCCCGCATCCTTGTACGCCTTGATGATGCGCGGCAGCGGATGTGCATAGACGGCACACGCCAGGCAGCGATCGAGCGCCTCGGCCATTGCCGAAGACGTGCCCTCGACCGAGCACTCGGTGCACAGCAAATCCCCAAACGGGGCGCCGCATCGGATGCAGCTATGGCACGGATCGATGAGCACGAGCAACGCCAGACAATCCTGGCAGATCAACGCACCGGAACGCTCGCAGCCAGCGCATCGCGTGGGCGACAACGCCTCAAGCGCCTCGTACGCCGCGCGCTCGGCAAGCGGTAGCAATTCATCCGCAAACGGTAGGACACCTGCACCCTGCAAGCGAGTCAGCACGTTCAAATGCCTCTTCATGACACAACCCTCCCTACGCGAAGGCGAAGGGAGGGTTGCCGGTGTAGAGCCATGATACCCAGAGGTGCTGGGGTCAGACAGGTTGCATCCGTTTACGGGCGCTATTCGCCGGTAGGCGGTTGCGGTGCGGACGAGGTGTGGGTCGAGCCTTCGCCACCGTCCTGGCGCGGCTTGCGGGAGCGACGGCGGCGGCGACGCTTTTGACCCTGGTCGGTCGAGCCCTCGCCACCGCGATTCTCACGCGGTTCGCACTCGTCGCGAGTGCCGCCGTGCGAAGCCTTGGCGGCAGCTCCTCCGCCATCGCCGGGGCGACGGCGCGTGACCTTGACTTCGCCATCCGAAACCTGATCGGCCACAGAAGGAACCGAGGGCTTCTGCTGCGTGCCCGAGGAATGGCGACGACGCGGACGTGACGCGCGCTCCTCCTCGCCACGCGGCTTGCCAGCCTTGTCGGCAGGCGCGTCGGAACCCGAGCCACCCTTGGGAGCGGCACCGGCCTCGCGAGCGGCTGCGGCGCGGAAGGCGTCCTCGCGCTCCTCGCTCGACAGGTGACGGCGACGACGGCGCGTGGGGTTCATGCCACCGCCGCGGTTTTGCTGCTGGGGCTGCTGAGCCTCGCGCTCGCGGGAAGCGTTCTTACCCGCGGCCTCGCCATTGTCGACGGACGCCGCGCGCTTGCGGCGGCGACGGCCACCAGCTGCCTCCTCGGCCTCGGGTGCCTCGGCCTTGCCGCGGCCCTTTCCACGGCCACGGCCCTCGCCCTGGCCCTGAGCAGCGCGAGCATCGGATTCGGCATCGCGACGACGGCGCTTGGGCATCGATGTGCCGGCCAGACGATCGGCACTCGACAGGCCATCGCCCACGTCAACGCCGTTCTCGCGATCGAGTTCCATGAGCGCCAGGCGCATCTCGGGCGACTCGATGCGCTCGAGCACATCGCGCGTCACACAGTCGGGGCGGCAGTTGCAGCCCTGTTCGGCGGCCTTCTTTTTGCAGCCCTCCGAGCACGTCATATCGGCCAGGTTGACCTTAAAGACCTTGCCGTTCTCCAGGCGCAGCACCAGCTGCTCACGCGGCGTGTCATATTCCTGGATACGCGCCTTGCCAAGCGGCGTATCGATGAGCGTCTTCTTTTTGGGCGCACGGCTCTTAAAGTCCTTGTACGCCTCGAACTCATAGCGCAGGCAGCACATCAGGCGGCCGCAAACGCCACTGATCTTGGACGAGTTGAGCGGCAGGTCCTGCTCTTTTGCCATGCGAATCGAGACGGGCTCAAACTGTCCGCCAAAGCGCGTGCAGCAGAGCTCCTGTCCGCATTGGGCATAGCCGCCCACAAGGCGGGTCTCATCGCGCACGCCGATCTGACGCATGTCGACGCGAATGTGCAGCGTCGAGGACAGGTCCTTGACGAGCTGACGAAAATCGACGCGCTCCTCGGCCGCAAAGTAGAACACGGCCTTCTCGCCGCCAAACAGGTACTCGACGCCGACCGGCTTCATCTCGAGGTCGAGCTCTTTGACGAGACGGCGGAAATCAACCATCGCCTCGTCGCCCTGGATGGCTAGGTCGTCGGCAAGCTGCAGGTCGATGTCGCTCGCCACGCGCAGCACGGGCTTGAGCGGCTGGCCGATCTCATCTTGCGGCACCTCAAAGGGATCGGCCGTGACCAGGCCGATCTCGGTTCCGCGCTCGGTGGAGCAAATGGCATAATCGGCCTCGAGGATATCCAGATCCTGCGGGTCAAACCACAGGTCGCGCGAGGCGTAGGTAAACTTAACGGGTACGACTAACGGCATTTCAGTGCCTTCCTGATATCGAACAGCATGACCTCGATGGCCAGCTGGGGAGTAACGTTTCTGGCGATGTTGCGCTCGGCGGTCGCGACCGCCTCGAGCGCCCGGGTGGCACCCGCAACATTCGTCGCGGCGGCAAGCCGACCGATCGTGTCGCGCACGTCTTCGTTCACGACGTCGGCCGCCTCGTCCTGAAGTGTCAGCAGCACGTCGCGCATGAGCGTCCGTGCGCTCGCCAGCGCTTCCATGATACCCGAACGCTCGCGCGCGTTGAGTTCGCGCTTGTTACGGTCCTCAAGCTGCTTCAATGCTCCACGCGACAGGTAGTCGGCGTTTTGCTCGAGCACCTTTTCCTGTGTTGACTTGACCTCGGCGAGCGGTGCCTTAACGGCGACGATGAGTGACTTGGCGCGACTGAGCACATCGGCCTCGTCGGCGGCGATGAGCGAATCGATGGCGCGGACCATCTGGCGGCGAGCATCCTGGCGCTCGGCGCTCTTAAGGAACTCGATGCCGCGTGTGGGGCTTCCCGCCACGGCGACCGCCATGCGGCAACGCGCGAGGTCCTGACCCGTCGCGCGGCTCACGGCACGCGCGGCCACGGCGGGCGACACCAGGCGAAACGGCACGCACTGGCAGCGGCTCACGATGGTGGGCAGCATCACGTCTGCCGAGGTGCCCAGCAAGATGAACATAACGCCATCGGGCGGCTCCTCGAGTGTCTTGAGCAGTGCGTTGGCGGTGTTGGCGCGCAGCTGCTCGGCACGGTCGATGATGTAGACCTTGGCCTTGGCGCGGATGGGCGCCAGCGGCACGTCATCGAGCAGCTCGCGGGTCTGGGCAATGAGGTAGCCCGTGGCGCTCTCGGGCGTGTAATAGTGCACGTCGGGATGCGTGTGCCGAGCAACGCGTACGCAGCTGTCGCATGCGCCACAGCCGTCCTGCTCGCACAGGAAGGCCTGGGCGAGCGCCCATGCGGCATCGAGCTTGCCGGCACCGGGAGCGCCCAAAAACAGGTAGGCGTGCGATGCGCGGCCGCTGGCGACGGCGTTGGTCAAAAAATCGCGCACGCGCTCTTGGGTGTCGAGCTTGGCCAGCAGGCTTGTCTGCGCGGGGGCCATGTTACTCAGCCTCCTGGGCAAGCGCAGCGGCGACGGCATCCTGGGGGATGTCGAGACCGTACGCACGAACCAGCTCGACCGTCTGCGCGAAGACGTCTGCGATCGACGCAGTGGCGTCGATGAGCTTCACGCGGTCTGGCTCCTCGGCAGCAATGGAACAAAATCCCTGATAAACGCGCTCCTGGAAGGCCATGCCCTTTGCCTCCATGCGATCCGCCGCACCGCGGGCCGCCATGCGCAGCGCCGCCTGCTCGGGCGTGATGTGATAGACGAGCGTGAGCGCCGGATGCGTACCGGTGACAGCCAGGTTGTTGGCATCGCGCACCATCTGACGGTCGAGGCCATCGGCAAACGCCTGGTAGCAGGTCGTGGAATCGTAGAAACGGTCGCACAGGACCACCTTGCCGGCAGCGAGGGCGGGAGCTATGACCTCATGCACCAACTGAGCGCGTGCCGCCTCGTAGAGCAGCAGCTCGCAGGTGTCGCCCATCGCCGTATTGGCAGGGTCGAGCAGCAGGGCGCGGATCTTTTCGCTGATGGCGGTACCGCCCGGCTCGCGCAGGCTCACAACCTGGTAGCCAGCGAGCTCGAGCGCACGGGCAAGTAGGCGCGCCTGCGTGGACTTGCCGGCGCCGTCGACGCCCTCGAGCGTGATAAAGCTATGTTGAGCGGGCTCAAAAGCCATGGGCGCAGCCCCTTCCTACAAGGCGCGTAAATGCAGATATATCAACCAAGCCATGATACCCCAGCGTCCGGCGCGTCCCCAATGGCTAATGGTGCCTTTCCGAAGTTGCGGTGAAATAGGGACTGATTGAAGCTCTGAGACCGCCAAACAGTCCCTATTTCACCGCAACTTATGATGGGGAATTTTGGACGCTGGGTATAATCGTCGTATTGCATTGAAATGTGGCGAAAGGAGTGGCAATGTCTCGGTATTGCGCCTCGTGCGGCAAACTTCTTGCAGATGATGCCAAGTTCTGCACCTCATGCGGTGCACCCGTTGAGCAGACAACCGCAAGCAATGGCCAACCCGCGTTTGAGCAGACCGGCTTCCTCGATACGCCGCAAGCTAAGCCGGACGACCCCCTCGCCTATCGCCCCGACCCCGCCGCCAGCCCCGCAGCGGTCGAAACGACGCAGCGCATACCCGTCGCGGACACCCCGCCCCAACAGCAACCGGCATCTACGTACGCGCCTGATTCACCGCAGGCCCCCGCCGCCAAAAAGAGCAGCACCAAGGCGCTTATCGCCGTTATCGTTGTGCTCGTGGCAATTATCATCGCCTTGGTCATCTTTTTTGTGATCAAGCCTTTCGACAACGCCGCCACGCAAACGACTGCCGAGATTACTAAGCTGCACCATGATGTTGACGATGATGACCTCAAGCCTCTCGACGACCCCAATAGCCTTTTTGACGATGACGACGATGATGACGAGGATGGCAGCCAGGCGACCCTCTCCGAGCAAAACCTCTACCGTCACCTGAGCGAATACTACGATCAGCTCGAAGATCTCGATAGCCAGGTCCGCGCCTGCGCACAGGCCTTCAATGGCAGCTATCTGGAAGAAGATCGCACCGCCCGTCAAAATCTCGCCGACGTCGCCGAGCGCACGGAAGACACCATCGAGCAGTACTACGATATCGTCGAGGACCTGGACGTCCCCATGAGCTCTAAGAATTACAGCTCCTGGAAAGACATCGTTGCCTTGTATGACGACCTGGACAACCGCATCGGCGCGATCTGCGATGCCTGGGAGATTAGCCTAAAGTACGTAAAGCCCGCGGACCATAAGGACGAAATCGTGGCGCCGCTGGCACGCGACAACGAGCCGGGGACCAACAGCAACAAGTACCGTCAGGACTTTGAGGACCGCTATCCCGGCGCCAAGCCTGTCGAAGTGAAGTAATCCCAACAACTGATCAAAACTTGCGGTGAAATAGGGATTAATTAGGCCTTTTGCCAGCAAAAACAGTCCCTATTTCACCGCAACTTAGAAGTGGGGCCGGGCGCGCATTTGCATTTGCGCGCCCGGCCCCACCGTGTCTATATGTGCTCGGTTACTTGTCGGCGGCCGACTTCTTGGTGGTCGTCTTTTTCGCGGCAGTCTTCCTGGCGGTCGTCTTCTTGGCAGCAGTTTTCTTTGTCGCCGTGGTCTTCTTCGCCGTGCTCGCCTTGGTCGCAGTCTTGCGGCCACGGGCGGGCTTCTTCTCCTTGGTCGGGCAGTCCATGTTGACGCAGATACGCCACGGACCGCGCGCCGTGTTGACCACCACGATGGGGGCGCCGCACTCGGAACAGGTCTCACCCGTCGCCTCGAGTTTGCCACGCGCCGGCAGCGGATAGCTCACGCCGCAATCGTCATAGTTGGTGCAGCGGATAAAGCGCTTGCCGCTCTTCTCGCTCTTGTGCGCAATCAGATCGCCATGGCGTCCGGCCTCGGCACACACCTTGCACTCGCCCACCTTAAGGTCGGGCTCGTAGTTAGTGGGGCATGTGGGGTTCACGCAGATCTCGAAAGCCTTCTGGCGGAACGGCTGGCACTTAATGCGCGGTGCGCCGCATTCGGGGCACACGGCAGCCTCGCCCTCGAGCGGGCTTACCTTGACGCCGCTCGGCACCGGATAGGTCACATCGCAGTCGGGCCAGCCCATGCAGCCGATAAAGCTACCGCGGGTCTTGGCGCTCGTCTTCATAACCAGGTCCTTGCCGCACTTGGGGCAGGCGCCCACGCGCGCATCGGCCGTGACGGCATCGCTGATGGCGTCGCCCAGCTCCTGCGTGTGCTTGAGCAGCTCGTCGAGCACGCCGGCCAGCAACGCGCGCGAGTGCGTCACGACATGCTCTTCGGTATCCTCGCCGCGCTCCACGCGGGTCATGTCGCCGTCGAGCTCACTGGTCATATCGGGACTCGTGATGCGCGGGGCAAACTGCGACAGTGCATCGATGATGGCGATACCCAGCTGGCTCGGCTCCACGGGATCGTTTTTGAGGTAGCGCACGGCGTACAGGCGCTCGATGATGCTCGCGCGCGTGGACTTGGTACCCAGGCCGCGCTTCTCCATCTCCTGCACGAGCTTGCCCTGGCTGTAGCGCGCGGGCGGCTCGGTCTGCTTGGCCTCGAGCTTAATGTCGAACACATCGACCGTGTCGCCCTGCTCCAGCGGCGGCATCTGCTCGTCGCGCTTGAGTCCGTACGGGTACGCCTCGCGGAAACCCGGGGTCACGAGCACATCGCCCGAAGCCACGAACGGCTCGCCGTTCACGTCGAGCTCGAGCTTAGTGTTTTCGATGGTCGCGGGACCCATAAGCGTCGCTAGGAAGCGGCGGGCGATGAGGTCGTAGAGCTTGCGCTGGCCGCCGTCGAGCGTGGACGGATCGCCCTCGCCCGTAGGATAGATAGGCGGGTGGTCGGTGGTCTCGACCTTGCCGCGCGTGGGCTTCATGGGGCCGGCGAGCACCTTTTTGCATACGGGCGCCAGCGCCGGGCTGATCTTTGCCAGGTCGCTCACCACGGCGCCCAGATCGAGCGTCGCAGGGTACACGGTATTGTCGACACGCGGGTAGCTGATGAGACCGGCCATGTAGAGGGACTCGGCGATGCGCATGGTACGCGCAGGTGAGATGCCCTCGGCTGCGGCGGCAGCCTGCAGCGAGGTGGTCGCAAACGGCGTGGGCGGCTGCTGCTTGCGCGAACGCTTGGTCACCGCGGCGACGGTTGCCGTCGCAACGCCGTCGACATGGCCGTACGCCGCCTCAGCAGCATCCTTGTCGGTAAAGCGCGCCGTCTTGTGCGCAATCTTAAAGCGGTCGTCCTCGGCAGCACCCTGTGCGGCGCCCATGCCGCGGATCTGCCAATAGTCCTCGGGCACAAACGCCATGCGCTCGCGCTCGCGCTCGACCACCAGGGCAAGCGTCGGCGTCTGCACACGGCCGGCAGAGCGCACGTTACCAAAGCCGCCAAACTTGGCGAGCGTCAGGTAGCGCGTGAGCACCGCACCCCAAATGAGGTCGATGTGCTGGCGGCTCTCGCCGGCGTCGGCCAGATTCTGGTCGAGCGAGACGAGATTATCGAAGGCCTGCGTGATCTCGGCCTTGGTAAACGAAGAGTACTGGGCGCGGGCAACCGGCAAGTCCGGCGCCACCTCGCGCACCTTGTTAAGGGCGTCCGAACCGATTAGCTCGCCCTCGCGATCGAAGTCCGTGGCGATAATGACGCTATCAGACTTTTTAGCGAGGTTCTTGAGCGAACGAATGAGTTCCTTCTCGGCCGGTAGCTTAATGACGGGCGCCCAGGTGAGGTAAGGCAGGCTCTCGAGTTTCCAGCCCTTGATTGAGATGCCATCGGCAAGAAACGGCTTGCGCTTGGTGTCGTAGGGCGGACGCGCCAGGCCATCGGGTATGTCGGCCGGCAGCATCTCGCCGTCCTCGGTGACCGAATACCAGCCCAGCTTTTTATCGAACAGCACGCTGTCGCAAAAATCGGGCGCTAGGATGTGACCGGCAAGGCCGATGGTCACGCACTCCTCGCCCTTCCACTCAAAACGGTAGATGGCGGTGTTGTACACCTTGTCCTTTTTGGGCTTGCCCGTGGACAGACGCTCGGCGATCTGACGCGCGGCGTCGTTTTTCTCGGCGATGATGAGCTTCAAAAGAGGCTCCTATCTCGTATCTCTGCGGCTACGCCCGCCCGTATGGCGGCCGACTTACGCCCTTGCTTGCTCAATCTGCCCGATGAGCCAATCGCACCAGGCATCCATGCCCTCGCCCTTGCGCGCGCTCACGGCAAACCGCGGCGCCTGCGGATTGAGGTCATCGAGTGTCTTAGTATACCTATCCATGTCAAAATCGAAAGCCGGAGCCACGTCGACCTTGTTGAGCAGCTGCGCGCCAGCGTGCTGGAAGATGCCCGGGTACTTGATGGGCTTGTCGTCGCCCTCGGGCACCGAGAGGATCATGATGGACAGGTTCTCACCCAGGTCAAAGTCGACTGGGCAGACCAGGTTACCCACGTTTTCGATAAAGATGACATCGATGTTATCGAGCCCAACGGCCTGGTCGAACGCGTCAACGGCCTCCATGATCATATTGCCCTCAAGGTGGCACAGGCCGCCCGTGTTGATCTGGATGGCGGGCATGCCGGCTTCCTTCATGGTAATGGCATCGACATCCGAGGCGATGTCGCCCTCGATGACGGCGCAGCGCAAGCCGGCCTTGTCGCGCAGGCGCTCGTTGGTGCCCAGAATCGTAGTGGTCTTGCCCGAGCCAGGGCTCGACAACACATTGATCACATAGGTGCCTGTCTCATCAAATCGCTGACGTAGCTGATCTGCCAGGCGCTCGTTGCGCGACAGGATCGGCGACGCGATATCAATCGTTTTCTCAGCCATACTTAGCGCTCCTTAATTTGGCCCCTTTATACCCCATCACCAGATGGCTAGCGGGCTAATCGTCGGGGGTTTCGATTTCGATACTTGCGATGTCGAGCTCGCGGCCGTGCAGCAGGCGCACGTTGGCGCCGCCACATTGGGGGCAGCGGCAATGGAAACGGTCGTGATCGAAGACCTCTCCGCAGTCCAGGCACTCGCTTTGTGGATGGACTTCCTCCACGGCAAGCTCGCAGCCGCGCGTGAGCGGGTCCTCGTCGCGAAACGTCTCCCACGCAAAGTCGAGCGCCTCGCGCACGACCTCGGTCATATCCCCGATACGCAGCGTTACCAAAACGGCGCGCGAGGCCCCCGCCCCACGCGCCGCGCGAATCACTGTATCGAGTATGCCGTTGACAATGCCAACCTCGTGCATACCGATTTACTCCTCGCTGTCCTCTTCGTCGTCCGAGAACAGGTCCAGACGACTCACGAACAAGCCCTCCTTGCCCTCGCGCGCGGTAATGACCACGCGAGCGATGGCGAGCGAAATCTCGTAGAGCGAGAGCAGGGCGCCATACATGAGGCCCAGCGTAACGGGCGAGCCGTCGGGCGTAATCACAGCCGAGCCCACAAGCAGACCAACGTATACGTAACGCCAGGCACTGCGGAAGGCCGCATAGGACACGATATGGAAGACGGACAGATAAAAGATAATGAGCGGCAGCTCAAACGCCACACCAAAGCCGATCATAAAGAGCAGCTCCATGTTGACGTAGTTCTCCAGATCGGGCAGCGCCGTGGCGACGGCCGAGGTCTCGCCGATGAGCCACTCAAAGCCTGCAGGGATGATGATGAAGTAGCAAAAGATTGCGCCCAGGAAGAACAGCACCGTCGAGGCGAGCACCGTAGGCACGACCCACTTGCGCTCGTTAGGGCGAAGCGCCGGCAGGAAAAATGCCAGAATCTGCCAGATGATCATGGGCGTGCACATGACCACGGCCATCTTGATGGCCAGCGAGAAGCGCAGGCCAAAGCCGCCGAGCGTGGTGGTGATGTAGAACTTACCGTCCGGCACAAAGGAGCGGATGGGGTCTTCCAGGATGTCGAGCACCACGGGCGTGGCGAAATACAGCACGATGGCGGCGGCAAACACCGACACGACCACGATGGTCAGGCGGCGACGGAGCTCGCCCAGGTGATCGAAGAGCGGCATGCGCGCAGGTCCGATAGGCATTACTCATCGCCTCCCTTCGGGGCATCGGCGGTGGCAGCCTCGGCAACGGCCTCGTCCTCGGCCTCGAGCTCGCGAGCGAGCTGGTCGACGACGGCCTTGCGCTTGCGGGGACGACGGGCGTAGAGGTCAGCCGTCGTGGGCTCTGCCGGCTCGGGCTCGGACTCCGGCTCTGCAGCAGGCTCGGGCTCGACGACAGACTCGGCGGCAGCGGCAGGCTCGGCGCCCTCGGCCTCGGACTCCTCAGCAGCACCCTCGACCTCGGCGGCAGCCTCGCTCGCGGCCTTCTCGGCGGCAAGGCGGGCACGGCGCTCGGCAAAGGTCTCCTTCTTTGCGGGCGCAGCCGTCTCGACGGCATCCTCGTCTGCATCGGAATCGTCATCGACGGCAGTCTTCTTGGGCTTGACCGGTGCCGAAGCGGCCTCACTTACCGGATCGATAATCTCGGACTGAACAACGGCCGTCATCTTTTCCTGCGTCTCGCGGAACTGACGGATGGCACGGCCGATCGTGCGGCCCATCTGTGGGAGCTTATCCGGGCCAAACAGCAAAAAGCCGAAGACCACGATGATCGCGAGCTCACCCTCTCCAATACCAAACACACATACCTCCAAGGCTCGATGTGAGTCGAGCCCGCACCGCGCCATTCGGCCGGAACTCGTCTATTCATTCGGTCAAGTATAGCGCCCGGACGCCAAAACGTCCGAGCGCATCACAAACATATGCCAAACGGCACGCCCTTTTGGGGGCAAAGATTATGCAGCGGTGATCGAAATCTCCTGGTCGACACCCAACAGCTGGACCACGCGCATCACGGGGGGCTGCACATTGGTGCAGCTAAAGCGCTTGCTGTGGTCGGCCGCGTGGTGCGCGGCGCCCACGAGCACGCCAATGCCCGTCGAATCGATGTAGCTCACCTGGGCAAAATCGAGCTCAACGGCCTCGGTGGGCTGCTCGAGCGCCAGGTCGATGGCATTGCGCAGGCTATCGGCGTTAGAGATATCGATCTCGCCGGTTACCTTAATGGTGTAGAGCTCTGGCGTGGGGTTGGTGGAAATACCCAAATCCATGTATACGCTCCTTTACGTATCGAAAGTGCGGATAGTACGGGAAGCCGCGCGTTAGGCGCGCTCGGAACGCGCAAGCTCGGCAGCGACGAGCTTGACGGCCAGCACCAGCACATCGAGCGCGGCCTCCAGGTCCTCGACCGTGGGATAGCTCGGCGCGATGCGGATGTTGGTGTCGCGCGGGTCCTTGCCATAGGGCCAGGTAGCACCGGCCGGCGTGAGCTTGACGCCTAGGTCGGCGCAAAGCGCGGCGACCTTCTGGGCCGATCCCTCGGGACCATCGAAGCTTACAAAGTAGCCGCCGCGGGGATGCGTCCAGGTGGCGCAGCCCGTGCCGCCCAGGCCCTCGGTGAGCTTGCGCTCAACGGCCTCAAAGCGCGGGCGCAAGAACTCGGCATGCTTTTTCATGTGCTCCTTGACCGCCTCGATGGTGGGAAGGAAACGCACGTGGCGCAGTTGGTTGAGCTTATCGGCGCTGATGAGGCCGGCCTTCAGGCGCTTGGAGAACTCCGCGATAACCGCGGGGCTCGCACCGATAAAGCCGATACCGGCACCCGGGAAAGTGATCTTGGACGTCGAGGCGAATGCCACCACGCGGTCCTCGGTGCCCGCCGTGCGGGCAATATCGAAGATGTTGGCGAGCTCGTCGGTCTCGTCGTACAGGTCGTGCACGCAGTAGGCGTTGTCCCAGAAGATGCGGAAATCGGGTGCGGCCGTAGGCATCTCAATCAGGCGGCGCACAGTGTCCTCGCTAAAGGTGATGCCCGTGGGGTTGGAATACTTGGGCACGCACCAGATGCCCTTGATGGAATCGTCGGCGGCGACGAGGCGCTCGACCTCGTCCATGTCGGGGCCGTTGTCGGTCATCGCGACGGGAACGTTCTCGATACCCAGATCGGCGGTGATGCCAAAGTGGCGGTCGTAGCCGGGAACCGGGCACAGGAACTTGACCTTCTTGCCGTCGTGCGCTGCCTCGTAAGCCTCCCAAGGATCGCTACCACACGAGCCGCAACGCCAGAACATACCGGCGATATCGTGCTCGATCAGCAAGCTCGACGAGCCCAGCACGAGCGTCTGCTCGGCGGGGCAACCCAGGAACTCCCCCGCTAGCTTGCGTGCCGAGGGAATGCCCTCAAAGCAGCCGTAGTTGGAGCAGTCGACGTTGCCATCGTGCAGATCGGCGTCGGCGTTGAGGATATCGAGCATGGGGCGCGAGATGTCCACCTGGGCGGGCGACGGCTTGCCGCGGGCCATGTCGAGCGCCAGGCCCTTGGCCTTGACCTCGGCGACCTCGGCTTTGAGCGCCTCGATGGCGGCATCGAGTTCGGTGGTTTCCATCTTCTGGTAGATCGTCTGCATGGGTGCGACCTTTCACGAAGCGGTACGTTGCAATTCTTCTAAGTATAGACCGCCACCGTCGCAACGTTATGAAGCCGTGATAGATTAAGTCCATCGCAATAAATTACGAATCGCCGCGCATGCCGGCGTGGGGCGCCCAAGGAGGCACTATGGAGTACGGATCGTTCCAAGCCGAGGAATTCGGCGACCTGCAGCGCCTGGTCGACGGACTGTTTTACGACCGCCACGCCATCGACCGCCTAGATTTGATCGTACAGGCCGAGATCTTGGACCTGGCGCCCGATCTCATGGAAATCGTCAACTTGCTGCCGCCCGGCTACTACGACCGACAGTCACTTTGCGACCAGCTCAACTCTGCCCTAGCCGCCCACGGCTGGGGCGCCGTCTACGGAACGGTGGAATAGCCCTAGTCATTGCGGACGTTCTTAAACGACTAGGTTAACGCCGATGTTTTGGCAGCGTCAGCGAAAACGACCCTAAGCGAGCAAGGTGACGTGAAATGAAAGGGCGCTGACCTTCTGGTCGCGCCCTTGAAATTAAACGTCAGATTGCCGCTTAGGGTCGCTTGCAGCGTCGAGCAGTTGCGCGGTTTGGTAAAACCGCGCAACAAAAGGGCCTGTGGTCAAAAAAGAGCAAAAATGAGTACTGTTACCTTTTTAGTAGCAGCGATTTTTGGTCAAAATCGACAACCTCGAGCCCGAAACTCCTTATTCACCGTCAACCGGCGCTAAATTGAAAGCCGATGACCGCTTATTAACGTACAGTATTTACGGTTTTGTCCATTATTTTTTGCTCGCAAAATGAAACGCCGTTTGTGACAGTACTCACAAACGGCGTTTTTTGACCACAGGGGTATTCAACGAATGGCAGACATTGCTCTAAGCCACATTTTGCACGCGCTCGAGACATTACCAACCAAGCTTTAGCGCCCCTACTCGTCCTTGGGCGCGGGATGTTTGCAGACCACGCTCATGTAGATCATGCCGAGCACGGCGGCAGTGACCGAACCGGCGAGAATAGCGGCCTTGGCGGCCAGGACCTCAAACTCAGCCGTCGGGAAGGCAAGGCCGCTGATGAGAATCGACATGGTAAAGCCGATGCCGCCCAGAATGCCCACACCGGCAATCATGTGCCAGTTGACATTGCGCGGCAGCTCGCAAGCCTTAAGCTTGACTAGGGCAAACGTCATGCCAAAGATGCCGATCGGCTTGCCCAGCAACATGCCAAAGTACACGCCGAGCGTCACCGGGTCGGTGAGTAGCGTGCTCATGTCCACGCCCACCAGGCGAACCTGCGCGTTCACGAACGCAAAGATCGGCAGAATCACAAAGTTGACCGGCGTGGAGATCAGACGCTCCATGCGAATGAGCGGCGGGGTCACGCGGTGCATGACACGCTCGACCTTGGTGGTCGAGACGGTAAAGTCATGCTGGCCCAGGATGTGTGCCTCGTCATCGTAGCGGTCATCGAGCAGCGGCAGGCACTCGCCCAACCAATCGGTGAGGCTATCGAGCTTGACGCCGCACTTGGCCGGGATGGTAAAGGCCAAGATGACGCCGGCGAGCGTAGCGTGCACGCCGCTCTTGAACATGCAGAACCACAGCAGCAGGCCCAGCACCGAGTACGGGGCAAGGCGGTAATGCTGCGTCTTGTTGAGCCACACGAGCGCGCAGGTCACAAGCGCGGCGGCGCCCAACCAAAACGGATTGGGGCTCTGACCGTAGAAGATGGCGATGGCGGCGATGGAAATGAGGTCGTCGGCGATGGCGAGCGTCGAGAAGAACACGCGCACGCCGTTGGGCACGCGATTGCCCAAAAGCGACAGCACGCCCAGCGCAAAGGCAATATCGGTTGCCATGGGAATGGCCCAGCCGTTGTGCGCGCCGGCATGGTTAAAGATCAGATAGATGCAGGCGGGAACGACGACGCCGCCCACGGCCGCCAGCATGGGAAGCATGGCCTGGCGCGGGTTTTTGAGCTCGCCAACTGTCATCTCGTACTTGAGCTCAATGCCCACCAACAAAAAGAAAATCGCCATGAGGAAGTCGTTGACGAAAAGCTCAACGGTGAGGCCAGCCGTCAAATGCCCCAGACCCACATACAGCGGGGTCTCCAAAAAGTGATGGATGGCCTCATAGGCATCGGTATTGGCGCAAATGACGGCGGCGATGGCGGCGAAGACCATGACGGCGGCGGAAATCGTGCCGTTCTCGGCGATGCGCTCCCAGATGTCGTGACGCTCAAAGCGCTTGCGCTCACGAACGTTGAACAGCTGCTCAGTTGCTGCCATGGGCGGCTCCTTTCACGGGAAAGCTCCCGTCTTAAAAAAGCACGGCCCGCCCAAGTGGCGGCGCCGCGCTCTAACGTATTACGCTTGCATCTAGCCTACCCTGCACGACAAGCACGCAGGCGTGGCCGAAAAGCGGAACCACAGGTTGAACATTATTTGCTCAACGGCACGGGCACGCCTGTCCAAGAGACGACGCGGCGCATGCACAAAAAACGACCGGAGCGCGGGGCGTCCGCGATCCGGTCGTGGCGTTTGGTCAACTAAACCTAGCAGGCGGCCATGATGGGGGCAGCGACCTGCTTCTTACGGGAGAGGACGCCCGGCATCCAGACGCCGTCGTGCTCGTCGGCAATGCCCAGGCCCTTCTGAGCAGCCTCGGTCTCGCCCTCGAGCAGGACCTGCGAGCCCTCCTCCATGATGTCGGTGATGCACAGGACAATGCCGTCGGCACCCTTCTCGGCGGCGTAGGCGCGCATGGCCTCGCGGATCTCGTCAATCATGCCAAGCGCACGGCTCTTGTCGACGGTCTCGTACTGGCCGATGAGCAGCTTCTTGCCGGCGGGCTCGAACATCTTGATGTCGTTGCCGACCATCTCGGCAGCGGTGAAGGAGCCGGACGGGCGGGTAAGGAAGACCTCCATGCCAAACTTGACCGGGTCGACGCCCACCTGCTCGCCGAGCTTGGCGGCGACGGCGCGGTCGACATCGGTGGTGGTGGGGCTCTTGAGCATGAGCGTGTCGGTCATCATGGCCGAAAGCAGCAGCTTGGCCTGGACGTCGGAAAGCTCAACGCCGAGCACGCCGGCGAGCTTGGTGACGATGGTGCAGCTGGAGCCCCAGGGCAGGCAGATGTAGTGCAGCGGGCCGGCGGTCTCGAAGTCGCCGATGCGGTGATGGTCGACAACACCAAAGACCGTGGCGTCCTTAAGGCCGGCGACGGACTGGGCGGACTCGTTGTGGTCGGTGAGGACGACGAGCTGACCGGCCTCGACGGACTCGATCACGCGGGGCTCGGCAATGCCGGCATCGGCGAGCAGCTTGGCGGACTCGGCCGGAAGCTGGCCCAGAGCGCAAGCCTCGTAGGTGTTGCCGGCATACTCAACCTGGTTAAGCAGCTGGGACAGGACGACGGCGCTCATGATGGCGTCGTTATCGGGGTTCTGGTGACCAAAGACAAGAACGTTTGCCATGGATATCCTCCACTTGATATGTGTACTTGGACGTAGCTATGGTAGCACGCTAACGCCGAACCCTAGACGATGGAAGGGCCGCGACGCAATTTGGGGCAAGCGTTGGGGGAAGTCTGTCCCCCTTGCACCATGTTGGCGCAAAGTAACCTGTCCCCCTTGCACCAGCTATTTGCCGGCGGCGCGCAGGGCTACGTAGGCGGCACCGATGATGCCGGCGTCGTTGCCGAGCGAGGCGACCTCGATAGGCGTCTCGCGCGAGGCGGAAAGCGCATAGTGCTGGAAGTGCTCGCGAACCGCATCGAGGTAGACATCGGCCGAGGCAGAGGCACCGCCGCCGATCAGGAACATCTCGGGGTCGACCACGTTGGCGATAAGCGCCAGAGCACGACCGAGATAATCGGCCATGGTATCGGCCGCGGCCAGCGCGAGCTTGTCACCCTCGCGGCAGGCCTGGAACACGTCCTTGGAATCGGAGGGGCCGGTGAGCTCGATGGGCTCGACGCCCGCCTTCTTGCACTCGGCAAGGTAGTTGCTCACCACACCGGTAGCGCTGGAATACTGCTCCAGGTGGCCATGGCCGCCACAGCCGCAGGTGCGCTCCTCGTCGGGATTCAGGCACATGTGGCCAATCTCGCCGCCGGCGCCCACAACGCCCGACACCACGTCGCCGTTGACGATGACGCCGCCGCCCACGCCGGTACCGATGGTGACCATCACCACGTTCTGTACGCCCTTGGCAGAGCCGAGCCAGGCCTCGCCCATGGCAGCGGCGTTGGCATCGTTCTCGTACTTAACGACCGCGTCGGGGCAGTGCTCCTGAATGGCGATCCTAAGCTCGGGCAGGTTAATGGCAATGTTGGCCTTGACCTTAGCATCGCCCGAAGCCGGGATGGGGCACGGAACAGCCAGGCCAATGCCCGCCACAAAGGCGCGCGGAATCTGCGCCTTGGCGACCACCTGGTCGATCGCCTCGGTCACCGCGGCAAAGCCCGCAGCATCAACGATGGGAGGCGTGGGCACGCTGGCCTTGGCAAGCAGGTTGCCGTCCTCATCGAACAGGCCCTCCTTAACCGAAGTGCCGCCGACGTCGATGCCGATGTAGTACTGCTTAGGTTCCATGGGAGCCACCTTTCTCGTTTAAACATTGCCTGTATGGTACCGCTCCCAAGACAAAAACCTGCCAAAAAGGGACAGGTTTGTTTTGGCAGGTTTTATCTGGGAAAACACGAAGGCCCGCCCAACAGGTCGCGCAGGCCTTCGCCAAATACAAAGGCGCCGGGAGACGGAAAACTCCCAGCGCCCGTGAAAGGGACTGAATTGTCTGGTGAACCGCACACTCCGTCGCGGCGATAACGCCGACTAGGCCTTAAGCGCCTGCAGCAGCTTGTGGACCTCGATGAGCTCCGTGGCCATGACGCGCATGGTCTCGGTGCCGGCCATCTGGTCCTCGGCATGCAGCAGAATCAGCGGGGCTTCGCCGTTACGCTCGCCGTTGGCCTCCTTTTTGAGGAGCCCCATATGGACATCGTGGCCACCGTTGTAAGCCTCGTCGCCCTGCTTGATAAGTTCCTCAGCGGCGTCAAAATCGCCCTCCTTGGCCTTTTGCACGGCATTGATATACATGCTCTTGGCGGTGCCGACGTAGCTGATGATCTCGAAGCAGGTCATCTGCAGCTCATTCATATCCTCCATGTGCTGCACCTAGCCCATCACACTGACGCAGTGGTCGATGATGCCGGCGGCGTTCATGCGGCCGTAATCGACCATGTTGATGACCTCGACCGGGAAACGACCGGCGGCCTCCTTCTCAAAATCGCCCTTGGTGTAGCCAATCTGCGGACCGAGCAGCAGGATGTCGCACTCGTCCAGGTGATCGTGAGCCTCGTTCATGGGACGAGCCTCGACCTCGATGTCCAGACCGCGGTTCGCGACCTCGGCCTGCATCTTCTGGACCAGCAGACTCGTGGACATGCCGGCATTGCAGCAAAGCATGATCTTCTTCATGGTTTCCTCCTTATAACTGCGCGGCGCGCAGACGACAACTGGTTTTATTCCTTGCGGCTATTGTGCCCATCCCCTGCGTCTTCACACAAGAGGAGAGCCGCGGGCATCGGCACCGCGTACCGGTGCCCGCAACGGTGGAAGGGAGAACGACGTTTAAGCGTTCTGCTCGGCAAGAGCCTCCTGCTTAGCGATAGCCTTCTCGGAGATCCTCATAAAGGGCAGGTAGACAGCCATGCCGATGACAAGCTCGAGCGCCTGCCACACGCCAGCGCGCCAGTCAAAGCCCGTAGCAAGCAGAGCGTTGATGACGGGAGGCATGGTCCAAGGCACCTGGGCAATGCAAGGGCTGATGATGCCCGCGCAGGTCAGAGCATAGGTGGCGCCGATGAACAGGTCGGGGAGAAGCACGAACGGAATCATGAGCGGCAGGTTGTACACGACGGGGTAACCGTAGATGACCGGCTCGTTGATGTTGAACAGACCAGGAACGATAGCCATCTTGGCAACGGTCTTGGAAGCCTTGTTCTTGGAGAACAGGAAGGTGTCGAGCAGGAGCATGAGGGTGCAGCCCGAGCCGCCGATGAGGGCGAAGCTGTTGACGATCTGCATATTCATGTAGTGGTCGGGCTGGATGGTACCGCCGGCGGCAAAAGTAGCCATGTTGTCGACGATGAGCATGGTCAGGATCGGCTCGACGGTAGCGCCAGAGATGGTGGACTGGTGAATACCGACGCAGAACAGCAGGTTCGCAAGGGTGTAGATGAGGATAACAGCCCACGGGCCGGCGTTCATGATGCTCTTGAGCGGGTTGGAGATGCACGTGGAGATGATGGTGCACAGATCGGTGCCGGCAAACACGGCGAGCAGCGCTGCGGCAACTGCGAAGATCGAGAGGTTGAGCAGCATCGGGATCATGACGTTAAAGGAGTTGGAGACCGCGGGGGGCACACCCTCGCCCAGCTTTACTTTAAGCTTTTCGACGCCGGAAATCTTGATGAAGAGCGTGACGGAGAGCAGGGCGATGATAATAGCCGCGAACAGACCGTTGGTACCGGTGTTGGCAGTCGAAAGGGCGCCCGTGACCTCGGCAGAGGTGATCTTGTCGGTGAGCAGCGGGCTCGTGGCGGCAAGCGTGGCGGTGATCTGCTGCGGCATCATGATAACGAAAGCGGAGATGGCGACGACCACGCAGGCAAGCGGGTTATCGAAGCGCTCGTTCTTAGCGAGGCTGTAGCCGATCAATCCGGCCAAGATAATGGCAGAGACGTTGAGGGTGCCCAGCGTAATTGCCGAGCCCCAGGTCTGAAGGTTGGCAAGGCCCGCTGCATCGAGCGGGAACAGAGGGAACACGACGTTGTTAATAAGAACCGCGATACCCGCAAGGATATAGAGCGGCGTGATGGTTGCGAAGGCATCGCGCAGGGAACGCAGGTGAACCTGGTTTCCCACCTTCGCAGAGACCTCGGCAAATTTGTCGAGGAAGCTCTTTCCGTTTTCACTGGCCATGATTGCTCCTAACTATCAAATCCGGCCTTTTCCTATGCGCACGGTGGTCTGTCGCCCTTTGCCACCAGATGTGCCATGTTTTGCGCGCGGCGGCGCGCGGTCTGGGCGTTCGCCTGGTCGCTAGTCAACCACGTGGGTCGTTGCGACCTGCTTGAGCCAAGCTGCCGACTTCTTAAGGCGGCGCTTGTAGCCGTCCATAAGGTCGACCTCGACAAAGCCGTAACGGTTCTTAAAGGCATTAGCCCAAGACCAGTTATCGATGACGGCCCAATAATGGTATCCGCGGCATTTGGCGCCCTCGGCGATTGCCTTGGCAACCCACTCCAGGTGCTGGCGCACAAAGTCGACGCGGTAATCGTCCTGAATGGTGCCCTCGGCGTCACGGTTCTTGTGTTCGTCCATGATGCCGATACCGTTCTCGGACACAAACCACTCAAGATCGGGGTAATTCTTAGCGCAGTCCATGCCAAAGTCGTAGAGACCCTGCGGGTAGATCTCCCAGCCGCGGCTCTCGTTCATAACGGCGTCGGGCCATACGTACTCGTCGGCAAAGTGCGGCAGGCCGTACTGGTCGACCTTGCTCGCCGGCGCCTGAACACGCGTGGGGTGGTAGTAGTTGCAGCCTAGCCAGTCGACAACACCCTGCTTGAGGATCTCTTGGTCGCCGGCGCGGAACGGGAGCTTAACGCCGCCCTCGGCCAGGCTGTCGAGCACGTCGGCAGGAAGCTCGCCCTTGGTGATGAGGTCGAGCCACCAGCGGTTGTTGATGCCGCTGGTCATGCGCACGGCCTCGAGGTCCGCCTCGCTGGGGTTCTCCTTGGTGTAGACCGGGGTAAAGCAGTTGATCATGCCGATCTTGGCATCGGCGCGAATAGCGCCCTCGTCATAGGCGCGACGATAGTTGGCCACGGCCAGCGCGTGCGCCAGCGAGATGTGATACTGCACGGTGCGGGCGCGGTTGAAGTCGTGGAGCTGCGGGAACCACACGCCCTCCTGATAGCGCTGCTCGGGCTCGACGATGGGCTCGTTAAAGGTGAACCAGTACTTAATCTCCTGGCCAAACTCGTGGAAGGCGACGTCGGCGTAATGTGCGTAAGCCTCGACAACCTCACGGCTCTCCCAGCCGCCACGGTTAAAGAGGTAGGTGGGCATGTCAAAGTGGTACAAGTTGACAAACGGCTCCAGGCCGGCCTCGCGAGAGGCGCGGAACAGCTCGTGATACCACGCAGCGCCCTCCTCGTTAAGGTTGCCGTCGGCATCGAGCAGACGGCTCCACTGGATGGAAGTGCGATAGGTATTCAGGCCCAAGTCCTTCAAAATGCGAAAGTCTTCCTGGTACTTGGCCATAAAGTCATTGCCGGCATAAGAGCCAACGCAGTTGTAGAACGAGCCCAGATCCTGGATGGACCAGGTGTCCCACAGGTTCTCGAGCTTGCCGCCCTGGTTCCACTGACCCTCAGTCTGCGGGCCGGACATAGCAGCGCCAAAGAAGAAGTCGTTGGGCAGCTGATACTGTGCCATCAAAGTCCTCGCTTTCGTGTTCTAGAGCTTCCGGTTGGAGACGGGTTTGCTTTGGCAGGCAATCCGGCGCGGGCGCGCACCGGTCATATCGATATCCAACCCACCAAAACAAAACCGTCCCCAAACAGTACAAGCAAACGCCAATGCATCTCGCTTGTTGTCCATAACTATAGCGCTCTAATTTTCTATGTAAAGCGTCTTTTTAACTTTTCTTTATCGAACTTCTTTCATGAAAGCCATATGGATGCTTTTTAAGTAGGTATACTTTCTTAATATTCAACGCAAATATGAAGGGAGGATTGCATGATTCCCAAATACGAGGCGATAGCTGCAGATATCCGTCGAAGCATCGAGGACGGCGCCCTTAAGCCGGGCGATAAGTTGCCCACCGGGGGGTGCGGACAGAAAGTTGGACCGTGAAGCGGTCCGGACTGGAGGTTCGCATGTACAGCAGGGAGAAGGTCGAGCTCTTCCTCCTGGCGACGGAGGACGGCATGGGGCCGACCGCCGCCGC
>NZ_JAMOKO010000008.1 GCF_023656745.1 Collinsella sp. BG-O-102
GCCGTGGCCTCGCTCGAAGAGCCCGATCGCCGCCTTCCTGGCCTCGATGTCGTGCTTCACCCTCAAGTCGACACGCATAAAAAGCCTCCCATTTCTCATGTCCAAGAAATGGGAGGCAGTTCAAATCGCACGGGCTTTTCATTGGTTGCAGATGAGGCTAAAAGCAGAAGGCGGGGAACACGCAGTAGATGTTCGTCGCGCTGTAGTAGTCATAGCTGCCGTTGCTGTGGACACAGCGGAAGGACGCGAAGTTGCTCGGATGCACGGAGCGAGTCCAGTGATAGCTGCTCGACGAAGCACTGGAATAGTTCGACGTTGTCACGCCCTTGGATTTGTAGTACTCGTACTGGGCGCCGTCAGACTGGAGGTCACCGTAGACTTCAGTCATCGAGAGCAGGAAGACCTTGTCAGTCGTGGCCGAGGGGGTGCCTGCCTTGCCGCCGCCCAGGTTGTCGGTCATCTTCGTGACGGACTTCACCTTGGACTGGAGTTCGCAAGGCAAAAGCGACCAGAGGTCGCCGGTATTGAGGCGGCCGCGGAGTTCGGACTTCTCCCAGCCGCCGGCGTGCGTGTTCGTGGCGTTTATTCTCTGTAGGGCCAGGGCATTGTTGGTCGCCTCGAACGTAAGCCCCGCCTTGCCTGAGCCATCAGCAAAAATTAAGATAAGACCGTGTATGACCAATATGAACTTGAGCATATTCCGTCCGTATTCATACTGGATGATCAAGGAAACATCATCGGCTTATCCGAAGGAGAGGAAGAACCCCTTGCCTTATTAAAGAAATACGCCAAATACAACGGATATAAAGCGGAAGGAGGCGACATCAAGTAACTATCAAAGGCCAGATTAAGGAGCCAGCCATGAAGAAATGCCTGCCCTCCATCGTCTCAGCAGCTCTTTGCCTCTCCTTTGTCATGACACCATTTGTGCCCGTTGCGGCAGCCTATGCCGACGAGGGGTCTCCCGCCGAGAGCAGCGAGATCTACGTCCGAGACAACTACGACGAAAAATACGATATATCCCTTTTTGAGCGCGGACGCTGCACGGATTCATATTCCAAGGCGTGGTGCGATTCTCACGGATTTGCAAATAACCGCACCGTCCCTCACAAGGTCAAGCTGAACGCAAAGGAGGAGGCTTGCCTGCGCGATCCCTACCTTGCTGGCACCGCTGAAGTTATCGCCGGTCTCGTGACAACCGGTCCTGGCGGCGACTTGTTTGCAACCGCAATGACATCGTACCGACTTTTCACTTGCATGTTCTAAAAGGAAGTTGCCATGCTGTCGCAAACTCAATCGAGATACTTGACCACAATCGGCTTTGCCCTGCTTGCATTACTCTTTGCTAGCGACCTTTTGCTGAAACCGCCCAAGGAACTCGTTTCGCTTGCCATAGCCTGCATTTCCGCCCTTTACTTTACGGCAACCCTATTCGTCGGACTAAAGGAGAGGAAAAAGGGCGCAGTCGTTGCATCTGCCGTAGGCGTGGTCACAGCCATTGCCTCATTCTTTATCTGACGCATTGGTGATCTAGGGGCGATATCGTAGGAATGCGACCGGGAGAGCCGGGACCAGATTGCCCGGGTTGCCCGGTCGGCTCGCGCGACGGCGCGGCGGTTCCACAGAAAGCTCTCCGGACTTCACGCCGTTTCTGATCGCATTGTAGACAGCCATCTCGTCTTCGCAGTCGGCGAGCACGCGGTGTGCGTCGTCGTTTTGGATGTCCAGTTAATCTCGAAGGTCCTCCATGCACCAGCGTTCGAGATTTGGCCATGCGCGTTGCGCGAGCTGATAAGTGTCGATTGCGATGTTGTAGTTAAAGTCCAGGCCAAAGCCGTCCCAGGCAGAACGGCTTTGTTTCCTTGATTATCAACTTCATCCGGACACTTCCCGCATTCATCCGTGTGTACGGATGAATGCGGGGTTCGATACCCCGGCGGCCTAATCGGCAGACCGACGGGAATTCTCACTCCTCGAAAAAAGCCGGCACTCGGTTAGTCCTACGCATCTTGAAATCGCCAGTCTCGTGGGAGACGTAGAGAATGCCGTCCATCCCGTCTCGCGATGCATATGAAAGGTGAACAGAACCGCAATCCGCTCCATCATTGTCGAGAAGATCGAACGAGTTCGGGTCGCTCGTTGCGGCCAAACGACCACTCAGACAAGAGCCATCGTCATTACAGATTTGCCATTCCATATCTTCACCTGCAAGAATCGCCATAGACGGCTTGGTCGCGCCATCGTTGACATACATCCCATCTATGCCAAAACCGTTTTCAGCGCCATCGATGAACGACTGCTCGGACCTAAACCTCGCAAATGATGCACATAGCACCATTGCAAGACAAAGTGCAAAGCCAACAATCGCTATCTTTGCATAGCTCTTGCCTATCATGTCATTCACCTCCTTCGTATGTATCGAGGTATTCCTGCTTGAGTGTTTGCGAGGACGACTTGATCTTTTCCACGAGCGTGCCGGCCTCGATGAAGTAGAACGAGTTGGTGAGGTCTGCCAGGTCGTCGAGCAGATGGCTTGAGATGAGCACGCTTCGTCCCCGCGCCACCTCGCTGCGCATCGCGTCGCAGGAGGTTTTCCGCTTTCCCGGATCGAGGCCGTTCAGCGGTTCATCGAGGATGAGGTACGGGCAACCGGTCGATATCGCCATGGCAAGCTTTACCTGCTGCTTCATTCCTGTCGAGAGTTTACGGGTCGGCTTGTCGAGATATGGGGAGATTCCGAGGGAGCTGCAGAGCGAGTCGATGTCGGTGGCCGATTTCCACGCCTCCCTAACGAAAGAGAGGTGCTCGAGGGCTGATAGCGTGGGATAGAGATCCGTGTCGCCTGAAGAGCTCAGGTAGACGAGTTCTGCGAATTCGGCTGATCGACGTTGGCAGATTCCGTCTGCCGCCAGGCTTCCCGAGCGGATGCGGGTGGGAAATTGGCCCGACAGCGCTTCAAGAAGGGTGGTTTTCCCCGAGCCGTTGGGAGCAACGAGGCCCGCCGCCGTTCCCGGGCTCAGGAAAAGCGACCCGATTGAAAGTATCGTCGTGCTTCCGTATCCCACGCTCGCGTCCAGAAGCTCGAGCCCATGGTGCTTTTTCGCGGGTCCAGGCTGTTTGGGCGAACGTGTCGCAACGGCGCCGACCGCAAAAAGGACCGCGACGTATATCAGGGCCACGGCAAGCATCGATGCGCTGCCTGAACCGGAGCCAATGAATTCTGTCGGGAAGCATCCTACGTAACCCGTTGCCTCGATAGGCGAGAATACGGCCAGCGGCAGGAGATTGAGCGCGGCGTTATGCCCCAGTGCCGAATCGGACAGTAACGGGAATGCCGGGGCCGCGACAAGCAGCGCGGAGGTAAGGGGGCCTGCGAAGACGCGCCTCGTTGCGGTCGATAGGACGGCGGAGCAAACGGATATCAAGGTTCCGCCCGCAAGCAGCGCGATAAGCAGGGCTGTGAAGACGTTTCCCGCGGTCGTGGTGGTAAGCACGCCGTTATGGAAGAAGGCGATCGGGTACCCAGTTTGCCCGAAGCCGTTTAGGGCCAAGGCGTAAATGCTCCCGGGTGCAAGGCCGGCGAGGAGCATCGCGGTCCCCGCGCCAATTATCGAAAACACGGTTTGGATAAGGCGCCGGAATTTGGGCACGGGCGCCTTTGCCGCCAGGGTCGCAGGCCTTGTGGCGCCGAGCACGAGTATCGACGAGAGAAGGAAGGGGATGAAGGGAAGGAAAGACGGCGCCTGGGCAATGGCGTAAGGCAGGAAGGAAAGGAATGGCAGGTCGTTTGCGGAGGCTGGGATATCCGTGATGCCGGAGCTGCTCAGAGCGCGGCAATACGCGAGGTCTGCGTCATTGGTCTCTCGGTCTCCCACGATGGACCCGGATTGGAAGCCTTCGTCCATGAGCGCGTAGTAGCTCTCGGCAGAGTCGAGAAAGGCGGCGTCGGTTTGAGCGGCGAGGGCGGCGTTCGCGTATCTTGCAAGCTCAGCGTCATCTTGCTGCTCTGGCGATAGGTCTGTGCCGCTGGCCTGGGGCGCGCGCGTATTGAATGCGTCGACGAAGCCCTGCATGCCCTGCTTCATGAAGAAGGGTCCGTAGATGGGTGAATTGAACGCAATGGGGATGGAGAAGGCTGCAGCGAGAACGAGCGTACAAATCCATACGGCCTTGTCTCTTAGGATTAGTTTGAGAAGAAGTCGACAGTACATTTAGAAGCACCTACGTTCCTCAAAGAATTGTTAGATTAAAAGTAACAGACCGGATGAAGATACGTGCGACGGGGGCGAGGCGAATGGCTGAACGGTATCGATATGCGGGTTCAACGGTATTATATTGACTACATAGATTATTAACTTGCTTGACTTGTAAACCTAGTCGTCCTGTCATCATATTCAACTTCGAAAAAAGGGGAATGAGGGCATCCCGATGCATCGAGTATTACTGGAACCCTGGCGATACGCTGAATGATTTGTGACGAATAGTCATGTCCATCAAGAAGGCTCGACGCTTCGGGCAGCTCGTCAATCGATATGTCAATTCTTGGAGACATGTATTCCTACCATTTTTAAAGAAACAACGGCGGTAATCGCTATCGCGATTGCGCCAATAATACCGAGCGCCATCTATTTATACTTGATTTAAGGCGGAGTGGAATGTGGGCGCGCAAGGAGATGCGGAATCGATGAGAGCCTCAAAAAAAATTACTGCAGTGTTATCAACTTTCATCCTCTCTATTCTTCCATTTCTGATTCTATGGGCGGCTTGGTCAGTCCTCCCTGATACAATTCCCGCTCATTGGAGTGGGGGTGTGGTTGATCGATGGGGTAATAAGCTTGAATTGCTGGTTGTTCCGCTGTTTTCTCTGATTGGTTCTATTGCAATTTCTGTGTACCTTATTGTTTCCACGCGGCGAAGAGAGTTCGCGGATTTCTCTGTTCGAATGCGACGGGACTTTGTTGCGTGCTATATTTCAAGTCTTCTTTTATCGACAACCTGCTCAGTGATAATTGCCGTTTGGGTTCAGTTGATTCTTACGCAAAGCACTGCGTTTGATGGGGGGCTTGGACTATCGATCCTGTATTCCCTTCCCGGGCTATATGTGATCTTGTGCGCTTTGCCGCCTTTTTATGCGAGCGGCGAGAGCAAAAAGGCAGAGCGCCTGATAACAGTTCTTATTGGCGGCGCGGAGATTGTTCTTTGCGGAATAGTGCTTGAAGGTTCGGCTGCCTCTTATGCGATGATTGGACTGATGATTCTGTTCTGTGCGTTTGAGATTGTGTCACAGGTAAGGGATAGCCGGTCCTTATGAGTTGAATTACGCGCGTGCGGATATAAAGGGTGGCATGTTAAATTTGTTGAAAACTCTGACATGCGCTGCCGACTTCATTAAAGTCGATTGCCAATCAAGTCTTCCTATATATGCGAGCCCTGAGAAGCTGCGCTGTGAACCTGAGACCGCTATCGATCGGCCCGGTGCACCGGGCCGCTGTCCTCGAGCCGGCATCAGCTTGCCGGTCTCAAAACGTATGCCGTCCGGTACGACCAACAGCCGAGTCTTGCGCCCAGTTCGAGCAGCGCCAGAACCCCGTGCCGGAACCCACGCAGCCGATGGCAGGGGAATTCAGCCGCGGCAATCGAGGAGCCGACCCAGGGACGGCGCCCCCAGTCCTCGAAAGATTTCCACCGCCCCCTACAGGCCTGGATTGATTTAACAGTTGATTTAATCCGGCTGAACAAGCCGAGCATGGGCCGGTTGACAAAATGTAAGGTAAAAAAGCAGATACGACCGTACGCCGGTGCGGGGTTCGGGTGATGTGATAGAAAGTAATACACGTATTACATCTAACCGGGAGGTGCATCATGGCAACCGCCACCGCAGCCCTGAGAACCCCCGAGGACCTCGCGAACAGGTACGACCGCCTGGCGAAGTCGACGGGCCGCACTAAAACCTTCTACATGACGGAGGCGCTTGCCGCAGAGATAGGCAGGCTCGAACACGAGTACGGCCTCATGAATTATCCGGGAAGCGTTTGGTTGCGAGGTATGCCAGTGTGAGGGCCTGATTCGTCAGGCCCCGCACAGGGGGACCGCGATGGTGGCCACCGCGCCGCCCGAGGGGCTGTTGGCGAGCGAGACGGAGCCCCCGTGGGCGCTCGCGGCCTCGGAGGCGACGTGGAGGCCGAGCCCGTAATGGCGGCCTCCGTCGCGCGAGGAGCGAGAGGAGTCGTCTGTGAAGAGGCGCTCGCAGCCGCGTTCGAGGGCGGCGGGAGAAAAGCCCGGTCCGTCATCGGCGACCTCGATGACGAGGTATCCACCAGCGACGTCGCAGGAGACCACCACGCGCGAGCGCGCGTGCTCGGCGGCGTTGGCCACGAGGTTCGCGGCGGCTCGCGCCAGGGTGGTTCGGTCGAGTGGGGCCTCGGGCGCGCCCACGACAGCGGGGCCCGTGGCTGCGTCGAGCGTCACGCCTCGCGCCCGGGCGATCTGGGCGGCCTCGGCGAGGACCTGCTCGCAGAGCTCGGCCGGCCGCATGGGGGCCCTCTCCGCCCCGCCGGACCCGCGCGAGGCCTCGATGAGCAGGCGCACGTAGCCGTCGAGCCTTTCGACACTGCCGGCTATGTCGCGCGCGGCGGCCGCGAGGTCGGCGTCTTTCTCGTCTTCCAGCTCCTCCGCCACGAAGTCGGCGTTGGCGCGCAGCACGGTGAGCGGCGTCTTGAGATCGTGGGCGAGCGACGCCACCTGCTCGCGCTGCCCCCGCTCCGCGGCCCAGCGGGCCTCGAGCGACTCGGCGAGGGAGGCCCGCATGGCGTCCATCGCGGCGAGGACGTCGTTCACCTCGCGCACGTTGGTGCTGCCGACCGCGAAGTCGAGCTCCCCCGCGCCGACGCGCCCCGCCGCCTCCGCGAGCGGCGCCATCTTGCGCGAGATCACGCGGCTCGCGCGGCGCGCCACGAGCGCGAGCGCGAGCGCGCTTCCCGCCGCGGCGCCGACGAGCATGAGGTTCTGCGGGTTGGGAAGCAGGCCGGCGAGATCGCGCGAGACCCACTGCGGCAGGTACTCGCTGACGAGCGCGCATGCCCCGCCGTCCTTGAGCGGGAACGCGGCGTAGGTGAGGCCCGAGCCCCCGCCCTCGATCTCCACTGTGCCCGGATCAGCGGCGAGTGCCGTACGGGCCATTTCCGTCGCGTCCTCGAGCCGCGTGCCCTCGAGGTCTGTCATCAGCACGTATCCGTCCTTGTTCAGGATGAGGTAGCGGTACGCCGTCGGCACGTCCTGCTGCCCGCAGACGCCGTCGCGTGCCAGGCCCTCCGCGACCTCGCGCGCATTGGCCGGCCCCCAGCTTGCCTCGTAGACGAAGTCCACATTGATCGCCGCGGAGAGCGCCATGAACGAGGCGAGCCACGCCGTGGCGACCGCCGCGAACGCGTAGGCGAAGTAGCGCGCGATGACGAAGGAGAGCGGCATGCCCCCGCGACCTCGCGCCCCGGTCCTCAGAGCTGCCACTTGTACCCCATCCCCCAGACGGTCGCGATCGGGTCGGCGCCGGCCTCGGAGAGTTTCCTCCGGGCGCGGCTGACCTGCATGGATATGGCCGCGTCGTCGGCGTCGCTCTCCCAGCCGAGCACCGCCTCGCGGATCTGCGCGCGGCTCATGACCTGCCCGGGGTGGCGGGCGAGGTACTCGCAGATGGCGTACTCGGTGGGCGTGAGCGGCACGACCTCGCCGCCCACGGCGAGGCCGCGCGCCCCGAGGTCGATCCGCACCTCCCCGAAGGAGAGAGCGTGCGAGCGCGGCCGGCGCTCACGGCGTAGATGGGCCGCGACCTTGGCGCGCAGCTCCGCGGCCCCGAAGGGCTTGCGGACGTAGTCGTCGGCGCCCAGGCCGTAGCCGGCCACGGCGTCCTCCTCGGCCACGCGCGCGGTCAGGAAGACGATGGGCCCGTCGAAGTCCGGGCGGATCTGCCGCACGAGCTCGAAGCCGTCGAGCCCCGGCATCATGACGTCGCAGAGCACGAGGTCGAAGCGCGAGAGGTCCATCCCCGGGACCGCCGTCGGGTCCGTCGCCCTGACGACCTCATGGCCGTCGCGGCCGAGGACGCGCGCGAGCGCGTCGAGGATCGCCCGTTCATCATCCACTGCCAGTATCCTCGCCATGTTCGACCTCCTGAAATTCTCGTCGGAATTGTACTAGCGCCGCGCTCAGCGGTCCAGAGCCCTGCGCGAAGCCGCGGGCGCCTCGGCCGCGTCGCACGCGCGGTAGCGCACACCCGAGCCGCCGCGCGCCTCGATCTCGAGCCAGCCCTCGCCGTCCGACTCCCGCCCGAAGAAGATGAGCTGGAGCTCTCGGACTTTGCCTCTGTCGTCCGCCGCGTCCACCAGGTAGACGTAGTTTGCCCCCGCCCCAGTGGCGTCGGCGTAGGCTCTCGCGTGGCTGCCGGGCTCGGGCGCGGGCGCCCACATGGCTATCTCAGGGTTGGGCAGCACGCGGTCGGTGATCGAGCGCAGCGCCGACCCCCAGCCGGCGTCGAGCAGGGCATTCCCGCCCAGGACGAGCGCTGCGGAGAGGAGGACGAGCATGGCGGCGAGCGGCCTCCTACGCATCCGCCCTCCCGTCCTCGAAGCGGCAGAACCAGGCGAGAAGGACGGCGTCGGCTAACAGGGTGAGCACGAGGCCAGCGAGCGCAGTCGTGAGGAGAGGGCCCGCCGCGCGTGCTGCGTCGATGAAGGCCTCTACCCCGAGCGACCCCAGGCGCGCGGGCCAGGCGAGCGGCACCCAGCTCAGGGGCGTCGCCAGGGCACCGGTGAGCTCGCCGGTCATGAGGCCGTGCGCAAGTCCGCCCACTGAGAAGAACGCGAGGAGCATACCCGCCGCGCCGGCGCCGATGGCGGCGTTGCGGCCGAGGCGCAGGGCCACGCCGAGCCCCAGCGCGTAGAGGGGCAGGCTGCCCAGCACGATGCCCGCCCAGGCGGCCGCAAGCGGAGCGGGCCCGAGCGGCAGGCGCCCGGCAACGGCGATCACGGCCCCGAACACGCCAAGCGCCACGGCCAGCGCGCCCGCGCCGAGCGCCGCAAGGGCGAGTAGCTTCGCCGCGACGGCGCGCCCGCGCGAGGGGACCGCCGTGAGGTTGGCGAGACGCCCGGCAGCGCGCTCGTCGTCCACGGCGAGCCCACAGACGATGGCGGACATGAGCGGCATGAGGGCGCCGAGGAACTGGGCGTAGGCGTCCGCGCCCAGCGCCGGGTCCCATCGGGTTACGGAGAAGTACTCGCCGCAGGCAAGACCGGCTGCCAGGCCGCAGACGAGGTGCACCACCGTGAGCGGGGAGCGCGCCAGGCGCAGGGCCTCGGAGAGCAGGGCCCGCGGGAGAGTCATACGCGGCGTCGGGTCGGAGAGTTGTGTCATGGCCATCACCTCTCCTCGGAGCGCGCGAACCAGGCCGCGCCCGCCGCCGTGAGCGCGGCGAACGCGAGCGCGCAGACCGCAAGGCCCGCCAGTGTGAGCATGCCGTCCGCCGTGAGCGCCCCGCCGAGCGCCATGTCCGCGGCGAGTGGCTCGCCGCTCGGCAGCACGGGGATAAAGCTCGTGGGGATGACCATGCTCGCCGACGGCGGAAAGAGCTGCGGAAGCGGCATCAGCGACCAGGCGAACCCACCCACGAGCTGCGCGGCGAGCGGGCAGAAGATGCCCGCGAGCATGCCGAGCCGCGCCGTGAGGAAGAGCCCTGCGGGGATCATCCACGCCGCGGTCACCGTGTTGGCGAGCGCGCAGAGGAGCATCGTGAGCGTGCCCGCGGCCGTGAGGCCCTGCGAGGAGAACGCCGAGCCCGCGAGGTAGATGCCGAAGACCACGAGGTTCGAGAGCGTGCAAAGCGCGAGGCACCAGAGCGCCTTGGCCCACCAGGCGCGCCCGAGCGGGAAGCCCAGGCCCAGAAGCCCCCGCATCCGCGTGCGAGCGTCCGCCCGCGCGACGCACGCCACCACGAGTGAGAGAGACACGGGCAGGAAGAGCGCGTACCAGTAGTTCCACGCGCTGAAGATCTGCACGCCCCGGTAGGGCATCGCGCCGAGCAGCGGCATCGGCAGCGCCATGAGCACGGCCAGGCGAACCGGTGCCGCGTGGCGCGACTTCAGGGCCTCGGCGCGCAGGCCCGCGAGCAGGCTGCCTTTCTCGCTCGTCATGCCGCCACCTCCCCGCGCGCTCGACGCCCCTCCCGGCAGACGCTCATGAAGAGTTCCTCGAGGTCCTGCCCGGGTCGAAGCGCATCCTCGTAGGCGAGGCGCCCCCCGTAGATGATGCCGATGGTGTCCGCCATCTGCTGCACCTCGGAGAGGATGTGGCTCGAGACGATTACCGTCGTGCCCGCCGCCGCGAAGCCGCGGATCTGGTCGCGCAGCTCCTCGATGCCGATGGGGTCGAGGCCGTTGGTGGGCTCGTCGAGCACGAGCAGGCGTGGCCGGGCGATCAGCGCCAGCGCGAGCCCCAGGCGCTGCCGCATGCCCATCGAGAAGCGCCCGGCGCGCTTCTTCCCGGTGTCCGCGAGGTCCACGGCGGCGAGCACCTCATCTACGCGGCTCTCGGGAAGGCCCAGCAGCGTGGTGCGCACGCGCAGGTTCTCGCGCGCGGTGAGGTTGGGGTAGAGCGGCGCCTCCTCGATGAGGCTGCCGATTGCGTAGAGGTCCTCGCGGCGCCAGGCGTGCCCGGCAAAGAGGATCTCCCCGGCCGTCGGCCGCAGCATCCCGCAGATCATCTTGAGCGTTGTCGACTTGCCGGCGCCGTTGGGACCGAGCAGCCCGTACACCTCGCCCTCGCGGATATGAAGGCTCACGTCGGCCACGGCATCCTGCGCTTGGTCGCCGCGGCCGAAGCGCTTGGTGAGCCCGCGCGTCTCGAGCATGTAACCCATGGGTTCGTCCTTTCTCTTCCGGGCGCGCGGGCCGAGTCGCCGTGCCTGCGCGCCTTACCTTTCGGGTTCACCATCCATGGTGGGGCGCGTTTCTAACGAAGCCGTAACGGCCGTTGGGCTCTTTTGGCGCCAGCCAATCTCGACCCGCACGCATTTGCATAAAGTAACAACTTTCCCGATCGATGTAATCACCGAATCAAAACGTGTACACCAGCCACCGAAATCGACATTTTTCGACATGTTTGGAGGCAGATGTACACGAATGCGAAATTCCCCGCCTAATAGCGCCCTCCACATGTCTGGACTCTCTATGCTTACGCTGGATAGACATCGCCGGAACGGGTATAGTATCGAAAGTTTTGTCGTTAACCAGCGGGGGAGTCCTGTGGGCATCAAAAAGAAGATCAAAAAGGAGCTTATCGGCACTTCCGATTACCCGTCGAATAAGATCTTTACGATCTCCAATTTCATCACCTTTACGCGCCTGATCCTCACCCTGGTATTTCTGTACCTGTTTGTGACGGATAACAACCGTGTCATCGCCATCGTTATCTACGCCGTTGCCGCCTCCACCGACTGGATGGACGGTCAGATCGCCCGCATGACTAAGACGGTCTCGTGGCTCGGCAAGGTCATGGATCCCATTTGCGACCGTGCGCTGCTGTTCACCGGCGTACTTGGACTGGTGGTCCGCGGAGAGCTGCCCATCTGGGTCTGCGTGCTCATTATTGGCCGCGACATCTATCTGGGCATCGGCACGCTTATCGTTCGTCATTATCACCGTCGCCCCATCGATGTCGTCTTCCCCGGAAAGATTGCCACAGCGCTGCTCATGACTGGTTTCTCGCTCATGCTGCTCGGTTTCCCCGTTGTTGACGGCCTGCATCTTCTACCTTCATCCCTTACGGCCTTCCCGGGCCTCAACGGAAGCTCGGTGCCCCTCGGTATCTTCTTTGTGTACGGCGGCGTGATCTTCTCCATGCTCACGGCTGTCATCTACTCCATTAAGGGCGGAGTGGCCATTAAACAGGCTCTCGCGCATCCCGAGGACGAGGACATCGACTTTCTGAACCCCGAAATCGAAGACTGATTCGTTGGGGTATGATTACGTACGGTTCATTATTTGCGGCACGTCCGCGATAAGTTAGGGGTTGTCATGGACAACATGGTTAACAATATGCCTCAGAATGATAAGACTGCTGACGCTACCTGCGTATTCCGCGTGCCTTCAAGCGACGTCACCGTTCCCGACCTCATGGCCAACGTGCGCATCACCGCCCCCGTTCTGTCCATCGTCAAGGGTCCGCAGACTGGTGCCGCCTTTGAGCTCGAGGAAGACGTGACCACCATCGGTCGCGATCCCGCGAACGGCATCTTCCTCAATGACATGACCGTTTCGCGCAGCCACGCGCGCATTATTCGCGAGGGCCTCGGCGCTCGCATCGAGGACTTGGGCTCGCTCAATGGCACCTGGGTCGACGGTGCCATCGTCAATGCAGCCCCGCTGCACGACGGTTCTTCCGTCCAGATCGGTACGTTTACGCTCATCTACCACGAGAGCACGCCGGAGCGCATCGAAACCGGTGAGTAGGGCATGGCCGAACGCAACTATCTGAGTATCGGCCAAGTCGTCAACCTACTTCGAGGCGCATACCCCGATCTTTCGAACTCAAAAATTAGATTTCTAGAGGATGAGGGGCTCATTACCCCTCATCGTACGCCTAAGGGATACCGTCAGTACTCCAAGGAGGACGTTGATCGCCTGGAGGTCATCCTGCACTTGCAGAAGACCCGCTACATGCCGCTCAACGTGATTAAGCAGCGCTTGGAAAACGCCACGGACCTGTCAACGCTCGCTTACGAGGTGGGCTTGCTGTCCGATGTTCCGCTCAAGACGGAGCCCAAGGAGACTAAGCAAAAGCTGCATCCCATCGAGACCATTCCCGATATGCTGGGCGTCGAGATTTCGTTTATCCGCTCCCTTGCCGAAAACGACCTCATTCGCATCATCAAGAGCCCGCAGAATCGAGAGCTCGTCGATGGTCGCGATTTCCCGATCATCCGTTACTGCTCCGAGCTGTCACGCTTCCATATCGAGCCGCGCAACCTGCGTCAGTACGTGTCTTCCGCCAACCGCGAGTCCTCGATGTTTGAGCAGGTGCTCGTGAGCATGCTCGGCATGGATACCTCCGATGACGAGCGCGACGCCAAGCTCGAGCGCGCGTTTAAGAAGCTGCACGACCTGACGGAGGGCGTGCACACCGCGCTGCTCAAGAACCGCGTTTTTGAGTCGCTCAACGCCGTGGTCGAAGACGCCGACATCGATGCACTCGATGAGGAAATCACTCGCTCCGAGTCCACCAAGGCCAAAAACGAAGAGACAGCCGCGCCGGCTTCGCACGAGGATTCTCTCGTAAAGCCGCTCAAAGTCGTCGCCCCTTCGCAATCCGGCACCGTCACCGCAGGCAAATAACAGCTGCCGAAATTTCGACAACCCATTGAAAGGTCATGCAATGTACGACTTCGAATCTCAAATCGTCGACATCCCCGACTATCCCGAGCCCGGAGTCATCTTTAAAGACATCACGCCGCTCTTTGGCAATCCCGAGGCGCTCAAAGCCATGACCGATGCCCTCGCCGAGCACTTTGCCGGCATGGGAATCACCAAGGTCGTGGGTCCCGAGGCTCGCGGCTTTATGGTTGGCGTACCGGTGGCTGTAGCCCTTGGCGCCGGCTTTGTTCCCGCACGTAAACCGGGAAAGCTGCCGCGCGAGACCGTGAGCCAGAGCTACGAGCTCGAGTACGGCACCGATTCAATTGAGATCCACGCCGACGCTATCAGCTCTAAAGATACCGTGTTGATTCTGGACGACTTGGTCGCGACGGGCGGAACCGTCGAGGCAACAGGTAAACTGGTGCGAGATATGGGCGCAAAGCTTATCGGTTACGGTTGTATCCTTGAGCTTGCGTTTCTCAACCCGCGCGAGAAGCTCACGCCGTCTGATGACGATGTGGAGCTCTTTAGCCTGGTGACGGTGGACTAGCCGTTACCCTTAGTTACTGGAAAGGAAGCTACATGCGCACAGCAAACACGCACAAAAACATGGCACGCTGCGCTGCTACGGCAACCCTCGCTTGTGTTTTGGGCCTGGGCCTCGCGGCTCCTACCTATGCCGATACCGCATCCGACCTTGCCGCTGCTCGTACCAAGCTCGAGCAGATTGGCACGCAAACCCAGCAGATCTACGACGAGCTCGCCACTCAGACGCAAGCACTCGACCAGACCGCCGGTGAGATCACGCAAAAGCAGCAGGAGATCGCCGATGGTCAGGTCAAGCTCTCTAACTACGTTGCCGGTGAGTACAAGACCGGCGGTCTGAGCCTGCTCCAGGTTCTGACGGGCGTCGACGATCTGGGCGACATGCTCAACCGCCTGTTCTACTACGGCAAGGTTTCCGACAAGCAGGCCCAGACCATCCAAGATGTCAAGGAGCTTAAGCAGGAGCTCACCGACAAGCAGGCCGAGCAGGAGAAGAACGTCGCCGCCACACAAAAGAAGGTTGACGAGCTCAATGCTCAGCAGGCCGAGGCTCAGAATGTTGTGAGCTCTCTGGACTCCCAATTGCAGGCCGAGCTTGCCGCCGAGGCCGAGGCCAACGCAGCACTGCAGGCCGGCATTAACGCCAGCACCGCCGAGAAGGCCACGGTGAGCACCGAGACCACTGGCACGACTGAGAACACTAACAAAGGTGGCGGTACGACCAATGACGGCGGCAACACGCCTGCCCCCACTCCCACGCCCGCTCCTGCCCCTACGCCGCAGCCCGCTCCGGCTCCGGCTCCGGCTCCAACCCCTTCGGCGCCGAGCCAGTCCGTTGACGGCGGCAGTGTTGTTTTGCGCGCCTACAGCAAGCTTGGTTGTGCTTATTCCTGGGGCGGCATTGGCCCGGACAGCTTTGACTGCTCCGGCTTTGTGAGCTACTGCCTCACCGGTCGCTACTGCCGTTTGGGCACCACCGGCACGTTTATGGGTTGGACGCGCGTTTCCGATCCTCAGCCGGGTGACGTTGTGGTCAACTCTTACCACACCGGCATCTATATTGGTGGCGGCCAGATGATCCATGCTTCCGACTACAACACGGGCGTTATCATCAGCTCTGTCGCAGCCGGCATGAACAACAACTACATTTTCGTGCGCTACTAAGTCACTCTGTATAGCAAACGAATGTGAACCTCGTGGTCTTTGGGCTGCGAGGTTCATTTATTTAGGACCGTGCTCCATACATGATCCCAATGAGCTAGTTTTCAATACTAGATGCACGTTTCATAGGTAAGCAAGATGGCTATAATATATGAGAAACATTTAGAAAGGACCCTCTATGAGCTGGGCACTTATCTCCGATTCAAGCTGCAACCTCCGCGATTGGCAACCGATCGCACCCCATACCACCTTTGCATTTGCTCCCCTCAAAATTCGAGTGGGGGAGCGTGAATTCGTCGATGACCTTTCGCTCGATGTTCATGAGCTCAACTGCGCTGTTCAGGCGGAGACGAATGCCTCTTCGAGCGCTTGTCCCAGCGTGGGGGAGTGGGCCGAGCTCTTCAAATTGGCAGACAAGACCATCTGCATGCCGATCTCTGAGGGCGTGTCGGGCAGCTACAACGCGGCAGCCACGGCTCGCGATATGGTTCTTGCCGAGGAGCCCGACCGACAGATTCATCTAGTCAATTCACGCGCAGCTGGCGGCAAAATGGACCTCATTTTCTTGCTGTTCGACCGCTATCTTGCAAGCAATCCGAATGTCTCATTCGAGGATGCTTGCGCATACTTCGATAGCCTTGAACAGAACAGCAAAATCCTCTTCAGTTTGTGCAATTACGAAAACCTCGCCAAAGCCGGACGTATCCCTAAGGCAGCCGGCGTCATTGCCAACAAGCTCAATATCCGCATTTTGGGCACGGCGAGTGAGGCCGGTAAAATCGAACTCGTCGGGCACACGCGTGGCGAAAAGAAGATGCTCAACAAGATCATCGACACTATGGAAGCCGAGGGCTTTACGGGCGGTGAGGTCATCATCGATCACGTTGAGAACGAAGCTGGAGCCCAGGCGCTTACTGATCGCATAGTCGAACATTGGCCCTGCTCCAAGACCATCATCATGCCCTGCAACGGCCTGGATTCCTATTACGCCGAGATGCACGGCCTGATCATCGGCTACGGCATGGGCGTAGCTTCGGGCAAATAAAGTCCAAGCCGCAAAAAAACGGGCGGGACAAAGCGACAGATGGCTCTTTGTCCCGCCCGTTTTATACGTCGGCTAGCTATTAAACCCGTTGAACTTGAGATAGCTCATCAAGTAAGCCTTCGAAACAAAGGATGAAACCGCGCTGCGCACAAGCAGCGACTCACGCGTTACCTGATGCGCCGTATCGGGAACCGGCGTCTGCTCGACGGAAAACGCCGAACGAATCGATGCCTCGAGCTGATCGACCACATAATCAAAGGCCGTCGGGGCATCGTAGCTCAAACGCTGAATGTTAAAGAGTGCCTGCACCGCAGCAATAGGTAGCACCTGCTTAAAGATGCAGATAGCGATCAGGCGGGCAATCTGCTCGCGGCCATATTGCTTTTTGACCGGAGCAGGCACCAGGCCGACCTTCACGTAGTTATTGATCATCGATGGCGTAATGACAGGCTGCTCAACGCAAATGGACAGCGGCTCCATCCACAGCGCAACATACTCAATAACCTGGTCGCGGTAGAGCGTCACATTGGGCAACTGGTTATAGCGCAGCAGACTCAACGTATTAAGTTTGCGCACGATATCGGACTGAATAAATGCATCGGGCAGCACAGTGGGCTGAATATCCTCAGGCTTAATGCTGACCGATGTATCGGACATCGGGATAACGCGTTTGGCGTGGTTCATAAGGATCCTCCGTTCATTAGCTATATTGTATTCTAGGTTATCTAGTTTTGCATACCATATAGCCGGCAAGTAAAAGTGGTTGGACAGCACATTGATGCACCGTCCAACCACTTTGTTTTAAAGATAGCAACCTTACATAAGATATATTATCGTACTTATCCACGGAGAAACGCGTATACGCTCGTTGCCGCTATGGCTCCATCAGAAACGGCAGTCACAACCTGGCGTAAACGCTTGGAACGGATGTCGCCAGCGGCAAATAGACCTGGCGTGCGGGTCGCCATGGAATCATCAGTAACAATACCGCCGTCCGGCGCCAGATCGACTAGATGCTCAACGAGCTCGGAATGGGGCTGCGTTCCGGTAAAGACAAAGATACCAAACGAGCCAGGGACAAATGACTCGGTGTGAGTTTCCCCGGATGCATTGTCCTTAAAGGTAATCGTCGTTGGCATGGCTTCGCCCGAGAGCTCGACAATACTAGTTTGGTACCTAACTGAAATATTATCTTTTGCAAGAACTTTTTGAACCACACCATCGGGGGCACGGAACTGATCGCGGCGCAAAACGATGGTCACGCTGCTGGCGATTTCTGACAAGAACAGAGCTTCCTCGCAGGCAGCATTGCCGCCGCCGATGACAAAAACCTGCTTGCCGCGAAAGAACATGCCGTCGCACGTCGCGCAATACGAAACGCCGCGACCGCGATACGCATCCTCGCCAACAAAACCAGCAGATCGCGGCGTGGCACCCATGCAAGCGATAACGCTCGAGGCCGACGTATCGCCCAAATCGTGATGCACCGTAAACAGCGCTGCATCGGCATCGTAATCGATACCCGTAACCATGCTCCATGTAACCTGTGCTCCCAGGCCCTCTGCATGCTGCTGAAAACGCTCACCGAGTTCGGCGCCACTCAAGAGCGGAATGCCCGGATAGTTCTCGACTTCATTGGTCGTGGCGATCTGCCCTCCCGACATGCCCTGTTCAATCACGGTCGTCGTTAGGTTGGAGCGCGCCGCATAAATGGCCGCAGCATAGCCCGCAGGGCCGCCACCGATAATCGCAACATCGATCGGCTGATGGGTAGTCATGAAGAGACCTCCTGTCGAAAGATTGGCGTTCTTTGCGCTCATACCCAAATTTACGTGAACATGACACTCATGCACTACAATGATAAATCGCGTAACAAAGCTGAAGGGGAGTTATCGATGGATCAAACGCAGATGAGCAATAGCGCTCCCCTGCCCATGCAAGCCACTCCCCAACCGGAGCAAATGACCGTTTCACCTGCACAAAAACCCCTAGTAACCATTGTGCACGCATCGGTTGGATCGGGCCACAAAGCCGCCGCCAACGCGATTGCACAAGCATTTGAACTTATCCGCGGCACCAAGGGAATCCCTGAGGATATTGAAATTGAAGTGCTCGATATCCTTGATTTTGGACGTATTAAATTCGACGGCAATAAGACCGCGGCTTCTTTTACGGGAGCCACACGCCCCATTTACGACCTGACCTGGCGATATACGCTTACGGGACATCTTCTCTGGGGTGGCGGCACGGCATGGTCGCGTATTATGTTCCCCGCCTTCAACGAATATATTCGTCGCCGCAGGCCTATAGCCGTGGTCGCAACGCACATCACAGCAGCCAATGTTGCCGTGGGCGCCCGCGTAATTACGGGTATCGATTACCCGGTCATCTGTGTGCCGACCGATTACGAAGTCGAAGGCTTTTGGCCCCACAAGGACACCGACCTATTCTGTGTAGCCAACGAGTTTATGGCCGAAACGCTGCGCCCGCGCAAGGTTCCCGAGTCAAAGATCCGCATAACGGGCATCCCCATCCGAGCCGGTTTCGATTCAGATTACAAACGCGAAGATGAGCTCAGCAAGTTCAATCTCCCCATAGACAAAACCGTCGTATTGGTGATGGCCGGTGCCAGTTTACCCCAACCATACGTGCGTTTCCGCGCCGCGATGGACCACACGCTCCCCTTCTTACGCAGCTTTGAGGACATGCACTTTGTCTTTTTACCGGGCAAGGATAAAGAATACGCCACCCGACTCAAGACGCTCTTCGACGCCATGAAGCTCGAAAACGTCACGGTTCTAGACTACGTGGACGACATGGCGGCCCTCATGCACGGCTGCGACCTGGCAATTCTCAAATCGGGCGGACTCACCGTCACCGAGTGCCTGTGCGCGCATCTGCCGATGATCCTGCTGGGCAAGTCCTATGGCCAGGAAAAGGCAAACACCACGATGCTCACCGGCATGGGTGCCAGCATGCATGTCACCACCGCACGAGAACTCATCGTGACGTTGCGCCATCTCCACGATCATCCGGAGTCGCTCAAGGCACTGCTCATCAATGGCGAAGTCCTGCGCCGTCCACACGCAGCCGAGGACATCGCCATCGCCACCATGGAGCTTGCAGGTAAGCCCCAAAAACGTAAACGAGCCTTCTGCCGCTTCTACTGGGGAGGAAAGCCCGCGCATATCCGCTAGTCGAATGTCCGCCGCTCTGCCGGAGCCGCCCTTATATCATTCCATGCTCAAACATTCTCGCTTCGCTGCGAAACTGCGCGTGGAACGATATAAGGGCGGCTCCGGCAGAGCGGCTGCGTTTACTTACTAGCAGCTACTTCGGTATCCCCTCCATTAGAACCTGCAAAGGTAAAACAGGTAAATATAAATACAGTAAGCCGATGCGACAAAGGGACAGCCCCTTTGTCGCATCGGCTTACTAGAAAAGTAAATATTGTTTCAAGCGAGTAGCCGCCCGCCCGGGGCTTACCTATATCGTTCCACGCGCAGTTTCGCAGCGAGCGAAGCGACGCGAGAATGTTTGAGCATGGAATGATATAGGTAAGCCCCGGGCGGGAGGGATACGAGCGCCCCTAGGCGACGCCGCTGGAGCCGAAGCCTCCGTTGCCTCGGTCGGTTTCGTCTAGTTCTTCTACTTCTATGAGGTTGACCGTGGGGACTTCTTGGATGACGAGTTGGGCTATGCGGTCGCCTTTGTTGATTTGGATGTTGTTGGAGGGATCCAGGTTGATGAGGATAACCTTGAGTTCTCCTCGGTAGTGGGCGTCGATGAGGCCCGGCGTATTGACTATAGACAGGCCCTGCTTGATGGCCAAACCGCTTCGGGGCTGGACGAAGCCGGCGTAGCCATCGGGCAGGGCGATGGCCAGCCCAGTAGAGACCAGACGGCGTTCGAAGGGCTTCAGAATGCAGTCCTCGTTGGAGCGCAAATCCAAGCCGGCATCGGTGGGATGGGCGTATTTGGGAAGCTCGACGGTGGGGTCGAGACGCTTTATGTTGACGGTAATGTTGGACATGGAATCACCTTAGCTTGTCGAGCTCTTGCAGAAACTCATCGACGTCTTTGAAATCGCGGTAGACCGAGGCAAAGCGGATGTACGCCACCTTGTCGATCTTGGCCAAGCGCTTGAGTACCATGTCACCCAACTCATGGGACGTAACGGCCGTCAGCGTGCGAGAGCGCAGCTCGACCTCGATGTCATCGATAATCTCATTGAGCTTCTTAGTGTCGATATCGCGCTTGATAGTGGCGCGCATCAAGCCGACGAGCAGCTTATTGCGATCGAACCGCTGCTTGGTTCCGTCCGACTTAATGACCTCGATTGGGTCTTCGCATCGTTCGAACGTTGTAAAGCGATAGTTACACGAGCAACATTCGCGGCGACGCTTAATGGTGTTATTTGACTCCTGCATACGGGAATCAACGACGCGGGTATGTGCCTTGCCGCATTTGGGACAGCGCATGGTACCTCCTCTTAAACGATAACAAGGGTACCATGCGCAGCGCGATAATGATTACGAACGAGCAGGAACCTTAAGATGCGCACCGGCGGCGAGCGAACCATGCTCCAGATGATTGACGTTACGGATCATGTCGGAAGTCTCTTGCGTGGAAAGGCCTTCGATTGGATATTCCTCGGCAAGCGACCAAAGAGAATCACCAGACTGAACGCGAATGGTCTCATAGGTAACGTTGGAAACGGACTCGGCATACGCGGCGTGACGAGCGCTAAAGACCGACGTAGCGAGGACAAAGAAGAGCGTAAGCGCAACGGCAACGGCGACAATCGTCGGAACCTTCAGGGCAACGCGGCCCGGCGCGGCTACAGCCTGCTGATTGCGAGCAGGCTTTACGGTCAAAGGCTGAAAGCCGGAGCAGCCACCCTGAACAACCGTAAAAGTGTATTCTGCAGACGTCTCGAGCTTAAGGGCGAGGTTTCCCTGGACCATATTCGTTGCGTTCATCATGTTCTCCTCTCGCGTGTTTTGCTGAGAACAGTTTTATCAAGCCGCGCGGACAAAAATGTCTAGCGCGAGAACGAATGTTCGGTTATTATTATCTTCGAACAGTTGTTCCTGTCAAGCAAAATTCGAACATTTGTTTGACATGGGTAGAGAGGATGCCCTGATGGCTCGCAAAATTACCAAGCGTCAGCAGCAAATTTACGACTTCATCAAGGAATATCAGCAGGAGAAGGGTTATCCGCCCAGCGTGCGCGAGATGGCTTCTGCCGTGGGCCTTTCCTCCCCCAGCACCGTGCACGCCCATCTATCTGCCCTGGAGGCGCGCGGGCTACTCAAGCGCGATGCCACCAAACCGCGCGCTCTGGAACTCTTTAACGAGGACGGTTCCTCTGTCTCAATTTCTAAATCTGACGAGACCACCGCACCTCGCGGAACGGTCTCACTACCGCTCGTTGGTCGCGTCGCGGCTGGGATTCCCATTCTGGCCGAGCAGAATATCGAAGACACATTTACTATCCCGACCGAAATCGCCACTGATCAGGGTTCCTTTATCCTTGAGGTGCATGGGAGCTCAATGATCAATGTCGGTATCTTCAATGGCGATTACATCATCGTCCGTGAACAAAAGAGTGCCATGAACGGCGAAATTGTCGTGGCTATGATTGATGGTTCAGCGACCGTCAAGACGTTCTACAAGGAGCAGGGACGCGTACGCCTGCAGCCTGAGAATGACACCATGGAGCCTATCTATGCAACGAATCCCGTTATCTTGGGCAAAGTCGTCGGCTTGATGCGCCGGTTCTCGTAATGCAAAAACGCATCACCATCTTTGATACCGTCCGCGGGCTTACGATGATTTCAATGGCAGGTTTTCACGCTTGCTACGATCTTGCCTACCTGTACGACTGGGATATGCCCTGGTTTACCCAGACTGTCTTTCAAGACATCTGGCGCGCCAGCATCAGCTGGGTATTTTTGTTTATCGCGGGTTGGATGTGCACCCTTTCGCGCAACAATATCAAACGTGCCGCCAAATACGCCTTAGCAGCACTCGTCGTCTGGTTGGCAACAACACTTGTCTCAGTTGACGATTCTGTTAATTTTGGCATCATCTACTGCATGGCCGCATGTACCGGCATCGTGGCGTTGACCGATCCCGTCCTTAAGAAGATATCGGCGAGATGGGGCATGTCCCTATGCCTTTTGTTGTTTGCCCTCACCTGGAGCATCCCCAAAACGATCTACCCTGTCCCCTACCTGGCGTGGCTGGGATTTCCGAGCCCTGGGTTTGTCTCAGGTGATTACTACCCCATCATCCCGTTTTTCTTTATGTATCTTGCAGGATACTTCGCCGCACACATAGCGAAGGGAATCGATAAGACCGTCCCTAGCTGGGCCTACGCCAATCCCATCCCGGAGCTCGCCAGCCTTGGACGTCACGCACTCCCCTTTTATCTACTGCATCAGCCCATTATTCTGGGCTTTTTGGAGCTCGTCTACTCGGTGCGATAACGCTTGAGCCGCGGCGCGATACGAGCCGGCAGCTTCGCAACAATACGAACGCCGCCCTCAAGATATTCCTCGTGCAAAAGGGTTCCCTGTTCATGCACCAGCGTGATGAGGGCGCCCTCGCGATACGGGATTTCAGCGGAGAGCAACACATCGGTGGCAGCCGCCTCGCGAGCAATACGGTCGACGAGATCGTCGAGTCCCTCGCCCGTCTGGGCCGAGAACAGCACGGCCTCGGGATAGCGACGACGGAAACTCAATCGATCAACGCTATCGAGAAGATCGATTTTATTGAACACCGTAAGCGTCAAACGCTCGCCGGCACCGATCTCGTCAAGAACGCGATCGACTGCCTCGAGCTGGCGCTCGTAGTCCTCGTCAGAGGCATCCACAACTTTAAGGATCAGATCGGCACCAAGAACCTCAGACAGCGTGGACTTAAAGGCATCAACGAGACCATGCGGTAGCTTTTGAATAAAGCCAACAGTATCGGTAATCGTCATGCCACGACCGCCGGGCAGGCGATACGAACGCGTCGTCGGGTCGAGCGTAGCAAACAGCTTGTCCTGCGAAAGCACCGTAGATCCGGTCAGACGATTGAGCAACGACGATTTACCCGCATTGGTATAACCGGCTAACGCGACGCGAAACGCCGGTGACTCAATGCGGCTCTTGGATTGAACATCGCGACGCTGTTCAACCTGCTTGAGCTCACGACGAAGCGCAGCGATCTTATTACGAATGAGGCGACGGTCGACCTCGAGCTGACTTTCGCCCTGACCAAAGCGTGAGCCGATGCCGCCGCGCGTCTGTTCCTTGGCGAGATGGCTCCACATGCCACGCAGACGAGGCAACAGATATTGAAGCTGTGCCAGCTGTACCTGTAGGCGTCCCTCACGCGTCTGAGCATGCAGGCCAAAAATATCCAAGATCAGTGCCGTACGATCGATAATCTTTACCGGCTCGCCCACGGCTTTCTCCAAATAGGATTGCTGCGAGGGCGTCAGGTCGTCGTCAAAAATAACGACATCGGCATCCATGCGATGCACCAGGCCGCACAGCTCTTCAACCTTACCGGAACCGATAAACGATTTAGGATACGGCTTTACCAAACGCTGTGACAAGCGTGCCACGCACTGGGCACCAGCCGTGTGGGTAAGACGCTCCAGCTCATCAAGCGAGCGATCGAGCGGCCATGCATTGTCGCGCCACTCAACACCAACTAATATGGCACGCTCGGGCTCGGGTGCCGTGGGAACAAGGGGGAAACGGGCCATTAGGCAGCCTCAATACGATGCAGGATGTCCTCAACGACCTCATCGATCGTAAACTCGTCCATATCAAACCACACGATACGGTCATCGCGCTTAAACCACGAAAGCTGACGTTTGGCATAGCGACGCGAACGCATCTTGATGAGTTCGCGAGCCTCATCCATAGAAATCACGCCATTGAAAGCATCAATGATCTCTTTATAGCCAATTGCCTGCATCGAAGTCAGGGCATCTCCCAGCCCCTGGTCCATAAGACCGCGAACCTCATCGACAAGACCCTGCTCAAACATCAGATCGACGCGCAGGTTAATGCGCTCGTAGAGCACCTCGCGATTACGCGTCAGACCAAACCATAGAGCATGATAATGCTCGCGCGGAACACTAAACTGACTTTTTTGCTGTGCATAGGAAATACCATCATCATGCATCTCGAGCGCACGAATCACACGGCGCACATTATGGGGATGAATAACAGCAGCCGATTCTGGGTCGCGCTCGGCAAGCAGGGCATGCAGCTCTTCCTCGCCAATACGCTCGGCAAGCTCCTGATAGCCCATACGACGATCGTCCTCAAGTTCACCCGAGGGAAAGTCCATCTCATCGAGGGCGGCCTTGAGATACAGCCCCGTACCTCCGCAAAAAACCGGCAGGCAACCCGAACCAAGGAGACGTTCAACATGCGCGCGAGCGTCAGCCTGATAAAGCGCAGCAGAATATGCCACACCCGGCTCTACAATGTCGACGAGACGCAGCGGCACCGTACACTCATCGGGCGCCATCTTTGCGGTACCGATGTCCATGCCGTGATAGATTTGCATCGCATCGCACGACAGCACTTCGGACGAAAGACGAGCTGCCAAACGGTCGGCAACATCACTCTTACCAACCGCCGTCGGACCGACGATCGCAACGGCGGAAAGTCCTGCCCTGGGAGAAACCATTAGCGCGGCTCGCCCACAACGGAGCCGGACAAATACCAGGTCTTGGCAACGTCAACGTCAACATCAACGATCTTGCCAACAAGCTGATCGATGCTGTAACCCTCGGGGATAGGCGCATGCACGGTCTGATTCTTGGGACTCTTGCCCAGCAGGACCGCGTCGTTCTTTTTACTCGTTCCCTCAATGAGCGCCGGCACCACAGTATGAAGCTCACCCTGGTTATACTCGTGTGCCGTAGTCTCGATAACCTTAACCAGGCGGTTGAAACGCTCGAGAATAACCTCATGCGGCGTAGGATCGTCAATCTCTGCGGCCGGGGTACCGGCGCGCTTGGAATAGATGAAGGTATAGGCCTGAGCATAGCGGACCGTCTCGGCAAGTGAGAGCGTCTGCTCAAAGTCCTCTTCAGTCTCGCCCGGGAAGCCAACGATAATATCGGTCGAGAGCGCGATATCGGGCATGCGGTTGCGAATGCGATCGACCAGGCCCAGATAGTCCTCGCGTGTATAACGGCGATTCATCTCTTTGAGGATACGCGTGGAGCCCGACTGAACGGCCAAGTGAAGCTGCGGCATGACGGCGGGCGTCTCGGCCATGGCGTCGATGGTCTCGGGCAGCAGATCCTTAGGATGAGAAGAGGTAAAGAAGATGCGCTCCACACCCGTATCACCCACGGCACGCAGCAGATCGGCAAAACGCGGCTTGCCAAACAGATCGCGACCATATGAGTTAACGTTTTGGCCCAGCAGCGTAATCTCGCGCACGCCCTGGCGCACCAAACCGGTCACCTCGTCGACAATTTCCTCGAAGGGGCGGCTCTTTTCGCGACCGCGCACGTACGGCACGATGCAATAGGTACAGAAATTATTGCAGCCCGTCATAATGGGCACCCAGGCGTGATACTGGGTCTCGCGATGCCACGGCATGCTCATGGCATCCGTATCCTCATGCTCATTGGTGCGGATATGACGCTTGCCATCAAGGAACGCCTCGGCAATGAGCTCTGCCACATGTGCGATGGAATGCGTACCAAAGATGACATTGACGTTATCGACGTTGGTGAGCAGGCCCTCGCCATCGCGCTGCGCGATGCAACCACCAACGGCAACCACACGCTTGCCCGAAGGCGAAGGCGGCAGGCTTTTACAGGAATTGCACTGGCCGTACAGGCGAGTATCGGCGGCCTCGCGCACGCAGCATGTCATGAAGACAACAATATCGGCATGCTCGGGATCGAGCGCCATGAGGCAACCATACGAATCGAGCAGACCGCTCACGCGCTCGGAGTCGTGCTGATTCATCTGGCAGCCAAAGGTGCGGATAAAGTAGGTTTTACCGGCAAGAATATCGCGTACGGAACGCTGGTCCATGTGCATAAGTCCTAACGATGGAGAGGGGGGGCGAATCGAGGCAAGCAGAAGCTATGCCACAGGCTTAACATCATCCATGACGACGTTATCCATAGCAGCTCGATTGATCTGGTGAACGTAGATAGAAAGGCGAATGGCCGTGCGCGACTCCCCGTTAATGAGGATGTCGGAGAACACGGGCGCGCAGGAAATATCAAAACCGGTTGGAATCAAAAAACCGCGCGCGATAGCCACGGCCTTAATGGCCTGGTTGACAGCACCAGCGCCGACACACTGGATGTTGACGGGTACACCATCCTTGACCATGCCGGCGATGGCGCCGGCAACGGACGCGGGCGATGATTTGCTTGATACCTTCAGGCAATCCATGAAGAAACTCCTGCGTTTAAAAGTACGTTTTAACTGCAATAACTGTATCGTACCGAGTGGACTCGGTAAAGGCACTATTCCTCTTTGGCAAGATCGAAGGTCACAGTGATTCGATCACGCGAAACACGAATCTTTGGGTCGCCACAAAGGTTGAGATAGTACCGGGCGGCAAGGTCATTAAAGTCACGCTCCACAGCACGCGAAAACTGTGCCATGTCATCCTTGGCAATACGTAGCCCGCGACGATCCTTCGCAAGATCGACAGGAGCCGGCGCATGCGAGGACGAATCACGCTCGCGCAGCAGACGCGCGGTCACACCGCGAACGGGCTTAATCTGCCCTGCCAAAATGCGATGAGCAGTGCGCTCGGACATCTCAAGACCCAAACCCGAACAGATACGGATAAAGTCCTCGGCATCAGAGGCAAGGCCTAAACGATCGACAACCGGAAGCTCACTCTCGTCATCAATGAACAGGAGACGCGACGTATCGAGCCGACTTGACGCCTGAGCATAAAGGGTCGCGGCAATCTCAGACGGAGAACCAAGATAGACATCGCAACCACACAACTCCTCGAGCGCAAACTCACAAGCAGCGCGAATAATATTATGCGGGCCGCGAGCACAGACATAACGTCCGTCCTCATCCCTGACGGCCTGGGGCCAGCTGGACTGATCGGCACGCTCACTGAGGCGGTCGGCCGCAACGCTCACCTTAAAGGCCGAGCCAAGGTCGACACCAGACGTGACCACACGGGCCTCGTCAGTGTTCTGCTTGATCGAAAACAATGCCATGCCACGACCGTGAACGCCCCAACGGTCCATCTTCATGCTCTCGAGCTTGGAGGTAACGCGGGCATCGAAGATTCGCTCTTGCATATCCTGTGGAACGCCCGAACCGTTATCCAGAAAGACAAGCGTGCGGACGCCATCTTCCTTGGTCGTGGCGAGATAGACCTTGTCGGCACCAGCATCGCGAGCATTACGGAGCATTTCGATGACGATATCCTCGACATGCTGAATGTCGTGCTTTGCCTGGCGCCGCTCGGCCTCCGAAACGCGGAGGCGGACATACCCCTCGCCAAGGTTCTCCTCGACGCGAAGGTTGCCCTCCCCCGACATCGACGCGATAAATGAGATGAGCTCGTTCGCGTCGCTCATGTTATTTAGCGATATCGACAGCGCGGCTCTCGCGAATCACGACGACGCGCACCTGACCGGGATACTCCATCTCTTCCTCGATCTGATGGGCGATATCGTGAGCCAGGACCGTGGACTGGGCATCGGAGATCTTGTCCGGCTGAACCATGACGTGTACCTCGCGACCAGCCTGCATGGCATAGGTACGCTCGACGCCTTCATGGGAGTTGGCGATCTCCTCGAGCTTCTCGAGACGCTTGATGTAGTTCTCGGCAGACTCGCGACGGGCACCGGGGCGAGAAGCAGAGACAGCATCAGCGGCCTGTACCAGGACATCGAGCACCGTGTTAGGGTCGACATCGGCATGGTGAGCCTCGATAGCATGAACGATAACGGGCTTCTCGCCATAACGGCGGGCAAGCTCGGCGCCGATGACGGCATGCGGACCCTCGACGTCGTGGTCAATTGCCTTGCCCAGGTCGTGCAGCAGGCCGGCGCGCTTGGCGGTCACAACGTCCAGGCCAAGCTCGGAAGCCATCACGCCGCACAGGTCAGAGACTTCGAGGGAGTGCTGAAGCACGTTCTGACCAAACGAGGTACGGTAGCGCAGGGCACCAAGGGTCTTGACGATCTCGGGGTGCAGGTCGTGAATGCCGGTATCGAAGGCAGCCTGCTCGCCAGCCTCGCGCACGCGCTGCTGAACCAGGTCGGCAGCCTTGTGATACATCTCCTCGATGCGGGCGGGGTGAATGCGGCCGTCGGCGATGAGGTTCTCGAGGGCAACACGGGCGGTCTCACGACGGACCGGGTCGAAGCTCGAAAGAACGACGGTCTCGGGCGTGTCGTCAATCACGAGGTTGACGCCGGAAACCTGCTCGAAGGTCCGGATGTTGCGACCCTCGCGACCGATGATACGGCCCTTGAGGTCATCAGAGGGAATGTGCACGGAGGTAACGGTGACCTCGGCTGTGTGGTCGGCAGCGCAGCGCTGAATCGCCAGGGACAGAATCTCCTGGGCGGTCTTGTGGCACTCGGCGCGAACCTGCTGCTCGGACTCGCGAATGATCGTGGCGGCCTCGTGGGTGACCTCGCCGCGAACCTTATCGAGGAGCTCCTTGTGGGCATCCTCGCGGGTCAGGTCGGCGATACGCTCGAGCTCGGAGGTCTGCTTGGCGCAGAGCTCCTCAAGCTCGCGGGAGCGTTTCTCGACCTGACCGGCCTGGCTGGACAGCTGGTGCTCACGCTTGTCGAGAGCGTCGTTTCGGCGATCGAGGGACTCCTCGCGCTGCATCACACGGTTCTCGAGCGTACGAATCTCGCTCTTACGCTGCTTGTCCTCGGCCTCGGCGGCCTGCTTGTTCTTGATGATCTCCTCTTTAGCCTCGAGCAGAGCCTCTTTTTTGAGGGTCTCGGCCTGACGCTTAGCATCACCGATCAGGGACTCAGCCTGCGCGTGTGCCGACTGAATCTTTTCGTCGGCCTCGTGAAGACTACCCTGCTTGGCGGTGCGCATGTAGGCAATGGCGGCGATGGCACCCAAAACGATGCCGACGAGCGCTGCGATGATAGGCATGCTCACTCCTTTTTATGGATTCGTTACACAACAAAGCGAACCGTCCTTACGAACGGCTCGCGACATTTGAGTAATATGGGCGCAGCTTATGCGGGTCGGATACAGATAAACATATAAACAAACTCATCACAGATGAGCACATATCACAAAGCAAATGACAGTGTTTATCGTACGTTGAACCACAACAACTGTCAAATAAATGGCCCCGGCACGGCGGCTAAAACGCGGTGAACGGCAGGGCCACAAAGCGCATACGCCTAAACCGCACATTTCTCGCGTTCGGCATCGAGACGTGCCTTAACGGCATCGGCGGCGATGTGATACGAGAAGCCCTTGCCCATCAAAAACCGAACCAGTTTTTCGAATCCGCGCGTCTCTGGAACACGCCGCTTGGCGAGCAGGGCTGACGCACGCGCCAAATCGTCTTCGACGGCAAAATAATCCTCGGGATAACCGGGAATGTCATCGAGCACGACATGACGGCGCTTGAGCTCGGTCTCGATTTTGCGCTGTCCCCAACCGCGCCGCTTGCGCTCCTCGATAAAGTACGAGCAAAAGCGGTTCTCGTCTAAAAAGTGATACTCTGTGGCGCGCTCGACGGCGAAATCGATCGCGGGCTGGTGAAAGCCGTAGCGAGCCAGCTTGTCACGGACCTCACCCGTCGCATGGTCGCGGCGCGATAGCATCTCGGTCACCATGGTAAGTGCACATTTACCCTCGATGAGCTGCACCGCCTCACGAAAGTTGTCCCAATCACAGGGAAGATCGGGGCGGTTTTTGACATACAGCCGCGCGACCCGCACGGGAATCCAAATGGACCGCTCAAAACCGCCCTCAAGCTCACAATCGATATGTGCGCAAGGCTTTTTGGACGCATACCCGCTCGAGAACGAGGAAGCCGCCTTCTTATCGGGAAAGAAGGCCGTGGCCTCGGTCACCGTATACGACATGAGCGTAACCGCTACTCGTCGTCATCATCGAGCATGGCGGAACCATCGATGGCGTAAAGCTCGTCAAACTCCTCAGGCGCAGGCTGATCGGTCAGCTCGACCTCGGACGGAGCATCGTCATCAAACTCAAGTCCGCAGGCAAGGCGGACCTTATGCTCAATCTCGTCGGCGCAATCGGGGTGTTCGCGCAGGAAAGCCTTGGCGGCCTCTCGACCGTTGCCAAGCTTGTCCTCGCCATAGGCAAACCAGGAGCCCATCTTCTTGCAGATGCCGCACTCGACAGCCATGTCCAGAATTGAGCCCTCCTTAGAGATGCCCGTACCGTACATGATGTCGAACTCAGCAGAACGGAACGGAGCTGCCACCTTGTTCTTAACGACCTTGGCGCGCACGCGGTTACCGATAACCTCGTCCTTAAGCTTAATGCTGTCGATACGGCGAATGTCGATACGCACCGAAGAGAAGAACTTAAGGGCGCGGCCGCCCGTCGTAGTCTCGGGGTTGCCGAACATGACGCCGATCTTCTCACGCAGCTGGTTAATGAAGATGCACGTCGTGTTGGACTTGGACAGCGAGCCGGCGAGCTTGCGGAGCGCCTGACTCATTAGGCGAGCCTGAAGACCGACCGTAGTATCGCCGATTTCTCCCTCGATCTCGGCACGCGGGGTCAGCGCGGCGACGGAGTCGACGACGATGGCATCGATGGCGCCGGAACGCACGAGCATGTCAACAATCTCAAGCGCCTGCTCGCCCGTATCGGGCTGGGAAATGAGCACCTCGTCGATATCCACGCCGATGCGCGCGGCATACGTGGGATCAAGCGCGTGCTCGGCATCGATAAATGCCACAACGCCACCCATTGCCTGGGCCTCGGCCAGGATCTCGAGCGAAAGCGTCGTCTTACCGGAGGACTCAGGACCGTAAATCTCGACGATACGGCCGCGCGGCACGCCGCCGATACCCAGCGCGGCATCGAGGGCCAGGGCGCCCGTGGGAATGGCCTCGACCTCGAGCTCGGGACCACCGTCGCCGTACCTCATGATGGAACCCTGGCCGAATTTCTTCTCGATCTCGGCCTTGGTGGTGGCGATCATCTCATCGCGCTCTTTACCCGTCGTGCGAGCATGAACGGTACGTACGGGACCTGAATTCTTGGCCATGAATAGCCCTCCTCTTAACAACCTGCATCGATAATAAACGAACGGCTGTTCGTGGTCAACCGTTCAGGCCAATCATATGCAGGCGGTCTTTCCAAAACCCAACCAAACGCCGACCAAACACTGACCAAATGCTTGACCACAAAGGACCAAATATGAACAAGGCAGGCAAAAATACATCTACAACCAGCACAAACGCCAAATGAGCCTAAGGTCCCTATCTCCACAATTAAGGGGCTCGGAGGCCCCTTAAAACACGTCTATTCCATAGAGTTGAGCACAAGGGCAATGCGACCCAATGCCTCCGTGACCGCATGGGCACGAACACACGAACGGTCGCCCTCATAGTGGCAGCGCACAGAGTCCACGACCGGCACGCCCCCATCGGCGGAACGATGCGCCCAGCCAATATAGAAAGTGCCCGCCGGATCGTCCTCAGTGCCACCGCCGGGGCCGGCATAACCCGTTGCGCTCACTGCAATATCGCTCTGGTACAGCTCCAGCGAACCCACCGCCATCTCGCGCGCGGTCTGATGCGACACCGCGGTATAGCGGTCGAGCGTCTCCTGCTCAACACCAAGAACACGATGCTTAATCTCATCGCAATAGGTCACCGCACCGCCACGCAGCACCGCCGAGGCGCCCGGGATATCGGCAATCGTCGAGGCGATCATACCCGCCGTCAGCGACTCAGCCGTCGAAACCGTCACGCCCCGAGCGCTCGCGCGCTCGACAATATCACGCGCCAGCTCCTCGTTATGTGCGGAAATCTGCTCAAAAGAGTCCGTCATACCCACTAGGACCTAGACCGAAAAGACGATCTTGCGGCAGTTCCAGAAGTACTGGGCGCCCGAGATAACGGTCAGGACAACGGCAACGGCGTACAGGAAGCGCGACACCGAGTAGATGCCGAGCGTCAGCGCCACCGGGCCAAGGTGCAAGCCGGCCATAGCAAAAACGCACAGGTAACCGCAAATGGAGACCATCGTGGTTGCCGTCTTGTACTTGCCGAGCTTATCGGCCGCAACGACCACACCGGCCGCACTCGCGACCATGCGAAGGGCGCTCACCAGCAGCTCGCGGAACAGGATAATGAACACGGACCACACGGTCACCATACCAAAATCCAAGAACAGCAGCAGGGCCGAGAACACGAGCAGCTTATCGGCGATGGGGTCCAAGAATTTACCGAAGTCGGTGATCTCGTTGCGCGAACGCGCCAGATAACCGTCGACCTTATCGGTGCACGACAGGATCACATACAGAATGAAGGCAGCGGCGGCGAGCGGGCCGTCGAAGGTGCTCCAATCCGTACCGGCAACACTCGTGTGAGAAAGCGCCGACACGATCATGAACACCGGGATAAAGACGATGCGAACGCACGTCACGATGTTGGCGGGCGTCCAGACACTCGTCAGTTCCTTATTGCTCTCGTTAGCCACGACGCTCTCCTACTCCACAACATGACCGATAAGCTCATAGCAGAAGCTATCGGTAAACTCGACGGTCAGAATATCGCCCACGGACGCCTCGCTGGCGTCCAGATGCACCGCGCCATCGGAATCGGGCGCCTGGAACCAGGCATGGCCGATCAGCTCGGCGCCATCCTCGGTCTCTTCGATACCGTCGACGATCACCTGGGCGCGCTCGCCCACATGTGCGGCGGTGGCGGCAAAACCGAGCGACTCGGCCAGGTCCATGGCCTCCTGGGCGCGCTCGAGCTTGACCTCTTCGTCGACCTGGCCCTCCATCTTAGCGGCCAGGCTGCCCTCCTCCTGCGAGTAGGCAAAGACGCTCGTGTAGTCAAAGCCGACGGTGTCCATAAAGTCGATAAGGTCGCGGAACTCGTCGTCGGTCTCGGTCGGGAAGCCGACCATGGCCGTGGAACGGATCACGATGCCGGGGATACGCTCACGCAGATCGCGGAACAGGTCCTCGAGCTCCTGGCGCGAACCAGAACGGCGCATAGCCTTAAGGATGCGCGCGTCGCAGTGCTGCACGGGGATATCGATATAGGGCAGCACCTCGGGCGTATCGCGAATCGTCTCGATGAGTTCGTCAGTCATGCCCTCGGGCTGCAGATAGAGCACGCGGACCCAGACGTTGTGCGGGCGCACGGCCTCGGCGACGGCACGCAGCAGCTGCGCCAGATTGCGCGGCGAGCCATCGGCGACGTCCTCGTCGGCAAAGTCGGTACCCCAGATGCCCGTGTCCTGGCCGATCAGCACGATCTCGCGCACACCGCCGGAAACCAGGTCGCGCACCTCGGAGATAATGCTCTCGGCATTGCGCGAATGATAGCGGCCGCGGATGTAGGGAATCATGCAGAAGCTGCAGAAGCGGTTGCAGCCATCGGAAATCTTGACGTAAGCGACAGCACCCTCGACGGTACGTTTGACCTGCGGGATATAGGCTGCAATCTCACGCTCGACACCCAGCACGCCATCGATGACCGCCACGATGCCGTCCTCCTCGTCGGCCTTCACAAAGGCAGCGACCTCGGGCAGCTCGTCAGGCAGGTCATCGCCATAGCGCGACGGCACGCAGCCGCACATGACGATGGGACAAGAACGAACGCCGTCCTGAACCTCGTTGGCGAGCTCGAGCGTGGTCTCGATGCTCTCGGACGTTGCGGAGGCGAGGAACGAGCAAGTATTGACGATGGCGATATCGGCATCCTGCGGGTCGAATGCCTCCTCGTAGCCCGCGGCGGTCAAAAGAGAACGCATGCGGTCGGTGTCAACCTCGTTCTTAGCGCACCCGAGGGTGATGTAGAGCACGGAGCCCAACGGTGTATCCATGTTGGAGAGCGGTCCTTTCGATTGATATTAGCGGTAGTTGGTGAACTGCAGCGGCTGGCCGTAGTCCTGGTCGCGCAGGAACTGAATCACGGTCTGCAACGCGTCCTTCGAAGCAGAGGAAACACGCAGTTTGTCGGCCTCGATGGTCACCTTGACCTTGAGCTTTTGATCCTTGATGTCCTTGTTGATCTTCTTGGCGGTCGCCTGGTCGATACCCTCGACGATATGGCCGAGCACGCGCACGGTGCCACCCGATGCCGCCTGCGGAGCATCCCACGAGACAGCCTTGAGGTCGATGCCGCGCTTGATGAGCTTGGAGCTCAGCACGTCAACAATCTGTTTGGAGACAAAGTCGGCCGGGGCGTTGATCGTAAAGAGCTTGTCGCCCTTCGAAAGCTCGATCGTGGCGCCGGAATCCTTAAGGTCATAGCGCTGGGAAATCTCGCGCGTGGTCTGCTGGAAGGCGTTGTCGACCTCTTGCATGTTGACCTCGGACACGACGTCGAAGCTGGAATCTTTAGCCATGATGTTTCCTTTCGCGTACGAGCGGCCTAGTAGCTATCGTACGAATTGTCGGTAGAATCGGTGGGTGTCTGACCGTCAGTTGCGGTATCGGCGCCATCCGTGGACTGGGCATCGGTACCGTCGGTGGCATCGGTACCATCGGTGGTGTCGGTACCATCAGAACTTTCACCATTCTCGGAATCAGACGTCTCCTTCTTGGGAACGGTGATCGTCACACGCGCCACGCCCGAGGTCTTGGTATCGTAACGAACCTTTTCACCGTTCTTGGTAACGGTGACATCGGAAGGCTTGGACGTGGTGATCTCGATCGAAGACTCGGGCGTGTACTCCTGCTCAAAGGGGCCAGTCGCCTGGGCGCCATAGACCGACTTGCCGTCAACCTTGACCTCAATCCACGCGGTCTTTCCCTTGGCAACGGAGACTTTGACCTTCGTGACCTCGTTCTCTTCCTTCTTGGCCGTCGTCTTGGTAGCGTCCGAATCAGTCGACTCATCCGTCGCCTCATCGGTGTCATCGTCCTCGTCGACCGTTTCGGTCTTCTTAGAAGACTTCTTGGTCGTCATCTTGGTAGCAGTGGGCGTCTCGGGCGTGTTCTCGGGCGCCGAAGATGCGCAGCCACGTAGAAGCACCACGATGAGCACAATCAACAGCAGCACAACGGCACCGATGCCGGCGTAGACGATACGCGGATCGAGCCCGTTGTTTTGAGGAGTACGTGATCCGCCGCGTCCACGACCGGAACTGCTGCGGCCGCTTCCCTGAGGCATACGACCGCGATTGCTATCGGAACGGCCGCGATAGCCGCCCTGGCCCTGAAGGCTGTGCTGACCCGAGCGGGGCGCAAGTTCACCGCGGCCTTGATAGCCACGCTGGACCGAACGCGGAGCCGAAGAGCGCTGGCCATACGGCTGTGATTGAGAGCGAAGACGCGGCGTCACCTGCGTGGTATCGGCATCCGAATAGCCACCGCGAGAGCGTCCCATAGAGGCACCACGGTAACCGCGATCGGAATAGCCGCCGTCGCCGTAGCCGGCACGAGGGTCACGCGCCACGCCGCGGGCAGCGGGAAGTGCACGGTCCTCGGGCATCGGCGTACTGCGGAACCGGTCACGCTGTGAGCGAATCTCCTCGCCCGAACCCGTCTCAGTAATATAACCGGCCTGCTGAGGACGCTGTCCATAGCGGGTTGAACGACCGCCCTGAACCATCAGGAAGCGCCCGTTATCGACCGAGGAACGCGAATTGACGTAGCCGGCGGCGTCCTGAAAACGACCGCCCTGCTGCGACGTCTCGCGTTCGTATGCCATCAGGTCGTCAAAGTAGGCATTGACGACCTCGCGCGGATTGAGGCCCAAAAAGCGAGCATAGCTCGAAATCATGCCCTGCGCATAGCCGCGCGGCGGCATCGAAGCAAAGTTACCGGTCTCGAAAAACTCGATGATCTGCGGCCTGATTTTGATGGTGTTGGCGACCTGCTGAATGGAAAGGCCCATCCGGCGACGCTGCTCGAGCAGCATGTCACCAAAGCGTGCAGCCATCAGAATCCTCCAAACTCACGATCTTCACGTGCCATCTCGGCGTCGACAGATTCCAGCGCGGCAAGCCCCTCCTCGTCCAACAGGACCTCACGCGGCTTGGAACCGTCGGGCGGGCCGACGACACCCTTTTCTTCCAGCATGTCCATAATACGCCCGGCACGCGCATAGCCAACCTTCAGACGACGTTGCAGGCCAGATGTGGAGCCAAGCTGCGATTCCACCACAATATGGGCGGCTTCCCAAATGAGCGGATCATCGTCTTGCGGCTCGGCTACTCCGGTGCGGACAATACCGCCGCCACCCGCCATGGACATGGAAGCGGGCGCCACGGCAGACAGAATCTCCTCGTGGTAGTCGGGCTCGCTCTGCGACTTGACGAACTCGACAATCTCGTTGATTTCGTCATCCGAGACAAAGCAGCCCTGGATACGGCGAGGCTTGCCCCAGTCGACCTTGGAGAACAGCATGTCGCCCAAACCGGTGAGCTTTTCGGCACCCATCTGGTCAATAATGACGCGCGAGTCGATGCCCGTGGCGACGTTAAAGGCGATGCGGTTGGTGATGTTGGCCTTGATGAGGCCCGTCACCACGTTGGAGCTGGGGCGCTGCGTAGCCACGATAAGGTGTATACCGGCGGCACGGCCCAGCTGGGCGATACGAACGATCGAGGCCTCGACATCCTTGCCGGCGACCATCATCAGGTCCGAAAGCTCGTCGATGATAATGACCAGATAGGGCATCTTTTGGGGCGGGTTGTCGTAATGCTCAAACTCGCCGGCGGCCTGCTTTTCGTTGTAGGTCGAGATCTTACGCACGTTAAGACGCTCGAAGACCTTCAGGCGACGCTCCATCTCGGACACGGCCCATTGCAGGGCGCTCGCGGCCTGCTTGGGCTCGGTCACCACGGGCACATAGAGATGCGGCAGGCCGTTATAGCCCGCGAGCTCGACGCGCTTGGGGTCGACCATGATCAGGCGAACATCCTCGGGAAGCGCGCGCATGAGCAGAGTCGTGATGATGGAGTTGATCATGACCGACTTACCGGAACCCGTGGTACCGGCGATCAGCAGGTGGGGCATCTTGGCGAGGTCAGCGACGACCGGCGTGCCCTCGGCATCTCGACCGATGGCCAGCTCGAGCGGACCGCCCTTCACATAGGGAAGCACGTCGCCCAGGTTGACGTTCTGGCGCTTGCGATTGGGAATCTCGATACCCACAAGCGAGGTACCGGGGATCGGGGCAAAGATGCGCACCGACTGAGCAGCGAGCGAAAGCGCGATATCGTCCTCGAGGCTCGAAATCTTGCTCACGCGCTCGCCCTCGCCAGGTTGCAGCTTAAAGGTCGTCACCGTGGGGCCGGCGATCCAGCCGACCACGCGGGCACTGCGGCCAAACTCAAGCAAGGTGGATTGCAGTGACTCGGCAGTCTGTTCCAGCTCCTTGTCAGATGACGCGGAGGACGCCGACTGCGGGTTGGCGTGCAGGATCTCGAGCGGCGGAAGCTTGAGGCCGTCCTCTTCTTCGCCCTCGTTATCCGCGGGGGCATTGACCGCTCCCCCATCGCTAGGAGTAGGCGCCTCGGCAGCGCCCGCGACAGCCGTATCGGCAACCTTGGGATGCTTCAAGAAGTCGGGAATCTGAGGTGTTGCCGAGACAGGACTCACGGCAAACGGCGGCTCGGACTCGTCGATCTTATCGGGGTCGTCTTCCATCGAAAGCTGGCCGGTTACCTGTTCGCGCTTAGCATGGCGACGCGGCAGCAAAGTTGTCTTTGCGGTCTCAATCGGAGCCTCGTCGTCCTCGTCATCGCCCTCGGTAAGCTCAATCTCGCTATCGGACCAAGACGGGTCGGGCTCGCTTGTATTCAACTTGGGCGTGGCCTTGCCCTTCTTGACATGACGGCGCGGCAGCAGCGTCGTCTTAGCGCGCTCGGCCTCCACGGCATCGGATACGTCGACAAACGGATCCTCGTCCTCGTCGTCATCGTCCAAAACCGGGTCCACATCGTTGCCCATGACCGTGGTCACGGCAGCATCGGAGCCCTTTTGACGAAGAATGCTCAGGTGCGGACGGGCAACGCCGGGCACCGACAGGGCTTCGTCGTCACCCCACGGGCTCGCGTTAACATCGGCACGACGGCGCTCGGCAAAATCGGCCGCGCGGTCGCGAGCAGAGCGCAGCACGCCACCCACCGAAAAGCCGATGATGACAAAACCAACGACGGCCAGACCCAACAGGACCACCATCGCGATAGGCTTACCCAGGGCATTCTGCAGCGCACTCGCAATAAACGCACCGATGTAGCCACCCGAGGCGGACAGATTTTGCGGCGTGAACATAAGGTCACACGAGTCGCTCGTACCCGGCACCATCAGCGAAAGAATGGAGACAACGGTGATAAAGACCACGGCTCCGCCCGCGACCGAGCGCACGTTGAGCGGCGAGTCCTCGCCTAAAAAGAGCGTGGCGGCAAACAGCAAAATGACGATCGGCAGCACGTAGGCGCCCAGACCAAAGCCCAAGTGGTAGAAACCGGCAACCGCAGCCGTAACGGGCGCAGTCGCCGGCGAAATCACGGCAATAAAGGACGCAATCGCCAAAACGGCAATGACCACGCCGGCGATATCGCGGTTGGCCGAGGGCTCGACCAAGGGCTCGAAATCATCGAACTCGGACTCGTGGCCCTTATTGGCACGCAGATGGGAACCGGCACCCTTAGCAGATGCCGGTTGGTTATTGGCCTTATTGCCTTTGGCGTTTTGTGCAGATCCGCGCGCCAAACTAAACCTCCATGACGACCGGGATGATCATCGGACGGGTGCGAGTACGGCTCCAGATAAAGTTAGAGAGCGAATCGCGCACGGCCTTGCGAATGGCATCGGAACCGCTGCTCGTAAAGCTGAACTTGCCCTTCTCGATCGTCTTCATAATGGACGCGGAGGCATCCTCGGAGAACTGGTCGTCGATGGCAAACGAGACGCCGCGGCCCGAGAACTCGATGGCCTCGATCTTCTTGTGCTTGAGCGAGACGATGGCAACAGCGGTAACCATACCGTCGTTGGCGAGCTTCTGACGATCACGCAGGACGATGGGGTCGGTATCGCCGATGCGCAGGCCGTCGACGTAAACGACGCCGGACTCGACGGGCGTACCGCGCTTAACGATACCGCCGCGCATCTCGAGCGTGTCGCCGTTGTCGAGGATAAAGATATGATCGTCCTTGAGACCCATCTTGCGGGCCAGCTGGGCATGGGCGCGCAGATGCACGGCTTCACCGTGAACCGGCATAAAGTACGTGGGCTTGGCCATGGCCATCAGGAGCTTGAGCTCCTCCTGGCTACCGTGACCGGAAACGTGAACGAGGGCGCGGTTCTTATCCCACACGTCGCAGCCGAGCTTGGCCAGGCTGTTGACGACCTGCTGGACGGCTTTCTCATTGCCGGGAACAGGAGTTGCCGAGAGGATAACGGTATCGCCCTCGTGGATGGAGAGCGTCTTGTGCTCGCCATTGGCCATGCGGGACAGGGCCGACAGCGGCTCGCCCTGCGAACCGGTGCACATGACAACAATCTTGTCGTCAGGCAGGTTATCAATGTCAAAGGCATCGATGATATCGGCGTCGTCGATGTTGAGGTAGCCAAGCTCGCGCGCCACGCGGGTGTTAGTGAGCATGGAGCGACCGGTCACAACGACCTTACGGCCGCACTTGCGGGCGGCATCGCAGATCTGCTGCAAACGATGGATGTGGCTCGAGAACGACGCAACGAACACGCGACCCGGCGCGTTCTTGATGGCGTGCAGCAGGTTGGGACCAACCTCGGCCTCGGACTTGGTAAAGCCGGGAACCGTGGCGTTGGTGGAGTCAGAAAGCAGCAGGTCGATACCCTGCTTGGCAAAGCGGCTGATAGCGGCATAGTCGGGCGTGACGCCGTCGATGGGCGTCTGGTCGAGCTTAAAGTCGCCGGTGTGCATAACGGTACCCTGGTTGGTGCGGATGAACACGCCCAGAGCGCCGGGAATGGAGTGCGTCATCGAGAAGAAGTCGAGCGAGATGCCGCCGAGGTTGACATGGCTGCCGCCCTTGACCTCGCGGAACTTGGGTGCGCGGATGCGGAACTCAGAAAGCTTGCCCTCGATAAAGCCAAGCGTCAGCTTGCTCGAAAAGATGGGCACCTTATTGTTGAGGTCCTGCAGCAGGTACGGAAGCGAACCGGTGTGGTCCTCGTGGCCGTGGGTGACGACGATACCGCGGAGCTTTTCCTCGTTCTCCAAAACATAGGTGTAGTCGGGAAGCACCAGGTCGATACCGGGCTGGGAGTCATCCGGGAACATGAGGCCGGCGTCGACGAGCACCATGTCGTCGCCGCACTCGAAGACCGTCATGTTCTTGCCGATGCCGTCAAGGCCGCCGAGCGGGATGATCTTCAAGGGAGATGATTTTTTAGCTGCCATAGGTTAGTGTTGTTTCCTTTCTTCGAAACGGGTCTGAAACAACCGACGGGGCGCTTCTGGCAAACCGACCGTCGGGAACGTACAAACATGCATCATAGAGTCGACGCAGTAACCACAGTATGATACCCATTTGCCCACCAACAGACCACCCATGCATCAAAGCCCCATCTGAACTGGTCCATCCCGCCGGTCTGGGGCCATCGGGGGCCGGGGCGGGTTAAGTTTGCTGCTCTACAGTCCTGCGCAAGACGAAAAGCACATTAAGTGCTTTCCTTTGCGTGCGGAACTCGCGACAAACTTAACCCGCCCCGGCCCCCGATGGCCCCAGACCTGACAAATAGGGACAGGTTTATTTTGGTCGGTTGTATCTGGGGTAATGCCGCACATGCGTTTATCTAAAGATCTGAATTCATATAACTGAATAGACTGTCTGACAAAATCGAAACCCGCATCAACCAGCCCTTTTGCTATTCCCGGCGGGGTCCGCGGATAAAGTTTATCGCGAGTTCCGCACGAACAGGAGACCACTTAATGTGGCCTCCGTCGTGAGCAGGACTGTAGAGCAGGAAACTTTATCCGCGGACCCCGCCGGGAATAGCAAAAGGGCGACCCCAGTCCGGAGTCGCCCTTGTTGAGCTGCTTATGTGTAGCTGTTACTCGGCGTCGTGGTGACGGCGGGGCTTGCGGCCTCCGTTGTCGCCGGGACGGCGCGGACGGTCGCTGCGCTCGGAGCGCTCGCGACGCGGACGCTCACGGCGCTGGAAGTGCTCGCCGTCGCCCTCTGAGGCACCCTCGGCGCGAGCCGGGGCCTCGGGCTTATCCAGACGATCGAGCGAAATCTTGCCGCGGTCATCGACTTCGATGACGACGACCTTGACCTCGTCGCCCACATTGAGGACGTCCTCGACCTTCTCCACGCGGCCCTTGGCGACGCGGGAGATGTGCAGCAGGCCGTCCTTACCGGGCAGCAGGTTGACGAAGGCGCCGAAGGGCTGGATGGAGACCACGCGACCGGTGTACTCCTCGCCCGGCTCGGGAACCTTGATGATGAGCTTGATACGCTCGACGGCCTGGTCGACGGACTCGCCGGTGCCGCCGACAAAGACGGTGCCGTCCTCCTGGATGTCGACCGAGGCGCCGGTCTCGTCCTGGATACCGCGGATGACCTTACCGCCGGAACCGATGACGTCGCGGATCTTGTCGGTCGGAACCTGGATGGAAACGATGCGCGGAGCGGTGCTGCGCGTGGTGTGGCGCGGCTCGGGGATCACATCGAGCATCTTCTGCAGGATGAAGGCGCGACCCTCCTTGGCCTGCTGCAGAGCGCGGGCCAGGATGTCGAAGGTGAGGCCGGTGGCCTTGTTGTCCATCTGCAGGGCGGTGATGCCCTCGGTGGTGCCGGTGACCTTAAAGTCCATGTCGCCCAGGAAGTCCTCGAGACCCTGGATGTCGGACAGCACCACGGTCTTGCCCTCCTCCTGGATCAGGCCCATGGCGATACCGGAGACCGGGCGCTTAATGGGCACGCCGCCGTCCATAAGGGCGAGCGTGGAGCCGCAGGTCGAAGCCATCGAAGAGGAGCCGTTGGACTCCATGACCTCGGAGACGACGCGGATGGCGTAGGGGAACTCGTTCTCGTCGGGAAGCACCGGAAGCAGAGCGCGCTCGGCCAGATTGCCATGGCCGATCTCGCGGCGCTTGGGGCTGCCCATGCGGCCGGTCTCGCCGGTGCAGAAAGGCGGGAAGTTGTAGTGGTGCATGTAGCGCTTGCCCTCGGTGGGCTCGATGGTATCCAGACGCTGGCCCTCGTTGAGCATGCCGAGCGAAAGAACCGAGAGCACCTGGGTCTGGCCACGCTGGAACAAACCGGAGCCGTGAACGAGCGGCAGGTAGTTGTCCTTCACCATGATGGGACGGATCTCGTCGGCGGCACGACCGTCGACGCGCTCACCGGTCTCGACGACCATGGTGCGCATGGCCTTCTTCTCGAGCTTCTTGAGCGCCACGGGGATCTCGCGCTCCCAAGCGGCCTGCTCCTCCTCGGTGAACTCGGCACGGATGGACTCCTTCAGAGCCTCAACCTTGCCGATACGGGAGAGCTTGTCGGCGTCACGAAGGGCGGCTGCCATCTCGTCGTAGTGGGCGAAGATGCGCTCCTGGACCTCCTCGACGGGCTGGTCGAGCGGGTACTCCTTCTTGACGATGGGGCCGTTGACCTGCTCCCACTCGGCGACGAACTCGTCCTGAGCCTGGCAGAAAGCGGCAAGGGCCTCCTGGCCAAACTTCATGGCGGCGAGCATGTCGTCCTCGGAGATCTCCTCGGCGCCGGCCTCGACCATCGAGATGAAGTCGGCGGATCCGCCCAGCTCCAGGTCCAGATCGGAGTTCTCGCGCTCCTCGTAGGTGGGGTTGACGATAAACTCGCCGGTCTCCACGTTGCGGCCGATGCGCACGCAGGCAAGCGGGCCCTCGAAGGGCACGCCGCCGAGCGTCATGGCCAGGGAAGCACCCATGACGTTGATGACGTCAAAGGGGTTGACTTGGTCGGCAACAAGCGAGGTGGCGACGATGTGCACCTCGTTGCGGAAACCGTCCGGGAAGCTCGGGCGAATCGGACGGTCGATCATGCGCGCGGTGAGCGTGGCCTTCTCGCTGGGACGGCCCTCACGCTTGAGGTAGCCACCCGGGATGCGCCCTGCGGCGTACATCTTCTCGTTGAAGTCGACGGTCAGCGGGAAGAAGTCGTAGTTCTTGCGCTCCTTGGAGACGACCACGGTGTCGAGCATCGTGGTGTCGCCCTGCTTGACCAGGCAGGCGCCGGTGGCCTGCTTGGCAAGCTCGCCCGACTCGAAGGTGTAGGTCTTGCCGTACAGCTCAAAGGTCTTGGATACGAGTGTCATTGTTCTCCTTTACCCCACAGGCCCCTTGCCTGCGGGCTTCTCATGTGACGCGGGCCCCCTGCCCCCGCCACGCTTCAGAGCGTGATTGTTCGCGCCCTTACACAAAAAGAGCGCCCCGCTGCGCAGGACGCTCTTAGCATGTACAAATCCTACTGGATGTTGTCGCGGATGCCCAGAGCCTTGATGAGCTCACGGTACTCGACGATGTCGTTCTTCTTGATGTAGGAAAGAAGACGACGACGACGACCGACGAGCATGAGCAGGCCACGACGGGTGTGGAAGTCCTTCTGGTGGGACTTCATGTGCTCGGTCAGCTCCTTGATGCGCTCGGACAGGATGGCGACCTGAACCTTGGGGTTGCCGGTGTCGACCGGGGTGTTACCGAACTGGGCAGTCAGCTCCGCCTTGCGCTCTTTGGAAACAGTCATTGTTTCACCTTTCGTTTTGCGTCGCCCACGGGCGACTCGATTCGCCTCGGACTGGGAAGCCGCCGGTGGAGCGAACAACCAAGGTCGAGGTACCAACAGGTCGGTATGTTACCACAAGCAGCCCGCGCCTGCGCATCATCACCGACCCAACATGAATTCCATCGCGCGGAGGCGCTGATCGGTGTGCGTCGCAGCCCAAACATGCGAAAGCCCGAGCAGGAATGCCGCCGTATGCGGGTCGATTCGCTCGGCCATGAGCGCATCGAAGGTCATGGACATGAGGGCGCGCAGCCATGCGGTCTCACCGGTCGACACCAGTTCGGCACCTGGAACGCTCGACGCGCACGACCCGCACATGAGACCGCCCGCCTGGGCTGAAAAATACGACAGCATGGGGTCTCCGCACAGCACACAGGCCGAAAAATCGGGTCGATAGCCAACGTGCGACAGCAGCTTAAAGACATATGCCGCCACAAGTAGGTCCATATGCGCCGTGTCAAGCCCGCTGCCCACCAGGGCAAGCGCTCGCTGCGTGATGGCAAAGGTAAACGGGTCCTCGGCGTCCTCGAACGAGCACACGCGCGCAACCTCGGCGATCGCGCTTGCGGCGCAGGTCGTCTCGTAATCGGGCGCAGCGCCGAGCGGCGCCTCCATAAGCTCGGCCTGGGAAACCACGTCGAGTGACCGTCCATGTGCGAGCAGCATATCGACCGTACAGAACAGCTCGCAGCGCGCAGCCAGGCGTCCGCCGGGTTTGCGGGCGCCCTTTGCCACGGCACGAACCTGCCGCCCCCGCTCGTCAAGCATCGTCAAGATCAGGTCGGTCTCTTTGAGCTTAGTCTTATCGAGCACGACCACTTTCGTGCGATATGTCCGGGAGCCTGCCATGCGCGCCGCGCGTCCTTAGTCCTCGGCGTTATAGCCAAAGCGGCGAATCTGGGCCTCGTCGTCACGCCAGCCGGCCTTGACCTTCACGTCCAGCTCCAAAAAGACCTGCGTGCCAAAGATGCGCTCAAGATCGCGACGGGCGTCGATACCGATATGCTTGATCATCTCGCCGCCCTTGCCGATGATGATGCCCTTTTGGCCCTCGCGCTCGACGTAAATGGTGGCGTGCACGCGCAGCACCTTCTTGGTCTGCTCAAGCGCATCGCAGATCACGCCAACGGAGTGCGGAATCTCATCACGGGTGCGGCGCAAGACCTTCTCGCGCACAAACTCGGCAACGAGCGTCTCATCGGAAGCGTCGGTACCCATGTCCTCGGGGAACCAACGCGGACCCTCGGGCAAAAAGTGCGCAACGGTCTCGATAAAGGCATCGACGTTGAAGTTCTTGACCGACGACGTCACGATCTCATCGTCATATTCCATGAGCTCGTGGGCAGCCTTAAGCTGCTCCATGACCTGTGCGGGGTCGGCCTCATCGGCCTTAGTGAGCACCAGAACCTTCTTGGAACGGGCGCATCTGACGCGCTCGGCAACCCAAGCGTCTCCCCTGCCGATAGGTTTGGTGGCATCAATCAAAAACGCGACGACGTCAACATCGTTCAGCTCGAACAACGCACTCTTGTTGAGCTCGGAACCCAGACCGTCCTTGGGCTTGTGGATACCCGGGGTATCGACAAAGACCAGCTGGTAGCCGGGACGGTTAACGACGGCGCGCATGCGGCGGCGGGTCGTCTGGGCCACCGGCGAGGTGATGGCGACCTTTTTGCCATAGCAGGCATTAAGCAGCGTGGACTTGCCAGCGTTGGGACGACCGACCAGGGCCACAAAGCCGCTGCGGAAACCGGGCTCCACGTCGCCAAAACCCGCGAGGTTGTCGTCCTCGTCGCACAGGGCGTCGAGTTCCTCGTCGCTCATACCCTCAAACGGGTCGAACTCCTCGATCTCCTCGTATGCCTCGGCCGCTTCGGTATCCACCGCATCCAGGGACTCGTCATCCAGAGTTTCATCGATAGGCTGCATAGTGTCGGACATGGAAATCCCTTTCTAAATAAAGTCGAGTGCGTGGGCAAATACCAGCAATCCCACAATCGCGGCGGTGATGGAAAGTACGTATACGGAGGCGGCGGCGATATCTTTCGCACGCTTTGCCAGAGGATGGAGCTCCTGGGTCGCCAGGTCGACGATCGCCTCCATGGCGGTGTTGCACAGCTCGCCGTGAATCACCAGGCCACAGCAGATGATAACCGTGGCCCATTCGGCAATATCGAGCCCCACGATGCAGCCGGCAATGACGGTGCACACGCCTGCCGCGAGCATAACCTTGATGTTGCGCTCGGTCTTGACGGCGGTGACGAAGCCCTCCATGGCATAGGAGAACGACTTTAAGAAGGACGGATGGTCCTTGTTCGATCCGGGAATCATAAACGGCTCCTAGTCGTGGGCGTGGTTGGTGATGGGGCCGACGTGGACCAGCTTGGGGTCCTCGCCGCGCTCGAGCGCCAGATCGCGCAGGATGGCGTCCTCGCGGGCCTCCATGACCTCGGCCTCGTCATCCTCGATATGGTCATACCCCAGCAAGTGCAGCATGCCATGAACGAGCATCAGGCGACACTCGTCGGCAGGGCTATTGCCAAAGCCGGAGGCCTGACGGGCAATGACCTGCGGGGCCAAGATGATATCGCCGAGCTCGAGCGTCTCGTCGGCGGGAATATCCTCGTCAAAGGCCGAGTCGCATTCAAACGAGAGGACATCGGTGGTGCGGTCGATACCGCGCCACTCGTGGTTGAGCTCGTGCATCTCGTCCTCGTCGACATACGAAAGGGAAATCTCGACTTCACGCTCAACGCCCTCGGCGGCAAGCACAACCTCGCAGATGTGCTCTACCTCCCGCGCGTCGAGCAGCGTATCGAGCTCGGCATCGTTGCTGATCAATACACTCAACGGGACTCCTTTCGGTCGCGCACGCGCTTCTCGCGTACATCATCATAAGCATCGTATGCCTCGACGATACGCCCCACCAAGGCATGGCGTACCACGTCGGCACGCTCGAGGTGAGAAAATGCGACATCGTCGACACGGCCCAAAATCTGCTCAACGTCGGCAAGACCGCCACGACGGCCCACCAGGTCGCGCTGACTCAGGTCGCCGGTAATCACAAACTTGGAGTTAAAACCCAGGCGCGTCAGGAACATCTTCATCTGCTCGGGCGTGGTATTTTGCGCCTCGTCGAGCACCACAAAGGCATCGCTCAGCGTGCGGCCGCGCATGTAGGCAAGCGGGGCGATCTCGATCACGCCACGCTCCATAAGCTCATCGGTGCGCTCGCGATCCATCATGTCAAAAAGGGCGTCGTAGAGCGGACGCATGTAAGGATCGATCTTTTCCTCGAGGGTACCGGGCAAAAAGCCCAGGTTCTCCCCCGCCTCGACAACCGGACGCGTCAAGATCAGACGGCCCATCTCGTGACGCTTGAGCGCGGCAACGGCGAGCGCCATGGCCAGATAGGTCTTACCGGTACCGGCAGGACCCAGGCCAAACGTGATGGTATGCGAGCGGATGGCATCCACATAGCGCTTTTGACCGAGCGTCTTGGGGCGAATGACACGGCCGCGATACGAAAGCAGCACGTCATCGCGAAGCGACGTAGCCTCGTGCTCACCGTCGCGCAAGACGGCCAGGCAGCGAGAGACATCGTCGGCAGACAGCGTGCGTCCGGCGGCCGCCTCACGAAAAGTATGCTCGAAAAAGCGCGCCACGAGCTCGACCTCGTCCGGGTCACCGCTCACGGCGATGCTGTCGCCACGGGCGACCACGTGGGCGCGAACCAAGCTCTCGAGCGCACGAAGGACGCCATCGCCGGCGCCCAAAACACGCGAGGGGTCAATACCCTCGGGAACGGTAAGTCTAATCTTCGAGGCTTCCATGGACCTCCCTGCGTGCATGGACCAAGCCGGAATCATCGACTCCGATGATAGCAACATCGAGCAGGCACGGGGCTGTAAGTCCACAGGTATCGTCAAGACGGGCATGATGGAACGAACCAAGCGTCAGGTTGTCACCATACTCGAGCACGGCACGCTCGACCGTGCCCACGCGACGACGAGCGTCGGCAATAGCGAGCTCCTGCGCGGCGGCCCGCATACGGCGGCTGCGCTCGGCCATAACCTCGGGTGGCACCTGGTCGGGCATGTCGGCAGCAAGGGTACCGGGACGCTTGCTGTAGCGGAACACGTGCATACGCGAGAAACCCACACGGCGGCACAGCGCCAGCGACTCCTCGAACTCCTCGTCCGTCTCACCAGGAAAACCGACGATGACATCGCACGAAAGGGACGCCAGGGGCAAGTTGGCGCGAATCATACGCACCGTGTCCTCAAAGGCCTCGGCGCTATAGGGACGGCCCATGCGATGCAGGGTCGCCGTGCAGCCGGACTGCACGGGCAGGTGCAAAAACGGGGCGATACGCTGCGGGTAGCGCGCCATAACCTTAAGCAGGCGCTCGGAGATATCCATGGGCTCGACCGAGGAAATGCGCACATGCGGAATAGACGTGCGCTCCATGATGGCCTCGAGCAGCTCATCGATTTCGACGTGCTCGTCGGTCGCGCTCTTGCCATCGTAGGCACCCAGGTTCACACCGGTCAGCACCACCTCGGGCACGCCGGCCTCCTGGGCCTCGCGAACTTGCTCGAGCACGGACTCGACGGGCACGGAGCGCTCGGGGCCGCGCGCCTTCCACACAATGCAATAGGTGCAGCGATGGTTGCAGCCATCCTGAATCTTCACGCCCAGGCGAGAGCGACCGAGCGCATCGACCACCTCGCCATCGCTGCAGGCGGGAACGCTATCGGACTCAACACCCAGCACCTCGCAAACACGTTCGGCGACATCTATCTTGGACGGCTCGGCAATCACGCGATCCGAAAGCTCCGACAGCTCCTCGGGATGCAAATTGACCACGCATCCGGTCACGACCACATAGGGCTCGTTTGGATGGGCCAGCGCATGACGGACGGCCTTACGGGTCTTAGCCTCGGCCTCGCCCGTAACGGCACAAGTGTTAATGACGATCAGATCGGCATCCTGGGGCTCCACAATAGCAAAGCCCAAGCGCATAAGATCGGCAGTGATACGGTCAGACTCAACCCGGTTGACACGGCAGCCGAGGTTGACGACGGAAATATGGGGTGCGAGCACGCGGGCTCCTTAATCGAGGATATCGTCGAGGGCACTCTTGATACGGTCGGTCACCGACTTCTTACCAGAAGCGACGTCATCGCCCATCTCATCGGCAAAAGCACGGAGCAGCTCGCGCTGCTTATTGGAAAGATTGGTGGGAACGACCACGCGCAGTTGCACGATCAGGCGGCCACGCGAACCGCCACCGCCAATGCGCGGCATGCCGTAATTATTGACGCTCACGGTGTCGCCGTACTGGGCGCCGGCGGGAACCGTCACCTTAACGACCTCGTCGGGCATAATGCCCTCGACCTCAATCTCGCAGCCGAGCGCAGCCTGCGCAATCGAGATATCGCTCACCAGGTACAGGTCATCACCGTTGCGCTTAAAGCGCTCATGGTCGGCGACGCGCACGTTGACAATCAGGTCGCCCGAAGGCTCGCCGCGAAGGCCGGCCTCGCCAAAGCCGCTCACACGAAGCTGGCGACCGGTCGAAACGCCGGCGGGAATATCGATGTCGATCTTTTCGTGCGAAGGCGTGCGGCCTTGACCGTCGCAGGTCTCGCAGGGATGATCGATAACCGTGCCCTCGCCATGGCAGTCGGGGCAAGGCGAGGAAGACTGAACCTGGCCCAAAAACGATCGCTGAACCGTCGTGACGTAGCCCGTACCGTGGCAGCGGCCGCACTGCTTTTCCTGTGCGCCCTCTGCCCTACCGGTGCCATTGCAGTCCTCGCAAGGAGCAAGGCGGTCATAGCTGATTGTCTTTTTGCAGCCGAGCGCCGCCTCCTCGAGCGTCACCGAAAGCGAGATGGCCATATCACGTCCGCGACGACGCTCACGACGGCTGCGGGCGCCACCGCCGGCACCGCCGCCAAAGAACGACGAGAACAAGTCGTCCATGCCCATGCCACCAAAGATATCGTTGATATCGACGTAGCCGGAGCCACCGGGGCCGTCGGCAGTGCCGTAACGGTCGTAGTTAGCACGCTTCTGCTCATCGGAAAGAACGGAATATGCCTCGTTGAGCTCTTTGAACTTAGCCTCGGCCTCGGGGTCGTCCGAAACGTCCGGGTGTACGGTACGGGCCTTCTTTAGAAACGCGCGCTTAATCGTCCGCGCGTCGGCATCCTTGTCGACGCCAAGCACCTCGTAGTAATCCCTATTTTCCGACACGACCGAATCCTTCCGACTTTCATTATTGTCACAGTGCGTCCTATACCCAAGCTGGGCCGGCCGCAAACAGAGGGTTTGATGTTATTGCATTGCGTAGGGCGAAAGCATGGCACGTTGCGAGCAGCTCGCAAACCAAACCGACACGAGCGCAAACATAAATCCGTTGGCAAAACCGTTGGCAAACTGCATCGCGCCGCGCTTCCACCACAGCAGGCTGCGGTGCAGCACGCCGTCCGAGAGCACCATGAACAGGCCCATGGCAAACGGAATAAAGCACATCACGGCAAAGGCCGAGAACACGCCCGAGATGGCCGATAGCACCAAAAACGGCGCCACGATGCCCATCAGGTAAAAACCGGTACGGGCCTTGCCTTCCAGGCGCTCGGCCTCAACATGGGCCCGACCGACCAGATCACCGCCAGAGGCGCCGTTGGTGCCGGCGTGACCCATGCCGCCGATACGGACCTCGTCGCCATCGTGCGTGCCGGCGGGAAACTCAATCGTCTGCTCGGAGGTCACACGGGTTCGCCCGCTGCCGCCGCAATCGGGACAGGGGTCGGCGACGACCTTACCGGAGCCACCGCACTCAGGGCAGACAGACTGGAACGTGCCGGCACCAAACAGAAAGGACAGGTCGACATCGATGTGGCCGCGACCGCCGCAGCTCGGACAGGTATGTGCATGCTCGGACGAAACAGAGCCCGAACCGCCGCAGTGACCACAGGTATCGAAGCGCGTATAGCGGACGGTCTTGCGGGCACCGCCCTTGGCCTCCTTGGCGTCGAGTTTGATATCGACGACCACGTTGGCGCCGTTCTCGGGATTATAGGCAGCCTGCCCGCGACGCGGCTGACCCCAGGCGCCACCAAAGGGAAAGCCGCCCTCAAAGGGATTGCCGTAGCCCGCGCTGCCGGCGTAACCGCCGCCATAGGGCGAAGCCGTGGGAGCGCCGGCAAAGGGATTGCCCGAGCGCATGGCGTCGTAGCGCGCACGCTTCTGCTCGTCCGAAAGCACAGCATAGGCCTCGGAAACCTCTTTGAACTTTTCCTCGGCATCCGGTTCTTTGTTGACGTCCGGATGGAGCTTGCGGGCCTTTTGCTGGAAGGCTTTCTGTATATCACGCGAGGTGGCGTCCTTGGAGACACCCAAAATCTCGTAGTAATCTTTTTCGTTCATCGTCGCCATGCGCGGCAACCTCCTGCTCACAGCAGCGTATATATAGCGGTAATTCTACCCGAGCGGCCTAGGCTAGACCCCAAAACAGCTCGAACAGCACATTTCCATCGAGCCAGCCCAAGTGAGTGGGCGCTAAACGAGCACGGACGCGACCTGCGATAACGTCTTTCGAGGTGACGCGCCCCGCATGTCCTTCAATATGATCGGGCACCCAGGTGGCAAGGCCCAACTCGACCGCACGGTCGCAGGCCGCCGCCAACTCATCTGCAGCGATCACGCTTGCCGAGCGAACCAACAGATCGGGCCCAATGCCACGCGTCATGCGACAGGCAAGCATCAAATCCTCGGCCGCCGCCTCGCGCTGCGACAGATACTCGGCATCAAACGTCGTCGCGGCATCGTCGCGTTGCACCAAGCGCACGCGATACGCATCGCCGCGAGCAAGCACGTCGGGAAACAGCCCGGCCAAGCGATCGAAATCCTCGGCGTCGAGCATACCGGCGGCAGAGCGGCCCAAACCCAGATAGCCCTGTCCGGTCCAATAGGCAATGTTGTGGGCGCACTCATGGCCGTCGAGCGCGTAGCTTGCCACCTCATACGGGTGATAGCCGGCCGCACTCAGGCGCTCACGCGCCGCATCCATGCATGCAGCCTGAAAATCCTCGTCGGGCTCGAGCGACTCGTCGCGACACGCCATGCGATAGAGCGGCGTGCCCTCCTCGAGCGTGAGCGGGTACACCGACACATGATGCGGCGCCGCCGCCAACACGCCATCGAGTGTGCGCTGCCAGCTTAGGTCGGTCTGCCCGGGAAGGCCGCACATCAGGTCGCACGACACGACAAGCCCAGCGTCCTTGACCGTCGTGATGGCAGCGAGCGCCCGATCGGCATCGTGAATGCGGCCGATGGCGGTAAGTTCGGCGTTATCGAGCGTTTGCACGCCCAGAGAGACGCGCGTGACACCAACCTTGGCAAGCGCAGTGGCAAGCTCTGCGGTCAGCGATTCGGGATTGGCCTCGCAGGTAAACTCAACAGGCTTGCACCACGCAGAGATACGCCGGGCAAATTCTACCAAACGCTCCCCCGCCAGCGACGGCGTACCGCCGCCAACATAGACGGTGCGGGTCTGGTCAAGGGCACCAGCCTTGCCAAAAGCATCGAGGCGCGCGAACAACTGCTCAAAATAGGCATCGAGCGCAGCGCTCAGGTCGCACGGAGCAAAACTGCGCGAGTCGAAGTCGCAGTAGCGGCACTTTTGGGCACAGAACGGCACGTGCACGTACAGCGCGGTAACGGCCACCCTTAAGCCTCCAGCGGATGAGCAGGCACCGACTTGCCAGCGGCAAGGGCGGCCTCGCAGGCCACCGCATCATGCTCGATCTCATCGACCAGCACCATAAACTCCTCATACGTGGAGCAGCGCACCACATGGGCACGCCAAGCGGCGGCATGGGGCATGCCTTTTAAGTACCAGCTTGCGTACGTACGGGCACGCGACATAAGCGGCAGGAGCTCATGTGTCAGCGTTAGGTGCTCACGCAGGGCGTCCAGGCGCTCGACGGAGCTGCGAACCGGCACCGGTATGCCATCGAGCGCAAGGGCGCGAGCATCGCCAAACACCCACGGGTTCCCGTAGATACCGCGCGCGATAAACACCGCGCTGGCGCCCGAGTTGCGCAGATGCTCCGCGGCATCCTCGGCGGTAAACACGTCGCCCGAACCGATCACGGGAATCTCAACGGCGTCGGCAACCTCATCGACGACTGACCAATCGGCCTGGCCCGTATAGAGCTGCGTGGCGCAGCGGCCATGCACCGCCACCGCGGCGGCACCGGCGCCTTCGAGCATCTGGGCAAACGTCGCGGCATTACGGTCCTCGGCATAAAAGCCTTTGCGAATCTTGACGGTCACGGGTACATGCGCCGCGCCCACCGCCGCCTCGACGATCTTCTCGGCCAAAACGGGCGTGCGCATGAGCGCCGAGCCCTCGCCCTTGGTAACGACCTTGCGGGCGGGGCATGCCATATTGATATCGATGAGCGACAGGCGATCGCCAACGCGCTCCTCGACGGCGGCGACGGCACTCGCAAACTGATCGGGCTTGGAGCCAAAGAGCTGCACACAAATCTGCTGCTCCTCGTCGGCCGGCAGCACCAGGCGCCACGTTTTGTTGCTGGCATAGGCAAGGCCTGCCACGCTCACCATCTCGCTGTAGGCAAGGTTGGCACCGCGGCGGCGGCACATGATGCGGTAGGCAGGGTCGGTCACGCCCGCCATGGGAGCCATAAGGAACGGTTGCTCGGCATAGGCGCCCAGCAACCGCTCGCTGTATTCGGAAAGCGCCATAGGCCTACTCGTCCACCTTGAGAATCGCCATAAAGGCCTCCTGCGGGACCTCGACCGAGCCGATGGCTTTCATGCGCTTCTTGCCCTCTTTCTGCTTCTCGAGCAGTTTGCGCTTACGCGAAATATCGCCGCCGTAGCACTTGGCAAGCACGTCCTTGCGACGCGCCTTGACGGTGGAGCGGGCAATGATCTTGTTGCCGATAGCACCCTGGATGGGCACCTCAAACAGCTGACGCGGGATGATCTCCTTGAGCTTGTCGCACAGACCGCGGGCCAGGCCATAGGCCTTGTCCTTGTGCACGATAAACGACAGCGCGTCCACCTCATCGCCCGAAAGCAAGATATCGAGCTTCACAAGCTCGGAAGGACGATACTCGTTGAACTCGTAGTCGAGCGAGGCATAGCCCTTAGTGCGGCTCTTGAGCTGGTCAAAGAAGTCCAAGATGAGCTCGGCAAGCGGCATATCAAAGCGCATCTCGACCGATTTGCTCGTCAGGTGGATCATGTCGGTCGTAACGCCGCGGTGCTCGATGGCGAGCTGCATGACGGCGCCCGTGTACTCAGGCGGGCAGATGATCTTTGCCTTGAGGTAGGGTTCCTCGATACGCTCGATGCGCGTGGCCTCGGGAAGGTCCTGCGGGCTGCGGACATCGATCATCTCGCCGTCGGTCTTGTAGACGTGATAGTCGACCGAGGGACTCGTGGCAATGAGGTCCAAGTTGAACTCGCGCTCCAGGCGTTCCTTAACGACTTCCATGTGCAGCAGGCCCAGGAAGCCCACGCGGAAGCCAAAGCCGAGCGCCACCGAGGTCTCGGGCTCCCATACCAACGACGGGTCGTTGACGTGCAGCTTATCGAGCGCGTCACGCAGGTTCTCGTAGTCCTTGTTATCGATCGGGAACAGGCCCGTATAGACCATGGGCTTGGCCTCGCGGTAGCCGGGAAGCGGCTCGGGGCAGGGATTCGACGCCCACGTGAGGGTATCGCCCACGCGCACGGCCTCGGGGTCCTTCAGGCCCGTGACCACGTAGCCCACCTCGCCGACCGTCAGCGCATCGACCGGAGTCTCGGCGGGACGCTTGACGCCCACGCCATCGACCAAAAAGTCACCCTTTGCCTGCATCATGCGCAGGGTATCGCCCTTTTTGATGGAACCGTCAAAGATGCGCACCGTGGCGACGACACCACGATACTCGTCGAAGTACGAATCCAGGATGAGTGCCTTGAGCGGCGCGTTCGCATCGCCCTTGGGCGGAGAGATCAAAAAGACAATGGACTCCAGCAGATCGTGGATGCCCTCTCCGGTCTTGCCCGAGACACACACGGCATCATCGGCAGGGATCGCCAAGTCATCCTCGATCTCGGTCTTGACCTCATCGGGATGGGCCGAGGGCAGGTCGATCTTGTTGATGGCCGGCACAATGTCCAGATTGGCGTTCATGGCGAGCGTCGCATTGGAGACGGTCTGCGCCTCGACACCCTGGGTGGCATCGACGACGAGCACCGCGCCCTCGCAGGCGGCCAGCGAACGCGAGACCTCATAGGTAAAGTCCACGTGGCCCGGCGTATCGATGAGGTTGAACTGATACGTCTCGCCGTCGTCGGCGTCATAGGACACGCGGACGGCGTTGGACTTGATCGTGATGCCGCGCTCGCGCTCGATATCCATGGTGTCGAGCAGCTGCGACTCCATGTCGCGCTCGTCGACGGTATGGGTGAGCTCGAGGATACGGTCACTGATCGTGGACTTGCCATGGTCGATGTGCGCAACAATTGAGAAGTTGCGGATGTGGGAAATGTCAATTGAAGTATTCATGCGGACTATCTTACCCGAGCGATACAAAAAATGGAGCCTGTTCCATAAAACAGGCTCCATTTATGCGCGTAATCTGTGTGGTGTGAAATTTACAACTTAGGCGTTGATGCTGTTCACGAGCTTGGCAAGACCGGACTTGCGGTTGGAAGCCTGGTTCTTGTGGATAACATGCTTGGCGGCAGCCATGTCGAGACGCTTGGTGACGGTCTTGAGGGCAGCCTGGGCCTTCTCGGCGTCGCCCTCGGCGACGGCGGACTGGACGTGCTTGGTCAGCGTCTTGAGCTCGGACTTGACAGCCTTGTTACGCATGCGAGCTGCCTCATTGGTGCGGATACGCTTCTTCTGAGACTTGATGTTTGCCACTTCTGGAGTTCCTTTCGAGTTCCTTGCAAAAAATGTATGACACCTCTGAGACACGGTGAGGTCATGCAAGCGCCTACTATAGCACGCTCCCCCTCAAAGGGATAGAACGAATTTGTCAAATAGGCAGGTATCATCACGATTTTCTCAAGATGTTCGTAATCCAGAGCAAAAGCGCGGTCTGAGAATCGGCCGAACCCTTCAGTGCGAGCTCCACATCGACCGCGCCCTCGAGCGCGGCAACGAGCTCTGCCATCGAAAAGCGACGTGCCCAGGTCAGGTGATTCTTGACCTGCCAGGACTGGAGCTTAAGTGTTGCGGCCAGCTCACGACCCTGTCCGCGCGCATCGAGCGCCTTGGCAACGATAAGCTCGCGGATGCGGCCGCACAGCAATGTGTAAGTCCACACGTAGCTCTTGGCGGGCAGTAGATTGAAGAGCTCGAGCGAGCGTCGCATGTCACGGGCCGAGACCGCATTGAGAAAGTCCCAGGGTTGAACCTCGGCCGTACGTACAATCCAGCGCTCAACGTCGGCAAGCTCAATCTGGGGCACCTCGACCATCTGGGCAAGCTTAGCCAAGTCGTTATCGAGCATGCGAGTGTTTTCACCCGAACGCGAGACGAGTTCCTCGGCGGCCGCCGTCGTGATCGACTTGCCGTGCTGCGTCGCCATCTGCTGCACGCGGCGCGGTAGCTCCCAGCGCTTGGTGCCGGAGCAATCGATCACAGCCTTCTTGTCGATCTTGGCGATCGCCTTATACAGGCGCGTGTTCTTGGCAAGCGAGTCGGCGATGATGAGGCAGACCGTTGTGGGACTGGGACTCGCCAGATACTCGACGAGCGGCTCCGAGACCGACTTGGCGAGCTTTGAGCAGCCATCAAGGATTACCAGGCGAAACTCGCTGCCCATGGGAAAGGTGTTGAGCGATCCGATAATCGACTCGATATCGGGGTCTTTGGTCATATCGCGCTCGTCGAGGTTGAACTCGACCATGCCCGTCTTTTCCAGACGCGCTTTCATACGCGAGACGGCGTGATCGCGCTTGACGCCGTCGGTACCGACGATCAGATATGCCGGCAGCAGACCGATTTCGGACATTGCGCTCCCCTCCCGCAGGCCTTCGTATTCGTTCCGTGCCATTCTAGCCCAGGGGCCCACCACACGCCAACGACGTCGTCACGGTCGCTGGCATCGCATCGTAAAGCCCTTCGCGGTCGGCGTGATGGTGATATCGCCGTGTTCGATAGTGCACGCGAACACACCGCCCGCTTCCTTAACGGCATCGATGCAAGCATCGGACGGATGGCCGTATCGATTCCCCTCGCCCGCGCTCGCGAGGGAAAGCTCAGGCTTCAGGACGTCCAGCGACTCACCATCGACTGAAACCTTAGAGCCGTGATGCCCAAGTTTAAGGACATCGATATCCCCCACCTCCTGCACGAATTCCCGTTCTTGGTCGAGCTCGGCATCACCGGTGAGGAGCATACGCAGGCCCTTGCCTTCCTGAATATAAGAGAGCAGCAGGACAAGCGAGTCCTCATTTCCCTCGCCATCCACGGACTCGAATGGCCACATCACGCGAGCGCAAAATGAGCCGATGTCGACCGTATCCCCACGGCGCACCTGCCGATACTCCACGCCAGGTCGGTTCAATACTTCGGCAGGAGCATCCTCCAGCGCATCCGCCGCCACGGCAATCGTTCCGACCGAAAACTGTTCGAGCACGGCAGGCAGACCACCCCAGTGGTCCTCATCCCAATGCGTCACAAAGACGGCATCGATATGGTGCACGTTATTGCGAACCAACGCCGCCACCACGCGCTCGTCGAGCCCGCAGTCGACGAGCGCTACTGCACCGCCCTCGCGGATAAGAATCGCATCGGCCTGGCCCACATCGAGTACCGTCACCGAAGGCGGAGCGAATCGATCCCAGTAGACGTACGGAATCGCAGCCAAGAGCACCAGGCATGCAAGCCCCACCGCCATAAGACGTGCACGGGGACGCGGCCACCAGACCAGCAGAACCGCCAGCAAACACGGCACTAGGTAAATCCACATGCTATCGGGCGGCACGCTCACGGATGCACCCGGCACGGCGGCAAACAGCTGCTCGAAGAACAGCGCGCAACGGGCGGCAATCATGGGCACAACGAGCGCCCAAGTCCGCAACGGCGCCACGAGCGAAAAGGGAACCAGCACGATCGACACAGCAAGCAGTACGCTCACCACCGGACCGATGACCGCATTTGCCAACGGAGCAATGAGCGAGAACGTACCAAAGGCAGGAATGGTGATGGGGAGCGTCGCCAACTGCGAGCACAGTGTGACGGAGAGCATGCTGGCAATGCCCGACGGCACGCTCAGCTCACCCAAAGCGTAGGTAGCATACGGGCAAAAGCACAGGATGGCAAAGACGCTGGCACATGAAAGCTGAAAGCCCATCTCGAACAGCACCGTCGGCCTCAGTAGCACAAAGATGGACATGGTTACGAAGAGTGCCGATGCGCCGTGCCGACGACGACCCGCTCCGTTTACGACAAGCGTCGCGAACACCATGCAGCACGCGCGCACGGCCGAGGGAGACGCGCCCGTAAAGGCAGCGTAGCCCACAAGCGTTATCGCCAATATCACCCGCTGAAAACCACGTGAGCACCGAGTCTTTTGCAATACGCCCTCGATCACAAACCCCACGATAGCCAGATGGCTGCCCGAGACGGCGATAAGATGCGCCGTTCCCGTCACCGAAAACCAGTCGCCCGCCGGCTGGGCGCGCAGCTCGGCCGAACGACCACAGACGACACCAGCTATGAGCGCACGTGCCGGGTCGGTCGCAGGCGCGATGGACGCAAGCAGCCAATTTCGCAGCCGAAGCAGCGGCCCCGGAGAGCCCTCATCGACCGACACAATCCGAACGGCTTTAACCTTGCGCACCTCGCCTCGGAGCACGCGCAATCGTCCATACGCATCGTTCTCAAAACGTGAAACGCGACCGATAACACGCACGTGCGCCCCGACCTTGAGCTCGCGGTCGCACGATAGGCGAACCGTTGCCAAGTTCTTACCGTCCGCGCGTACCTCGCAGGTATAGGAATACACGTCGTCGTTTATGGATGGATCACCCTGCACGACAAACTCGAGGCTGCTTGCCGCTCGACCGTCGAGCGCCTTCGAGGCGTTGAGCGCGCCCGCAGCCCACCACGCCGAGACGACCGCTCCCGCCACGAGACCGACGGACGCGGCATACAGCCACCGCTTCCAAGGGGCAAGCCGCGCACAAGATTGAGCCAGCACAACGAATACCGTCGCCGCAACGGGAATGGCCCATAGCAGCCCGACCGCCGGCGCCTGCTCCCTCAGCAGCGCATCAGCGGCCACGTTGAGCACCAAGGCGCAGCTCATGCACATGCCGGCACACAGGGCCATCGTCCACGGCATCAGGGGCCGCGGAGGCATCACATGTTCGCGCTCGGTCGCACTCATACGCAGATGCAATCTTTGATTTTGGCAAGCTTCTTCTCGCCGATTCCCGACACACGCATCAGATCGTCAACCGAGGCAAAAGCACCGTTCTTTGTACGCTCATCGATAATCGACTGTGCCACGGAGGGACCGATGCCCGAGAGCGTCTGCAGCTCTGCCGCGCTTGCCGTATTGATGTTGACTAGGCCCGTTGCGCCACTCACGCCCAATGATGCGGAAGCCCCACCATCAACACCGGCTTCCGCAATGGACGCCTGCTGCTCCCCCACCGTTGGAACGTGAATCTTCTGCCCATCGACGACCTTGGATGCCCGATTGAGCCCCGTAACGTCTGCCTCGGGCGCCAGCCCGCCGGCGGCATCTATCGCCTGAGCCACCCGCGCGCCGTCCTTGACGCGATATACACCGGGCGACACAACGGCACCATCAACATCGACATAAACCTCTGCCGCGGCAGACGCCTTAGACGAAGAGCCTTCGGATGTCTTTCCGCTCGAGGCATCGCCGGATCCCGGCTCCACTAACGAGCCCGAACCATCAGTGCGCTCAAACGACACGCCGCCAGTACCGCCGCCAAGATTCGCCATCGCCAAGCCGCTCGCCATCGCAATGACGACCAGTATCGCCATCACCACTGCCTTGTGACCGAGCAGCTTGTCCGCCCAGCGGTCCATCTTTTTGACCCGTTCGTGTTGTTCGCGCTGCGCCATAGCAAAACCTCCCAACACCATCGTGTCAGGAAGGGAGCTCCGCAACAGCCACGCTCCAAAACCGGTTTTAGCGGTCAAACCAAAAACCGACCAAAACCTTGCACAAATCTGTCCATTTATTCAGCCACACGTCAGCAAATGGACACTTAGCCGCAAAATGCCCAGATAGAAAAAGACCGACGATGCAGGCGCATCGTCGGTCTATGCACAAAATTACTCGTGATCTTGGTAAATCTCACGCGGAGCAAGCTCCGAATGTTTGCGTTTTAAGGTCTTAGGGGCCTTATACGTGTTGCTCTCGAAGTCGATGTACTCGGTCTGCTTGAGCAGGCGCTCGATCATCTCCTCATGATCGAACAACTCCCAGGCCTCATGCACGGCATCGAGTTTAGCGTGCGTCTCGGGACGGCGCGGCATAAACAGCGTGCAGCAGTCGGGAGCGGCCTCAGTCGAGATATCGAACGTACCGATCTCCTCGGCACGCGCAATGATCTCCTGCTTGTCCGAACCGATGAGAGGACGGAACACGGGGATCTTCACGGCCTCGTTGACGGCCATGATATTCTCAAGCGTTTGGGAGGCAACCTGTCCAAGCGATTCGCCCGTCACGATGGCATTGGCGCCCTCGATGTGTGCAATGCGCTCGGCAACCGAATACATAATGCGGCGATACATGATCACGCGCAGGTTGCTGGGACAGGTGACCGAAATCTCACGCTGGCAGTCGCCAAACGGCACCACGTACAGGCGGCCGATCTGGACACCCGGCTCAAGCGCACGGATGATGTCCTGCACCAGATACTCACTCGTATCGGGCGTCTGCGGACGACCAGAGAAATGTACCGGCACGCACACCGCGCCGCGACGCGCGAGCATCCAGGTCGCCACCGGAGAATCGATACCCGACGACAGCAGCGTCACGACCTTGCCGGCAGAACCCACCGGCAGACCGCCCACGCCGCGCTCGGAGCGCGCGTACACATAAACGCTACCCTGGACCACCAGTACGTGCACCATCGCATCGGGGTCGTGCATTTGAACCTTTTTATCGGGGAAGGCCTCACACAGCACCTCACCCACCTGACGATTGATGTCAATCGAGGTAAGCTCATAGTCAGTATTGGAGCGCTTGGCGTGCACCTTAAAAGAATCGAAGGAACCAAACTCGCGCAGCGCCTTCACGGCGGCGGCGCAGTACTCCTGCGAGTCGCGGTTGGTGTGATACGCCAAAGACACACGTGCAACGCCGGGAACGGTGCGAATGACACGCGCCGCCTCATCGGCCTGATGCTCGTTAAAGGTCACGAGGATATAACCGGAAATTCGAGACACGGCATTCACGGAAAAGGCGGCCAAGGCCGCCTTGATGTTATCCATGAGGATATGCTCAAAATGTGCGCGGTTCTTACCCTTCAGTCCAACCTCGTGATAGTGGACCAGGCAGACGCGAGCCGCCATTTAGGCTTCAGCAACCTTGTGGCCGAGCGCCTTCTCGTAACGGGCCTCGTCGTAAGAGATGTCGCCGTCGACAATCTCGTCCATAGCCATCGAAATGGTATCGGCACCGGAAAGCCCGATGGTGATGTCATCGACATCCTGGACGGCAAGCACGCGGTTGTGCTGGCCACGCAGCATGCTGTTAATGTCGCAGGCGCGCTTGGAGGCAAGCGAAGCGAGCAGGAAGCGGTTGTGATCGGTCTTCTCCAGAAGATCGTCAATGCAAGGCTTTACAACGGACACGGACCTCAGATCCTTTCATGCATATCGAGAACGCGAACGAGCTCATCGGTCGCGCGGTCGAGATCGTCATTAACCACGACGTCGTCGTAGCGGTCGGCAAGGGCAAGCTCATCGGCGGCGTTTGCCATACGCAGCTCAATCGTCTCGGGCGTCTCGGTACCGCGACCGACCAGGCGCTCGCGGAGTACCTCAAGCGAAGGCGGCTTGATAAAGATCAACACGGCCTCGGGGAAACGCTCCTTCACCTGCAGGGCGCCCTGGACATCGATCTCCAAAATCAGAGATGCGCCAGAGGCGAGCTTGGATGTGACCTCGCTCACCAACGTGCCGTAGCAGTTACCGTGGACCTCGGCCCACTCAACAAACTCACCGTTTGCCACGCGGCGGTCGAACTCCTCGCGCGTCAGAAAAAAGTAGTTGACGCCGTCGACCTCACCTTTGCGTGGTGCTCGCGTGGTAGCCGAAACCGTCAGGCCCAGGTTCGAGCGGCGCTCGCGCACACGAGTGACGAGCGTACCCTTCCCTGCGCCTGACGGTCCAGAAATCACAAAGAGCTTGGAATCCTGAGCGCTCACTTATTTGGTCAGCTGCTCGAGGAGCTGCTCGCGCTGACGGACGCCGAGGCCCTGGACGCGACGGGTAGCGGAGATACCAAGCTCCTCCATGATCTTGGCGGCCTTGGCCTTGCCATAACCAGGAAGAGACTCGATGAGGGTGGAAACCTTCATGCGGGAAGCGATGGGGTCATCGGAGTTGAGCACGGACTCGAGGGACTTCTCGCCCTTCTTGATCTGCTCGCGAAGCTCAGCGCGGGCGTGACGTGCGGCAGCAGCCTTCTCAAGAGCCTGCTTGCGCTGCTCATCGGTAAGCTGAGGGAGTGCCATTCGTACCTCCAAATAGTTGGGTTATATCTGATTCAATAATTGGCATTTTAGCACGTAGAACGTACAAAATGCCCAATCGCGGCTCCATAGGTTAGACGATACCCGCAAAAAGTGCAATATACTGCGCCCAAAGTTAAGCCCCTGACCTGCGATTCCACACAAAGGATGGGAAAGTTTACGCAGGCACAGGGGCTATTTTGTGCTAATGAGACCCAAAAGTGGTGACTTAGGGGAATCTTTTAGGCGACGTTTTCGACCAGCTCGGCGACGATGGCGTCAAAGGCGGCAACCGGATCGTCGGCGCCGGTGATGGGACGGCCCACCACAATGTGGCTTGCGCCACGCTCGATAGCCTGGGAAGGCGTCGCCACGCGGGACTGGTCACCAAGGGCGGCACCCACCGGACGCACACCCGGAGTCACGATCAGGGCATCAGGGCCCAGCAGCTCACGCATGTCGTGAGCCTCCATCGGCGAGCACACGATGCCATCGATGCCGTTGGCCTGAGCGAGCTTTGCCAGGCGGGCGGCCTCCTCAGCCACGGGCGACTCGACACCGATCTCGCTCAAGGCATCCTGATTCATGCTCGTGAGCACGGTGATGGCGACGAGCTTGGCGCGGTCCTCGCGCGCCTCCTCGGCACCCTCGCGGCAGGCAGCGAGCATGGCGCCCGAACCCAAGCCGTGAACCGAGAGCAGGTCGGCACCGGCAAGCGAGGCCGAACGGGCGGCACCGCGAACCTGATGCGGAATATCATGGAACTTAAGGTCAAGGAAGACCTTAAAGCCCAGGTCCTTAAAGGTCTTGACGATCTCGGGGCCCTCAGCGTAATAGAGCGTCATACCAACCTTAAGCCAGGCGGCATGGCCCGAAAGCTCGTGGGCGAGCTCGAGCGCACGCTCACGATCGCAGTCGAGGGCGACGATTACGCGGTCGCGGGCATCGGTCTCTAGCATTCGAAAGCACCTACCAGCTCGTTGATGTCCTTTACGCCCTGGGACTCGGCCCAGGCCTCGAGCTCATGCGCGATCTTGAGCGAAGCGCACGGATCGACGAAGTTGGCCATGCCGACCGACACGCAGGTGGCGCCGGCCAGGATAAACTCAGCCGCATCCTCGCCGGTCATGACACCGCCGACACCGTTGATGGGGATATCGACGGCCTGGGCAACCTCCCAGACCATGCGCACGGCGATGTGGTGGCACAGCGGGCCCGAAAGGCCGCCCTTGGGCTTGGCCACGCGGGACTTGCGGGTATGGACGTCGATGGCCATGCCCTGGATGGAGTTGATGACTGAAAGGCCGTCGGCGCCGGCAGCCTCGAGGGCCTTGGCGATCTCGGCGACGTTGACCGGAGCCATCTTCACGAACAGCGGCTTATCGGTCACCTTGCGGCAGGCAGCCATAACGGAAGAGGCGCCCTCGGGCGTGGAGCCCATGGCGGCACCGCCGGCGGCGATATTAGGGCAGCTCACGTTGATCTCGTAGCCGGCAGCCCAGGGGCACAGCTCGACATACATCTCGAGTGCGCGGACAAACTCGTCAACGGAGTGGCCGGCAACCTGACAGATGACCTGGCAGCCGTCCTTGGACAGCTGTTCGAGCCACGGACCGGACTCGCGGGCAAAGGCGGCCACGCCGGGGTTCTGAAGGCCCACGGAGTTGATCATACCGCCGGGAATCTCGGCCATGCGGGGCGCGGGATTGCCGGGCCAGGGCTCGGCAGCGCAACCCTTGGTGGTGATGGCACCCAGCTGGGAGACATCAAAGAAGTTCTGGAACTGCCAGCCGTAGCCAAAGGTACCGGCTGCGGTGTTGATGGGGTTTTGCATCTTGACGCCGCCGAAATCGACGGCCATGTTCACGGTACCCACTAGAAGACCACCACCTTGGAAGCATCGAACACGGGGCCGCACATGCAGGCGCCCTTCATACCGTCGACCGTCTCGACATTGCAGGTGTTGCAGGCGCCAAAGCCGCAGCTCATCATGCGCTCGAGCGACACCTCGCAGTACGCGCCGGCCTCGGCGGCAGCGGCGGCGACCTTCTTCATCATGACGGCGGGGCCGCAGCTGGCCACATAGTCGTAGCCGCCCTCGCCGAGCAGCTCGGATGCCGGGTCGGTGCAAAAACCGTGCGTGCCCAGCGTGCCATCATCGGTGCACACGTTAACCGTATCGCACAGCGCGCGGAACTCATCGACGCCCACGGCCTTGGACGCGGTGCCAAAGCCCAGGCACACGTCGACGGCTACACCCTGCTCGGCAAGCTTGTCGGCAAGGCACAGCACAGGCGGAACACCGATGCCACCGGCGACGAGCAGGGCCTTCCTGGTGCCCTCGGGTACCATCCAGCCACGGCCACCGGGGCCCAGCAGGTTAGAGGTGGAGCCAGGGCCCATCTGGGACAAACGACGGGTATCGTCGCCCACGACGGCGTACCACAGCTCGACGGTGCCAGCCTCGGCGTCGGCGCGGTAGTAGCTCAGGGGCACGCGAAGCAGCGAGGACGCATCGCCGGGTACGGCGATGTTCACAAACTGACCGGGCTTGAGCGCACTTGCAAGCTTGGGGGCCGAGATGACGAGCGAGAAGATGCCGTCGGCAATCTCCCGGTTCGAGACGACCTCGAAGTCGTGCATGCGTGCAGTGGAAGGTGTGGGCATAGACGCTCCAATCCCCCATGCGGTTGCATGGTCCAAACGAACAGAAAGCGCGGCACCGCAAGGGCGCCGCGCACAAAAGCGATAAGGCTATGCTAGCAGATGCAGCCGTCGGCAAGCGTCTGCTTACCGCCGACAAACACATCGGTGGCACGACCGGTGAGCGTGCGGCCGGCAAAACCGGAGTTCTCGGCGCGCGACTCGTAACCGTCCTCGCCAACCGTCCAGGTGGCGGACGCGTCGAACACGGTCAGGTCGGCAACGGAGCCCGCCTTGACCTGAACCTGGTCGAGACCCAGGATCTCACGCGGCTTGATGGCCATGAGCTCGACCATGCGGCCCATGCTCATCTTGCCCGTGTTGACCAGCTCGGTGAGTACGAGCGACAGCGAGGTCTCGAGGCCGATCATACCAAAGGGCGCAAGCTCGAACTCACGGGCCTTCTCCCACGGGGTGTGAGGAGCGTGATCGGTGACGATAACGTCGACGGTGCCGTCGATGACGCCCTGACGGATGGCCTCGGCATCCTCCTCGGTGCGCAGCGGCGGATTGACCTTGAGCGAGGTGTTGTAGGTCTCGTCCAAGTCGTTCTCGGTCAGAAACATGTGGTGCGGGGTGGCCTCGCAGGTCACCTGGACGCCAGCGGCCTTACCGGCACGCACGAGCTCGAGACCGTGAGCGGTGGAGATGTGCTGGATGTGCAGCTTGGCACCGGTCAGCTTGGCGATCTCGATGTCGCGGGCGATCTGGAGCTCCTCGCCGGCAGCCGGCCAGCCCTCGAGAGCCAGACGGGTCGAGACCTTGCCCTCGTTGATCTGGCCGTGGCCGACCAGGTCCTCGTCCTGGCAATGGCTCATAAAGACCTTGCCGAACATCTTACCGTAGTCCATGCAGCGACGGAGCATACCCGCGCCCTGCACGCCGCGACCGTCGTCGGTGAAGGCGACGGCGCCGTGGGCGACCATATCGCCCATCTCGGACATGGCCTCGCCCTTAAGACCGCGGGTCATGGCGCCCGACGGATAGACGCGGCAGTGACCGACCTCGGCAGCGCGGGACTTGACGAACTCCACGACGGTGCCGTTATCGGTGACGGGATCGGTGTTGGGCATGGCGCACACGCCGGTAAAGCCGCCCTTGGCAGCTGCGCGGGTGCCGCTCTCGATGTCCTCTTTGACCTCGTAGCCGGGCTCGCGAAGGTGAACGTGCATATCCACCAGGCCAGGGACGAGGTACTTGCCGGAAAGGTCGCGGACCTCGGCTCCCTCGACGGCGAGATTCTCGCCGACCTCGGCGATCTTGTCGCCGTTAATCAGGACGTCAACGACACCGTCAAGCTCGACGGACGGGTCGACGACGTGGGCATTCTTAAGAAGCAAGGCCATTATCGGCACCTCCAAGCAGCAGATACAGGATAGCCATACGCACGCAGATACCGGCGTAGACCTGCTCCAGGATGACGGAGCGTTGCGGGTGGTCGGCCATATAGGAGTCGAACTCGACGCCGCGGTTGATGGGGCCCGGGTGGCAGATGATCGCATCGGGCTTCATGAGCTTCTCGCGGTCCTTGGTCAGACCGAAGAGCTTGTGGTACTCACGAATGGTCGGGAACGGGGCACCCTCGAGGCGCTCCTGCTGCACGCGCAGCATGTAGACGACGTCTAGCTCGGGCAGGACGGAATCGAGGTCGCTCGTCACGTGGTCGCAGCCCAGGACCTCGGGCGCCGGCGGCAACAGCGTGCCGGGGGCGACGGCGTAGGTCTCGCAGCCCATGATCTTAAGGGCGGGAATCAGCGAGCCGCAGACACGGGAGTGCGCGATATCGCCGACGACAGCGACCTTCAGACCGTGGAAGTCACCCTTGTGCTCCCAGATGGTGTACAGGTCGAGCAGGGCCTGCGTGGGATGGTTGTGCTTGCCGTCGCCGGCGCAGATGACGCTCGCGGGCGAGTTCTGCGTGACGATGTAGGGAGCACCGGCGTGCTTATCGCGCACGACGATGCAGTCGATCTTATAGGCGTTGAGGGTCTCGACGGTGTCGACGAGGCTCTCGCCCTTGACCGTGGAGGTCGAGGAGCCGCCAAAGTTGAGGCTGTCGGCCGAAAGACGCTTCTCGGCGAGCTCGAAGGAGCTACGGGTGCGCGTCGAGGGCTCGTTGAACATGTTGACGATGGTCTTACCCTTGAGCGTGGGGACCTTCTTGATCGCACGCTCGTTGACCTCAGAGAACGCCTTGGCGGTCTCGAGGATGAGCTTGATGTCCTCTTCGGAGTACTCGGTAATGTCGATCAGGTGCTTATGGTTGAACGCCACGGTACTACTCACCTCCCAGCGGCGCGGAGCCCACGTGGGAACCCGGCGCGACGTCGTTAATCTCGACGGCGGTGTGGCCGTCGACTTCCTTCATATATAGGTGCACGTTCTCCTCATGCGACGAGGGAACGTTCTTGCCGACAAAGTCCGGCGAGATGGGGAGCTCGCGGTGACCGCGGTCAACGAGAACTGCCAGCTCAATACGGCTCGGACGGCCCAGGTCCATGACGGCGTCCAGAGCAGCGCGGATGGTACGACCCGTGTACAGGATGTCGTCCACCAGCACGACGCGCTTGCCGTCGACGCTAAAGGGAATGTTGGTGGCGTGGATCGCGGGAGCGAAATTGGTCGCATAGTCATCGCGGTAGAAGCTGATGTCCAGGCTGCCGAGCGGAACTTCGACGCCCTCGATCTCCTTGATCTCCTCGGCGAGCTTCTTTGCCAGAAGGTCGCCGCGCGTGACGATGCCGACCAGAGCGAGGTCTTCACAGCCCTCGTTGCGCTCGAGAATCTCGTGCGCGATGCGGGTCATCGCTCGATTGACGGCGGTCTCGTCCATGATGACCGCCTTGGGGGAAGTCGTGCCCATCGATCTCCTTCCTCACATGTCTTGACTGCTGACACAGTCAAAAAAATAGATGCCCGACCGCTTAAAGCGGACCAGACACCCAGAGGAAAGGCTGCTCGCATGGCAGCTATGTAATTCCATGTGGGTATCTCGTACCCCTTTAATGGTCAAGGGATAGTGTAGCCAACCTCGAGCTTAATTGCGAGCATAAATACAGAGCAATCCGTAAACGGAGCCCAATGCTCCATAAACCTATATATATTTGTGGGACGAGCTTGAAAACGCACGCACGAGCTGGCATAATCCCCTCTGCTGCACGCAAATCGGATCTACGTCCAGGGCCGTGGCGTGGGCACTATCGCCAAAAGAGGAATATCTCTGTGTAGATTGCGCACAGGGAGCGACTTCTGTGCTATAGTTCAGGCTTGTTTGTTAACGCGACATGTTCGTTTGTCGCCCAAGGAGGGTCAGTTATGTCCAAAGTTTGCGAAGTTTGCGGTAAGCACCCCGTTGCCGGTCGCTCCATCAGCCACTCTCACCGCGTCACCAACCGTAAGTTCCGCCCCAACATCCAGCGCGTCTACGTTGTCGTCGATGGTCACCGTCGCAAGATGAACGTTTGCTCCACCTGCCTCAAGTCTGGCAAGGTTGCGCGCTCCTAAATAAGGTCTTACCAACAAGTACCTCGGACTCTCCGGGTCAAAGACCTCGCGTTCATATAGAACTTACCAAAGGCGTCCTCCCCTACGGAGGGCGCTTTTTTGTGCTCATTGGGCGCTCATTGGGGACAGACTTAGATGAGTGCTTTCACGCATTGGGGACAGACATGACGTACACATGCGGCGCCATGATCAGGTCCTGCCCAGCCTCACGCAGCCTCCTTCCAGCCTGCAGTGGCCTTGGTCACGCTTGTAGCGCCGATACCGGTGATACGGGCAATTTGCTTGACCGTGAGATGTGCCCGCCTGAGCCTCAGCAGACACGCATCACGCTCGAGTCGCGGCAGGGCCTTGAGCAGCGCAGGATCTATGCTCGGCAGGACTTCGTGCGCAACGGAAAGGGCCTCCTCATCGGGGATCCGCCGGCGTGGAAGAACCTCTACTAACCAGATGCGCCCGGCAACTTTCTCGAGATGCTCGCAATAGCAACGGGAGCCTCCGACAATATCGAGCATAGGAGCCGCATCACAGATGTCAAAGGGATCATAGCCCAGCTGATATGCCTTGTAGCTTGACCAGCGGTATGCTTCGAGTGAGTTAATTGCACCCTTCACAGGATTGAGATGGATATAATCGAGTAGCTGCACCGCCTGTGTGTCCGACTCGACCGCGACCCGCGAATAGCGATTGTCAAACAAATGCCCCGTTCTCCCCGTTTTCCCATTGAAATACTTAGCATATGCCGTCAATGCGCACTGCATCGCCTTTGAAAGATTGTCGAACGGATCATCAACCATCAAATGAAAGTGGTTGTCCATAAGGCACCAAGCCAAAACCGCCACTTCATGGCGCGCAAACCTGTCCGAGATGTCCGATAAGAAACGATATCGGTCAGAGTCATCTTCAAAAATAATCTGTTTGGAGTTGCCACGGTCAAAGACGTGGTAATAGCCGGTGAGCGAAACGGCGCGGGCGCATCGGGGCATAATCTCTCCTTTCAAAACTGAACAGGCAACACCTAAAAGGAGAGAAGGAACGCGAAATGCTGAGCCTGTGACCTATTTATATCCAATGAGCGGCAAAAACAGGTTCAGAACGGCAAAATGGCAAAACGATATCTGTCCCAAATGAGTGAAAGCACTCATGTAAGTCTGTCCCCAATGAGCGGGGCGATGCAGCAGGCAGATAGTTTTAGTTAAAGCGTTTCAGTTTTTTGAAGCGTTTTAGTTTGTCTTTTACGGGAATCTGACCGTTCACCGAATTATTTCTTGCTATCATGCAAGGCGTAGGGTAAATCTCCGATCGCAAGGAGACACAAATGGTGAAAAAGTCACCGGAAAACACTACTCCCGCAATTGTGGACAACGTAGAGGCGCTTGAGGCTAAGCTCGCTCAGATGCGAGAGGCCCAGGCGCTTTTTGCTACGTACACGCAGGAGCAGGTCGACAAGATCTTCTATGAGGCCGCCATGGCCGCCAACAAGGCTCGTATCCCGTTGGCGAAGATGGCCATCGAGGAGACCGGCCGCGGCGTTCTTGAGGACAAGGTCATCAAGAACCACTACGCCGCAGAGTACATCTACAACGCTTACAAGAACACCAAGACCTGTGGTGTCCTGGAGCGCGACGAGGCTTACGGCATCACCAAGATCGCCGAGCCCATCGGCATCGTGGGCGCCGTCATCCCGACGACCAACCCCACCTCCACCGCGATCTTCAAGACGCTGATCAGCCTGAAGACCCGCAACGGCATCATCATCTCCCCGCACCCGGCAGCCGCCAAGTGCACCATCGCCGCCGCCAAGCTCGTGCTTGACGCCGCCGTCAAGGCCGGCGCCCCCGAGGGCATCATCGGCTGGGTCGATGTCCCCTCCATCGAGCTGACCAACATGGTCATGCGCGACGTCGACATCATCCTCGCCACCGGTGGCCCGGGCATGGTCAAGGCCGCCTACTCCTCGGGCAAGCCCGCCCTGGGCGTTGGCGCCGGTAACACCCCGGTCATCATCGACGACACCGCTGACGTGCTGCTCGCCGTCAACTCCATCATCCACTCCAAGACCTTCGATAACGGCATGATCTGCGCTTCCGAGCAGTCCGTGACTGTCATCGACAGCATCTATGACCAGGTCAAGGCCGAGTTCCAGAAGCGCGGCTGCTACTTCGTCAAGCAGGGTGCCGAGATGGAGGCCCTGCGTGCCGCCATGTTCAAGAACGGCGCCCTCGATCACCGCATCCCCGGCATGGCTGCCGCCAAGATCGCCGAGCTCGCCGGCATCGAGGTTCCCGCCAAGACCAAGATCCTGATCGCCGAGGTCACCTCCACCGACCCCGCCAAGGAGGAGTTCTCCCACGAGAAGCTCTCCCCGGTCCTGGCCATGTACCACGCCAAGGACTTCCAGGAGGCCGTCGACAAGGCCGAGCACCTGGTGCTCGCCGGTGGCCCGGGCCACACCGCCTCTCTGTACGTGCACCCCGCCCAGGCCGAGAAGATCAGCCTGTTCGAGCACGTCATGAAGGCCTGCCGTATCGTCATCAACACCCCGTCCTCGCACGGTGGCATCGGTGACCTGTACAACTTTGGCATGAAGCCGTCTCTGACCCTGGGCTGCGGCTCCTGGGGCGGCAACTCCGTCTCCGAGAACGTTGGGGTGAAGCACTTGATCAACGTTAAGACTGTGGCCGAGCGCCGTGAGAATATGCTGTGGTTCCGCGCTCCCGAGAAGGTCTACTTCAAGAAGGGTTCCACGCCCGTTGCCCTCGACGAGCTGGGCAACGTCATGGGCAAGAAGCGCGCCTTCATCGTCACCGACCAGTTCCTCTTCAAGAATGGCAACACCCGCGCCATCGAGGCCAAGCTCGACGAGATGGGCATCGCCCACGACTGCTTCTATGACGTCGAGCCCGATCCGTCGCTGCAGTGCGCACGTCGCGGCGCCAAGCAGATGGCCCTCTTTGAGCCGGACGTCATCATCGCCGTCGGCGGTGGCTCCGCTATGGACGCCGGCAAGATCATGTGGATGATGTACGAGCACCCCGAGTGCAAGTTTGAGGACATGGCCATGGACTTCATGGACATCCGCAAGCGTATCTTCACCTTCCCCGAGATGGGCAAGAAGGCCTACTTCGTCGCCGTCCCGACCTCCTCGGGTACCGGCTCCGAGTGCACGCCGTTCGCCATCATCACCGACAAGGAGACCGGCATCAAGTGGCCGCTCGCCGACTACGCGCTGCTCCCCAACATGGCTATCGTCGACGCCGACAACTGCATGACCGCCCCGCGCGGCCTGACCGCTGCCTCCGGCATCGACGTCATGACCCACGCCATCGAGTCCTACGTCTCCATCATGGCTTCCGACTACACCAAGGGCCTCTCCGAGCGCGCTGCCAAGCTCGTCTTCGAGAACCTGCCCTCCAGCTTCACGAACGGCGCCAAGGACCCGCACGCCCGCGAGGAGATGCACAACGCCTCCTGCATGGCCGGTATGGCCTTCGCCAACGCCTTCCTGGGCCTCAACCACTCCATGGCCCACAAGCTCGGCGCTTTCCATCACCTGCCCCACGGCCTCGCCAACGCCGTCATCCTGACTCGCGTCATGCGCTACAATGCCGCCGAGGCTCCCGTCAAGATGGGTACCTTCTCCCAGTATCCTTACCCCAACGCACTGCACAACTACGCCGAGATGGCCAAGTACTGCGGCATCGAGGGCAAGGACGACAAGGAGGTCTTCGAGAACTTCATCACGAAGCTCGAGGAGCTCAAGGACTTCATCGGCGTCAAGAAGACCATCGCCGACTACGGTGTTGACGAGCAGTACTTCCTCGACACCCTCGACGAAATGACCGAGCAGGCATTCAACGACCAGTGCACCGGCGCCAACCCGCGCTACCCGCTCATGAGCGAGATCAAGGAGCTCTACCTGGACGCCTACTACGGCCGCGAGCCCCAGGATTACGCCGTCTGCTAGTTTTAGCACGGTTTTTAACGGCGGGGGTGCACGGGTGTTTCACACACCCCCGCCGTCGCTTCTATCGCATCGTTGAAAGGATGCAACCATGCTGCTACCCGATTCCAAGACCGAGCTCGTCCGCCGTGGCAACAAGGTCGTTTACGACCTGGGCGACAAGATTGTCAAGGTCTTTAACGAGACCAAGCCTGTCTCCGACGTGTTCAACGAGGCTTTGAATCTTGCCCGCATCAATGAGTGCGGCATCCGCAGCCCCAAGGCGCTCGAGGTTTCCCAGCTCGAGAACGCCAACGGCTGGGCGCTCGTGACCGAGAAGGTTCCGGGCACCACCCTTGCCGAGAAGATGACTGCCGAGCCCCAGCGCTTTGGTGAGTACCTCGAGATGTTCGTCGACCTCCAGATCGAGATCCACGGCTACACCTCCCCGCTGCTCAACCGTCAGCGTGACAAGTACGCCCGCATGATCGACAGCCTTGATCAGCTCAATGCCACCACGCGCTACAACCTTCAGGAGCGTCTGGACGGCATGACCAAGGAGTTCAAGGTCTGCCACGGCGACTTCAACCCCTCCAACGTCATCGTCGGCGACGACGGCCAGCTCTATGTGTGCGACTGGGCACACGCCACCCAGGGCTCCCCTGCTGCCGACGTTGCCACCACCTACCTGCTCTTTGCCCTCAACAGCAAGGATCAGGCTGAGGCCTACCTGGAGCTCTCCTGCGACCGCGCCGACATGCCCATGCAGGTCGTGCGTCAGTGGACGAGCATCGTCGCCGCTTCCGAGCTCGCTCGTAAGCGCAACGTGAACGATGAGTTCCTGAAGAACTGGATCGACGTCGTCGATTATCAGTAATATCTGAGCGATTTATTTCGCATCGGAGGCACAAGGAAAACCCCGCAGCTCGCATGGGCTGTGGGGTTTTCCTTTTAGATATCGAGGATGCCACAAGATAAAAGGACGGCCCCGCATCTCCCCGATCTGGAGAAATGCGGGGCCGTCCCGTATATCGAACTACAAGCGAAATCGTCGATTAACGGCGTGCTGCCTTCACAAGCTCGGCGACCTTGGCGACGACCTCGTCGATCGCCACATCCTCGCGCTCACCCGTGGCACGGTCCTTGAGCTCAACGGTGCCATTCTTAAGGCCACGCTTACCCAGAACGACCTGATACGGGAAGCCCATAAGGTCGTTGTCGGCAAACTTAAAGCCGGGACGCTCGTCGCGGTCGTCGACGACAACCTCGATACCCTCGGCGCACAGGCCATCAACGATCTGCTCGCAGACGGTAGCGCACTCCTCCTTCTTAGGATCGAGCGGAATCACCGCGACCTCGTACGGGGCAACGGAGACCGGCCAGACGATACCGTGCTCGTCGTTGTGCTGCTCCACGACGGCAGCGAGCGAGCGGGACACACCAACGCCGTAGCAGCCCATGATGAGCGGCTTCTCCTTGCCGTCCTCGTCCATAAAGGTGGCACCCATGGCCTCGGAATACTTGGTGCCCAGCTGGAAGACCTGAGAGACCTCGATGCCGCGGGCAGCGGAGAGCGGCTTGCCGCAGTGCGGGCAGGGGTCGCCGGCGACAACGGTGACCAGATCGGCCCACTCATCGACGGTAAAGTCGCGCTCGGGGCAGGCACCGGTAAAGTGATAATCGACCTCGTTGGCACCGCAGGCCCACTGCTTGGAATCGCGCAGGCTCTCGTCGCACACCAGACGGATGCCCTCGGGCAGGTTGACCGGTCCGATAAAGCCCTTGTGCAGGCCGTTCGCTTGAAGCTCCTCGTCGGTCATCATGCGATAGCCCTTGCCAAAGACGTGCTCGGCCTTGCAATCGTTGAGCTCGTGATCGCCCGGAACAATGGCCACGACCGGCTTGCCCTCGGCGTCGATGAGTGCCAGCGACTTGCGCGTGCCGTTCTCGGGGAACCCAAAGAACTTAGCAACTGCCTCAATGGTGCCCATGCCCGGAGTCTCAACCTTGGTGAGCGTACCGTCACCAGGACCCTCGGTCACAACGACCTTGGTGCTTGCGGCCTCATCGTCGGCAGCGAACCCGCAATCGTCGCAGTAGACGAGCGAAGCCTCGCCGGCGTCGGCCAAAGCCATGTACTCGACGGAGGTATCGCCACCGATCTCGCCGGAGTCGGCGACAACGGGCAGGGCCTTGATGTAGCAGCGCTCGCAAATGTTGGCATAGGCCTGCTTCATCTTGTCGTACTCCTCCTGCAGGCTCTCCTGAGTGGCGGAGAAGCTGTAGGCGTCCTTCATGATGAACTCGCGGCCGCGCATCAGGCCAAAGCGGGGACGGAACTCGTCGCGGAACTTATCCTGGATGTGGTACAGGTTGACGGGCAGCTGTTTGTAGGAGCGCAGCTCGTTGCGCACCAGGGCCGTGACGGTCTCCTCGTGCGTGGGGCCCAGGACGAACTCGCGACCGTGACGGTCGTCAAAGCGCACAAGCTCCTTGCCATAGGCGTCGATGCGGCCGGACTCACGCCACAGCTCGGCGTCGACCATAATGGGCATCATGAGCTCCTGGGCACCAGCGGCATCCATCTCGTCGCGCACGATATTCTCGATCTTGCGGATTGAGCGCCATGCGAGCGGCAGATAGGAATACAGGCCGGCGGCCTCCTTGCGGATCATGCCGGCGCGAAGCAGCAGGCGATGGCTCGCAAGCTCGGCGTCGGCCGGATCCTCTTTGAGCGTCGGAGCATACAGCTTAGACATATACATTGCTCGGGTCATTTATTTCTCCTCAATAAGCTTGTCGACCTCGGCCATAAGCGCATCGACAATTTGGTCCTCAGCTACTTTACCAATGATCTGGCCGTGCGAAAAGAGCAAGCCCTGACCTCGTCCACAGGCCACGCCTAGGTCGGCGTCGGAAGCCTCGCCGGGGCCATTAACGGCACATCCCATCACGGCGATCGAAAGCGGCGCGGAGTAGTTCTTAAGCCGCTCGGTGACCTCCTCGGCAATGGGAATAAGGTTAACCTGGCAGCGAGCGCACGTAGGGCACGAGACAATCTCGGGACCACGGCGGCGCAGGCCCAGCGACTGCAGAATACCCCAAGCGACCGGCGGCTCCTCGACCGGATCGGCCGTGAGCGACACACGCATGGTGTCACCGATGCCTTCGGAAAGCAAGATACCCAAGCCTACAGAGCTCTTGATGGTGCCCTGGAGCTTGGTACCCGCCTCCGTCACACCCAGATGAAGCGGAACGTGTGGAATCTCACGCGACAGGGCTCGATAGGTATCGAGCGTCGTTTGCACGCTGTGGGCCTTGGCCGAAAGCACAATGTTCGTAAAGCCGCGGTCCTCAAAGTGCTTGACGAAGCGCTCGCTCGACATCACGAGCTTTTCGGGCTGCGTGAGGTCGTCGCGCTCGGCGATATCCTGCTCAAGCGAGCCCGCGTTCACGCCAATGCGAATCGCACAGCCCGCAGAACCCGCAGCATCGATCACCGCATCGACCTTGGCCCAATCGCCAATGTTGCCGGGATTGATGCGGAGCTTGGCGGCACCGGCCTCCACAGCGCCAATGGCCAGCTTGTGGTTAAAGTGGATATCGGCAACGATTGGCACCGGAGACTCGGCACAGATGGTGCGGAAACCCTCAAGCGCGGCCTCAGTGGGCACGCTCACACGCACGATATCGCAGCCAGCCTGCGCCAACGCGCACACTTGCGCAAGTGTTGCCTTGGCATCAGCGGTATCGGTGCAGGTCATGGATTGGACCACCACCGGCGCACCGCCACCGATCTGCACACCGCCCACATGCACGGGGCGCGTCAAATCGCGAGGCAAAGGATGGGATAAAGACAATCCAAACACTCCCCTACAGAATAAATCGAAGGATGTCGGAACGAAGCATATAGACAAACAGCAGCACAAAGAGCGCGATGCCCACATAGCTCACAATCGTCTGGACCTTGAGCGGAAGCTCGCGGCCCACAATCTTTTGAATGATCTCGATGACCAGCTTGCCGCCATCGAGTGGTGGGATGGGCAGCAGGTTCATAAAGCCAAGCGAGAACGAAATGAGGGCGGCAAACGAAAGGAATGTGGCAGGACCGGCAGCAGCAGCCTGTGAGGACATAACGCTAATACCCACGATCGAAGAAGACTGATCGAGAATCTCCATCGTATGCTGCGGCTGGAGCAGGCGCATCACGCCCTCCGCGGTCTGCACAACATAGGAGAATGACAGACGCGCCGAGGTGATGGGGTCCAAACGGACTACCTGCGTAGAGGCATACACACCTAGGCGCTCGTCCTCTTTGAGCGCAACCGTGGTCGAATGCTGCTTGCCGTCACGCTCGTACTCGATGGCGATATCGTCCTTACCGGCGGCCTTGCCGATGGCATCGTAAACGTTCATCCATGTGGAGCACGATACACCGTCAACCGAAAGGATCGCATCACCAGCCTCGATACCCGCCTTGGCGGCAATAGACCCCTCGTCAACCTGACCGATCACGTTGGTATCGATCGGCACGGTGACGCCCGCAATGGAATAGATGCTCATAAGCAGCAAAAAACCCGTCAGGATATTGACGAGAATGCCCGCGAACAGCATAAAGGCGCGCTTGAGAAAGCCCTGGCCAAGATAAGTGTGCGAGCGCTCTTGCGCCAAGAAATCAGCCTCGCCGCACGGCAGCTCCCACACATCGCCCTCGGCAGTCGCATGCTCTCGATCGAACCGGCGGCCGTCAAAGGTGGTGTAACCCGCCGCGTCTCGCGGCAGCGTCTGATACTTGGTGGGATAGTAGCTCGGCGAGGGTTTCTCCCCTTCCTCATACCAGGGAGCGATGGAGCCCCAGCCCAGCAACAGAGCACAAGCCTCGAGCACATCCTCCTCGGAAAGCTCGAGCTCGACAGCAAGGTCGGCCACGGTCACGCGACCATGACGGTAGATAGCCGCGAGCACGCGATCGGCGCAGGAGACATCGGTCGGATCCATACCGCAGATGGCAGCGTAGCCACCCAGCAGCAGCGGGGTCACGCCAAACTTGGTTCCAATGCGACGCGACGTGTAATGGATGTCAAAGCGGCACGGCAGGCCCAAAAAGAACTCGGTCACACGGACGCCGCAGGCACGCGCCGCCAAAAAGTGGCCGCCCTCGTGCAAAAACACGAGGACGGAAAGCATCAGCAGGCCCCAAAAGACCGATGAGAGAACGCTCAGAACAGTATCCATAAAACGAAAAAGCAATCCTTATGGGTTAGGAACGGGTTGCGGCGAGTACCTGCGCAGCCTTTTCACGCGCCCACGCATCGATGTCGCGAAGCTGCTCAAACGAATCGACCGCCTGCATATCGTGGGCATCCATGCAGGATTCCACAATGCGATCGATATCGGTAAAGCTGCAGCCATCGTGCAGGAAGGCATCGACGGCGACCTCGTTGGCGGCATTGAGCACGCACGGCATGGTGCCACCCGTCTTGCCGGCACGCTCGGCCAGTGCCAGACAGCGGAAGGTATCCATGTCGGCAGCATCAAACGTGAGCTGCCCCAGCTCGCGGAAATCGATACGAGGCGCCGGGGTATCCCAACGCTCGGGATACGAGAACGCGAACTGGATGGGAATACGCATGTCGGAAGCACCGAGATGCGCCATCACGGAGCCGTCGGCAAACTCGACCATAGAGTGAATCTTGGACTGACGCTGCACGACCACGTTAATGAAATCGAGGTCGCAGTTAAACAGATGCATGGCCTCAATGCGCTCCAGGCCCTTATTCATGAGGGTGGCGGAGTCGATGGTGATCTTAGCACCCATGGCCCACGTGGGATGTGCGAGGGCATCGGCACGCGTCACGCGATCTAGCTCGTCGCGCGTGCGGCCAAAGAACGGACCGCCCGAGCAGGTGAGCCAAATACAATGAGCCTCGCGCGGGTTCTCCCCCAGATAGCACTGGTAGATGGCGGAGTGCTCAGAGTCGACTGGAATAAGCTGGCCCGGTTGCGCCAACGGCATAAGCAAGTCGCCACCGACGACGAGGGACTCCTTGTTGGCAAGGGCAAGACGCTTATTCGAGGTCAAGGCCGCATGGCTCGCCTCGAGACCGGCGGCACCCACAATAGCGACAAGCACGCAGTCGACATCGTCGCGACGCGCGAGCTCGCAAACCGCCTGCGCGCCAACGCCGAGCTTCGTTCCCTCGGGCAACTCCTGCAGCACGGCGTCATCGCCATGAGCGACATCGGCCACGGCAACCGCCGGAACCGAGAACTCGCGGGCAGCGGCAACGAGCTCGGAGGTACTGGAGTTAACGGATAGCGCCGTCACCTGCAGGCGATCGGCATGCTGGCGGCACACATCGAGCGCCTGGGTGCCGATAGAGCCCGTACAACCCAGGATGGCAACACGGAGACGTCCATCGGGGCCATACGTCGTCTGGAAGGACATTACAGCACGCCTCCGATCATCAAAAGCAGCTGCGCGGTAATGCAGCCAAAGATAAGCGAATCGCTACGATCGAGCATGCCGCCGTGGCCCGGGATAAGGTTACCGGAATCCTTAACGCCCACACCGCGCTTGATGCGCGACTCGATGAGGTCTCCGATAACGCCCAGGACGGACACGACCACGCCGCACAGCAGCGCATAGGGCAGGCTGAGCTTGTAGAAGTGCGTCGCCCACAGGATGAGCCAAATCAAAACCGAACCCAGGATGCCGCCGACAAACCCCTCCCAGCTCTTTTTGGGAGAGATCTTGGGAACCATCTTGTGCTTGCCGATACGGCTACCCACGATGTAGGCAAACGAATCGGAGACCCAAAGGGACGCGCAAACGCCCACCGAAAGCAGGGCGCCGGCAAAACCGGGCACGGCATCGCGCAGCAGCACGATAGCCGACAGCATAAAGCCAGTGTAGATGGGACCCATGAGCGTCACGGCCACATCAGAGATGCGGGTACGCGGCGACCAAACATACCAAATGCCCACAGCGAGCATCAGGGCAAAAAGCAGGGCATTCAGCAACATCGAATCGCCCAACGCCGACAGCGGAAAGAGTACGGCGGCAGCGATACCCATGCGCTCGTTAGCCATCTTGCCATCGAGCCTCGTCATACGGAAAAACTCATAGCAGCACAGACCGCTCATGACAGAAACAAAGATGGCCGTGGGCACAATACCCAAAACCAGGCACAGGATAAAGACAACGGCATAGACGATACCGGCGGCGGCACGGGTGATAAAGCCGGCAAGCCACGAACCGGTGCCATTCTTCGCTGCGGGCGCTCCCGCAGCGACAGCCTTGCGCTCAGATGTCTTGGAAGCAATTGCCTTGGGACGATCGGACACGATTAAGCCTCCTCGGTCTTGCTCAGACCACCAAACCTACGGTCACGGCCCTGATAGGCCAAAATGGCGTCGACAAGGCCCCAACGATCAAAGTCGGGCCAATAGGTATCGGTGACGTAGAATTCGGAATAAGCCACCTGCCACAGCAGATAGTTCGAAAGGCGCAGCTCACCAGAAGTGCGAATCACAAGCTCAGGATCGGGAAGGCCAGCGGTATAGAGGTGGGAAGCCACCATGTCGTCATCAATTGCGCCAGGATCGATCTTACCGGCGGCAGCGTCGAGTGCGATCTGACGGACAGCGCGGGTAATCTCGGCACGCGCGCCGTAGTTGACGGCAAGCGCCAGCGTCATGCCGGTGTGATTGGCGCACTCGGCAAGACCTCGCTCAAAGACATCGCGGGTCTTCTTAGGCAGTGCGGAAATATCGCCCAAAAAGACAACGCGAACGTTTTCGCGCTTAAGCAGCGGCAACTCATCGATAAACGTCTTGGCAAACAAATGCATCAAAACGTTGACCTCGTGCTGCGGACGATTCCAGTTTTCGGTGGAAAACGCATAGGCCGAAAGGACGTCGACACCCAAGCGCACGCATGCGGTAATGATCTCGCGCAGGGAGACGATACCCGCCTTGTGGCCCTCGGTGCGTGCAAGACCGCGCGACGTGGCCCAACGACCGTTACCGTCCATGATGCACGAGATATGGTGCGGAATGTTATTAAGGTCAAGGTCGGAAAAACCGACGCCCGCAGGGGCGTCGGCAAAGTACTCGACCAGTTTATGCTCGTCGTATTGCACCTTAGATCTCCATGACCTCGGCTTCTTTTTCCTTCAGAAGCTCCTCGACCTTGGCGACATACTCATCAGTGTGCTTCTGGACCTTGGCCTGCTCGCGACGGACATCGTCCTCGGTGAGCTCCTCATCGCGCTCGAGCTTGTTGTTGAAGTCGCGACGGATGTTACGGATAGACACCTTGGCCTGCTCGGCGTACTCGCGGCACTCCTTGACGAGCTCGCGACGGCGCTCCTCAGTGGGAGCCGGGAACGGAAGACGAACGACGGTGCCATCGGAGTTGGGGGTAATACCCAGATCGGAAGCGCCGATGGCCTTGACGATAGCATTGATGAGTGCCTTGTCCCACGGCTCGATGAGCAGCATGTGGGCCTCGGGGGTCTTGACGGCGGCAACCTGCGTGACCGGCGTGGGAACACCGTAATAATCGACGGTGATGTCGGACAGAATGTTGGCATTGGCGCGGCCGGTACGGACCTTGGAGAAGTTATGCTTGAGGGACTCGAGCGACTTGTCCATATGGGCGGTGATGTTCTCTGCCATGCTTAATCCTCCTGATAGACGAGCGTGCCGACGGGCTCACCCGAAAGCGCGCGCTTGACGGTGTCCTCGCCATCGATGTTGAGGACCAAAATCGGCATACGGTTATCCTGGCACAGTGCCGTAGCCGTGGAATCCATAACCTGCAGACCGCGGACAAGAACCTCGTGGTAGGTAATCTTGTCAAAACGGACAGCATCGGCGCACTTGACGGGATCTTTGTCGTAGATGCCGTCAACCTTGGTGGCTTTAATCAGAATCTCGGCGCCGATCTCGCACGCACGAAGAGCCGCGGCGGTGTCGGTCGTAAAGTACGGATTGCCCGAACCGGCAGCAAAAATAACGACGTTGCCCTTGGAAAGGTGGTTGATGGCGCGACGACGAATATAGGGCTCGCAGATCTCGTTCATCTGGATAGCGCTCATCACGCGGCAGGGAACATCGTTGTGCTCGAAGGCATCCTGCAGGGCGAGCGCGTTCATAACGGTCGCGAGCATGCCCATATAATCGGCCTGAGCACGCTCCATGCCACCGGCAGCGCCGGCCATGCCGCGGAAAATATTGCCGCCGCCGACAACGACGCCGACCTCATGGCCAACGGCTAGCAGCTCCTTGACCTGCTTGGCAAGATGGTCGGTAACCTTGGGGTCGATGCCATATTGGCCGTCGCCCATCAGTGCTTCGCCGGAAAGCTTAAGAAGCACGCGTTTATATCGGATGTCGGACAAAGCGATCCTCCTTTAATTAGACTCTCAATATGATATCAAAGGCTCTGATAAGAGCCATGAAAAAGCAGGCTGTGAGTAAAACCCACAGCCTGCTCATTACCAGCTACAAGAGCTTATTTACTCGCCACGGACCAGACGGTCAAAGGCAACGACGGTAATGGTGTCGCCGAGCTCCTTGGAGACCTGCTCAGCGTACTTCTTGATGGTGAGGGAGCTGTCCTTGATGAACTCCTGCTCGGTGAGCACGGACTGCTTGTAGAACTTCTCCAGACGGCCGACAGCCATCTTCTCCTGGATAGCCTCGGGCTTGCCGGACTCGGCAGCCTGGGCCATGTAGATCTGCTTCTCGTGCTCGACGGTCTCGGCCGGAACCTGATCGCGGGTAGCGCAGATCGGGGCGACGGCAGCAACCTGAAGGGCAACGTCGTGAGCGAAGGTCTTGAAGGACTCAGCCTGAGCGGTCTCGGCCTTCTCGAAGGCGAACTCGACGAGGACGCCGATCTTACCACCCATGTGGATGTAAGAAGCGAGCGCGCCGTTCTCGGCCTTGCGGGCAGCGAAGCGGGAGATCTTCATGTTCTCGCCCATGATGTGAATCATCTCGGTGAGCTCGGAGGAAACGGTCTCCTCGCCCATCGGCTTCTCGAGCAGAGCGTCGACGTCAGCAGGCTCAGTGGTAGCGACAACCTCAGCGACCTTGGAAGCAAAGCCGGTGAACTTGGCGTTGGAGCCAACGAAGTCGGTCTCGCAGGAGAGCTCGAGCAGAGCGCCGGTCTTGCCATCCTCGGAGACGAACGCGGCGACAGCGCCCTCGTTGGTCTCACGGCCAGCCTTCTTGGCAGCCTTGGCAAGGCCGTTCTTACGCAGAACGTCGACAGCGGCGTCCATGTCGCCGTCAGCCTCGACGAGAGCCTTCTTGCACTCCATCATCGGGGAGTCGGTCATCTCGCGGAGCTGCTTGACCATAGCGGCGGTAATCTGGGCCATTGTGGTTCCTTTCAAAGAGATGAAAAAGAATTAACTAAGACTGATTTACTCGGCCTTGGGCTCAGCGGCCATCTCGGCCTCGGAGACCTGCTCCTTGCCGGAGCCAGCGAGGCAGGCGTCAGCCATGAGCTCGCACATAAGGGTGACAGCGGAGATAGCGTCATCGTTGCAGGGGATGCCGTACTCGACCTCGTCGGGATCGGAGTTGGTGTCGATCAGGGCGACGACGGGGATGTTCAGGCGCTGAGCCTCCTTGATGGCGTTCTCCTCGCGCTTGGTGTCGATGACGAAGAGAGCCTGGGGCAGACCCTTCATGTCGCGGGCGCCACCGAGGTTGGTCTGGAGCTTGGTGAGCTCCTTGCCGAGAACAGCCTGCTCCTTCTTGGGCAGAACAGCCATGCGGCCGTCCTCGACCATGGCCTCGAGCTCCTCCATGCGGTTGATGCGGGAGCGGATGGTGACGAAGTTGGTCAGCATACCGCCGAGCCAACGCTGGTTGATGTAAGGCATGTTGGCGCGCTCAGCAGCGTTCTTGACGGCCTCCTGAGCCTGCTTCTTGGTGCCGACGAACAGCACGTTGCCGCCCTTAGCGACGTTCTTGACGAAGGTATAGGCCTGGTCGGCGTCGAGGATGGTCTGCTTGAGGTCGAGGATGTAGATGCCGTTGCGCTCACCAAAGATGAACGGCTTCATCTTGGGGTTCCAGCGACGGGTCTGGTGACCGAAGTGGCAGCCGGCCTCGAGCAGGGTGCGGATATTAATCTTGGTAGCCATGTTAAACCTCCTGTGGTTTGCCTCCGCGCGGGGTCATCCTCCAAAACCAACCCGGACATGTGCTACCAAAGCCCGGGCACCACGGTATGAAGTAGCCGCGCGTGCGTGATAAAAACATGTTGCCGTGAAGCAACCCGATGAATGATAGCAGGAATGCTTCTTCCTGCCAACCCGCAATCAAAACCACACACCTCGGTGCGGCGCGGGACGTCCCAGCCACTATTCGCCGCGGGGATGGGCTTGAGCCACGGCACGTTTGAGCCGATCGGGTGTGAGATGTGTGTAAATCTGCGTCGTGGACAGGCTCGCATGGCCCAGCAGCTCTTGAACCGAGCGCAGGTCCGCACCGCCCTCGAGCAAGTCGGTCGCAAAGGTATGGCGCATCGCATGCGGGGCGATGTCGGCCGGAATGCCGGCGAGCGTCGCCAGCGTATGGAACCGCCGCCTGAGCATGGCGGCACTCATGCGATTGCCGCGCACCGATATAAGCAGCGGATGTGGCCCGGTGGCGGGGTCACGGCGCTTTGCCTGAGCGAGCAACACCGGCCTCCCCTCCTCAATATAGAAACGAGTCACCTCGAGCGCACGACGATACAGGGGGACGATACGTTCTTTGCTCCCCTTGCCCCACAGGCGCAGCGTGCGCTCGGACCATGAGATGGATTCCACATCGAGCGCCGCAAGCTCTGAGATGCGGGCACCCGAGGCATAGAGCAACTCAAGCATCGCCGCATCGCGCAGTCCCGCGGGTGTTGAGGTATCGGGGGCTTTGAGGAGTGCCTCCACCTGTTGAGTCGTAAGGACGCCCGGCAGGTCGCGCGGCAGCTTGGGCGATGCGATCGCCGAGACCGCATCGCCCTCGACAATCCCCTCGACAGCCATCCACCGATAGAGTGAGCGAATGGCAGACAGGTGTGCCGCAAGGGTCCGAGCCGCCACCTGGCCACGCGACAGCTCGGCCAAATAGGAACGAACGGTCCGTACGTCGGCGGCGCGAGCGTCGATGCCCTCGCGTTCGCACCAGGCAGCAAAGCGCTCCAGCCTCGAGCCATAGGCCGTCACCGTGTTGGGAGAAAGTCCCTCGACGCGTGCGATATAGGCGATAAACGAGTCGACGGTGTCGTACAGGTCAAAGGCTATGACCGGTCGCCTCCAAACAGATCGGGGCGAGTAGCCAGATAGGCGTCAAGGGCCTCGAGCGCACGGTCCGCATAGGCCTGGTAGCGGTCGCGCTTGCTGCGGCGCTTACCATCCTCGAGTGGCGGCACCAGGCCAAAGTTGACATGCATGGGCTGGTAGCCCACGGTGGCAGGATCGGTCGCATAGCCCACGAGCGCGCCCAGGGCGCCCACGCGGGGCAACTCGACGCCCGCGGCGCCGATAGCCTCGGCATAGGTGTTGAGCGCCGCGAGCAGACCGGTCGCCACGGCTTCCATGTACCCCTCGGTGCCGGTGATCTGACCGGCCAGGCGCACGCCGGTACCAGGCACGGCAAAGGTGCCATCGAGCACGTGCGGGGCGTCGACAAAGGTATTGCGGTGCATGACGCCGTAGCGGAAGAACTCAGCGTTCTCCAGGCCCGGCACCATATGGAAGACGCGCTTCTGCTCGCCAAAGGTCAGGTTGGTCTGGAAGCCCACCAGGTTATAGGCGGTCTTCTCCTTGTTCTCGGCACGCAGCTGAATCGCCGCCCAAGGGCGACGTCCGGTACGCGGGTCGGTGAGGCCGACGGGCTTCATGGCGCCAAAGCGAATGGCGTCCTTGCCGGTGCGCGCAACTTCCTCGGCAGGCTGGCAGGCCTGGAACAGATCGCCGCCCTCAAAATCCTTGAGCACCACGCGGTCGGCCGTGGTAAGCGCCTCGATAAAGGCCTCGTACTCCTCCTTGTTGAGCGGAGCGTTGAGATAGTCGCCGCTCCCCTGCTCCTCGTAGCGCGACTGCGAAAACAGCACGTCCATATCGAGCGTGGAGGCATCGACGATCGGCGCCGCGGCATCGAAGAACGCAAGGGCGTCGCCACCGACGAGCTTCATGACCTCTTCGCTCAGCGCCGGTGAACACAGCGGGCCCGCGGCAATGACCACGTGGCCCTCGGGGATCTGGGTGACCTCGCCGTGAACGACCTCGATATTGGGGCGGGCGGCAACCTCGGCCTCGACAAGCTCGGAAAACTTGACGCGGTCGACCGCCAAGGCACCACCGGCGGGAACAGCGGCGCGATGGGCGCAATCGAGCAGGACTGAACCCATGCGCTCAAGCTCGGCCTTCAGCAAACCAGCCGCAGAATCCGGACGGGTCGACTTAAACGAATTGGAGCAGACGAGCTCTGCCAGGTGATCGGTATGGTGGGCCGGGGAGCTCACCTGGGGGCGCATCTCGCACAGCTTTACGGCAAACCCGCGGTCTGCCAGCTGGATCGCGCACTCCGAACCCGCCAGACCGCCACCGATAACCGTCACCTGATCGAACTGCATCTGCAAACACCTTTCTAATTGACACGTTTTCCATTGTGACCGAAGGGCGTCTGGGCGTGAAGGGCAAACTTGGAGGGCGCATACCTTCCATCCATCATGCGCTCGATAAGGCCCTCGAGTTCAAGCGAACCCAAGAGTTTGAGTACGCCGACAGCATCGAGTGAGACGAGCGCCGCGATGTCGTCGACCTTGAGCGGAGAGGCGATGAGCGCATGCATCACGGTCTGCTGTGTTGGATTCAGGTCGGCAATGCCGGGAGCATCGGGGCGCGAGTAGCGCAGGGTGCCGTATATGCGAGAGATAGCCATCTCGATGGACTCCTCGTCGACAATGCAGCAGGCACCGTTCGCAATGAGGTAATTCGTGCCACGCGACTCGGGCGATAGGATCGACCCCGGCACGGCAAGAAGTTCGCGCCCCAAATCCATAGCAGCCTCGGCTGTAGAAAACGTCCCGGAAGGCATACCCGCCTCGGATACAAAGAGGGCTTGCGACAGGGCCGCGATCACGCGATTGCGACGCGGAAAGGCAAACTTGCGCGGACCCATGCCCCACGGAGAGATCGACACGACCGCGCCACCCGTATCGAGCGTGCGAGTAATAAGCCCCGCGCTCGAACGCGGGTAGACCACGTCGGCGCCCGTCCCCAGCACCACGACGTGTTTGCCGCCGGCGTTGACCGCAGCCCAACCCGAGGCCTGGTCACAACCGACCGCACCGCCCGAAACTACCGTCACTCCCGCCTCAACCGCCACCTTCGCCGCAAGCTCTGCCACGGCAAGACCATACGGCGAGGCCTTTCGCGCACCGATGATGGAGAGCGCGGGCGTCGAAAGCGCCTCGGGGTTGCCGCGCACATAGAGCGTCTGAGGTACATCAGAAAGCTCCAAAACGGTCTCGGGATACAACGCGTCACCTGGATGCAGCTCGAAGGTCCCCTCAGCCATCATTGGTCCCTCCTTCCCTGGTACATCGCCGCCTCGAGCACGTGGTCCTGCGTCACCTGCTCGCTCTCGGCGACATCTGCGATCGTGCGCGCAATGCGAACAAGGCGCACGATGCCACGCCCTGTGAGATGCGTGCGCTTCGACAGGCCGAGCACACACTTCTCCGCCGCATCATCGAGCTCAAAGGTCGAAACGACGCCGTCAATGGACCGAGTCTCGTCATCCTCGGCCTCGGCATCCGCATCTTCCATGCGGGATTCGCGCCAAGCGCGAAAGGCGCGACCGCGCACAACGTAGTCACGTAACTCGGCCGACGACATGCCCTCCGCACCCTCGATAATCACTTGAGGGTCGGGACGGGTCACATCGATCATCATGTCGATACGGTCGGCCAAAGGACCGCGCAGTTTAGACCGATAGCGCTCGACCATCGCCGCCGAGCAGCGACACGGCACCTCGCGATCGCCCAAAAAGCCGCAGGGGCAGGGATTGCTCGCAGCCAGCAGCTGAAAGCGCGACGGGAAGGTAAAAGCCCCGTCGACGCGTACGATCCTCACGTAGCCGCGCTCGATGGGCTGACGCAGCGTCTGCAGCACGCCAGTGGGAAACTCGGCAAGCTCGTCCAAAAAGAGCACGCCGCCATGAGCAAGGCTGATCTCACCCGGGTGCACCGGGCGCCCGCCGCCGATAAGGCCTGCGGTCGAAATACTGTGGTGGGGACTGCGGAAGGGGCGGTGCCCCGCCAACAAGCCATCAATGTTCTCACCCAAAACCGAATGGATGCACAGTGCCTCCTGCTGATCCTCAACGGAAAGCTCGGGCAGGATGCCGGTCATACGGCGTGCGAGCATCGTCTTGCCCGATCCCGGAGACCCGATCATGAGCAAGCCGAGTTCTCCTGCCGCCGCAAGCGCCATGCCGCGTTTAGCGACTTCCTGCCCCAGCACGTCTGCATAGTCGAGCTCGGGCTCAAAGGTCGCCTCGACACCCTCGGAATCCAAGTAGTGCCGTGCGGCATCGCCCATGCCGTGAGCAAGCTGAGACAGATGGTCGATAAAGCCGCAATCTACGCCCGCGAGTGGCACATGCTGGTCGGACCTGCCGGCGATAAAAGACAGCCCCATGTCACGAGCCAATAGCTGAAACGCCACCTCGCCCTTGACGGGAAGCACCGTACCGTCCAGACCAAGCTCACCTGCGATAAGGCAGCGATCGAGGTTGTCACGGGGAATCTGCTCATCGGCCGCTAGAACCGCGATGGCGATGGGCAGGTCAAAGCCGCTACCGGTCTTGCGGATATCGCCGGGTGCCAGGTTAACGGTAATGCCCGAGCGCGGGATCTCGAACCCGGCGGAGCGCATCGCGCAGCGAATACGACCGCGTGACTCCATCACCTCCATACTCGGAATGCCGAGCATCTGGATGCCCGGAACGCCACCGGCAAGCGAGACCTCGACCGTGACGTGAATCGCCTCGACGCCGCGGATGCAGGCCGCGTGAACGGCAAACGTCTCGAACGCCATCACGACACCTGCCAATCGAACGCGTTGTACTGATGCTCGATCTCGGCGATATGCCCGCCGCGGATGGTGACACCCACAGCATCGAAGCGAATCGCCTTGAGCGGATAATGCTCCATGAGATAGCAACTTGCGATGCGGCGGTAGCGGCGTTGCTTTTGGGCGTCCACGGCCTCCTCGGGAAAGACCCGCGTGGTGCAATCCAGCGAAACGCGTCTGGTCTTGACCTCGGCCATCACCACGACATCGTCGAGCTCATCGAGCAGCACCAGATCGGCCTCGCCCTCGGTGCAGCGATAGCCCTGCTCCAGCAAGGTGTAGCCGCGCTCGTTAAAGTAGTCGATGGTGATCAGCTCGCCCAGCATGCCTAGCTCGCGGGGACTGAGTCCCTTGATAAACTCGGGCGTCATCGCCCCGGAGTCGAGCTCGCCGTTTTCCCAACGCTCCTTGAGCTGCTGCGTCTTGCTCTTTTTGCTTGCGGCACTCATGGGGTCTCCTTTCCCGCACACTGCATTGCCCCGATGATGAGGGCACCTTTCATGCGGGTAAGTACCGGAAGCAAACCAAAAGCTGACCAAATGCCGTCAAAAAACGGGCCGTACGCAACAATGGTGTTGCATACGGCCCGCTACCAGCAGGTTTATAAAACCCCAGAGGTCCCTGTCTCCACAATTGGCTTAGAAAAGGTGCTCAGTCTGCAGAAAGTTTCCGCAAAAGCTCACGCGGTGCAGCGGACAAAGTCCATGTTTGCGAATGGCCTCGATGTGCTCGGGGCTCGCATAGCCCTTCGACTCGGCCAGATGGTACTCGGGATACTCGGCGTCGTACTCGACCATCATCTCGTCACGCGTGACCTTGGCCATGATGGACGCCGCGGCGATGCAGGCGATCTTGGCATCGCCCTTCACCACATCGCGCTCGTTAGGAACGGCGCCCAAGGGGTTGCCATCCATAAGCACGCAATCGGGCTCGAGCCCCGTATCGGCCACGGCGCCCGCAACGGCGGTACGGATAGCACGGGCCATGCCCATCTCATCGATATCCTTAGGCGCGATATGGCAAAAACCGATCGCCGTCGCCACCTCGGCAATCTTCACTGAGAGCAACTCGCGGCGCGCCGGCGTGAGCTTTTTGGAATCGTTGATGCCCCAGACGCGCGGCTCCATAGGAAGGCAGACAGCGCATACCGTCAAAGGACCGGCCACCGATCCGCGACCCACCTCGTCGACACCAACGACCACTCCATCGCCGCCAAGCTCATGCATAAGCTCGTACATGTCATTGACGCGCTCGCGCTCGGCAAGCTCTTTGGCATGGCGTTTGAGGGCGCGTTCGCAAGCCTTGATCACCTGCTGGCGCGGGTCCTCGCGATAATGCTCCACGAGGGCGGGAATCTCCTCAAACGTGGCGCTCGCCAACTCACCGGCAACCTGCGATGCCGAAACCGAGCTCGTCATGTTGGCCATACCAGGCCCTCCTTGCATGCAAATCAGATAAAAAGAAGGGCCACCCGAAGGTGACCCTTGTGTCCAAACGAGTGGACAGACGCTGCGATCTTCTTAGCGCTTCTCGGGGATGCGAGCAGCCTTGCCCACCTTGTCGCGGAGGTAGTACAGCTTGGCACGACGGACGCGACCATGACGAACGACCTCGAGCTTGGCGATCTTGGGGCTGTGAAGCGGGAAGGTACGCTCAACACCGACACCGAAGGACATCTTGCGGACGGTGAAGGTCTCGCGGGAACCGGCGCCGGCCATGCGGATGACGTCGCCCTGGAAGACCTGGATGCGCTCGCGGTCGCCTTCCTTAATGCGGTAGTGAACCTTGACGTTGTCGGCGACGCGAACCTGAGGAATGTCCTCGCGGATCTGCTGACGCTCGATTGCGCGGATGTAATCCATGTGCAATTCCTTACTCTTCTAGAGGTGCCGTACCACCTTGGCCGGCACGTAGTTGAACAAACGTATTCGAGTATACACGCGCGGGTTTCTGCTGCAAGAACAATTTTTTACGCAGACAAAAAGACAAAACCCGCACATGATAACCGCCCGCCTCACGAATGAGGCGGGCGGCATGAAGGGGGCTACGCTAGGCGTCTATACCCAAAACGTTAGGCGGAGCGCTTCGCCTCGAGCTTGGCCTGGGCGGCAGCCAGGCGTGCGAGGGGCACGCGGTAGGGCGAGCAGGACACATAGTCCACATCGGCCACGTTAAACAGGCCCTTGATGGACTTGGGGTCGCCGCCGTGCTCGCCACACACGCCAAAGTGCATGCCGGGGTTGGTGGCGCGACCCTTCTCGACGGCCATGCGCACCAGCTCGAGTACCGCAGAGTCGATGGTCTCGAAGGGGTTATCCTTCAAGATCTTCTTGTGCATGTACAGCGGGATGAACTTGGCCTCGGCATCGTCGCGGGAGAAGCCGAAGGTCGTCTGCGTGAGGTCGTTGGTGCCAAAGCAGAAGAAGTCGGCATGATGGGCGATCTCGTCGGCGACCATGCAGGCACGCGGCAGCTCGAGCATCGTGCCCACGGGAATATTGAGCTCGACGCCTTCCTCGGCGGAAACCTCGGCGATCACGCGCTCGATGACCTCGCGGGTCTGGACATGCTCCGCCGTGATGGAGACGAGCGGGACCATAATCTCGGGACGCGGGTCGACGCCTTCCTTGATAAGGCGGGCAGCAGCCGTTGCCACGGCACGGACCTGCATGAGCGGCAGATCGCTAAAGACGACGGACAGGCGCACGCCGCGTAGGCCGAGCATGGGGTTCGACTCGACCATGCCGTCGATACGACGCAGGCGGGTGCGCAGGACGGCAAGCTCTTCCTCGCTGGCGCCAGCGGCTTCCTTCTTGGTGATGGCGACCTCGAGCTCGCGAGGATTATCCAGGAACTCATGAAGCGGCGGATCGAGCAGGCGAACGACCACGTCGCGACCGGACATAGTCTTGAACATCGCCAGGAAGTCCTCGGTCTGAACCTTGAGCAGGTCGGCCAGGGTCTGCTGCTTCACGGTCTCATCGTCAGACAGGATAAAGCTCTGGATGATGTTCTTACGGTCGCCCAGGAACATGTGCTCGGTGCGGCACAGGCCGATGGCCTCGGCACCAAACCCGAGGGCGAGCTCAGCGTCCTCAGGGTTGTCGGCGTTGACGCGCACGTGGTTGGCGTGGCCATCGGTCTCGTCCAGGCGAATCTCGTCGGCCCAGGACAGGATAGTGTCCAGGTCGCCGGTAAGCTCGGCGGAGACCAGGTCGACAGCGCCATCGACGACGATGCCCTGGGTGCCGTCGATGGAGATGACATCGCCCTCGTGCAATACGCGGTCGCTGCCCTCGATGCGCACGACCTTCTCGGCGGCGTCGATGTGGAAGCGTTCAACGCCGCAGACGCAGGGCGTACCCATGCCGCGGGCGATAACGGCGGCATGGCTCGTCTTGCCACCGTGGCTTGTCAGAATGCCCTCGGCGGCGACCATGCCTTTCAGGTCGTCGGGGTTGGTCTCCCAGCGGACCAGGATAACCTTGTGACCCTCGTTGGCGCGCGCGACGGCGTCATCGCTCGAGAACACGACCTCGCCCACGGCGGCACCGGGGCTGGCGTTAAGACCGCTGGCCAGAACCTCGTACTTCTTGGAGGCGTCGAACTGCGGGTGAAGGAGCTGGTCGAGCTGCGCAGGATCGATGCGGCTCACGGCCTCTTCGCGGGTGATCAGGCCTTCCTCGACCATTTCGATAGCGATGCGCAGGGCTGCGGTAGCAGTGCGCTTACCCACGCGGGTCTGAAGCATCCAGAGCTTGCCCTGCTCAATGGTGAACTCGATGTCGCACATATCGCGGTAATGGTCCTCGAGCGTCAGGAACACGCGCTCGAGCTCTTCACCTGCAGACTCGAGGCCCGGGGTGGCCTTGAGGTCGCCAATGGGCTCGGTGTTGCGGATGCCGGCGACGACGTCCTCGCCCTGGGCATTAACCAAAAAGTCACCGTAGAACTCCTTGGTGCCGTCGGCCGGATTACGCGTAAAGGCGACGCCCGTCGCAGAGGTCTCGCCCTTGTTGCCAAAGGCCATGGCCTGGACGTTGACGGCAGTACCGAGCTCGTCGGAGATGCCGTGCTGTTTGCGGTAGATGCAGGCGCGCTCGTTCATCCAGCTGCCAAAGACGGCCTGGATGGCAAGGCGCAGCTGAAGCTCAGGATCGTGCGGGAAGACGGGCTTGCCGTCGGCAACCTCGAGCTCGGGATACAGGGCGGCCTCGACGTTCTCGGAGAAGATCCCCTTGAAGGTCTCGACGAGTTCCTGCAGGTCCTCGGCCGAAAGCTCGGAATCGACGCGAATGCCGGCGACCAGGCGGGCCTGGGTCAGGGCGTTCTCGAACAGGTCGGCATCAACGCCCATGACGACGTTGGAAAACATCTGGATAAAGCGGCGGTAGCTATCCCAGGCAAAACGCGGATTTTGCGTCTGGGCGATGAGACCCTGAACGGAATCGTCGTTGAGGCCCAAGTTGAGGACCGTGTCCATCATACCGGGCATGGAGAACGGAGCGCCCGAGCGAACCGACACGAGCAGCGGATCGGAGGCGTCGCCGAGCTTTTTGCCGCAGCGGGCCTCGAGGTCAGCCTCGGCGGCAACGATCTCATCGAGTGCGCCTTCGGGCCAGACGTTGCCGGCACCGGAGTACTCGACACAGGTCTGGCAGGTAATAGTAAAGCCACCGGGAACCGGCAGGCCGATACGGCTCATCTCGGCAAGGTTTGCGCCTTTGCCGCCAAGCACGAAGTTCATGGACTTGTCGCCCTCAGTGACACAGGTGCCCTGGGCGTCGGTTCCAAAACGATAAACCCTCTTGCAATCGCTCACGATACTTCCCCTTCCATGCGCTTACGCACACGACCGTGGTAACGAATCGACCCGCCGGTTACGGGCCGTGAGGGAACTATACGGCGGGCTTTATGCCGACATGAGAAGAGGATGCGCGGTTTGGTAAACGAGGTGAATATGGCGGTAAACGGTAGGTAAAGGTGGTTACCTTATGAAGATACCACTGCAAGAAAATTGCAGGTCAAATGCAAGTTTGTTGCTAAATCGCTTTACCAATATCGTGCATTATTTTTAGGTAGTCTTTTTGAGACGGTGTATTTTTTAGCTACCGAAATGAGTTAACTTTGCCGGGCTCGGCGGGCGGCGCGGCGGGCACGGGCTTCTTGGATTTCCTCCAAGTGACTTATGATCTCGGAGGCGCTCTCCTCGATCGCCTTGCCGTCGGTACGAACCACAAAGCAGCCTAGGCGCTTCATGAGGGCACGAGCTTCCTCAAGCTCGCTGCGCACGCTCTCGGGCTCGGCATAGGAGCCGGCAACGGCACGAGCGTAGTCATCGCCCAAGCGGCTATCGCGAATTTCGGAAATCACATCGACGGTCGAAATCAGGCCGAACAGGCGCATCGGGTCGACCTCGTAAATCGACTTCGGCGGCTCCATGCCATGGGCCAACGGAACATTGGCAACCTTGTAGCCCTGATAAGCCAGATACATCGACAGCGGCGTCTTGGACGTGCGCGATACGCCCAGCAGCACGATATCGGCACCCGACAAATCGTCGCAACCGCGCCCGTCATCGTGCTCAACGAAATATTCCATGGCCTCGATACGATGGAAATAGCGGTCATCGGTCCTGTGAATCACGCCCGCGACGCCTTTGGGCGGCACACCGATGAGCGACGATAGCACGGCGAGCGTCGGGCCGATCAGGTCGACCGAGCGGATATGCAGCATACCCAGGTAATCGAGCACGCGGGCGCGAAGAGCCGGATCGACAATGGTATGGAACACGGCAATATCGCGATGGTCTGCATCGACACGCGGGCCCACAAATGACTTGACCTGCTCCACGGAGGTCACCTTGGGCAGGCGTAAAACGCGAAAAGCCCCTTCATCAAATTGCCCGGACGCCGCAAGCACCACCTCACAAGCGGTATCGCCGAGCGAGTCGGAGATAACGATAACGGTGGGACGAGCGGTGACCGGGCAATCCATGCAGGGCTCCTTTTGCGCTTACGCGCAGGCTGGCTTACTTTTTGCGGGCAAGCTCACCGATGTTGGCGATACCGGAGAAAACGGCCTCGAAGCGGTTGAGCAGCTTAAGGCGATTATCGCGAAGCTGCTCGTCCTTGTCCATGACCATGACCTCGTCGAAGAAGCGGTCGATGGGGGCGCGCAGGGCGGCAAGGGCGGCAAATGCGGCCGGGTAATCCTCGGCAGCAAGGGCGGCGTCGACAGCGGTCTGAGCAGCCTCGGAGGCATCGGCAAGCGCGAGCTCGACCTCGCCCATCAAGGCGCGGTCGTACTCCGCGCCCAGCTCGGGCTTGGAGATATGCGCGGCACGGGCATAGGCCGTCGCCAGGTTGTCAAAGGTCTCGGCGTCGTTCTTGCGGGCCTCGTCGAGGGCGGCGCAGCGGGCGAAGAAGACGGACGGGGCGATGATGTGCACCGCAGAGACGGCGGCAACGGTATCGGCCGGGATCTTTTCGTCGCGGGCCATGCTCACCAGGCGGCCATGGAAGAAGTCGCGAACCTGCTGGGCGACCTCGGCGGCGTCGAACTCAATGCCCTGCTCACTGTAGAGCTCGAGAGCGAAGTCGATGAGCGACGTGGGGTCGATCGGCAGGCGGTCGCGCAGGATGTTGATGATGCCGATAGCGGCACGACGCAGCGCATAGGGGTCGGAGGAGCCGGTCGGGGGCTCGCCGATGGCAAAGATACCGGCAATGGTATCGAGCTTGTCAGCACAGGCCACGATGCAGCCAGCGGTGCCCTCGGGCAGATCATCGCCGGCAAAGCGGGGACGATAATGATCGCGGATAGCATGGGCGACCTCGTCGTTCTCCCCCATCGCGATGGCGTAGTAACCGCCCATCACGCCCTGCTGGCTCGTGAACTCGACGACGGCGTTAGACACCAGGTCGGCCTTGCACAGGTGAGCGGCGCGAGCCGCATCGGCGGCCAGATGGGCACCCAGGTGAGCCTCGCGGGCGATGGCGAGCGCGAGCTGCTCAATACGCTCGGACTTGGCGAGCACGCTACCGAGCTTCTCCTGGAAGGCGACCTTGGCCAGACGCTCGCGGAACTCGTCAAGGGAGATCTTCAGGTCCTCCTCATAGAAGAACTTGGCGTCGTCCAGACGGGCGCGCACGACGCGCTCGTTGCCGTCGATCACGCGCTCGGCATTCTCGGGCTTGCTGTTGGAGACGACTACGAACTCACGCGTGAGCTTGCCCTCGCCGTCATAAATCGGGAAGTAGCGCTGGTTGGTGAGCATGGACTCGCAGATAATCTCGTGCGGGACCTTGAGGAACTCCTCATCGAAGGTACCGACGAGCACCGTCGGCCACTCGCAGAGGTTGATAACCTCCTCGAAGACCTTCTTGGGCGTGTCGACATGGCAGCCGGGGCGAGCGGCCTCGACCTCGGCGATACCGGCAAGGATGGCCTCGCGACGACGCTCGGCAGAGAGCACGCCGGCGTCCTCGAGCACCTGCTCGTAGACGGCGGGGCTGGCGACCACATGGTCACCGGGGCCCAGAACGCGATGTCCGCGCGTGGTATTGCCACTCGTCACATCGGCAAACGACACGGGCACGACGTCCTCACCCAAAAGGCAGCAGATCCAACGGACCGGACGAACAAACGTAGCGTGCTCGTGGCCCCAGCGCTGGCTGCGGTAGTTGGGCCACTGCAGGCCGGCGATAGTCTTCTCGCACAGAGACGTCAGGATCGGCGTAGCCGGAGCGGAGGGAATGTTCTTCTCGGCGAACACGTACTCGCGGCCGTCGGTGTCCTCGCGACGGACCAGGTCCTCGGCAGCCACACCGCACTTGCGGGCAAAGCCCTGGGCGGCCTTGGTGGCGTTACCGTCGGCATCAAAGGCAATGTTTGCCGCGGGGCCGCGCTTGACCTCGTGAACCTCGACGGTCGCGGTGGCGACGTCGGCAACGAGCGCAGCCAGGCGGCGCGGGCTCGAGATCACGCGGACCTCGCCGTGGGCCAGACCGGCCTCGTCGAGACCCTTGGCGATCATGGTGCCAAGCTGCTTGACGGCATTGTTCAGCGGTGCGGAGGGCATTTCTTCCGTACCGATCTCAAACAGGAAATCCTTAGCGTCTGCCATGGCTTACGCCACCTCGCCTTCCTGGTCGGCATTCTCGTTGACTCCGGCGACCTCGGCCATGTAGGCCTCGCAGCACGCCTTGGCGACGGCGCGGACGCGCAGGATGTAGTTGGCACGCTCGACCGCGGACAGCGCGCCACGGGCATCGAGCAGGTTGAAGGCGTGGCTGCACTTCATGACGCAGTCGTACGCCGGCAGCGGCAGCTTGCGCTCCAGACAGGAGTGGCACTCGGCCTCGTAGTCGTCAAACTTCTGACGCATCATCTCGACGTTGGCGACCTCAAAGTTGTAGGCGCTGAACTCGCGCTCGTTCTCGAGGAACACGTCGCCATAGGTCATGGGCGTGCCGTCGGGCAGGTAGCTCCACACCAAGTCGTAGACGGAATTGACGCCCTGCGCATACATGGCGATGCGCTCCAGGCCATAGGTGATCTCGACGGGCACGGGGTCGACCTCGATACCGCCCACCTGCTGGAAGTACGTAAACTGCGTGACCTCCATGCCATTGAGCCAGACCTCCCAGCCAAGGCCCCAGGCGCCGAGCGTCGGGCTCTCCCAGTCGTCCTCGACAAAGCGGACGTCATGGTCGTTGGGGTCCAGACCGATAGCGGCAAGAGACCCCAGGTAAAGCTCCTGGGCGTTGACCGGAGAGGGCTTGATAAGCACCTGGAACTGATAGTAGTGCTGCATGCGGTTGGGGTTCTCGCCGTAGCGGCCGTCGGCGGGACGGCGGCAAGGCTGCGCATAGCAGGTGCGCCACTCGGCGGGACCGAGCGAGCGCAGCGTGGTCGCGGTATGGAAGGTACCGGCACCGACCTCGGAGTCATAGGGCTGCATAATGACGCAGCCCTGCTCGCCCCAGTACTGCTGGAGACGCAAGATGATGTCTTGGAAGGAAAGCGATGAAGCGTTCATGCCTCTAATATCCCCTCGTCGAAACGATTACACGGTTAGGTACTGTACTATAGCGGTTTTTAGTCGATAGCGCCGATGCGGTTGAGCGGCCAGTAGCGCACAAGCGCCACAGCGATCAAATCAGAGCGATCGACGGGACCAAAGTAGCGTGAGTCGGCAGAGTTTTCGCGGTTGTCGCCCATCACCCACACGCACCCGCCGGGAACGGTGTAGGGATAGCTTACCTGAGCGCCGGGCGCTTGGACCGAAAGTGGCCAGCTCATGCCCGTCGTATAGTCCTCGTCGAGCGCTTGGCCGTCAACGACCACCTTGCCATCCTGCAGGTCGACCGTCTGGCCGGCCGTGGCAATAACACGCTTGACAAGAACATCATGCTCGGAGGTGCCATCGGGGTTGTGAAACACCACGATATCACCCTGCTTGACGGGCTGACCGAGCTCGAGGCTCACCTTTTGTGCCAGGATCTGGTCGCCAATCTCGATCGTGGACTCCATGGAGCCGGTGGGCACCACAAAGGGCTCGACCACAAACGAGCGAATCAAGAAGGTGGCCACGAGCGCGATCGCGATGACCGCGATCCACTCAAAAGCGCCCCTCAACGCGGAATGCTGCGATGGAACCATTCTCACTCCTCGCTCTGCGAATACGCAGCGTCCAAAATCTCCTGCGCGTAAGCGCGCTCCTGGGGCGTAAGGCGCGCCGTCTCGATCAGATCGGGACGCCAGCGGCAGGTGCGCTCGATGGCGTTCTTGCGACGCCAGGCATCGACCTTGGCATGATCGCCACTCACGAGCACCGGCGGCACGCCCTCGCCGTTGAACTCGGCAGGACGGGTGTACTGCGCGTACTCGAGCAGTCCTCCGTCCTCGGCGGTCGAGAACGACTCGTCGACGTTGCTCATCTCGTCGCCCAGGGCGCCGGGGATGAGACGTACGACGGCATCGGCAACGACCATGGCGGGTAGCTCGCCACCCGTAAGCACATAGTCGCCAATCGACAGACGCTCGTCGGCATACGCATACGCGCGCTCGTCGACGCCCTCGTAACGGCTGCACACAAACAGCAGGCGCTCACTTTTGAGCAGGCGCTCGGCCACATGCTGCGTAAAAGGCTCGCCACAGGGGGTAAAGAACACCACAGTGGGCTTGGGACCCTCAGAGCTGATGGCCTCGATCGCCTCGGCAATAGGTTCGACCTTCATGAGCATGCCCTGCCCGCCGCCGTACGGCTCGTCATCGACGGTACGATGGCGGTCGTGCGTCCAGTCGCGCAGGTTATACGCCTTAAAATCAAAAAGGCCGGCCTTGCGGGCGCGGCCCAAAATCGACGTGGACATGACGGGCTCAAACATCTCGGGAAAGACCGAAAGGGTCTCGATCAGCATGTTGTCCTCCCTACTTGTCCATATCGATCAGGCCGTCCATAACGTGGACGGAAATTGTTCCTGTGTCGGGAAGATCGAGCACGACCTGCTCGATCACGGGAATCAGTACCTCGCCGTACCGATCGCCCTCGACAACCCAAACATCGTTAGCGGGCGTTGACATGATCTCGACGATCGTGCCAAGCGAACCGAAGCGCTCGTCGACCACCTCGCGACCCATCAGGTCGGTATAGGCAGCGTCGAGCGAGTCGAGCTCAAAGTCGTCACGATTTGCCAGCACGTAGCATCCCGTGATGCCCTCGGCGGCCGTCAAGTCGTCAATGCCCTCAAACGAGACCAGATCGCCATCGCCCGTATCGGTGACGGACACGACCGTGCAAAAGCGGTCGCGCTTGAGCGCCGGCGGCGTCAGGGAGACGCGCATACCCGGCTCTAATACAGAAGGAAGCCCCCGCAGCGGCTGCGCGAGGACCTCCCCCTTCCTTCCGTGCGGCTTGACCACACGGGCGATGTTTTTGTACTGGGACCTCAAGGTCCTAGCCCAGAACCTCTACCTCGACAGCAGTGTCGAGGCGAGCGGCCAGTGCACGGGCGAGCGTGCGAATGGCCTTGATGGTACGGCCACGACGGCCGATGACCTTAGCGACGTCATCCTCGGCGACCGAAACCTCAATCGTAGAGGCGTCGTCACCATCGATGACCTCAAGGCTCACGGAATCCGGGTCGTCGACGATCTGAACAACGAGATATTCGACGAGATCGGCGATGCGATCTGAGAGCATTGCCTCACCCTCGAGCTGTGCAGCGTCAACCTCAGGCACGATTTACTCCTCGGCGCCCTCAGCGGCCTCAGCGGCAGCCTTAGCGGCCTCGGCCTCTTTGGCGAGCTGCTTCTTGGACTTCTTGACGACGGTCTCAGTCTTCTCGCCCTCGTTGGCGGCCTTGACCAGAGCGGCGACGGCGTCGGTGAGCTGAGCGCCCTTGGACTGCCAGTCGGCGATCTTCTCGAGGTCGAGGTTGATGGTCTTGGGGGCGGTCATCGGGTTGTAGCGGCCAACCTCCTCGATGATACGACCGTCACGCGGGGCGCGGGAATCGGCGACGACGACACGGTAGTACGGACGCTTCTTAGCGCCGTGACGAGCAAGGCGAATCTTGACTGCCAAAGGAAACTCCTCCAACCAAGCAGCTTTAGGCTGCAACTACAAACAAACAGTTGAACATAATACGCCATCGACGCGGGCAGGTGAAGTCCGTGAGACCAACTTCTTCGGTGTAGTCGAGGGCAAATCCATATCTTAGACAAGAATTCGGGATTTGCAAGCACATACACGCACCCCACATGAGCTGCGCGGTATACTCATGACATGGAAAGACGCGAACATACATACGGTTATGAGGATGCCACGGGCGTCACGCCGCCTCCCTGGACGGGTCCGGCGGTGGGCCTCATGGACCTCGATGCGTTTTTTGCGAGCGTGGAGATGCTCGATCATCCCGAATGGCGAGGAAAGCCGCTCATCGTGGGCGGAGACGCCGATTCGCGTGGCGTCGTGTCCACGTGTTCGTATGAGGCACGTCGCTTTGGCGTGCACTCTGCCATGGCCTCGGCCGAGGCGCGGCGCTTATGCCCGCAAGCCATTTGGACGCATGGGCACTTTGATCGCTACCGCGAGGTGAGCGCGCAGGTCATGGCGATTCTCGCCGACGAGACCCCGCGCGTTGAGCGCGTATCCATCGACGAAGCCTTTATCGATATCACACCGGGCCGCTTTGCGCCCGAAGACCCGATGCTGGTTGCGCGGCGTATAAGCGACCGCGTGGCAGCGCTGGGAGTGACGTGCTCCATTGGCGTGGGCTGCAACAAGACGGTCGCAAAGATCGCAAGCGAGCGGGATAAGCCGTTTGGGCTGACCATCGTGCGCCCCGGAACCGAGCAGCGCTTTTTGGCCGCACTGCCGGTATCTGCCATGAGCGGCATCGGGCGCTCGGCCGAGGAGCGACTGCGCCGCATGCGCATCTACACCCTCGGCGAGCTTTCGCGCGCGCCTGAGTCCACACTGGCCTCTATTTTTGGCGTCAACGGCGAACGCATGCGCCAGCGTGCGCTGGGACTCGAAATCTCCGAAGTCACGAGCTTCGATGAAGAGCGCGAGGTCAAGTCGGTCAGCAATGAACGCACCTTTGCTAAAGATCTGACTGAGCGTGGGGATATTGAGGCGGCAATTGCGCTGTTGGGAGAGTCAGTGGGACGCCGCCTGCGCCGTCAGGGACTGACGGGCGCCACGGTGACGCTCAAGCTCAAATACTCGTATGGCAGCGGACGCTCGGCGCAGCGGCGGCTTCCACACCCCACCGATGACGAGAATATCTTTGTTGCCGTAGCGCTCGAGCTGCTCGACAACATCTGGCAGGAAGGCATGCATGTTCGCTTAGCGGGCATCGGCATGAGCGACTTCGATCACCAAGGCGGCATCCAGACCGACCTGTTCTGTGAGATCGATGACCGCGGAGCCCAATCCAGCGACCGCCGCGACCTCTCCGTCGCTATCGACGCCGTCCGAGACAAATTCGGCGACAGCGCCCTTTCCTTCGGCCGCCAATCACGCTTCAATAACTAGTCTTTTTTGGACGGGGGGGTTGCTGCCTTCCGCCCGACACGGCATTGGTAGTCAATTTGGGACGGGGCTATTTTAGCTACCCCTATATATCGGTTGAGATTCATTCGGCCTAATTCATTCACCGTCAGCCAAAGGGTAGCTAAAATAGCCCCATTACAGTTTGAGTCGTCCGAAAGGGCGGCTCTTTTCCGTTGCACGGCTATACGATTGAGCCGTACCGGTGGTCGCTGGCCGACCGCCCCGGACGGCCGTCAGCCCCTGCCCCGTAGAG
>NZ_JAMOKO010000009.1 GCF_023656745.1 Collinsella sp. BG-O-102
CCCGCAGGTGCGGTAAGGGCTACCGCACGGGCCGATACTCAAAGCCCATTGTGGCACCCCGAGCCCGCGGAAAGAAGCTGCGCCGCGGGGGAGGCGGCCCCAATGGCTTTCTCATATCGTCTTGTCTGCGATAAATCTCATTTTGGTTTTGTGTGCTGCGCGAAAGTTTGGGTAGTATAGCTATTCAACGCGGCGGGCCGCCGCGTGTTAACCGCTACGTACCGGAGGTGTTCCATGGTTCGTGTCGACATAGAGACCATCGTCATGGCCGCCGGTCCCGTGCCATCGCTTATTGTGCTTCGCGAGCGCTGCAGCAAGTCGGATTCCCCCGCGCCGCTGCGGTCCCTCTCCATCCAGACCGGCTCGTTTGAGGCTGCGGCAATCAGCCGCGGCATCGACAGCGGACGCGCCGAGCGCCCGATTACCCATGACCTGCTGCTCGATACTGTTGGCGCCCTGGGTGCCAAGCTCGAGCGCGTCGAAATCGTCCGCGCCGAGCCGCCCGTGTTCTACGCGACGGTTGTCGTGTTGGCCGATGGCAACGAGCATCGGATCGATGCGCGTCCGAGCGACGCCATCGCCCTTGCCGTACGCAGCAATGCCCCCATGTTCGTTGAAGACGACATCATGAATCGCTTGGGCACCGTATCGCCGCACGCCGAGGAAGTCGACGACGAGCAAGAGTTCGAAAAGTTCGACGAGTTCGTCCATACGCTCTCCCCCGATGACTTTTAAATGCTCGACAAACACGCGACGGAGTGCGCGCTCATGAGTGCCGGAGTTTCTGGCGAGGCGGCGGCCATTGCGCGCGAGGCCCAGATGCGCTCGGAGGCTTCTGAGGCGGCTCGCATTGCCTATGTGACGCAGGCCCGCACGCTTCGCGAACGCCGCGGCTCGTTTATCAAGATGGTTGTCGTCTCCGCCCTTGTCGCGGCAATCTGCTCGCGCCTTCGTGGTACAGTTGGTGCGCTTGGGTTTTCGATCTCTACGGGCCTCGTGATCTGGGGTGTGGTCGATGCAGTCATGCTGACTAGCCAGATCAAGGTGCTCGACAAGCGTGCAGCGGATATGATGCGCGCCCGCGATGCCGCTGCTAAGATCGCCGCCGAGGCGCAAGAACTGTAACGACGCCAGACTCGATGGGAAGGTCTAAAGATGGCACAGGATATGCAGGACGCCGGTAACGTCTCCGCCGAGCTCGACGCCATGGTGTGTGACCTGATTGGTGCGTTCTTGGACGACCTTGCCGCCGGTGAGAATCCGGGCGTAGTTGTGGCGATCGAGGACGCTGCTTCCAACCGATATCTGGCGGCGCTTGACGAGGACGGCGAAGAGGCGTGCCTCGAGGCGGCCACCAACTTTATCTCCGAGCACAAGATGGGTCTTAAGGACGAGGGCCTGGGCCGCATTGCCCGCTATGCCATCGGCTACACCGGTTGTGTCGAGATTGACGGCGGCTATCACGATGCCCTGCTCGTAAGCTTCTTCGAAACCACGCTCGAGAGCGGTTTTTCGGCATATGTGCTGTATGAGGGCATGGGCGCCGGCGATGGTTTTATGTGGAGCGACCCTGAACCTGCAGGTGAGGAAACCCCTCTCATCTAAAATCGCTAAAATAAACGAGTTTTCGGTAAAAGGCTCAATATTCCCGCCGAGCGTTGCATTGCTGGGTGGGTCGCATACGCGTGCCGGTTGTATATAGATAGAAGATAGGGGAACTACATGCGCGTAGACAATCTGAGAAACATCGCCATCATCGCCCACGTCGACCACGGCAAGACGACGATGGTCGACAAGCTCCTGCGTGCCACGGACGCCTTCCGTGCCAACCAGCAGGTCGAGGACCGCGTCCTGGATTCCAACGACCAGGAGCGCGAGCGCGGCATTACGATTCTCGCCAAGAACATCTCTATCGAGTACAAGGACGTTAAGATCAACGTCATCGACACCCCGGGCCACGCCGACTTCGGCGGCGAGGTCGAGCGCGTGCTGCGTATGGCCGACGGCGCCCTGCTGCTGGTCGACGCCTTTGAGGGCCCCATGCCCCAGACCCGCTTCGTGCTGCGTCACGCTATCGACACCGGCCTTAAGATCATGATCGTCATCAACAAGATCGATCGTCCGGGCGCCAACCCCGAGAAGGCCTACAACGACTGCCTGGACCTCATGGCCGACCTGGGCGCCACCGACGACCAGCTTGAGTTCGCCATGGAGCACGTGGTCTACGCCAGCGCCATGAATGGCTTTGCCCGCCTTGACCCTAACGACGGCAATATGGACATGTACCCGCTGCTCGACATGATCATCGACGATATGCCCGCGCCCGAGGTTGACGAGAACGCCCCGCTGGCCATGCAATGCGTGACCATCGACCACTCCAACTTCGTTGGTCGTATCGGCATCGGTCGCGTGTACTCCGGCACCATCCACCAGGGCGACCAGATCCTGGTTGTCAAGAACGATGGCTCCAGTGCCACCGCTACCGTCAAGCAGCTCTTTACCTTCGACTACCTGGGCCGTACCGAGTGCCAGGAAGTCGGCGCTGGCGATATCGCTGCTGTCGTGGGTATTGACCGCACCGATATCGGCGATGTTTACACCGACCCCGAGAACCCCGTCGAGCTCGAGCCCATCGAGATCGACCCGCCGACCCTGTCCATCGTCTTTGAGGCCTCGACCTCCCCGCTCGTCGGCCGCGATGGCGACATCGTGGGCGCCCGTCAGCTTAAGGAGCGCCTGTTCAACGAGGCCGAGAACAACGTGACCATGAAGATCGAGGAGCTCGAGGACAAGAGCGGCGTCGAGGTCTCGGGCCGCGGCATCCTGCACCTGTCCGTCCTGATGGAGTCCATGCGCCGCGAGGGCTTTGAGTTCCAGGTCGGCCGTCCCCGCGTTCTGTTTAAGAAGGACGAGAACGGCAACAAGATGGAGCCTGTCGAGCAGGCCGTCGTTGAGTGCCCGGACGAGTACTCAGGCAAGGTCGTTGAGGTCTTCGGTACCTCCGGCGGCATCATGACGAGCATGGACACCTCGGGCATCGTGACGCACCTTGAGTTCAAGATCCCGACGCGCGGCATCATGGGTCTCAAGAACCGCATCATGAACGTCACCCACGGCGAGGGCGTGTTCTACCACACCTTCCTGGAGTACGGTCCTTACGCCGGCGAGATCGGTAACCGTCAGAACGGCGCAATGATCTCCATGACCACCGAGAAGGCCGTTGCCTATGCTCTGGGTACGCTGCAGGAGCGCGGCCAGCTGTTTGTTGAGCCGGGCACCGAGTGCTATGAGGGCATGATCGTGGGCGAGCGCAGCAAGGCCGGCGACATGGTCGTCAACATCGCTCGCACCAAGAACCTGGGCAACCAGCGTTCCTCGACCTCCGATATCTCCGTCCAGCTGGTGCCGCCCCGCACCTTCTCGCTGGAGGAAGCGCTGGAGTACATCGCCGACGACGAGCTGGTCGAGATTACTCCCAAGAACATCCGCCTGCGCAAGCGTCTGCTCAATGCTACCGACCGCAAGAAGGCTGCCGTTCGCGCCGGCCAGGTCAACAAATAAGTGCCGGGCTTTATAGCGTCTAACAAGAAAGGGCGTCGACCGCAATGGTCGGCGCCCTTTTTGGTGCAAGGGGACAGGTTACTTTGCACCACGGTGGAGGAGGTTATCCCCCGAGCGGCTTTCCAGCCAAAGTAAAGTTGTTTAAACATATACATAATTCCACAGGATATAACCGCTTTGATACAAAACCGTTAACAGATAAATATCAACTGGTATTACATTAAAAGACCTCTTTACCAGCGGTTTACATGACTGTTATCTATATTGTATTTTATGCATTGTGGCATAGACGAACCGTCTTAGAAGTTGCCCCCAATGGGTTCTTGCAATGCGCTAGGTAGGTTCTCGTAGATGTTGGGGCTTGTGTTCGATCCGACGATTCGCCGTATTCCACACTGTGTTGTAGGAATTAAGGGACAACTATGGACGCACACCGCTCACGGTCGCTGGGTATGGCGGCTCTGATTTTCATTTTGATTTGCCTCACCGCCGCAGTGTTTTACGGTGCGGCCCCCGTGCGCGCCGATGACGTTGCGAAGCCCGATCCGATTGCGATCGATGGGGATACGGCGACGGTTGATGTCAGGCTGTATACCGATGAGCACCATACTCAAAAGCTCGAGGATCCCGTAACGTCCACTTCGACGCTCTATGGAGCTTTCTCGGCACAATTCAACGCCGGCAAGGCGCCTACGCCCGAGAAGAACATCGCTGTCTATAAGCTGCCCGACACCATTGTCGTTGACGACAACGACGGCGGCGACCTCATGGAGGGTTCGGAAGCCACTGCCGCCAAGGCTGGCACGTGGAAGATTAAGGACAATAAGGTCATCTTTGCGTTTGACAAAAACTGGCTTGCGTCAAACCCTGCGGAGATTTATGTCGGAGCCAATTTCTCGTTCGAGCTTGCAGACAAGGGCACCGGCTCAGGCGGCAACGCATCTGTCGTGTTCCCTGGTGTGGGAACGATCAAAATCCCTATCAAGGACGGCAAAGTCACGGGGACGAAGTCGGGGACCTTCTCCCAGGGCGCAGATGGCGTGGCCAAGGTTACCTGGACTGTTACGCTTACCGTAGAGTCGTATGCTACGGACGTTAGCTTCATTGATACGCTGGGCGACAACTTCGACTTTGTGAACGACAGTTTCAAGCTCGACGGCAAGAAGCTTGACTCCCAGCCGATGATCGACGGCCAGGTCGTAACCCTCGACAGCCTGGGCAACCTTTCCCGGGGCAACCACACGATCACGTACGATACGGTGCTGAAGAGCGGTGTTGCCGCGAACGGCGGCGATTTGATCAAAGCTGAGAATAAGGCAACGTGGAATTGGGCTGGCTCAAGCGACAGCGATAACAGAACAGCTACGGCTGAGCCTGTTACATTCGGCTATGACATGATCAAGAAGTCCAATGGCTCAGGCACGCCGTCGGACATCAAGTGGACGGTCAAGCTCAACCAAGGCAAGCTCAAGGCCGACATGAGCGGATACATGTTCACCGATAATCTGGACGGAAAACAGACGTATACGGGCAACTTTACGGTTTACAAAGGCGACTCGGAGGCGAGCGGAGTCAAGATTTGTGAAAGAAAACTTGAACCTAAGGATAATTTCTTTTCCTATACGTTTCCGAACAACCTTGAGGATAAGTACGCCACCTACTGCATCGTTTATCACACCAAGATGAACGATACGAGCTCGTACGACACCGTGCGCAACAGCGCGACCATCGAGCGCAAAGGTTCCGTTTCCGGTACGGATGATGGCAGTTTCACGCCGCAGCTGACGGGTGTTGTGCCGATCACCAAGAGGCTCGTGAGATACGATGAGGCGGCGACGACGGGCAGGGCGACGTGGGAGACGAAGGTCGCGCTGAAGGCGATCGTCAATGCGGCCCATCCAGGCGAGGTGACGGTGAAGGACACGTTTCAGTCGGCATGGTCGCAGAAACTTGGCGTCGACGAAAGCTCCATTACCATTAAAATCGGCAATACCGAGCTGGTTCCGGGCACCGACTGGAGACCAACGACCAGCTATCCGGGTAATGAAACAAAGAAAAACTACGACCTCAAAATCATCGTTACCGACAACGTGAAAGCCGCTCTCGAGAACGAGGACTACGCCGTTATCACCTACGACACCACATCAGAAGCGCTGTCGGGCTGGTACTCAAACTTCGCAGCGGTCGAAGCACCGGGCCTGAGACTACAGTGGCCGTTCACCGAACCCATCAAGTACGTTGTCAACCGAGAAACGATGCCCGCGGTCGAGAAGCCGGAAGCGGAGTCGAAGGTGTCTTGGGTTGAGAACTTCGATTGGCATACCGTTGACGGCTCGGATGAGAAGGGCGCCTGGATCGTCGACTGGACGGTGTATGCAAACCGCCAAAAGGGTAATAAGGGCGCAAATGGCGAGTTCGAATACTATGGAGCTGGAAAGCTGGGCGGGAAACCGCTGAATATCGTTGATAGCCTTCCGGATGGTATGAGCTATGTTGCGAATTCCGCAAAGTATACGCTCGTGCAGAACCCCTATGATAAACATACGGGGCTTCATCGCGGAGGCGAGGCCAAGGAGGTCGTTACGGGTCGGACGCTCGCCGCCGACAACGTCAGCCGCAACGGCAATACGGTCACCTTCTCCATCCCCACGACTGAGCTTGAAAGCTATGCCGGCTACGCAAAGCTCACGTACAAGACGGCGGTCAAGCGCGGTGAGCTCGATACCTCCACAAACGAGGTGAAGTTCACCAACAAGGCCAGCGCGGGGTCAGGAGTTAAACAGTTCGATTCCGGTAAAGGTGACGTCATCATTAAGAACAACGTCATCAAAAAGTCCGGCGAGCAGGTTGCCAATAGCAATCGCATCAAATACACCATTCTTGTTAACGAGTCTGCCGTTGCCCTTAAAAATGGCACCGACTTCCTTGAGCTCGTCGATACCATGGATGCCAAGTGCGCGCTGGTGCCGTCGACGCTTAAGGTCTATGAGCAGGTGAATGGTGCCTGGTCACCGCTGGCTGATAAGGACTATTCGTCGAAGATGGAGCAAGTCAAGGATGAATCTGGCTCGTGTACGAAGTTGACTCTTGAGGTGCCCGACGGGAAATACCTCAAGGTCGAGTATGAGGTTATCCCGACCGGAAACCCCGGCGAAGAGGTGTCCCTTTCCAACACCGCCGAGCTTGCGGGGGTGACGGAGGGTTCGGCGATCGACGAGCAAAAATGGAAGATTCAAAATGCGTCCGCCAGCGCGGGCGGCAACGGCTACAGCATCACGATGACCAAGTACGACGCCCAGCAGGTCGGCGCGACGCTCGAGGGGGCGAAGTTCACACTCTACAGCGTGGATATGGGCCAGGTTGCGGATGACGGAAATGTAGAGAACGCCAGAACGCCGTTTGACGAGGCCGCGATCGACGTCCCCACCGACGCCAACGGCAAAATCTCGTTCGGCACAAGCGACAAGAAGATGAGTAATTGCGTGCTCTATCAGCTCGTGGAGACCAAGGCGCCTGTTGGCTATGCCAAGGCCGATCCCACGTGGATCATGCTCAAGGGCAGCGCGAGCGACAAGGATTATCAGGCTGCGCTAACTAAGGCAAAGGACATCGTCGACGGTGCGGAGATCATCGACGATACAAAGAAGGACGAGATCTGGGTCTACGACAACCGCATGACGGGCAAGGCGGTTATTAACGCAGAGAAGGTGCTCGCAGGCGGAACGTTCAAGGAAGGTCAGTTCTCGTTCGCGCTCAAGGATGACAAGGACAGGGTGCTCCAAACGGTGACCAACGATGCCATGGGCAACGTCTCCTTCAACGTCGACTACAACAAGGCCGATACCTATACTTATACCATCTCTGAGGTCGTCCCCGAGGGCGCCGAGAACAACGTCAAGGACCACATCACCTACGACAGGACCCAGCACAAGGTTACGGTTAAGGTGGACAACGGTGAGAGGAATCTCGTCGCCACCGTCACCTATGACAATGGCTCTTCGACCCCGCCGACTTTTACCAACAGATACTCGACCACGCTTCCCGAGGCAGGCGGTGCCGGCTTGACTATGACGTATCTGGCTGGCGCTTCGCTGCTGTGCTTTGCCGCGACATGGATGCATGCTCACCGCCATCGCGATCAAGATCGAGGTGGTCGCCGTGAGTAGGCTTTGGTGCCGCTTGTTGGCCGTCGCAACGATAGCTACGGTCGCTATGTTCTCTTTTGCGATGCTGCCCAGGACGGCTCGTGCTGCCGACACCGGTGCCATTACGGTGGACGGTACAGTCGCGACGCGGTATGACGCGTACCAGCTCTTTTCGGCGACAGTTATCGATGATGACGATGCTGGCCATAAAATTGCAACTGACGTAACGTGGGCGAATGGCGCGGTTCGTCAAGCCGTTCTTCCCGTGCTTCATGATGCGGGGCTTGATGGCTCGGCATCGGCGGCGCAAGAGACTGCCGAGTGGATGAATGCCGACGGGCATATGACGACCGCGCTGACGGCAAAGCTTGCCCGCGCGATTTGCAATGCCGACGCAACTTCCGTGGCCCTTAACGCGGGCACGGCGGCCGAGCTGCCCTGCGGCTACTGGCTCATCGTCGCCGACGGCGACGCCATCGCCCAGGGCGAGGCCGGCACCGCGCCGATCATGACCCTGGTCGGCGGCAGCGCCGTCACCGTCAAGCCCAAGGCGGCGACCCCCAAGGTCCAAAAACACGTGCTGGAGGACAGCACCGCCGCCTGGCAGAAGGCCGCCGACGCCACGGTTGCCGACGACCTGTACTGGCGCCTCTCGGCCACGGTCCCGGCGGGGCTCACGGCGTACGACACCTATACGGTACAGTTCGTCGACACCATGAGTGCGGGGCTCGACCCCTCCAAGGTGGCCGCGAGCGTGCGCGTGTACGTGGCGGCGGGCGCGGACGGCGGCTTCGACGTCGTCGCATGTGAGGGTGGCAACACCAACTCGACGCCGGCTAAAGGGTGGACAGACATTACTTCACAGTGCAAGGTCTCGGTCGAGGGCAATGCCTTCACCGCGCGCACCGGCGACCTCATCGCCGCGCTCGGCGGGGCTGACGCCTTTGCCGCGGGCGCCCGCGTGGTTGCTGTCTACAATGCGCCGTTGGGGGCCAACTGCAATCGAGGCGCCACCAAGGGCAACCCCAACGAGGTCTACCTGCGTTACCCGCGCTCTCCCCTCGTCGACCAGTCCGGCGATGCCGGATTCACCCATACGCCGAGTGATGACGCCACGGCCTATACCTGGGGACTCAGCCTCATCAAGCGCTCGAGCTCGGACGATAAACCGCTCGCGAGTGCCAAACTGCGCATCATCGATGACCGCGGGCGCATCCTAACGACCGACGGCTCGTGGTCGACGGATGCTGACGCGTGCGTCATCACGGGCGCGGACGGCCACGCGGAATTGAGCGGTGTGGACGCGGGTGTCTACACCGTCGAGGAGGCCGCGGCTCCCAAGGGATACACCGCCTTTGAAGGCAAACGAACGGTAACGGTTACGTCTGAGGGATTGGACGCTAAGCAGGTGGCGGCCGCGAAGCTCAAGGTGACCGTGTCGGTCAAAAGCCCTCTGCGGGTTGATACCGCCGATGCCGGGACGGGTTCGATTGAGCTGTCGGTGCTCAACACCCCGAGCAAAGAAGCAAGTCGTGGCTTTATACCCTCGACGGGAGATAGAACGTTGGTGCTGGTGGCGGCTTTGGCTGCCATCGGAGTGGCGGCTATTGTTGTCGGGCTCGTCATCAAGCGGGGAGGCGGTCGTCGTGAAAAATAATTGCCTTTCATGCTCACTGGCGTACTGCCTCCGTAATGAGTGACGCGCAGGCCTACCGACCTGATGATCATTGGTTTTGAAAAAGTTACTAGAGAACCCTCCAAGAAAAGCGGGGCACCCGGTCGATATGACCGAGTGCCCCGCCTCGTTTGTTGTTGCAAAGTAACCTGACCCCTTTGCACCACCACAAAGGTACCTGGCCCCTTTGTGGTGGTTAGCTGCTAAGCGGTGGGGAGTTCTGGCGTGTTAGCCGGCTGCTGCGGTTTGAGGTGGGCGTTGCGCCAGATGATCTGGATAACGTAGCCGAGCGTGAAGACAAAGGCTACGCCGCTGATGAAATCGCCTACGAGGGGGATTGCCGTAAGTGCACCTGCGATCACGCCGCCGGCGGCCGCCATGGCGTAGCGGTTCTGGCTGTGTCCGACCATGCGGGCGATTGCGCACCCCGCAAAGGCACTCGACACCAATGCGATGCCGATAACGCCGCACAAGAGGGTTCCGGCAAGCGACAGGCCAGCGATAGAGATAATCAGCAGTAGGACGGCGGGGACGACAGCAATCGTACCCAGAAGACCGCTCACCCACAGGGGCGTGGGGCGCTGGTGGAGCATGCCAGCGGCGCTGGCGGTTGCACGCGGAAAGACGAGCTCGAGCAGCAGGGCGACAAAGCAGGTCGAGAGCGCCGCGGCGACGATGCCGCCGATGATGTTGTTAGCGGTCGTGGCCGCGCTCTCGTTCTCGGTGCGGTCGATCTTGAGTGCGCCTACCTCGGCTCCTGCGGCACGCTCGGGGTCCTCGGAGACGTGCGCGTTCACGGTGCCGGTAATACGGGCATTCTTGCCCAAGACGAGCTTATCGGCCCAAACCTCGACATCGCCCTCGACGGTGCCGTCGATGGTCACCGTATCGCCTGCAAGCGCTGCCGACTTGGCGGAGCCTCGCAGGGCAACCGTCTCGCCCATCGCGTAAAAACAGTTGGCGGCGCTGTCGGAATTGAGCACAACGTGCTGACCGGCCACCGTGACGCTGCCATTAACCGTGGTTTTGGCGATATCGATAGTGCGTGCCGCCAGACGGACGGCGCCGCCCACCGTGCAGTCGCGGATCGAGAGGGTATCGCCCGCGGCGATGATATCGCGGTCGATGGACGCATCGTCCAAGTTGAGAGCCTGGCCTGCCCAGTACAGGTCACCCTCGACGCCGGACGGATTGGCGTCATTGTCGGTCGCAAGTATGTTTCCTGCGGTGTCCGTGCCGGCGAACGACGCCGTGGGAAGTGCGGTGAGCGCCAGCACGATGAGCGCGAATAGGATGGTGATGCGGCCCCACGCTTTATGGCGCTGGGTCGACGGGAATTGATTGCAGGGCATAGTGAATCCTTCGTCAGATGCTCGACATGCACCTAACAGGGTACCCAACGCGTGGGCGCTCTAAAAGAACCTCTCGGTTGTATTTCGAAGGATGAGGCCGCGCAATCTACTTTTTGCGGTGCAAAAAACGTGCGATGTCTTCCTCGGTGGGGCTTTTGATGTCGAAGCGCAGCGACAGCCAGCGCAGCCCCATGGTTATCGCAACGCATACGATTAACGCGGTGATGTTGCTGACGACGCCGCTCATGACAAGGCATACATAGCTTGCAGAGCCGGCAATGGCTGCGATGGCATAGAAGTTGGTGCGCTGGAAAATGCCCGGCACCACGCCCATAAAGCTGTCACGCAGCATGCCGCCGCCCACCGCGGTGAAAAAGCCCATCATGATGCACACCGCCGGCGCAAAGCCGTAGACCAGCGCCTTGTCTGCTCCAGTGGCGGCATAGATGCCGACCGAGATGATGTCGAGCAGGGGGATGAGTTTTTCGGGCTTGTCGACGATTGCCGGGAAAATGTAGATGATGGCTGCCGTGGCAATGGAAAGCGGGAGCGCCATCGGTTGGTTGAGGATGTAGACGTTGCCCACCTGCAGCGTCATATCGCGCAAAAGACCGCCGCCCAGGCCACAGACCACGGCGAGCGCGACGGCGCCCACCAGGTCGAGCTTGTGCTCGCGCGCAACCAGAACTCCTGAGATCGATGCCGCGACAACAGCGAACATCTCAAGCCAAAACGGAATAGCGACCATGGCATCCGAGGCATGTGAGGTAACGGTCATAGCGGCGACGATGGGCAAGATAGGGTCCTTCTGATTGCGGGTTTAGATAATGCCCGTACATAGTACATGGTTGACGGGTCTGGCGACCCTATTGCTCGGTAAACGGTCGGGACTGGATGCGGGCGTAGGGCCAAACATGTACGTCAGCCTCCAAAGATGTCAAAAATGTCGGTTTTGGAGGGTGATGTACGCGTTTGAGATTTGGGGCTGGGATCGACCGCGATGGGGGCGTGGCTGAATAGGAGGGATGTCCAAATTTTGAGCGAAGCTCAAAATTTATCCGGTCGGCTTACGCCGACCGCGCTGCGCTAAAAACGCGCCACAGGCGCGTTTTCTTTACGCTCCGCGCCCTGGCGGGTTCGAATCCCTCCTCCTCCGCCGTATTTGCTTGTTAGGGACTCAAAACAAAAAAGCTCCCGTTGTTGGGAGCTTTTTCAACCAAAATGGCGGAGGAGGAGGGATTCGAACCCTCGTGACCTTATACAGGCCAAACGGTTTTCGAGACCGCCGCATTCAACCACTCTGCCACCCCTCCGCGTGGGGTAAAAACAAAGCAGGCTCAAAGGCCTGCTTTGGAATTAACTGGCGGAGAGTCAGGGATTTGAACCCTGGAGACGCTTTTGACGCCTACACGATTTCCAATCGTGCTCCTTCGGCCACTCGGACAACTCTCCGTTAAATGCGAAAGTCAGTATACACGAGGAATCGCAAAGTGCAAACAGAAAAGTTGGCATTTTTTAAAGCGCTTGACCGCGCTTGGCGTTGCAGTGGGGTTTGAGGTACCAAAAAACGCCTTCCGACCAGCGTGGTTGATTAACTCAATTGTTCAAAAGGGGTATTCATAAGTGACTCGGCAATGAATTTAAAAATCTTTGGGTGGTGCTGTGGACCACTGGTATGCATTTTGCGACCACAGCCTTGTGCCCGCTGACCTGCGGCTTGGCTCAGCTTGTCCCCACGGCACCGTATCTTGAACACAGATCCGTCAAGCATTTGGTCAGCATTTGGTTGGAATGCGCATGAAGTGCCGTGTGAGCATGGACATATGTGGAGGTCATGAGGTTGTAGCTGCATATTCTTGCGGCCTGGGAGGTTGAAAGATATTATTACCAAGTCTTTTCCTGCTTCAGGCGCACCTTCACGACCTGAAGCCACATTTGCCCAGAGGAGGTGACAATATGAAGGCTTATGAACTGCTGTTCTTTGTTGACCCGTCGCTCGACCCCGAGACTCGTCTCGCTGTTATGAAGCGTATCGATACCACGATCGCTGAGGGCGCTGGCAAGGTCGACTCCGTTGACGAGTGGGGCAAGCGCAAGCTCGCCTACGAGATCAACGACCTCACCGATGGTGACTACACCCTCATCAACTTCCACGCAGATCCTACCCAGATCGCCGAGCTTGATCGCGTCCTGCGCATCACCGACGCTGTGGTCCGCCACATGATCGTCCGTCGTGACGACCAGGAGTAAGACTGTCGTTTTGGACTGGGCTTGTGCCCCAAGAGGAAGTAGTGAGTTATGAGCATCAATCGAGTGAACATCACCGGTAACCTCACCCGCGATCCCGAGCTGCGCGCCACCGCCGGCGGAACCCAGGTTCTGTCCTTTGGCGTCGCCGTGAACGATCGTCGCCGCAACGCGCAGACTGGCGAGTGGGAGGACTATCCCAACTTTGTCGACTGCACCATGTTCGGCACCCGCGCCGAGGCCGTGAGCCGTTTCCTGGCAAAGGGAAATAAGGTCGCGATCGAGGGCAAGCTGCGCTACAGCTCTTGGGAGCGCGACGGTCAGCGCCGGAGCAAGCTTGAGGTTATCGTCGATGAGATCGAGTTTATGAGCTCCCGTGGTGGCCAGGGCGGCTACGATCAGGGCGGTTACGCCCCCGCAGCTCCCGCGCCCGCCGCACGTCCTGCCGCACCGGTGGCAACGCCGCCCGCGGTCGACGTCTACGATGAGGACATCCCGTTCTAAGGGTTGTTCACCTATTTTTGAGTGAGAGGCGGCTTCGGTTCGCCGAAGTTGCCAAATGAAAGGTATTTTGACATGGCTAATGATTTTTCTGCACGTCAGCCGCGTCGTAAGTACTGCCAGTTCTGCAAGGAGAACACTGAGTTCATCGACTATAAGGACACTCAGCTTCTCCGTAAGTACATGACCGACCGTGGCAAGATCAAGCCCCGTCGCGTCACTGGCGCTTGCACGCAGCATCAGCATGACATCGCCAACGCCATCAAGCGCGCCCGCGAGATGGCCCTCCTGCCGTACACCGTCCCCGTGGTTTCCTCTCGTGGCAACCGCGACCGCGGCTAAGAAGGGAGACGCATCATGAAGGTTATTCTTCTCGATGAGATCAAGGGCAAGGGCGGCGAGGGTGACGTCGTAGAGGTCGCTCAGGGTTACGCTGAGAACTTCCTGTTCCCCAAGAAGCTCGCTGTTGCCGCCACCAAGGGCAACCTCAAGCAGCTTGACGAGCGTCGCAACAACATCGCCAAGCGCGAGGCCGTCCGTCTGGCTACCGCCAACGAGACCAAGGCTGCCTTCGAGGGCAAGACGGTCACCGTTGACGTCAAGGTCGGCGACGAGGGCATCCTCTTTGGCTCCGTTACCGCCGCTATGATCGCTGACGCCATCAAGGCTCAGCTCGGTATGGACATCGACCGCAAGCGCGTCGAGCTCGGTAAGCCCATCAAGGTTGCCGGTGCCCACACCGTTGCCATCTCGCTGTACCGCGAGATCAAGGCCGAGGTTGTCGTTCTCGTCGGCGTTACCGCCGAGGAGCTCGCTGCCGAGGCTGAGGTCGAGGAGGCCGCTGAGGTCGCCGAGGCCGAGACCGCCGAGGTCGAGACTGAGGCTGCTGCCGAGTAGCATTTGCTGCAACGCAACAATCTTGTTCTAAGAAGGGCGCTCTGGGAAACCAGAGCGCCCTTTTGTTTTTTGCGCTCAGCGAGCGCCATGGCAGGCGTTGCGGTGAAGTCCCAAATGAGGGACCGTTCATCCGTTTCGTTCGGTGATGATTGGCGGCGTGCGGCCCGTTTTGGGACCGTGGCTGATACTATGGATGCCCGCAAGCGATATGAATGAGGATGCTCATGGCATACGACGATAGGGAGACAGGGCTGACGGTCGAGGACCGTGGCTCCAAGTTGGGTCTTCCCCAAAACCAAGATGCAGAGGCCAACGTACTGGCCGCTATGCTGCTATCGCCCGAGGTGGTCGAGGAGGCCCAGGTCGAGCTGCAGCCCGATGACTTCTACCGGCCTATTCATAAGACCATCTACACCGCGATGGTCGATATGTACAACAGCCGCATTCCCATCGACTCTATCTCGCTGATCGATTACCTGCGCAGCATCAACAAGCTTGATGCCGTGGGCGGCGAGGCCTACATTTTGGAGCTGATGGGTCAGACCCTGTCGCTCGTGAACTGGCAGCACCATGCCGCCATCGTTCGCCGCGACTCGATGCTGCGCGAGCTGATCGGTGCCACCAACGAGATCAACGCGCTGGCCTATAACGCCCCTACCGACACCAAAGAGGTCGTGGAGCTGGCCGAGAGCAAGCTGCTCAAGGTCACGGCGCGCGAGGTTAAGTCGAGCTATAAGACACTGACCGAGTTTATGGTCGAGGCCTATAACGAGGCCGAGGAAGTGTGTAAGGCCGGTGGACAGGCCGCGGGCGTGCCCACCGGCTTCCCGTCGCTCGACCGCATGCTTATGGGTTTCCGCGAGGGCCAGCTCATCATTATCGGCGCTCGCCCTGCCGTGGGTAAGACGTCATTCGCTCTGAACCTGGCACTGAATGCCGCCGCTGCGGGCTATACCGTCGGCTTCTTTTCGCTAGAGATGTCGGGCAAGGAAATTGCCCAGCGCCTGATTTGCGCCTACGCCATGATCTCGATCAGCGACTTCCGTACGGGCCGCATTAGCCCCGAGCAGTGGGCCAATATCAACGAGGCCACGCAGACCTTGTCTAAGCTCGACATCCTGATTGACGATACGCCCGGCACCACGGTGACCGAGATCCGCGCCAAGAGCCGCCGCATGCTCCACAACAAGGAGAAGGCCATCATCATCCTGGACTACCTGCAGCTGGTGAGTCCTCCGCCGGGACGTCGCTCCGAGAGCCGCACCGTCGAGGTCTCCGAGATGTCGCGTGGTCTGAAAATTATGGCCAAGGAGCTCAAGATTCCGCTGATCGCGCTGTCACAGCTGTCGCGTCAGGTTGAATCCCGTACCGGCAAGCGCCCGCAGCTGTCCGACCTGCGTGAATCGGGTTCCATCGAGCAGGACGCCGATATCGTCATGTTCTTGGACCGATCCGCCGATGAGGCCGAGGCCTCGCGTGACGATCGACCCGACGAGGGCGTTACGCGTATCGTCGTGGCCAAGAACCGTTCGGGCCCGATCGGTGACGTCGACCTGATGTTCCTGCCGGCATCCACCAAGTTCTATGAGCTTGATGGGGCGCATACCGAGGAGTAGGACAGGCACCCGTTGCACGGGTATACTGGGAATGTTTTGTGCTTCTGCGTGCCGGCGTGGCGCGTAGACAGTCCATGAATGTAAGGAGTAAACATGCCGTCAACCGTTTTGGTCGGTGCCCAGTGGGGCGATGAGGGCAAGGGTAAGATCTGCGACCTGGTCGCCGGCGACTTCGATGCCGTCGTGCGCTATTCGGGCGGTAATAACGCCGGCCACACCATCGTCGTCAACGGCAAGAAGTACGGCCTGCACCAGGTGCCCTCCGGCATCATGTATTCCGACCATGTGTCGGTGATCGGTAACGGCTGCGTCGTCAACCCCAAGGTTGTCCTTGAGGAGATTGACATGTTCGAGGCCGACGGCATCACCACCAAGAACCTCAAGATCAGTGGCAATGCGCACATCATCATGCCGTACCACATCGATCTGGATGGCGCTTTTGAGCAGAAGCTCGGCAAGAAGAACATCGGTACTACCAAGCGCGGCATCGGTCCGTGCTACCAGGACAAGATGGCCCGCATCGGCCTGCGCATGCAGGACATGCTGGACGAGGCGCTGTTCCGCGACAAGCTGGAGACCGCTCTTGCCCGCGTGAATCCCGAGCTCGAGCTCATCTACCATCTGCCCACCTACACCGTGGACCAGATCTGCGACGAGTACCTGCCCATGGCCGAGCGCCTGCGCCCCTACATCACCGAGACGAGCCTGCTGCTCAACAACATGATCGACGAGGGCAAGGACCTGCTGTTCGAGGGCGCCCAGGCGACGCTGCTCGACATCGACCACGGCACCTATCCGTACGTGACGTCTTCTAACTGCACCGCTGGCGGCGCCATCACCGGCTCCGGCGTCGGTATGAAGAATGTCGACCGCGTGCTGGGCGTCATGAAGGCCTATATCACCCGCGTCGGTTCGGGCCCCATGCCCACCGAGCTTTCCTATGAGTCCGAGGCCGGCCACACGCTGACCGAGGAAGGCTATGAGTACGGCGTGACCACCGGCCGTCGCCGTCGCTGCGGTTGGTTCGATGGCCCCATCGCCAACTACGCCTCGCGTGTCAACGGCCTCACCGATATCGCCCTGACCAAGCTCGACGTGCTTTCGGCCTTCGACACCATCAAGGTGTGCGTTGCCTACGACGTCGATGGCGAGCGTTACACGAGCGTGCCCGAGCATCAGGCGCGCTTTGAGCATGCCAAGCCCATCTACGAGGAGCTCCCGGGCTGGAAGTGCGATATCACCGGTTGCCGCAGCTTTGACGAGCTGCCGCAGGAGGCTCAGGACTACGTGGCGTTTATCGAGGATCTGGCACACACCCGCGTGACGTTCATTGGCGTCGGCGCCGATCGCGAGCAGATCATCAACCGATTCTGGAAGTAATCGGCACTATTCGGTTATTGCGATATACCCCTTTGCAGCCCAAGCGGGCGGCCGAGGGGTATATTTGCTTGCAAAAGGCTCGCGCGGAGCGAGCCATTCATCCATAGAGGAGGCACCCTTGAAGGCGGACACTCAAACCATCGACATCCTGTTGTTGGGCAGCGGCGGCCGCGAGCACGCTTTGGCAGCTAAGCTCGCAGCATCACCGCGCGCCGGCAAGCTCTACATTGCGCCGGGTAACGGCGGCACCGCGAGCTGCGGCGAGAACGTGGTTCTCGACGATTGCGATCCTGCGGCCGTGGCGGCGTTTGCCCAGAGCCATGGATGCGGACTCGTGGTGATTGGCCCCGAGGCTCCGCTCGTGGCGGGCGTGGCCGACGCCGTGCGCGCGGCGGGTATTCCCTGCTTTGGTCCGGGTGCCGAGGGTGCCCAGATGGAGGGCTCCAAGCTATTCTCCAAGCAGCTCATGGAGCGTGCCGGCATTCCGACGGCCGCCTACGGCTCGTTTACTGACGAGGCTTCGGCTCTTGCCTATGTGCGCGAGCAGGGTGCCCCGCTGGTCGTGAAGGCTGACGGCCTGGCCGCAGGCAAGGGCGTTATCGTGGCGACTGAGCTCGAGCAGGCCGAAGAGGCCGTGCGCGAGTGCTTTGGCGGTACCTTTGGTGATGCCGGCAACACCGTTGTCATTGAGGAGATGCTGGTTGGCCCCGAGTGTTCGCTGCTGGCCTTTACCGACGGCAAGACCGTGCGCCCCATGGCCACCTCGCAGGACCACAAGCGCGCGCTCGAGGGCGACCTTGGCCCCAACACCGGCGGCATGGGCGTTTACAGCCCGGTGCCCATCGTGACCGACGAGGAGCACGCCACCATGGTGGCGGTCATGGAGCAGACCGTGGCCGAGCTTGCTGCCGAGGGTATCGACTACCGCGGCTGCCTGTACGGTGGCTTTATGCTCACCCCCGCCGGCCCCAAGGTGCTGGAGTTCAATGCCCGCTTTGGCGACCCCGAGACGCAGGTCGTGCTGCCGCGCCTCAAGAACGACCTGGTCGAGGTTATGCTCGCCTGCGCCAACTGCGAGCTTGATCAGATTGAGCTCGATTGGCGTGACGAGTGGGCTGTGGCCGTTGTCCTGACGAGCGCGGGCTACCCCGGCAGCTACGAGAAAGGCAAGGTCATCACCGGTATCGCCGACGCCGAGGCCATGGAGAACGTGACCGTGTACCATGCCGGCACCGCCGTGGTGGATGGCCAGCTTGTGACCAACGGCGGCCGCGTGCTTGCCGTGACCGCGCTGGGCGATACGTTTGAGAACGCTCGCAACCTTGCCTACGAGGCTTGCGAGAAGATTGATTTTGAGGGCAAGACCCTGCGTCACGACATTGGCCTGCGTGCGCTGCGCGGCCGCGACGCCTGGGATGCCTAAAATCCGAGAGGAATGAGACGGATGGACGAGAAGAACGAAGAGCTCGTGGACGCGCAGATCGTCGAGGAGGACAGCCGCATGTATGGGCACGCCGAGGGCGAGCCTGGTGGCGAGGTCGCTGACGAGCCGGCGCTGGTGCTGGGCGACGACGACCCGCACGATGCCGAGCTGCACGAGAAGATTCTTTCGGAGGAGTGCGCCTGGAAGGGCAAGATCCTCGACGTCCACCGTCTTGAGGTTGAGCTGCCCAACGGTCGCCGCAGCGCCCGCGATATCGTTCGCCATCCGGGTGCGGCGGCCGTTGTGGCGCTGACCGAGAGCGGCAAGATCGTACTGGTGCGTCAGTACCGCACCGCCATCGACCGCGTGACGGTCGAGATTCCCGCCGGCAAGCTCGATCCAGGCGAGGACCCGCTCGATTGCGCCAAACGCGAGCTGCATGAGGAGACGGGCTTTAGGGCCGGTCGCATTCGCTTTTTGACGTCGATTGTCACGTCCTGCGGTTTTTGCGATGAGATCATTCATATCTACCTGGCCACCAAGCTCGAGTTTGATGCGCCCAACCCCGATGATGACGAGTTTGTCAACGTGGACCTGGTGCCGCTGCACGAGCTGATCGACGCCGTGCTCGACGGCAAGATCGAAGACGCCAAGACCGTCGTGGGCGCCTTGGCCTGCGATAGCATCGCGCACCGCCTTGGGGGCGCGGAGCTTTAACGAGTGGGGATAGCCCTGGGACAAGTACTGCTGATTGCTTTGTCCCAGGGCCTTACGTTGCTGATATTTCTTTGAGGATCACATGCTGAAGAGGTTTCTTTCTTACTACGAGCCCCAGATGGGGCTTTTTGTTGCTGATACTGTTTGCGCTCTGGTGCTTGCCGCCATTGACCTGGCGTTCCCCATTATCCTGCGCAATTTGACCGGTGGGCTATTTACTCAGGGTCAGGCTGCCATTATGCAGGCGCTCGGTATGATCGCGGTGGGGCTGGTGCTGATGTATGCCGTCCGCTGCGCCTGCCGCTACTTTGTGAGCTATTGGGGCCACGTGATGGGCGCGCGTATGGAGTCCAAAATGCGCGAGGACCTGTTCGACCAGTATGAGCGCTTTAGCTTTGCGTACTTCGACCGCAACAGCTCGGGCGACATGATGAGCCGCGTGGTCAACGACCTGTTCGATATCTGCGAGGCGGCGCATCATGTGCCCGAGTGGATCATCATCTGCGGCATCGAGATTATCGGCTCGTTTGTGATCCTCTTTACCATCGCCCCGGTGCTGGCGCTCGCCATGGCCGTGGTGACGGCGGCGTTTGCGGTCATCATGTTTTGGCAGAACATGCGCATGCGCGAGGTCTTTAGCGACAACCGCAAAAAGATCAGCGGCATCAATGCTCAGCTGCAGGATTCGCTGGCGGGCATGCGCGTGGTCAAGAGCTTTGCCAATGAGGAGACCGAACGCTTCAAGTTCCGCGCCTCCAACAATCGCTATCTTTCGTCCAAGGAGAACATGTATCACGCCATGGGCGTCTATACCGCGACGTATGGCCTGCTCTCGGGTGTGCTCTATGTGATCGTGGTGCTGCTGGGCGGTTGGCTGGTTGCCCAAGGCCAGCTGCAGGCGGTCGATATGGCGACCTTCGCGCTCTACATTTCGCTGTTCTGCACGCCGCTCGAGACACTCGTCAATTCGGCCGAAACGTATCAGAAGGCTATCGCCGGCTTTAAGCGTATGGACGAGGTGCTCTCGACCGCGCCGGATATCCAGGACAAGCCGGGCGCTACGGATCTGCAGGTGACTGCCGGCGCCGTGGAATATCACGACGTGTGCTTTAACTACGAGGATGTTGAGCTGGGCGAGGGCGATGCCGACGAGCGTCCCGTTATCGACCATATGGACCTGTCCATCAAGCCCGGGCAGACCATCGCTTTGGTTGGCCCTTCGGGCGGTGGCAAGTCCACGACCTGTTCGCTGCTGCCGCGCTTTTATGACGTGGCCGCCGGATCCATTAGCATCGACGGCCAGGACGTGCGCGATGTGACGCAGCAGAGCCTGCGTCGTGCCATCGGCCTGGTGCAGCAGGATGTCTATCTGTTTGACGGCACGATTGGCGAGAACATCGCCTACGGCAAGCCGGGCGCTACGGCAGGAGAGATCGCCGAGGCCGCCCGTCGCGCCAACATCGATGCCTTTATCGAGTCGCTTCCACAGGGCTATGACACGGTCGTGGGCGAGCGCGGCAGCCGTCTTTCGGGTGGACAGAAACAGCGCGTTGCCATCGCGCGCGTGTTTCTCAAGAATCCCAAAATCTTGATCTTGGACGAGGCGACGAGTGCTTTGGACAACGAGAGCGAGGAGGCGGTCCAGGAGTCGCTCGAAGAGCTGGCACGCGGCCGTACCACAATCATCATCGCCCACCGTCTCTCGACCATTAAACACGCCGATGAGATTGCGACCGTTGAGCATGGTCGCGTTGTGGAGCGTGGCACGCATGAACAGCTTCTCGCCCGTGGCGGCACCTATGCCCGTTACTATCGAATGCAGTTCGAAGGTGCGCGTGCGCACGAGCTCGACTGATTGATATGACAGGAAGTTTATGGCTGACAAGAACCCTTTGACTCCGGAAGAAGTGACGGAGTTATTCTCCGAAATCGATGCATCCGGTGTCTTGGATCCCACGCTTGCCAAAAAGCGAACCGAGCGCATGCGTGAGAAGGAGGCTGCGGCCAAGCGCGGTGACAAAGCTGCGCTAGCGCAGCTGCGCAGTGAGGACCGCGCGAGCCAGGCAAAACATATCGACCCGCTGTCCGAGGACGATCCTTCGGGTTCGCAGGTGAGTCATACCATTACGAAGACCGCGATGGCCGTGGTCATTGGTATTTTGGTGCTGATCGTGGGCATGCAGATTGGCTACGGCGTGATGCGTCGTCTGAACACCGCCAACCTGTCCGAGAGCGTTTCGGTCGATACCGTTTCGACGGCGCTGAAGGGCGGCCTCGAGTGGGGCAACGGCTTTACGCAGTTCCCGCTCGACTTTACCGTCGATGAAGCCGATGAGCGCACGGGCACGGTCGAGGTGACGGTGTTGGACACATCGTCTGCCAACGAGCTCGAGCTGCTGTCCAACGGGCAGATTCAGGCCGCGGCGCTTGCGACCAACGCGTTGCTCAACGATAAGATCGACCGCGTGGTGTATAACGTGCATGCCTATATCGACGAGGATAGCAACATTCAGCACGATTCCTTCTTTGGCATGTTTCCCGCCCAGGGCCACCAGAGCGCCATTTTGACGTTCGTGTGGACCAAGAGCTCATTCAACGCCACGAGTATCGACTGGAAGATGCGCATCGTGAGTATGGATGACACCATCGCCGAGCGCATTCAGAAGCAGGTGAACTCGGTGTCGTCGTTGATTGAGGATCCGGTGGTGAGCCAGACCAAGATTGACGAGGAAAAGGCCGAACGTGACCTGGAGCATCGTCTGCGTGGTCGCGAGATTTTCCGCGGCGGCAAGCCCGACCGAACGCCGTCCGATCTGCTGGGACAGGACAAGAAAAAGTAAGACGCCATCATCCCGCGTGAGCCACAAGCCCCGCGGGATGATTTTTCTGGGACGGGGATTAAAAAATCATTATGCATAGAAAGTCATAATTATCATTTCGTAAACATTTCGATGAAATTAACGCCATGAGGCATGCTTGCGGTTACAATACCGCGAGGCCTAACTACACACCTTTAAGCCGGTCCTGTGAGACCGGGAAGGAGAACTATGGCGAACAACCATACTGCGGGCGCTGCCGCCCGCACCTTCGCGCCCAGCGAGCTTTGCCAGCGTATGCTGGCCAAAACCAGCAAGGGCACCTGCGGTCCCTGCATCCTGTATCTTGAGGATGGGACCATTTTTTATGGACGTGCATGCGGCGCCGAGGGCACCGCGACCGGCGAAGTCTGCTTCAACACCTCGCTCGAGGGCTACTTTGAGGTCATGACCGACCCGAGTTATGCCGGCCAAATCGTAACCATGACCTATCCGCAGATCGGCAATTACGGTATCGACGAGACCGACGTCCAGTCGGCCTTCCCCGGCGACGCCGTGCGCCCTGCGAGCGCTCCGGCTATGCGCGGCATGATCGTTCGCGACATGTGCGCCACGCCTTCTAACTGGCGCTCGGCCGTCAGCGTGCCGGAGTACCTGCGCGCTCACGGCATCGTCGCTATCGAGGGTGTCGACACCCGCGCCCTGGTGCGCCATCTGCGCGACAATGGTTCCAAGATGGGCATTATCTCGACCGAGATCTTCGACGTCGACGAGCTTGCCGAGCGTCTGGCCGCAGCGCCCACGCTGGTAGGCGAGAACCTGGTCAAGACCGTAAGTTGCCCCGCGCCTCACGAGTTTGTGGCCGCCGACCTGCCTGCCACGCATCACTTTGCGCTTGCGGCTGCCGCTCCTGCCCGTCACAAAGTGGTCGCCTACGACTGCGGTGTGAAGCGCGGCATTCTGGAGGGGCTGGTCCGCGCCGGCTGCGACCTTACCGTCGTGCCGTGGGATATGCCCGCGAGTGAGGTGCTCGACATGAATCCCGACGGCGTCTTTTTGTCCAACGGCCCCGGCGACCCCGACGCCGTGGTGGAGACCTACGAGCAGGTGCAGCAGCTGATCGGCAAGGTACCGGTCTTTGGTATTTGTCTTGGTCACCAGATGATCAGCTTGGCCTGCGGCGCCCAGATGGAAAAGCTTAAGTTCGGTCACCGCGGTGGCAACCAGCCGGTCATGAACCTGGTAAGCCGTCGCGTGGAGATCACCGCACAAAACCATGGCTTTGGCCTGCTGTTCCCCAGCTTGGGCAAGCTTGTCCCCGAGCTTTCCGGCGGCGAGACCGAGCATGCGGCCGATGAAGATTTGCGCGTTTGGGTGCGCCGCGGAATCGCGCCGGTCGTGATGAACGAGCGCTTCGGCCGCATTCGCCTAACACATGTGAACCTCAACGACGGCACCGCCGAGGGCATCCAGCTGCTCGACGCCCCGTGCTTCTCGGTCCAGTACCACCCCGAGGCCTCGCCTGGCCCCACCGATGCCCACTATCTCTTTACCGCCTTTACGCGACTCATGGACGGCGAGGAGAACTACCTGGACATCGACACCGCGAAGGACCGCCTGGCTGGCTGGAATTTCGCCGAGACCGCCGCGACCGAGACCGAGGAGAACTAACATGCCCAAGCGTACTGACATCAAGCGTATCCTCGTTATTGGTTCGGGCCCCATCGTTATTGGCCAGGCATGTGAGTTCGACTACTCCGGCGCCCAGGCCTGCAAGGTGCTCAAGGAGGATGGCTTCGAGGTCATCCTGGTCAACTCCAACCCGGCGACCATCATGACCGACCCGGGTCTTGCCGACCGCACCTATGTTGAGCCTATCACCGCCGAGTTTATCGAGCGCGTGATCAAGAAAGAGCGCCCGGACGCGCTGCTGCCCACGCTGGGCGGCCAGACCGGTCTGAACGCCGCCGTCGAGCTGGCAAAGGACGGTACGCTCGACAAGTACGGCGTCGAGATGATCGGCTGCGACCTTGCCGCTATCGAGCGCGGCGAGGACCGCAAACTCTTTAACGAGGCCATGGCCGAGATTGGCCTGGAGGTCGCGCGCTCGGGCTATGCCTACAGCGTGGCCGACGCCGAGACTATCGCCGAGCGCGTGGGCTATCCCTGCGTACTGCGCCCGAGCTTTACCCTCGGCGGCGCCGGCGGCGGCATCGCTCACACCCACGAGGAGCTCGTCTCCATCGTGAGCCAGGGCCTCGAGCTCTCGCCCGCCCACGAGGTGCTGGTCGAGGAGTCTATCGAGGGCTGGAAAGAGTATGAGATGGAGGTCATGCGTGACCACGCCGGCAACGGCATCATCGTGTGCTCCATCGAGAACCTCGACCCCATGGGCGTGCATACCGGCGACTCCATCACCGTGGCGCCGGCGCAGACGCTCTCCGACCTTGAGTATCAGCGCATGCGCGTGGCCTCGCTCGCCATTCTTGAGAAGATCGGCGTCGAGACCGGTGGCTCCAACGTGCAGTTTGCCGTGAACCCCAACACCGGCCGCCTGATCGTCATCGAGATGAACCCGCGCGTGAGCCGCTCGTCCGCGCTGGCCTCCAAGGCCACGGGTTTCCCCATTGCCAAGGCCGCCGCGCGTCTGGCCGTGGGCTATACGCTCGACGAGATCGTCAACGACATCACCAAGGCTACGCCCGCCTGCTTTGAGCCCACGATCGACTACTGTGTGGTCAAGGTGCCGCGCTTTGCCTTCGAGAAGTTCAAGGGTACCGACCCCACGCTCACCACGCGCATGAAGGCCGTGGGCGAGATCATGGCGATCGGCCGCACCTTTGAGGAGGCCTTTGGCAAGGCTATGCGCTCGCTGGAGGACGGCCACCAGGGCATTTGCGCCGGCGGCAAGGAAGGTGCCGATAAGCTGAGCGACGACGAGCTTGCTCAGGCCGTGGCAACCCCGACCGAGCATCGCATCTTCTTTGTGGTCGAGGCCCTGCGCCGTGGCTGGGACATCGCTCGCATCCATGCCATCTGCGGTATCGATCCGTGGTACCTCAACCGTATCAACGACATGGTGCAGGTCCAGGAGAGCATCCGCGGCCTGCGTGTGGAGGATATCGACGCCGACGCGATGCGCCTGCTCAAGCAGTACGGCACGAGCGATGCCGAGATCGCCGCGCTGACCGGCTCGGACGAGCGCTTTGTGCGCGCCTACCGCAAGGGCCTGGGCGTGGTTCCCAGCATGAAGACGGTCGATACCTGCGCTGCGGAGTTCTCGAGCGCCACGGAGTACCACTACAAGACGTACGAGAACATCTACCGCACGAGCCCGGATGCCAAGAAGTGCGTGGCTCCCGACGAGACCACGCCGGCGGACAAGCCCAAGGCGATGATCCTGGGCGCCGGCCCCAACCGCATTGGACAGGGTATCGAGTTCGATTACTGCTGCGTGCACGCGAGCTACGCGCTGGCGGCCCGCGGCTTTGAGACCATCATGGTCAACTGCAACCCCGAGACCGTCTCGACCGACTACGACACGTCCGACCGCCTTTACTTTGAGCCGCTCACCTACGAGGACGTCATGGACGTTATCGATGTTGAGCGCCCCGACGGCGTCGTGGTGACGCTCGGCGGCCAGACCCCGCTTAAGCTGGCGCGCATGCTCGAGGAGAGCGGCGTGAACATCATGGGTACCAAGCCCGATGCCATCGACTTTGCCGAGGACCGCGAGCGCTTCGCCGCTCTGCTCGACAAACTGGGCATCATGTACCCGCCGGCGGGTCAGGCCACCTCGTTTGAGGAGGCCGAGGCCGTTGCCGCACACATTGGCTACCCGCTGCTGGTGCGTCCGAGCTACGTGCTGGGCGGCCGCGGCATGATGATCGCCTACGATGCCGAGCATCTGCGCGATTACATGGCCGAGGCTGCGCGCATTAGCCCCGACTACCCGGTGTATCTGGATCGCTTCTTGGAGGGTGCGATCGAGTCCGATGTCGACGCCCTGTGCGATGGCGAAGAGGTCTACATCGGCGGCATTCTGGAGCATATCGAGGAGGCCGGTATTCACTCCGGCGACTCTGCGACCTGCATTCCGCCGTTCAGCTTTAGCGAGAGCCTGCAGGCGAAGCTCCGTGAGACCACGCGCCGCATCGCGATGGCGCTGGGCGTACGCGGCCTGGTCAACGTACAGTATGCCATCAAGGGCGAGACCGTTTACGTGATCGAGGCCAACCCGCGTGCCAGCCGTACCGTGCCGTTTATCTCCAAGGCCACCGGCGTGCCGCTGGCCAAGTGCGCGGCGCGTATCATGGCGGGCGATTCCATCGCGAGCCTGGGCCTGCCGAGCGACGAGCGCCAGCTGGACTGGTTCTGCATGAAGGAAGCCGTTATGCCCTGGGGTCGTTTCCCGGGCGCTGACGTTATCCTGGGGCCCGAGATGAAGTCGACGGGCGAGGTCATGGGTATCGCCAAGAGCTATCCCGAGGCATACGCCAAGACGCAGCTGGCGATTGACTACAAGCTGCCCGACCCGAGCGCCGGTAAGGTGTTCATTAGCGTGTGCGACCGCGACAAGCGTCATATCCTTTCGGTCGCCCGTATCCTGCGCTATCTGGGCTTTGATATCTGCTCCACCGAGGGTACGGCGCGCGTGCTGCGCGGCGGCAACGTGACGTGCGAGGTCGTGGAGAAGATTAGCGGCCCGCACGACGGCGAGCGTCCCAACATCGGTGACCTGATCGCCGATGGCAAGATTGCGGTAATCATCAACACGCCGTACGGTCCGGGCTCGCGTGGCGATGGCTACCTGCTGCGTACCGAGGCGGTGCGCCGCGGCGTGACCTGCGTGACCGCGATGTCTGCCGCCAACACGTACGTGAGTGCCATCGAGGCCGTGCGCGAGGACCAGCAGGGTCACGGCAGTGCCAACGACATGGGCATGGACGTCATCGCCCTGCAGGACCTGCCGCAGCACACGGTGTAGTGTGACCTGTCCGGCCGGGGCGGGAGGGGCTTTGCGCGATGACTAGGGCTGAATAAAAAGTGAGTGTGGGATCCGCCGTTCGTTCGAACGGCGGATCCCACGTTAATATTTCAGCCAACGTATGTCATGGCAATTCCCGGTAGGTCCCCGGGTGCCCCGCGGCGGGCTGGGTTTATTGTCTGAGCGACTTTGCGAAGCAAGGGGAGCGAAGATAAAAACCCAGCCCGACGCGGGGCACCCGGGGACCGCAGGGACGGGAGCAGCTATACTACTCTCAGTAGTTAAGGGTCGCGGATCCGCCGCGTCACCGCTCTCAACAGGAGGTCTTTGTTTATGGCAGATCAAAAGCCGGTTGTCGGGATCATCATGGGCTCCAAGTCCGATCTGGGTGTTATGGAAGGTTGCACCGCCGAGCTCGAGGCACTCGGTGTGCCCTATGAGCTCGTCATTGCGAGCGCACACCGCACGCCGGCGAAGGTCCACGAGTGGGCCTCGACTGCCGCCGATCGCGGTATCAAAGTGATTATCGCCGCCGCCGGCAAGGCCGCTCACCTGGGTGGTGTCGTGGCTGCCTTTACGCCGCTGCCGGTCATCGGCGTGCCTATGAAGACGAGTGACCTGGGCGGCATGGATTCGCTGCTGTCGATGGTGCAGATGCCTTCGGGCGTGCCCGTGGCCTGCGTTGCCATCAACGGCGCCAAGAACGCCGCCATCTACGCCACACAGATTCTGGGCGCTTGCGACCCCGAGTACCGCAAGGTTATCGAGAAGATGAAGCAGGAGATGGCCGACGCCTAGGCGTTCCGCCGTTTCACCGCAGTATAAGGAGAGCCATGTCCGACTATCAGGGAAAACGATTCAAGGCTTCTCAGATTCCCGATCCGTCGAAGCCGGGTGCTGCCCATGCGGCACAGCAGGGTCGGACATCCTCTCCTCAGCAGCCGCGCGCGCCGCGCCCCGTGACGCCGGCGACGCATCGTCGACAGGACGCGCCAGCCGCATATCGACCTTCATCTTATAGCAACGCTAAGAAGCCGCCCCGGTCTTCATCGCATGCCGCGCCGTCGGATTACACCGAGCCGCCGCGCAAAAAGCGCCGCTCCATTATTCCCATTCTGCTCATCATCATCGGCATCGGCCTGATTGTTGCCGCCGCTGCCATCTTTATCAATGCTCAGATTGGCTATAAACAGGCAAGCGATTCGTACCAGAAAATCGAGAAGCAATATGTAAGCGATAAGGACGCCAGCGGCGTGCCGATTATCGACTTCGATGCACTTGCCCAGACAAATCCCGAGGTTGTGGGTTGGATTTACGCGCCGGGAACCAACATCAACTATCCCGTGGTGCAGACCAACAACAACTCCAAATACCTCAACACGCTGTTCGACGGTACGGCCAATGCATCCGGGGCCATTTTCCTGGATAGCAATGACACCGCGCCGGGCATGGTGGATCAGCAGACCACGATCTACGGCCACCGCATGAACGACGGATCGATGTTCAATGTGATCTCGGACACGACCGATCAGGTGACGTTCGACAGCATAGAGTACGCGTATTACATCACGCGCGACGCCACCTATAAACTGCGACCACTGGCGACCAAAGTTGTCGAGGACACGTATGCCAAGGCGCGCACACCCAATTTTGAGGGCGACGACGGGCTCAAGAACTACCTGTCCGAGATGCTCGACGGTGCCTCTGCCGTGGCGAGCGATGCCACCGATCGTGCTGCTTCGGCAACCAAGGTCGTAACGCTTGTGACCTGTCGTTCGTTATCGCTGAGCAACACACGTGCCGTCATGGTGCTCACGCCGGTCGAGGAATAGATTATGGGCTACTCAATGACGGTGAAAGGAGAAATGATGCTTGAGAATGGCAAAACGATGCCTTCGGTTGATGCTTGGCTGCGCGAGGCCAAGGCCGATTCGTCGGCACCTGCGTGCGGTATGTATCTGACACATAACGGTGTGGTGCGCGCGACGCCCAAGGCCGAGGCGCGCGGTGTCGAGACCGATGGCGTGGCGCCGGGCCACAAGGTGGGCGGCATGGTGTTCGGCTACGACGCCAGCAAGGTGCAGGCTGCTATCGAGGCCACGCGCGCGATGCCAGGTATCGGCTATGTGCGCGTGTGGCTGGCGAGCGGCGAGCTTACCGTGGGCGACGACATCATGCTCGTGCTCATTGGCGGAGACATTCGCCCGCATGTGGTCGATGCGCTGCAGTCGCTCGTCGGCACCATCAAGAACGAGTGCGTGAGCGAGGTCGAGCGCGAGGCGTAAGGCCTCGTCGGCAATCCGAGTCTGTCTATAGCGAAAGCCCGCCGGCAGTTCATGTAGATCTGCCAGCGGGCTTTGATGTGTTGGAGCTATTTTGCTCTGGCGTTTGCTACACGCGTGTGGCGTCCTTGGGGCTCATGGTCATACTCTGAAAACGGTTCTCCATATATTCGTTATCGAAATGCTTGTCATAGAACTGTGCGACGGGAATATTTCGAACGGTTCCGTTGACGCGCTGATACCAATAGTCGAGCGATTGCAACGTCATGACGCCGTCGATCAACATGACGGCGGTCAGGATGACGGTAGCAGAGTAGCGGCGTTTCCATGGAATCATATTGATGAGCTTAAGCAGGCGCGGCAGCAAGACCTTGATCCAGATGAGGCCACCCAGGCCCCACATGCAGGCAAACGGCGTGCATGTGCGTCCCCCGGTCAATACCGCGATGGGATCGGGCATGCCGAATAGCCTAATGTGTGAATAGCTCCACGACACCACGCCAAATGAGGTCTGCATAAACCAGCCTACAAACACCTCGAAAGCGCCGCCGATCAGGGCACTTACCAGGAAAATGATCAGAGGATTCTTTTTATAGAAGCGGTTGAGCGCCATGGTCATGAGCACCGCGCCAAATCCGTAGATGGGGCTAAAGGGGCCAAATAGCATACCGGCACGGTCCTGATAGACGCCGGGATCGACGACGACCATATGCCAGACTTCCTCGAGAATGAGACCTAACACGCTGCAGACGAAGAATACCCAGAACAGGTTGAAGTAGTTGAGCTTGATGTAGCCCTCGCCGGTTTCGTCGCGGCCGAGCATCCCCTCGGCGGCGGCATCGCGGTCGAGCATCTCTTGCAGACGGCGCTGCAGTTCGCGCTCCTGGCGTAGCGTGGGGTCGACGGTGGCCGACAGCGCAATGAGGATGACAAGCTGGACGGCGGGGCGCAGCAGGAAGGGTCCGATGCCCTGGAGCATCACGTCAACTAAAAGCTCCACGACGGTAAATGCGATGAGGACGTAAGACAGGCGGGCGGCATTGCGCCGCTGGTCCTTGATGAGGTCCAGGCCAAAGACGATCAAGATGATCGCGCTTGCCGCCGAGAGCATAATGCCGGCGACGATAAGGCCAACCGCGACCAGGGTGTTATCACCGAGCTTAGCGGCGACGTTGCCGTTAATGAGTGCGGTGATGACCTGCCACATAAAGACGGCGACTGACGGGAGCGTGCCCACGCCAGATAGGGTGCACAGGACTGCGTAGACCTTGATGATAAGGGGGATCTTCTTGGCCTCCGTGGTGCTGGGGACACTGGGGTCGAGTTGATTTCGATCCATACGCTACCTTTCTCGTCTTGTAGTAGCCTACAAGGATACGCCGACGACCAGCTAAAAGACAGGACGAACGTCCCAATTGCAACAATGTAGCCCCTAGCGCGGGCGAGACACGGCGCACGGGAAGTCTTCGAGGCCGTTGCCCCTGAGAGTGGACTACCCAATAAAATGTTTGGTCGCAAAACGGATAATAAGCTCGGTGGGCTTTTAAAAAGCGCTGCTCATGCGCGGGGGAGCGCGTCGCGCCGTGCGTATAATAAGGCGGGTAACGCCAAAATACGAGGCTCTGAGGGGATGCCATGTCTCAAGAAACCATCCGCGCGGCCGAGCGTGCCGCGGGACAGGTGAACGCCATGTCGACGTATGATCCGGACTCTGACCAGCTGCATGAGGAATGCGGCGTTTTTGGTGTCTGGGCGCCCGATCGCGACGTGGCTCGACTGACGTACTTTGGCCTGCGTGCACTGCAGCATCGCGGCCAAGAATCGGCGGGAATCGCCGTTGGTGACGGCGGTACGGTTATGGTCCGCAAGGATCTGGGCCTGCTCGACCGCGTGTTCTCCAATGCCGACTTGTCGACGCTCTCCGGTCAGCTGGCCGTGGGTCATGTGCGCTACGGCACCGCCGGCGCCAAGAGCTGGGAAGCCTCTCAGCCGCACCTCTCTACCATCAATAGCGTCATTATCGCGCTCGCGCACAACGGCACCCTCGTCAACACCGACGAGCTGCGTCGTCAGCTGATCGAGCTGGGCGTACCGTTCCTCTCCAACTCGGATTCCGAGGTCGCGACCAAACTCATCGGCTACTTTACTCAGCGTACTGGCCATCTGCGCGAGGGCATTCGCAAGACCATGGAGCTCGTGCGCGGCGGCTACGCCATGACGCTCATCAACGAGCAGGCGCTCTACGCATTCCGCGATCCGCACGGCATTCGCCCGCTCGTGCTGGGCAAGCTGGTGGATGAGGGCCTGGACCAGGCCGATGCTGCATCCGTTTCGCAGCTGCCGTCGCAGGACGGCGCCGCGACGGTCGACGCCACCACCCATGTCACGCGCGCCGGCGGCTGGGTCGTTGCCTCCGAGACCTGCGCGCTCGATATCGTGGGCGCCGAGTACGTCCGCGACGTCCGTCCCGGTGAGATTTTGCGCATCAGCGCCGAGGGCCTTGTGTCCGAGCAGGGCGTGCCTGCCGCCGAAGAGCCTGCTAACTGCATTTTTGAGCAGGTCTACTTTGCTCGCCCCGATTCCATCATGAACGGCAAGAGCGTCTACGCCTGCCGTTATGACATGGGTCGTCAGCTGGCACATGAGGAGCCCGTCGAGGCCGACCTGGTCATCGGCGTGCCCGACTCCGGCCTGCCGCCCGCGGAGGGCTATTCGCACGAGAGTGGCATTCCCTTTGGCGAGGGCCTCATCAAGAACCGCTATGTGGGCCGTACGTTTATCGAGCCTACGCAGGAGCTGCGTGCCATGGGCGTGCGCATGAAGCTCAACCCGCTGCGCGACAACATCGAGGGCAAGCGCCTGGTCGTCATCGACGACTCCATCGTGCGCGGCACCACCATGGTGCAGCTCGTCAAGATGCTGCGCAACGCCGGCGCCAAGGAGATTCACATCCGCATCAACTCGCCCGAGGTCATCTGGCCGTGCTTCTACGGTATCGATACCGACGTACAGTCGCAGCTTATCAGCGCCAACAAGACGGTCGACGAGATTTGCGAGTACATTGGCGCCGATTCGCTGGCCTTCCTTTCGGTCGAGGGCCTGCTGAAGGTCATGCCCAAGGGCGGCTACTGCGATGCGTGCTTTACCGGCCGCTACCCCGTGGCGATTCCCGAGAGCTTTGGCCGCGATAAGTTCATGGAGGGCTTTAAGCCCCGCAACCTGGACAAGCCGCTGCACTTTGATGACGACGCCGTGGTCGAGAAATACGATGACCGCAGCTGGGAAGAGGAACACGGCGAGGCCTAAAACCTGCCAAAAAGGGACAGGTTTATTTTGGTAGGTTTTACCTGCTGTTTTGTTGATTGAGCGGCGCGCGTTGTTATGGCGCGCGCCGAAATGAACGCAACTATGAGCACCGTTTGGCGCCCGCGCGGCGCCACGGTAGTGGGAGAGGAAGGCTCAGATGAGCGATAGCAAGCATGTGACGTATGAGGATGCCGGCGTCGATACCGCCGAGGGCGGCCGCGCCGTCGACGCTATTAAGCAAATGGTTAAGGACACCAACCGCCCCGAGGTCATCGGCGGTATCGGTGGCTTCGGTGGCCTGTTCTCGGCCGCCGCGCTTAAGGATATGGAAGACCCGATTCTGATTAGCGGTACCGACGGCGTGGGCACCAAGCTCGTGCTCGCCCAGATCATGGACCGTCACGAGACGGTGGGCCAGGACCTGGTCGCTATGTGCGTCAACGACATTCTGGCTTCGGGCGCCGAGCCGCTGTTCTTCCTGGACTACGTTGCCATCGGTCACATCGAGGCCGGGCACATGGCAAAGATCATCAAGGGCGTGGCCGATGGCTGTAAGCTCGCGGGCTGCGCGCTCGTGGGCGGTGAGATGGCCGAGCACCCCGGCGTCATGGCTCCGGCCGACTACGACCTTGCCGGCTTTACCGTGGGCGTCGTCGACCGTCCCAAGATGCTCGACCCCGCAAACGTCCGCCCGGGCGATGTGATCCTGGGCCTGCCTTCCACCGGCGTGCACTCCAACGGCTACTCGCTCGTGCGCAAGGTCATCGGCGTCGACGGCATTAAGCCGGGCACGCCCGAGGCCGCCGCTAAGGCGGAGGAGCTGAGCCGTCCGCTCGAGGAGCTCGGTGGCGCTTCGCTGGCTGACGCCCTGCTGGCCCCCACGCGCATCTACGTCAAGCCGGTTCTTGAGCTGCTCCGCGGCGGCGCCAACGTGCACGCCATCGCCCACATCACCGGTGGCGGCATCACCGAGAACCTCAACCGCGCGCTTGCCGACGACGTCGACGCCGTGGTCACCCGTAACGGTGCCGAGATGGGCTGGGATGTTCCGCCCGTCATCACCTACGTGTCGCGCCAGGCCGAGCTCGCGCCCAACGAGGCATGCAAGACCTTCAACATGGGCGTTGGCCTGTGCCTGATCGTCGCTCCCGAGGACGAGGCCGCGGTGACCGAGGCCCTGGTCGCGCTGGGCGAGAAGCCGTTTCGCGTGGGCGAGTGCGTCGAGGGTTCCGGTAAGGTCGTGTACTCCGATGAGCGCTAACGAGCAGATGGCTGCCGCCAAGGGCCTGGACTTTGTGTCCTATACCCGTCCGACCGGCACCGATACGGCCGAGCCGCTCAAGATCGGTGTGCTCATCAGCGGTTCGGGTACCAACCTGCAGGCGTTGATCGACCTGATCGCCGCCGGCAAGCTCAACGCTTCGATTGAGCTTGTGGTGTCGAGCCGTCCTTCGGCTAAGGGTTTGCAGCGCGCTGAGCGCGCGGGCATCCAGACGCTCACGCTGTCCAAGGATGTCTACGCCGACCCTATTGCCGCCGACGAGATCATCGCGCACGAGCTTCTCGAGCGCGGCTGCGAGTATGTGGTCATGGCCGGCTACATGCGCATGGTGCACACGCCGCTGCTGGCGGCGTTTCCCAACCGCGTGGTCAACTTGCATCCGGCGCTGCTGCCGAGCTTTACCGGTGCGCATGCGATTGATGATGCCTTTGCGCGCGGCGTCAAGGTAACTGGCGTGACCGTGCATTTTGCCAATGAGATCTACGACAACGGCCCCATCATCGCTCAGCGTGCGCTGGCTGTTGAGGAGGGCTGGGATGTCGACACGCTCGAGGAGCACATCCACGCGATTGAGCACGTGCTGTATCCCGAGGTTGTTCAGATGCTCGCCGACGGCCGCGTCCACGTGCTGGAGAGCGGCAAGGTCGCAATTGACGCGCCTCGCGGCTAGCGGCGCACAGTACAATTTAGCCGAGTAGTCAGGGTGGTCATTGGCGCCAAGGCGCGCGTGGCCACCTTTTGTTTTGGGTAGTCATCGGGAACGGTCTTTAACGACTGGTCATTCAAGAACGTCGCAGGTGACTAGGTGAGAGAGGTGAGCGCATGGCGGATAACGAAGCGCTGTTTACGCCTGAGTTGGTGTTTTTTGATTGGGAGTGTGCGACGCCGGATGAGGTGTTCGCGCGGCTTGAGGGCGAGCTTGCACCACGTGGCTACATTGCATCCGGTTGGCTCGATGCCGTCCGCACGCGCGAGGATGCCTATCCCACGGGTCTTGCCATGCCGGCGGCAAACATTGCCATTCCGCATACCGATCCGGGGTTTGTGGCCAAGCCCTATATCGCGGTGGTGAAGCCCGCCGCGCCCGTGACATTTAACGCTATGGCTGGCATGGGCGCTCCGGTGTCGGCGCAGATCGTCATTAATCTGGGCATCGCCGAGCCGGGCGGCCAGGTCGAGGCCCTGCAGGCGCTCATGAATATCTTTATGGACGCCGATGCCGCAGCCGACGTGCTCGGCCAGACCACGTCCCAGGGCATGGTCGACGCCATCCGCCGTCACTTCTAAGGTGGGGCTGAGCCGGCACTTGGGAAGCCGGCACTTGGGGACTGTCCCTAACTGCCGGCTGCCAGAGCTGTCCCCTTTGCACCAAAATGGTGCAGATTAATCTGTCCCCAATGCACCAAGCGTGCCGCGGGGGCCGCGTTGTGACACAATGGCGTTTGTTCGATTCGTTATGCGAAAGGCCAACTATGGCAAATAAGAAAAAGAACCCTGCGCCCGAGCCGACGCCCGAGCAGCAGGCTCGCGCTGCCTCCAGCTCTCGCAAGAAGCAGCGCAAGACGTACGTGTCTAAGACCGTCAAGATCGTCCTGGTGGTCATCGGCGTGCTGGCGATGCTGCTTTCCGTCTCGGCGATGGCGTGCTCCGGCCTTATGTCGCAGGCCGAGGACGCCTCGGGCTACAAGCTGACCGGCGGTGTTGCTGCAACTATCAACGGCACCAACCTCACCGAGGACACCGTGACCAAGCAGATCATGAGCATGCGCACGTCCTACGGCTACACCAAGGATAAGGATTGGGCGCAGTATCTGGTTGACAACGACCTCACGCCCAAGAAGTACCGCAAGCAACTCATCGACTCCTACACGCAGCAGATTCTGCTTCAACAGGCACAGAAGGAGAACGGCGTGACGGTGTCTGACGAGGAGGTCGAGAAGGCTTGGAAGGACGCGTGCAAGAGCGCGGGCGGCGCCAAGGCCTTTAAGAAGACCCTCAAGACCTACGGCTATACCGAGGACACCTACAAGGACTCACTCAAGGAGAGTCTGGCGCAGCAGAAACTCAAGGATGCCGTCGCGCCCACGAGCAAGCCCAAGGACAGCGAGATTGTCGATTACATCAACGAAAACCTGTCCAGCTACAACGACGCCCGCCGCTCGTCGAACATCCTGATCAAGGTTGATTCTGACGCTTCCGACGAGGACAAGGCTGCCGCCAAGGCCAAGGCGCAGGAGTGCCTGGACAAGATCAACTCCGGTGAGCTGAGCTTTGAGGACGCCGTTGAGCAGTACTCCGAGGACACCGGTTCCAAGGAGAAGAAGGGCGATGTGGGCTGGGATAAGCTCACCACTTTCGTCGACAGCTACCAGACGGCGCTCGAGGGACTCAACAAGGGCGACGTGAGCGAAGTCGTCGAGTCGACCTATGGCTACCACATCATCAAGTGCACCGACTACTTCCATGTCGATAATCAGGTTGATGACATCAACCAGGTGCCCAAGGACATCAAAAAGTACGTCTCCAACGTGGTGAAGACGCAAGCGGCCAGCACCGCGTACAGCGAGTGGCTGGAGCAGTACAAGAAGGATGCCGACATCACCGTCAACCCCATGCCCAAGGACGTACCCTATAACGTGAGTCTGAAGGGTGTCACCAAGAGTTCGACCGACGATTCGTCGAAGACTGAGTAACCATGGGGCGGTGCTCGCGTGAGTGCCGCCCACGCTATTAGAGAGGATTTGCAGATGACCAACGAAGAGCTGCAGAAAGAAATGATCGCGGCCATGAAGGCCAAGGACAAGGTTCGCCTGTCCATCATTCGCCAGGTCAAGGCCGAGGTGAAGAATATCGAGGTTAACGAGCGCCGCGATGTGACCGAGGAAGACGTCAACAGCATGATCAAGCGTCTGATCAAGCAGACGAGCGAGACGCTGGAGATGTCCATCAAGGCCGGCACCGACCAGGAGCGTACCGACAACCTGACCGAGCAGGTCAAGATTCTGGAGAGCCTGCTGCCCGCGCAGGTTTCGGGCGAGGAGCTCGAGGCCCTGATCGAGCAGGTCATCGCCGAGCTGGGCGCTACTTCCAAGAAGCAGATGGGCCAGGTCATGGGAGCACTCGGCAAGGCCACCGGCGGCAACTTCGATAAGCCTGCCGCGGCAAAGATCGTCGGAGCAAAGCTGGCTTAAGGGCCGAGCGGTACATAGTTGATGTTAAGGGGACGTGACCATTGCGGTCGCGCCCCTTTTTGCTGGGCTGGGCAATCATTGGGGACGGGCTTAAATGAGTGCCCAATGAGCGGGTACTCATTTAAGCCCGTCCCCAATGAGTGGGTTAAAGGTTGCGGGTTCTTTACGGGAATGTAGTGTGGGCTGCGGAAACGCGGTTCTTTCCGTACAATAGTTCAACTCGTGTAAACGCAGGGAAGGGACATTCATGGCAGACATGATCGAGATCAAGCATCTCAACAAGTACTTTGGCGACCTGCATGTGCTCAAAGATATCAATCTCACCGTCAAGCGCGGCGAGAAGCTCGTAATGATCGGGCCTTCCGGTTCGGGTAAGTCGACGCTCATCCGTTGCGTCGATTATCTGGAGGAGCCCACGTCGGGCGAGGTCGTCATCGACGGTACGCCGCTCACCAAAAAGAATCACCTGGAGATGGCTCGCAAGTATAGCTCTATGGTGTTTCAGCAGTTCAACCTGTATCCCAACATGACGGTGCTGGGCAACCTGACGCTCGCGCCCATCAAACTGCAAAAGAAGAGCAAGGAGGAGGCGACCGAGATCGCCATCGCTGCGCTCAAGCGCGTCGGCATGGCGCATAAGGCCGGCGAGTATCCGCAGAATCTCTCGGGTGGTCAGCAGCAGCGCATCGCCATCGCCCGTGCCCTGTGCACCAAGCAGCCCATCATCCTGTTTGACGAACCGACCTCGGCACTCGACCCCGAGATGGTCCAGGAGGTTCTGGACGTTATGATCGAGCTTGCGCAGGAAGATATCACCATGATCTGCGTGACGCACGAGATGGGCTTTGCACGCCAGGTGGCCGACCGCGTCATCTTTATGGAGGACGGCCGCATTTTGGAGGAGGGCACGCCCGAGCACTTCTTCGATAACCCCGAGAACCCGCGCTGCCGCGAGTTCCTGTCCAAGATTCTGCACTAGGCGCGGTGATGGACATGACGGATATGACGAGGGCGGCCGTGTCGCGCCGTCACTTTTTGCAGCTGGCGGGCGCCGGCATGCTCGCGTTGACGGGGACCGCGCTTACCGGTTGTGGCAACTCCACCAGTGGCGAGGGCTCCGACAAGGGGTCCAAGCTTGCGGCCATTAAGTCGCGCGGCCATCTGAATGCCGGCGTTAAGAAGGATGTTCCCGGCTACGGCTATTACGACACCGCCAAGGGCCGCTTTGAGGGCATGGAAGTCGATTTGTGCTACCAGATCGCCGCTGCCGTCTTTGGCGTGAGCTACAAGGAGGCCCGCGCCCAGGAGCTTGTCGAGTTTACCGACGTAACGCCCAAGACGCGCGGCCCACTGATCGATAACGGCCAGCTCGACGTGGTCGCGGCGACCTACACCATCACCGACGAGCGCAAGAAGAGCTGGGATTTCTCGACGCCGTACCGCACCGACTACGTGGGACTCATGGTCAAGAAGCGTTCGGGCTTTACCTCGATTGAGGACCTGGACGGCAAGGTCATTGGCGTAAGCCAGGGTGCCACCACGCAGGGCCTGATCGAGCAGATGATCAAGGACAACGGCTTTAGCTGCAAGCCCGAGTTTAGGGCCTTTAGCGGCTACCCCATCATCAAGAGTTCGCTCGACGCCGGCAATATCGACGTCTTTGCCATGGACCGCTCCACGCTGGCCGGCTATATGAACGAGACCGTTGAGCTGCTGCAGCCCGAGGTCAAGTTTGGCGAGCAGGGCTACGGCGTGGCGACCAAGAAGGGCTGCGACCTTTCGGCCGTGGTCGATCGGGTGATTTGCAACCGCCTAGCCGACGGCTGGCTCGACCAAGAGGTCAAGACCTGGGGTCTTGTATAGGCGCATCGTCCAAGGAAGGAATCAAATGCTCGAAGGATTATTTGACGCCGACCGTTGGTCGACGACATTTCAAAACATGGGGCCCTTCTGGGAGGGCTTTGGCGTGACACTGCAGGTGGTCGTTGCCGGCCTGCTGTTGTCGCTGGTGCTGGGCACGCTGCTGGGCGTGTTCTCTACCACTCGCTCGCGCGTGCTGCGCGCCATAAGCCGCGTGTACGTGGAGTTTTACCAGAACACCCCGTTGCCCGTGCAGGTGCTCTTTATGTACATGGCCGGTCCGCAGTTTTTGCAGGCCATAACCGGTGCCGACCAGCCGGTGCGCATCGCGCCGTTCGTGCTGGGCTTCTTGGGTGTGGGTCTGTATCACGCGGCCTACATCTCGGAGGTCATCCGCACTGGTATCGAGGCGGTTCCGCGCGGTCAGATGGAGGCGGCCCAGAGCCAGGGCTTCACCCGTGCGCAGGCATACTGGTACATCGTGCTGCCCCAGACATTCAAGATTATTCTGCCGCCGCTGTGTAACCAGGCGCTCAACCTGGTCAAGAACACGTCGGTGCTGGCGCTTGTGGCCGGCGGCGACCTTATGTACCGTTCCGACAACTTTGTGAGTCTGTACGGTTACCTGCAGGGATACATCGTCTGCTGCCTTATGTACTTCATCATCTGCTTTCCGCTCGCCATGCTGGTGCAGTGGCTCGAGCGCCGCTCCAAGGAGCGTCCGCGCGGCGTGAGCCTGGCCGAGCTGGGACTCGACAACGTAGAGGAGGCCTAGCGCATGGAAATCTTCAACGCGACCAACCTGCTCTACATTTGGGGCGGCTTTGTTAAGACGATCGAGATCTCGGCGCTGTCGATCTTTTTCTCGCTCATCTTTGGCACGGTGCTGGCGCTCGTTAAAAGCTATGCGCCCCGCCCGTTCCGTATTTTGGTGAGCGCCTATATCGAGCTGTTCCGCTGTACGCCAAACCTGCTGTGGATTCTGTTTATCTACTTTACGGTGCAGGGTTTGGACATTGTGATTTCGACCATCGCCTTTACGCTGTTTACCAGCGCTGTTATGGCCGAGATTGTGCGTGGCGGCCTCAACTCGATTCCGCGCGGCCAGTTTGAGGCGGCGCAGAGCCAGGGCTTTGGCTTCTTTGCCACCATGTGCTACATCATTCTGCCGCAGACGTTTAAGACGATCATTCCGGCGCTGTTTAGCCAGTGCACGACCGTCATTAAGGACAGCTCGTATCTTTCGGGCATTAACGTGGCCGAGCTCATGTACACGGCAAATGTCGTGATGGCCCACGCGATTGACCTGTCGCAGGTTCTTATGCTCTACGGCCTGGTGTTTGCGATGTACTTTGTGCTCAACTTTGGCATCTCGTTGCTGGTTCGCGCATATCAGAGGCGAATGGTGGCAGCGTAGAATGTGGCAAAGGGACAGCCCCTTTGTCACATAGAGAAAGGAATCGCGATGAGCGATCTGGAGAATAAGAAGAATCCTGTGGTCATTACCATCGCGCGCGACTTTGGCGCCGAGGGCCACGAGATTGGCCGCATGCTTGCCGACGAGTTGGGGATTCCGCTGTACGATAACGAGCTGCTGGTACGTGCGTCGCTGCGCGCGGGCGAGTCGCTCGATAAGATGGCCGCCTATGATGAGCGTCTGGCCGTGGAGAACATGGCGTTTCTGCCCGACCGCTACGATGCGCGTTCGTACTCGGATAAGTTGTTCCAAAAGATGAGCCAGGTGATTTTGGATCTGGGCGAGACCGAGAGCTGCATTATCGAAGGCCGTCTGTCCGATTACCTGCTGCGCAACAACCCCAACCACATTGCCGTGTTGGTGACCGCACCCTTTGAGGACCGCGTCGAGATTGTGCGCAAGAAGCGTGGCCTTAACAAAAAGAAGGGCGCCAAGCTGGTCAAACAGCAGCAGAAGGCGCGCGAGGCGTTCTATAAGCGCTATAGCGCCGGCAAGTGGAAGATGACGAGCGGTAAAGACATCGTCGTCAACCGCGCCAAGCTGGGCCGCGAAGGCTGCAAGGACGTCATCGCCGCAGCCTACCGCTACAAGGTGGCGCAGCTCGAAGGCTAACCGACCAAAACCATCACAAAGGTGCCTGTCCCCATCGTGGTGGTCGGGCGATCGGCATAGAAAAAGTCCCCGCCGGGCGTGTGCTCGACGGGAACTTTGCCGTTTGATGGCTAGCGTTGAGGGTGATTACTCGCCCAGCAGGCTCTTGGTGATGGAAGCGGCGGCCTTCTTGCCGGCGCCCATCGCCAGAATGACCGTAGCGGCACCGGTGACGATGTCGCCGCCGGCCCAGATGCGGGGATCGGTGGTCTGGCCGGTCTCCTCGTCGGCGATGATGTAGCCCCACTTGTTGAGCTCCATCTTGCCGCCGATCTTCTTTGCGAAGGGGTTGGCGTTGGTACCGATAGCCGAGATTGCGACGTCGCAGGGAATCTCCTCGATGGCGCCCTCGATGGGCACCGGGCGACGACGGCCGGACTCGTCGGGCTCGCCGAGCTCCATCTTCTGGACCTTGACGGCGCACACGGAGCCGTCCTCGCCAGCGACAAACTCGAGCGGGGAAACGAGCGGCAGAACCTCGATGCCCTCGGCCTTGGCATGGTGCAGCTCGGCGCGACGGCAGGGCATCTCGTCCTCGGTACGACGATAGGCGATGATGGCGTGCTCGGCGCCCAGGCGCTTGGCGGTACGGACGGCGTCCATAGCCACGTTGCCGCCACCAAAGACGACGACGTTCTTGCCGTGCTTGGTGGGGGTGTCGTACTCGGGGAACTTGTTGGCCTTCATCAGGTTCACGCGGGTGAGGTACTCGTTTGCGAAGAAGACGTTGGGCAGGTTCTCGCCGGGGACGTTGAGGAACTTGGGCAGGCCAGCGCCGGTCGCCACGTAGATGGCGTCGAAGCCCTGCTCGAACAGCTCCTCGGCCGTGGCCATGTTGCCCACGACGGAGTTGTACTCAAACTTGACGCCCATGTCCTCCAGGCCGTCAATCTCGCGCTTGACGACCGCCTTGGGCAGACGGAACTCGGGGATGCCGTAGACCAGCACGCCGCCGCCGGTGAAGAAGGCCTCGAAGACGGTAACGTCAAAGCCGTTACGGGCGAGCTCGCCGGCGCAGGTGATGCCGGACGGGCCGGAGCCGACGACGGCGACCTTCTTGCCGTTCTTGGGGGCCATCTTGGGCGTGGAGGCGAGCTCGGGGCGATCACCCAGGAAGCGCTCGAGCTGGCCGATGGCCACGGGCTCGGACTTTTTACCACGGATGCACTTGCCCTCGCACTGGTTCTCCTGCGGGCAGACACGGCCGCAGATGGCGGGAAGCATGGAGTCCTCGCGGATGGTATCGAGAGCGCCGCCGAAGTCCTTCGCGCGGATTTGCTCGATAAAGCGGGGGATGTTGATGTTGACGGGGCAGCCCTCAACACAGAACGGCTTCTTGCAGTTGAGGCAGCGCTCGGCCTCGGCCAGCGCCATCTCCTCGGTGAAGCCCTTGTCGACGGGGCGGAAGTCGCAGGCGCGCTCGGCAGCCGGCTCCTCGTTATCGGGGGTGCGGGGCGACTTCATATCGGCAACGAAACGACCGTTAACTAGTGGCATGCGCAGCTCTTTTCCTCATAGGCCTTGAGGGACTCGCCCTCTTCGGAACGGTAAGCGGCCTGGCGGGCACGAAGGTCATCCCAGTCGACCAGGGTGGCATCGAAGTCGGGGCCGTCGACGCAAGCGAACTTGGTCACGCCGCCCACCTCGACGCGGCAGCAGCCGCACATACCGGTGCCGTCAACCATGATGGGGTTGAGGGACGCGGTGATGGGGGTGTCGTATTTCTGGGCGGTGAGGGTCGAGAACTTCATCATCGGAACGGGGCCGACGCAGAAGACCTGGCTCACGGCCTTGTCCTGCAGCAGGCGCTCCAACGGAGCGGTGACAACGCCCTGCTCGCCGTAGGAGCCGTCGTCAGTGGTGATGTGGATGTGGTCCTCGTCGAGGAGCTCGCGGAACTGGTCCTCCATGAGCAGGAGGTCCTTGGTGCGGGCGCCCATGATGGCGTGAACTTCGTGACCGGTCTCGACCAGGTGCTTGGCGACCGGGAAGGCAATTGCCAGGCCGACGCCGCCGCCAATGACGGCGCAGGGGCCCTCGGCCATCTCGGTGGGAACGCCCAGCGGGCCCACGACGTCGCGCAGCGACTCGCCGGCCTCGTAGGTGGAAAGCATCTCGGTGGTCTTGCCGATCACCATGAAGATGAACTCGACCCAGCCCTCGTCACCGTTCCAGCCGGCCAGGGTAAACGGGACGCGTTCGCCCGTCTCGTTGGCGCGGACCATGAGGAACTGTCCAGCGTGCGCATGCTTGGCGATTGCGGGCGCCTCGATGCGGAACTTGAACACCTTCTCCGAGAACTGCGTCTTCTCCAGGATCTTATACATAGAACCCCTCTCTTGTTAGGGCCGCCGAACCGTGCCTCCACGGAAATGGACGGTAGCCCGAATAAAACCGTACGTGCACAGGCGTTGTGCAGACATACGGTGCAAATTATACCCTCATGGACATGTCACTTACGTGTGTCTTCGGCGGTTGGGAGCAGGGTTTATCCACTTTGGCCTACCAAAGGGGGAGAGGTTTATTTTGGCAGGTTTTATCGGGTAAAACGGCAAAGGGGCCAGCCTCGGGTTGCAATGAGGTCGGCCCCCTTTGGGGTGCTATGTGTGTATGGCGGTGCGCGGTTTATTGCGATGCGGCCGCTGCGGCGTTTCCGCAGTTAAAACCTGCCAAAATAAACCTATCCCTAAATGATAGGTTTTAGTGCTTGCCGTTGGCGGAGGCGGCGCCGTTGACGTGGTCGCGGGCATAGATCACGCCGTGCACGATTGCCAGACCGGCGGCATCTGCGGCGCGGGCGCAGGTGTCCTGGAAATCCTCGGCCTCGCGGGCGCGCAGCTGCTTAAGCACGTAGTCGGCGACGGCCATCTTGCCGGGAGGGTTGCCGATGCCGGTGCGGATGCGGCTGAAGTCGCGGCTGCCCATCTTGTCGATGATGGAGCGCAGGCCGTTGTGACCGGCGTGGCCACCGCCCACCTTAACACGTACGTCGCCGGCGGGAATGTCGAGCTCGTCGTGGATTACGAGCAGCTCCTCGGCCTTGATCTTGTACTCGCGGCAGAGCTTGGAGATGGGGCCACCCGAGGTATTCATATACGACTGCGGCTTGACCAGTACAATCTGGCGCTTACCGCCCTCTTCCTCGGGATCGTTGATGTTGATGAGCGCGACCTCGGCGCCGGCCTGGTTTTTCCAGTACGTGACGCCGGCCTGACGGGCCAACTCGTCGATCGCTTTGAAGCCAGCGTTGTGGCGGGTCTCGGCATACTCATCGCCAGGGTTGCCAAGTCCGGCAACCATGCGAATCTTAAGCGGCTGTGCAGCTGCCATGTTCATCCTTTCGTTGATTTGTCGCCTGCTATGGTGAGCGACCCTGTTGCCGCTGTCAAATGGAGGGCAATTGAGGTTATTTGAGGGCGTTTGGACGGCCGTCGAAATCGAGGTGGACAGTTAGTTCAGATACGTATAAGTTCTGAGGACTCGAAGTGCTCAATTCAATGCCGATACGTTGTTTTGGAGCTTTAGTTAGTCCATATGACGCTGTTTTGAAGTCTACCCTGCCTTCAAATCGGGCGAATGGTATAGAGATAACTGCAAAACAGCCTAATTCAATGTGTCCATTTATACGTATTTGAACTAACTGTCCAGCCCTGCTCGACGGTGCACGGGTGATTCGCCGTTTAGACCGGCGCAAGGCCGATTCCGGCCCGCAGGGCGTTGAGCCAAGCGGCCTGACGCTTGCGATAGCCCTTGATACGGTATCGGAATCGGACTCCCGCGAGTCGATGCATCGTTTGGGCGAAGGCTTCGAGTGCAACAAGGTCTTTCATTTGGTCGCGATTGATAACCAGGACGTGGATGCCCATTGCCTTGAGGCCATTATTTCGATTGCCATCGTGGATGCGAGCGTTTTGAAGCTCATGCCCAATTCCGTTGTATTCGTTGTCGACTCCGGCGGCCGGGCAATATAGGTCGCAGATGGCGTAAGGGATGCCGGAGGACATGTTGACCGCAAGAGTGTCGAAGTCGATTCGATAGTTGAGTAGCAGGCCTCCCATGGGCAGGCTGCAACATCCGAATCCGCCAAAGCGCATGGGCGCTCCGAGAACGGCAAACATTAGGGATTCGGCTGGGGATGCAGATCCGGGTCGGGCGAGCTTGACTGCCGTGCGAAACGAGGTGTATGAGCTGCTTTTGGCAAGCTGTGCAACAGTCTCGAGATCTTCGATGGTCGTGGCGGGCTCGCATTTGTAGTGTGCCTGTTCGTAGCGGGTTTCGTTCTGCTGTTCGGTCGCCGACTGGTCGCCCCGGCAATCGAGGTCGTCCATCGCTTCGTAGTCATCGCCCTTGGGCCAGATGTCGTCATAGGCAATGGGGTATGTTGCCCCGGGAGGAAGGGAGTAGGTTCCGAGCAGCTCCATAAGGAGCATCAAGGTTTTGGCGACTGATTCATTTTTGGAACAAAGCATGGCTGTCATGGCAGGAGACGTTGCGTAGATGTCGGCCTCGACGTGCATAATTGCACCTTCAGGAAGAGGAGTGGAGAGAATATGCTGAAGAAGTCGCTTGTCGGGGCGCCTGTTGTCTTCGTTTGAAACGAGAAGATCGAGCAGTTCGGAATCATCTTCATTCCAGGCGTCGAGTATCGAAAGTGCGCCAAAGTCTATCGCGTCATTGTTGGGAATGCAGCCAGCCAAGGCCTGTGCTTGCTGTTCGCTATCAACGGAGTCCCAGGGTAGGGCAGAGTACGCCCGTCGTGCGCGACGAATTGCGCGGAGGGCGGAGAGATGTGAAATCACGGTCGTCATAGCTATAACGTACTAAGTTGGCGGCAGAATGCGACCGCCATACCGTTCTTTTCGCTCAGCGGGGCGCTGCGCGCCATGAACGGCTGGGTGTTATGAAATCGGTGGAATCGGTTGAGGGGATTGCAGGAAATTGAGCTCTGCCGCGAAGGTTGACGATAGCTACTGGACAGTTAGTTCAGATACGTATAAGACGGCGGGCGTTCGAGGCGTTTCTAAGGGCTTTCGAGGGCGATTTGAGGGTAAATATGCGGCGGTCGTACTCGAAAGCGATGAGCTTTGGGCAGTATGGCGTTCGCCGGGGAGCTCAGAAGGCTCAGAACGGCCTTTGGAGCTTTAAAAAAATACGTATCTGAACTAATTGTCCAGGGAAGGTTGTCGAGGGGTAGAAAAAGGGTCGGAAGCGAGCTTCCGACCCTTTAAAAACACCAAAGATGATGAGATGCACGCTGGATTACAGCGCGAAGTCGCCGCCGACGAGCGTGGAGACGGGCTCCTCGTGGTAAACGGCGGAGATGGCCTGAGCGAACTCCTCGGCGACCGAGATGGTCTTGATTTTGCCGCCGACCTCGACGGGAATGGCGTCGGTGACGAGGCACTCGACGATCGGGGCGTCGTTCAGACGCTCGATGGCCGGACCGGAGAAGATGCCGTGGGTGGCGCAGACGTAGATGTCGCCAGCGCCCATAGCCTTGAGCTCCTTGACGTTGGCGCACAGGGTGCCAGCGGTGTCGATCATGTCGTCGTTGATGATGCAGGTCTTGCCCTTGATGTCACCGATGATGCCCATGACCTCGGCGGCGTTGTGGCGCGGACGGCCCTTGTGGGCGATGGCCAGGTCGCAGCCGAGCATGTCGGACAGCTTCTTGGCGGCCTTGGCGCGGCCCACATCGGGGGAGACGACAACCAGGTTGTCGGTGTCGAAGTGCATGTCGTTATAGTACTGGCCAAACAGCGGCAGCGCGGACAGGTGGTTAACCGGGATATCGAAGAAGCCCTGAATCTGGCCCTGGTGCAGGTCGAGGGTGATGATGCGGTTGACGCCAGCGCGCTCGAGCAGGTTGGCGACGAGGCGGGCGGTGATGGGCTCGCGCGGGCCGGCCTTGCGGTCCTGGCGGGCATAGCCGTAGTGGGTGATGACGGCGGTGATGGAGCGGGCGGATGCGCGCTTGGCAGCGTCGGTGGCGATGAGCAGCTCCATGAGCATGTCGTTGACGTTGCCGCCGGCCACGGACTGAATCAGGAAGACGTCGGCGCCGCGGACGGTCTCGTCGTAGCGGGCGTAAATCTCACCATTGGCGAACTGCTTTAGCGTAAGGCCCGAAAGCTCGACCCCAAGGTACTCAGCGATCTTCTGAGCGAGGGGACGGTTGGAGGAACCGGAATACACGCGGATGGACTTGCGCATATTCTCCGACTTCTCGGGATCATTAATCGGCATTACCCTTCTCCTTTATACATCGAATGCCATATAGATGCCTTTTTGCATTGTAACCGTGCGGCGGGGTTAATCGGGTCTTGATAACGTCTTTACCGTCAACGGACACGAACCGACCACTCATCCGGTCGCGCAGGTCACGATAGAAAAAGGAGCCGTCCCCATGGAACAGCTCCTTTTGTGCTTGGTGAAACGTTATGCCTCGTCGTCCTCGTGCAGACGACGGCGATAATCGGCGGCCCAGCCCTCAATATTTACCTGACGGGCGCGGCCCAGACCGAGTGCGTCGGCCGGGACCGGCTCGGTGATGACGGAGCCGGCGGCCACGAGCGCACCGTCGCCAATCTGGGCGGGCGCGACCATCATGGTGTCAGAACCGATGAAGGCATCCTTGCCGATGACGGTCTTGTGCTTGTGGACGCCGTCGTAGTTGCAGGTGATAGAGCCCGCGCCTACGTTGACGCCGGAGCCCATGGTGGTGTCGCCGATGTAGGACAGGTGGGGCACCTTGGAACCCTCGCCGATCGTGGACTTCTTGATTTCCACGTGCGTACCGGCCTTGGAGCCGTCGAGCATGTGGGTGCCCGGGCGCAGGTAGGCGCGCGGGCCGCAGTCGACGCCGTTCTCGATGACGGCCTCGATGGCGATGGTCTCATCGATGATGCAGCCGCTGCCGACGGTGGTGTCGGTGAGGCGGCTGTTGGGGCCGAGCTGGCACTCCTCGCCCACGGTGACGTGACCGATCAGATGCGTCTGCGGCCACACGACGGTGTCGCGGCCGATGGTGGCGTCGGGACCGATCCAGGCCTGCGTGGGGTCGATGAACGTGACGCCTTCTGCCATCCAGTGCTCGTTGATGCGGTCGCGCGCGATGGCGGTGAGCTGCGCGAGCTGGATGCGGCTGTTGACGCCCAGGCCGTCGCGGTAGTCGTCGCAGTGGAAGATGGAGACTGCCTGGCCGTGACCCTTGAGGATTTCGAGCATGTCGGGCAGGTAGTACTCGGACTGCGCGTTGTCGTTGCCGATCTCGTTAATGTGGGCGGCAAGCTGCGCGCCGTCGAAGGCGTAGCAGCCGGCGTTGCACTCCAGCAGCGTGGCGGCCTGCTCGGGCGTGCAGTCCTTCTGCTCGATGATGCGCTCGATCTGACCATCGGCGCCCAGCTTGATGCGGCCGTAGCCAAAAGGATCGGGCGGGGTCATGGTCATGACGGTGCAGGCGAGCTCGCCGGTGGCGACGGTCTGCGCGAACTTGGCGACGGTGTCGGCGGTGATGAGCGGCAGGTCGCCGTTGAGCACGACGACGGGGCCTTGCGCGATGCCGCAGGCCTCGAGCGCGACCTTGACGGCATGGCCGGTGCCCAGGCGCTCGGTCTGCTCGACGCACTCGACTTTGGTGGCGCTGTTGGCGTAGGCGCCATCGATGAGGGCGCGCATCTCGTCGGCGTGGCTGCCGATGACGACCACGACGCGGCTGCAGCCGGCCTTGATGGTGGCGTCGACGATCCACTGAACCATGGGCTTGCCTAGAATCTTGTGCGAAACCTTGCAGTGGTTCGACTTCATGCGGGTGCCCTCGCCGGCGGCGAGGATAATTGCGGTTGCGTCCATGTGATCTCCTGTTACGTTATAGAGACGTGTGTTTGGAAACGATACACGGCGCAATATGATACCGCAGGCATATGATGAGCGCGTAACGATTGATGCGCGGCAGCTGAGGCTTGGGCCGGCGGTACGGCGTTTGCGCTGGTTGTGTATGGTGGCGGCGCTGCGGCGTTGACGTTTGAGCGAGGGGATGGGGATGCCCGTGGACACCATGCGAGAGGAATCGGGCAACGAACCCGTCGCGGCATTTTCGATGTCGCATCCGGCGGTGCCGGCGCTCTACATGGTGCTGACGTTGGGGCTCACCATGTTCTCGATGCAACCGGTGCTGATTGCGCTATCGCTTGCGGGCGGGTTGGCGTACGGGCTTGCGACGCGCGGTGTTGCGCGCACGTTGGGCGCGCTTCGCTGGCAGCTGCCGGTGATTTTGATCATTGCGGTGCTCAATCCGCTGTTTAGTGCATCGGGCTCGACGGAGCTGTTTCGTATTGGCATGCGTGCGGTGTATCTAGAGAGCATGGTTTACGGCCTGTGCATGGGCGGGCTGTTCGTGGCGAGCGTGCTGTGGTTTGAGGCCGCGGCGTCGATGCTCGAATACGACAAGGTACTTGCGCTTTTGGGCAACGCCGCGCCGGTGCTCGCGCTCATGATCTCGATGTGCATGCGGCTTATCCCGCAGTTTTTACGCCGCGGTCGTACGGTACTGGCGGTGCAGGATGCGATTGATGTGCCGGGTCGCGCGCCGGCCGATCCCGTGCGTTCGCGCCTACGGGCATCGAGCGTGTTGATGGGCTGGGGCATGGAAGATTCGCTGGAGCGCGCGGACGCCATGCGCTCCCGTGGATGGGGCGCCGCGACACGTCGCACGACGTACGCGCGGTATCGGCTGGGTCGCGGCGATGTTGCCGCGCTGGTTGGGCTTGCGGTGTTTGGTGCCGCTGCGGTGGCGGTGGCATGGACCGCGACAACGCAGTATTCGTTTTACCCGCAACTATCGGTGCCGGCGCCGTGGCTGGGCTATGTCGTGTACGCTGCCTGGATGATGCTGCCCTGCGTGTTGCATGCGATCGATGAGAAGAGGTTCGGCTGATGGCTCGGTTGGATAGGGGACCGGTGTCGGGCGCGGCATACGGCCCGGATATGCCGGCGATTGAGGTGCGGAGCCTGAGCTTTGCCTACCCCGATGCGGATGCTGCGGTGCTCGAGGGACTCGACTGGTCTGTTCCCCAAGGTGCATTTGCGCTGCTTGTCGGCGGTACCGGATCGGGTAAGTCGACGTTGCTGTCGCTACTCAAGCCCGAGATCGCTCCGGCGGGCGAGCGCACTGGCGAACTGCTCGTGCTGGGCGAGAACGTCGCCGACATGGATGTGCGGGCATCGGCGGAGCGCGTGGGCTATGTGTTCCAGGATCCCGAGAACCAGATCGTGTGCGAAACCGTGTGGCACGAGATGGCGTTTGGCCTGGAAAACTTGGGGCTAGCGCGTGATGAGATGCGCCGTCGCGTAGCTGAGACCAGCTATTTCTTTGGGCTGGAAGATTGGCTTCACCGCGATACTGACACGCTTTCGGGCGGTCGCAAACAGTTGCTGTCGTTGGCGGCCGTTCTGACGCTGCGCCCGCGCGTGCTGCTGCTCGACGAGCCCACGTCTCAGCTTGATCCGGTTGCGGAGAAGAATTTCCTGCACGCGCTGTTTCGTGTGAATCGCGAGCTGGGCTGCACGGTTGTTGTGGCGACGCATCAGCCGCGCCCAATGCTCGAATACGCGACGTGTGCGTACCGGATTGAGGACGGTCGCGTGCGCGAGGTGGCGGATATGGCTTCTTTGGGACGCCGAGAATCGCTGTTTTCCGATGACATGTTGGGGTGGGGTGCCATCCGATGTGCAAATAAAGGAGTATTCAGCAGGCGCGAGGACAATTTGGGCTCTCTGGAGCCGCCCGGGGACGTATCGAGCGCGAAAAAAAGTTCAGAATTGGACAAATCGTCCGAATTTGTGGCGCAAACGTCGCTCGAGAACGGCTCGGAAGCCTTCCCGCGCACGGATGGAAGCAGAATACTCCAAAAAATGCACGGCGGGTCGGCTACCACCCTGTCGGAAGGCTGGTTTCGCTACGATCGAGCGTCCGGCTGGGTGCTGCGCGGGCTCGATGCGTCGTTTTCGACTGGCGCGGTGCATGCGGTTGTGGGCGGTAACGGCTGCGGCAAGTCGACGATGCTTTCGGTGCTGGCCAAGACTGCCAAGCTGCAGCGTGGTCGTATGGTGCGCGGGGCGGCCTCGGCTGCGCTGCTGCCGCAGAACCCCAAGGCCCTGCTGGTTGCCGAGACGGTGCGCGACGAGCTGATGGAATGGGCCTCGACCTGCGGATATGACGAGAACTTGGCGCGGGAGCGTGCGGCGAGCTTGGGGTTGTCGGGTCTGGATGGACGCCATCCGTACGATCTTTCGGGCGGGCAGCGTCAACTGCTTGCATTGGCAAAACTGCTGCTAATCGGCCCCGAACTGCTATTGCTCGATGAGCCCACCAAGGGTCTAGACCTGTTCAGCCGCCGCATCATCGCCCGCGCCCTGCGTGACCATGCGAAGGCTGGCGGCACCGTCATCATGGCCACGCACGATCTGGATTTTGCCGAGCAGGTTGCCGATGACGTCGCCATGATGTTTGACGGTGAGATTGCCTGCATGGAGTCCCCGGCCGACTTCTTTGCCGACAACGTGTTCTATAGGGCGTGATGGGATGGCGGATTTTCGCGCCTCGCGCCTACTCACAAAACTTGAGATTCCGCTGTTGTTGGCGGTGCCGGCGGTAATGGCCGCAGCATTGCTGGCAGGCATTGAGCAGGCAGCGCTTGCCATGCTGGTTGTGGTGGCGCTCGTGCTCGCGCTGTTCTTTGCGGGTTACGAGGCATCTCGTCCGGGTTTGCGCCAGATTATGCCCACGTTGGTGCTGGCGGCGCTGGCGGCGGCGGGGCGCATCCTGTTTGGGCCCATTCCCGACTTTAAACCGGTGAGTGCCATCGCCATTATCGCGGGGGCGACGTTGGGTCGACGCAACGGCTTCATGGTTGGTGCGCTGGCAGCGCTGACCAGCAATTTCTTTTTTGGACAGGGCATGTGGACGCCATGGCAGATGTATGCCTGGGGGCTCGTGGGATACGTTGGCGGTGCGCTGGCGCATGCCGGCGCTTTTGATCGCGCCGATGGCACCGTGCGTATGCCGGCGCTGCTGACCTACGGCTTTGCTTCGGGTTTGCTGTACGGCGTTGTGATCAACGCCTACGACATTATCGGTTTTGTTCAACCGCTCACGTGGGCGGGTGCCATGGCACGTCTTGCCACGGCAGTGCCGTTCGATATCACACACGGCCTCGCGACCTGCGTGTTCTTGGCTGCCTTGTACAAGCCTTGGTGCCGTCGCATTAACCGTGTCGTCGTGAAATACGGGCTGTAAGGCATTTCGCGTTCCCTCACGAACTTGCGGTGGAATGGTTCTCGTTTTTGGCTATTTGCTGCCCAAACAGGAACTATTCCACCGCACCTTATAGGGGGAGAGGGGCCACATAATCTGTTTTCCTCTGTCCCCCCAGGAATTACTTGGGGCTAGAGTTCTAGCGTGAGGGTGACGGGGCAGTGGTCGCTGCCGAAGATGTCGCCGCGGATGCCGGTGTCGCGTACGTTGTCGGCGATTGCGTCGCTTACCAGGAAGTAATCGATGCGCCAGCCGGCGTTGTTCTTGCGGGCATTAAAGCGGTAGCTCCACCAGCTGTAGACGCCCTCGACGTCGGGGTTTGCCGCGCGCCAGGTATCGGTAAACCCGGCGTTGAGCAGCTCGGTAAACTTGCCGCGTTCTTCGTCCGAAAAGCCTGCGTTGCCGCGGTTGGACTTGGGGTTCTTAAGGTCGATCTCCTCATGCGCCACGTTAAAGTCGCCGCAGGTTACGACGGGTTTGCCGGTCTCGCGCTCGAGTCCCGTCAAAAAGCCGCGATAGGCATCATCCCAGGCCATGCGCACATCGATGCGCGCGAGCTCATTTTGGGCGTTGGGCGTGTAGACGTCGACAAACCAAAACTTGTCGAACTCGAGCGCGCAGACGCGGCCCTCGGTTACGGCTTGGGCGACGAGTACGGCCGCCTCGCCCTCGCCGGCGTAGGGCAGCAGCGCGTCGGCGCGCAGCACGCGCAGCGGCTCCTGGCGGCTAAAGACCGCGGTGCCCGAGTAGCCCTTGCGCTCGGCGTAGCTCCAGGTTTGGTAATAACCGGGCAGGTCAATATCGACCTGGCCCCCTTGCAGCTTGGTCTCCTGCAGCGCCAAGATGTCGACGTCGAGTTCTTGCGCGATCTGGATAAAGCTCGGGTCCTTTTTGAGCACGGCGCGCAGGCCGTTAACGTTCCACGAGGCAAAGGTGTAAGTCTGAGGCATGGTGTCCTTTCGACGGGGTTGGCAGGCTTAAGATTAGCGCAACAGGGGCGGGGTGGGCCCCGCGCATGCTGACTTAAAGGCCGCATGCTGGGACGTTGCCCAACGCTGCCCGACCAACAGGGACGGAGGACTCATATGACGCAGGCAATAACGGATCCCAAGCAGGCCTCCGCCGCGCTGGCGGAGCTGTTCGGCACCCATAAGCGCGTGGTCTTCTTTGGCGGCGCTGGTGTTTCCACGGCAAGTGGCATTCCCGATTTCCGCAGCGTGGACGGCCTGTATCACCAGCAGTTTGCCTATCCGCCCGAGACCATGCTGTCGCATAGCTTTTACGAGGCGCATCCTGCGGAGTTCTTCGACTTTTACCGCACCAAGATGATCGCGCTCAACGCTAAACCCAACCGCTGCCACACCAAGCTGGCCGAGCTGGAGCGCGCCGGCAAGCTCGACGCCGTGGTGACGCAAAATATCGACGGCCTGCATCAGATGGCCGGCTCACAGCGAGTGTTTGAGCTGCACGGATCGGTCCATCGCAACATTTGCCAGTCGTGCGGCGCGGTCTATAGCGCCGAGTGGATTTGCTCGCGCGAGCACGAGGATGCCGCGGGCGTGCCTGCGTGCCCCGCGTGCGGTGGCCGCATCAAGCCCGATGTAGTGCTCTACGAAGAGCCGCTCGACGAGCATGTGTTGACCGGTGCCGTTGCCGCCATCGCCGCGGCCGATGCCCTCATTGTGGGCGGGACCTCGCTCGTGGTGTATCCGGCGGCGGGCCTTACGCGTTACTTTACCGGCGATACGCTGGCCATTTGCAATCTTGCTCCCACCGATCAGGATGCAAATGCCGACCTGCTGATTTCTTGCGACATCGCGGCCGCGTTTGCGTTCTAGCCCGCGCGCGCGGATACAATAGAAAGACTGATTGCAAAGCGACCCCGCCGCCAGCGCCCAAGCGCGGCGGCGCGGGCATTTTAGGAGGATGTTCATGGCGAACGATAGCAAGACATGGCGGTGCGGAAAGTACGAGCTCAGCTTTGACCGCCCGCGCATCATGGGCGTCCTCAACGTGACGCCCGATTCGTTTAGCGATGGCGGTGAGCACTTCGACCCGGATGCCGCCATCGAGTACGGCCTGGCGATGCTCGACGCCGGTGCCGACATCATCGACGTGGGCGGCGAGTCCACGCGTCCTGGCTTTACCCCGGTCAACCCCGACGAGGAGGCTCGCCGCGTGCTGCCCGTGGTACGCGCGCTGGCCAAGGAGGGCGCCATCGTCTCGATCGACACGCGTCATGTGGCGGTTGCCAAGGCGGCCGTGCGCTGCGGCGCCTCGATCGTCAACGACGTGACGGGCTTCACCGATCCCAAGATGGTCGAGTTTGTTAAGACGAGTACCTGCGGCGTCATCGTGATGCATGCCGGCGAGGTCGCCGCGCCCGCCCGCACGCACGCAACGGTGCAGCTCGATACCTCGGCTGCGGCGTTTGTTGCCGAGAAGGCACGCGAAGCGGCTGCCGAGGCCGCGCGCGAGGCCGAGAAGCCGGCCCGCCGCCGTCGCGGCAAGCTGCTGGGTGAGCCCAAGGTTGAGGCCAAGCTTCCGGGCGGCGTGGTGCAGCCCTCGTTGCCGTTTGGCGAACCGGAGCCCACGTCCGAGCCCGCAACCGAGCTGGGGCAGGAGACGCCGGCCGCCGAGCAGGTTGCTGCCGCCGAGACCGTCGCGCCCGCGCCCGAGGCCGCGCCCGCAGCCACCGAGGCCGCATCGGAGTCCAATGACCGCCTGGCCGCCATGATGCGCCGCAGTGCCCGCCGTGAGGAGGCCTATGTGCCCACCTCGCAGCTCCGCCGCTTTACCCTGCCCGATTCGGCGCCCATCATGCGCCGTGTCATGGGCTTTCTGTCCGACCAGGCCCGCACGCTCATCCATGCCGGCGTGTCGCGCGACCGCATCTGCATCGATCCCGGCCCGGGCTTTGGCAAGACGGCCAACGAGGATATCGTCATCCAGCGTGAGACCGCCAAGATGGCGTCGCTGGGCTATCCGCTCATGTGCGCCGTGTCGCGCAAGCGTTTTGTGGGCGCCGTCTCGGGCGTGACCGAGGCCGCCGCGCGCGATGCCGCCACGTTTGGCGTATGCCTGGGCGCTATCCAGGCCGGTGCCAACATCGTGCGCGTGCACGACGTCACTGGCTTTGCGCACTTCCTGAACGGCTACTGGGCTGTCGCCAAGCCGCAGCCGCGCCGTGCGTTTGTGGCCGTGGGCTCCAACCTGGGGCATCGTTGCGACAACATCCGCGCCGCACGCGACATGATCGCCGAGATTCCGCTCACCTGCGTGTCCAACTGCTCGCGCATCTACGAGAGCGAGCCGGCCTACGAGACGCGCCAAGATGCGTTTGCCAACGCCGTCATCGAGATCAAGACCGAGCTGGCGCCGCTGGTGCTGCTCGACGAGCTTATGAAGATCGAGGCTGAGCTGGGGCGCGACCGCTCCAAGAAGGCCAAGGTCAACGGTCCGCGCACCATCGACCTGGACCTGCTGTGGATGGACGGCGAGATCCATGGCGGCAAAAAGCTGCGCCTGCCGCATCCACTCATTGGCGAGCGCGACTTTGTACTGGTGCCGCTCGAGGATCTGATGCACGACCCGGCGCGGTTCTTCCGCTACAACGGTGTCGAGGTCAAGGAGCCCGAGGACCGCGTGGGCCATATCGTGGGCGAATTGGGGCGTATGTAGATGATTGAGATGAATGTTGTAGCCGCCGGCACCGAGCTTGACGCCGCGCGCGACGCGGGTCGCGAGGGTGTGTCCGCGGGCTGGTGCGCTTGGAGCGCGGGCGAGGCGTCGTTGACGTTTTCGCTGGTCGTGCGCCCGGACGTGAATATGCATGCCTTCCACGGCCTGCCGTTTGTGGCGGCGATGGGCATGATGGACGCGCTCGCGGGCACGGCGTCGACGCCGGGCCTGGGCCTTGCCGGCAAGGTGGGCATCCAGTGGCCGAGTGACATCGTGTGCGGTGCGCCTGTGTTTGAGACGTCGTTCGCGCGCGTCACCGTCAACGGCGGCGCCGGTGCTGCGGGCATGTTCGGTGCCGTGACGGTGGATATTGAGCGTTCGGCATTGAGCGAGCTCGGTGTGGATGCGGCCGACGAAGCGCTGGTCGAGGAGTTGTCTGCCGCCGTGCTGACCCGTGTGGACGCCTGGGCGGCTGTTGCCAATACGCCGCAGGGCGCCGCAGGTCCGCTGGCCCCCGTGTTGGGCGAGTACTTCGACATGGTGCCGCTGCTGGGTCGCCAAGTTGCGGCGGTGTCGCCCAGCGGCTTGCCGCTTGCTGTTGGTGTATTTGCGGGCCTGGACATCTGGGGTCGTGCGACCATCAAGACCGATGCCGGCGAGCAGGAGTTTCCGCCCGAGGCCGTACGCATTCGCGGGCTGTAGCGCGAGGCGTCCGCGTCCATAGATAACAATGACAACGAAGCCCTCCTCGGCCTGCACCGGGGAGGGCTTTTGCGTGACTGTGGAGCGGCATCTCGGTCCTATTCCTCAAAATCGAAAAAATTTCGATTTTGAGGAATAGGCTTGGCGAACGTTTGCGGGGCTGTGACATCGGGCGTGCTCGACTTAAGCCCCGTCTTACCCCAGCTCCTGCATGCGGCGGTAGATTTCGCAGATGCCCTTGATGGTGAGCTGTCCGTCGACCACGTCGAAGGCATCGGTCGAATCGGCGACGATGCCGGCGAGACCGCCCGTGGCGATAACGGTGGCGTCCTCGCGGCCCAGCTCGCGCTTCATGCGCGCGACCAAGCCCTCGGCCATGGCGGCGGCGCCCGTTACGGCGCCGACCTTGATGCACTCCTCGGTATCGCGGCCGATGGCGTGCTCCGGCGCCTCGAGCGGAACGCTGGCGAGCTTGGCGGCACGGGCGGCAAGCGCGTCCATGGAGATGCGGATGCCCGGCGCGATCGCTCCGCCAATGTAATAACCGTCCTTATCGATGACGTCGATATTGGTCGCGGTGCCAAAGTCCACCACGATCGCCGGCGCGCCGTAGAAAGTCTCGGCCGCAACGGCGTTGGCGACGCGATCGGCACCTACGGCCTGGGGGCGCGCCGCGCGCAGCTTGGTTACGGCGGCCGTCTGCGGCCCGATGACGATGGCGTCCGCGGCAATGCGGTCGGCCACGGCGTGCCACTCGCGCGAGAGCTGCGGCACCACGCCCGCAAAGGCGATTGCGTCGACCGCGTCGAGCGAAAGGCCGTACATCTTAAAGAAACCCATCAGGCGCACATGGATCTCGTCGGCGGTATAGGAGCGGTCGGTGGGCATGCGCCACGACTGCACCAGCTCGTCTCCGTCAAACAGGCCCATGGCCGTCTGCGTGTTTCCCATATCGATAGCGAGCAGCATGTCTACTCCCGGTGTTGGCATAAAAGGACGCGCACCATTGTATACGCGCCGTCGACGGCGCTCGGCCGCGATTCGTTTACAGTGATAGGGGCTGAGGGGTTTTAAATATGAAGGAATTATGCTCTACGAGATTTTCCTTGCCGTTTACCGAACTCCCGCGTAATATTCTTTTTTGCGCACATGAGGCGCCCAGACATTGCGGGGTGGAGCAGTCTGGTAGCTCGCCGGGCTCATAACCCGGAGGTCGTAGGTTCAAATCCTGCCCCCGCGACCAAGAACTTGCAGCTCGTCGGCCTAGCCGGCGAGCTTTTTTGTTATTTCGGGACCGTGTTTTCGGTCCAATTCTCGGCCTCTCAAACAAAATCTCGATCTGTAACATCTAGACCCGATTTGGGCGGCTAGGTGTTACAGGTCGAGATATACCGGTGGGTTGGGTCGTGTTTGTCTAAATCTGTAACACGAGGGACGGATTTTGCCGAGTTGTTGTTATAGATTGAGATTTTCTAGCAGGCGGGTTTGGTTTGTCTCGATCTGTAACAGTAAGACCCAGTTTTACCGCGTAACTGTTACAGATTGAGACAAACCGACGGGCCGCCCCGCCCCATCCACCTGTCGCTACCTGCTGTCTGCCGATTTCCGTTGCGCCGCTGTGCCCCCATGCCATATCCTCTAGACAACTACGCGGCACCATCGCCGCCGCGTCTACAAGAGAGGAATGTCCATGACCGCACCTGCATCCAAGCTGCTCCAGCCCATTACGGTTGGCCCCCTTGAGCTCAAGAACCGCATTATGTTCCCGCCGCTGACCACCGGCTACGAGGAGCGCGACGGCTCCATTGGCGAGCGCAGCCTGGCTTTTTACGAGCGCCTGGCCCGTGGCGGCGTGAGCTACATCGTCATCGGCGACGTCGCTCCCGTTATGACCGCAAGCCCCACGCCCAAGCTGGCGACCGACGCCCAGATCCCCACGTTTAAGGCGCTGGCCGACGCCGTCCACAAGCACGGTGCCAAGGTCGCGCTGCAGCTGTTCCACCCCGAGTACGACGTGCCCGGCGTCGGCCGCATGGTCATGGGATCCATGGCCGCCGCCAAGGCCGCGCAGGAAGCCAAGGCCGCCGGCGACGAGGAGACCTTTGCCGCCAAGATGGCCGAGTCCAACGAGATCCGCAAGCAGGCATATGCCAAACTGCACCACGACATGCAGCACTTTGTGAACGAGGCGAGCGTAGAGCAGCTTACCCAGATCAAGGAGGCCATCGCCGCCTCGGCCGCTCGCGCGCAGCAGGCCGGAATCGACGCCATCGAGGTCCACGGCGACCGCCTGGTGGGTTCGCTGTGCTCGGCCATCCTCAACAAGCGCACCGACGAGTACGGTGGCTCGTTTAAGAACCGCGTTCGCTATGCGCTCGAGGTCGTCGCTGCCATTAAGGAAGCCGCGCCGCAGCTGATGGTGGAGTACAAGCTCCCCGTGATCATGGAGAACCCCGACGGCACGCCGCGCGGCAAGGGTGGCCTGCAGCCCGACGAGGCCTGCGAGTTTGCCAAGCTGCTCGAGGGCGCGGGCATCGACATGATCCAGGTCGCACAGGCCAACCACACCGGCAACATGGGCGACACTATTCCGCCCATGGGCGCCATGCCCTACAACTGGACGCTGCCGGTGGCCGAGCGCGTCAAGGCCCTGGTCTCCGTGCCGGTGGCAACCGTCGGCCGTGTTGTCTCGGTCGAGGCGGGCGAGAAGATCCTGGAAGACGGCTCGGCCGACATCATCGCCTACGGCCGCTCGCTCATGTGCGACCCCGACATTGCGCTGAAGGCCGCCACGGGCGAGCCCATCCGCGAGTGCCTCAACTGCAACAAGGGCTGCGTCGATGCGATTCAAAACCGCAAGTACATCTCGTGCGTGCTCAATGCCGAGAACGGCGACGAGGCGACCATCGCCATCAAGCCGGGCGAGGGCGACAAGAAGATCGCCGTCGTGGGCGGCGGTATTGCCGGCCTGGAGGCCGCGCGCGTGGCGGCCAAGCGCGGTTACGACGTGACCGTCTACGAGGCGAGCGATCATCTGGGCGGCCAGATTGTGCTGGCGGCCGCGCCTCCGCGCAAGGACGAGATCATGCGCTCGGTCGAGTATTACGAGAAGATTCTGCCCGGCCTGGGCGTGAAGGTTGAGCTCAACCATGCCGCTACCGCTGAGGACCTCAACGCCGCCGACGCCGCGATTGTGGCCGTGGGCGCACATGACGTGGTCATCCCCGTTCCGGGCGCCGACTCGGAGAAGGTCGTCTCGAGCTGGGACGTGCTGGCCGGCAAGGTGGAGCTTACGGGCCGCGTCGTCGTCATTGGCGGCGGCCTGGTGGGCACCGAGACTGCCGAGTACCTGCTGCAGCACGGCTGCGAGGTGGCGATTGTCGAGATGCTCGACAAGATTGCCGCGGGCGAGTCCGAGACCATTCTGCCGCTGATCATGAGCGACTTTGCCGAGCACAACGTGGAGCAGCACGTGAAGACCCGCCTGACCGCCATTACCGATGAGGGCGTGGAGGCCATTCGCACCACCGAGGACGGCGCCGAGGAGCCGGTGAAGATCGCCTGCGATTACGTGGTGATGGCCGTGGGCTCCAAGGCCAACGCGTTTGACCTTGATGGCGTGACGGTGCCCGTGACCTGCGTGGGCGACTGCTCGGGCGAGCGCACCGCCGACATTGCGAGCGCCATTCGCACGGCATATCACGCGGCCAACGAGCTGTAGTTGAACATCGCGGCCAGGCGGGGCGGTAGCACGGATCCGTCTCGCCCGGCTGTGTCCCGTTGGGTGTCAACCGGTGCGGGGCCTGCAAGCGCAGCAGGTCCCGCCCTTTTTGTTTTGCTCCGGTGGATGGCAATGCGCGGTAATCATGAGGAGTGAGGAGGTCTACTGTCCTGCAGATCACTCAAAATTATTGGGGGAGGGGTTAATAACTATATCCTCTATACCAAAGGACATAAAGAGATGCCAATTTTGTTGACAAGCGAATGACGATTAGCTGCGAGTCAGCTACCAGCGTAAATAATCGATAAAGAAATGTCGTAATTTGGTGCCAAATGCCCAGATAACGCCGCGTCTATTTTAATTAACTGCTTTGAGCAAACGCTAAAATGCTACTATCTAACTTGCACGTAAGAAAGCAGATTAACGGTTAAGGCTAAGAAGTGGCAGGTATGTCGGAAGCAACTAGGACTCGCACGCATGCGCCCGAGGTTAGGCAGCGCGCCGTCGAGATCCTTCAAGAGGGGGTCGGTCATCGCGCCCTCGCCGCGGAGCTTGGCATTCCCCAGGCCACGGCTCGTCAGTGGGCCCGCGCGTATGCCGTGGGCGGTGCCGACGCCGTTCTCAATGCCGGTTCGCATCATCACACCTATTCGTACGACGTAAAGCTCGCTGTGGTTAAGGACCGTCTGGAAAACGGCTTGACGGTTCGCGAGGCCATGATCAAGCACAAGATTCCCAGCGAGTCTTCGGTCAAGGCTTGGTGCCGTCAGTACCGCGAGAGCGGTGAGGCCGCACTGGTCGATAAGCCGCGCGGTCGCAAGCCGCGCGTTAAAAAGGCGGAATAGCAAACGGGATGGTGCGCCCACAGGGGCGCATTTTTCTTGCCGCGCCAACTTTTTGGACCGCCGCGAGCCTATCGGGACATCCTCCAAAATGGCCAATAAACCGCGCGCAGTGGCCCGCGCGCCTGTCGCTGCGATAGGGGGAGCGTCGCCCCTTTGCTCCAATGCGGACAGACTCCTTGCCCCGTACGCCTAAAACTCCCCAGTTGACCGAAAACCCGCTGCCGCTACTCATCAATTGAGCTATAACGTTAAACAATTGCAGCGTTTTTGCATGGGGGAGTGATGGTATGACGCTACTGTATTTCCTTACCCTGTTTCCGCTGGTACCGGCGCTGGGCATGCTGTTCGCGCGCGGCGACCGCGCCCGCGATGCGGTGGGGCTCATAGGTTCCGGCATTATTATGGCGGTGACGGTTGTAGTCGCCGTCATGTTTTTTGGCACGGGTCCGCAGAGCTTTGAGGTTGCCCCCGGTACCTCGCATGTGCTCTCGATCATCAGCTCCGTCATCGACGTCATCCTGTGCGCCGTCATCCTATACAACGCGTACAAATATAGGAACGCGCTCACCACGGTGCTCGGCATAGTCCAACTGGTGGGCTCGCTCGCCTTTGCAGCCATGACGCTGCCCGCGACCGAAGCCGTCACCGCAACCCCGCTCTACCTGGACTACATGAGTGTGATCATGGTGCTCGCCGTTGGCATTGTCGGCAGCCTTATCTGCGTGTATGCCCTGGGCTACATGAAGGACTTCCAGGCCCATGACGAGCACGAGGCCGCGCTGCGCGGGCAGACCGCGCCCGACCGTCGCCCGCAGTTCCTGGCGCTCATGTTCCTGTTCCTCTCGGCCATGTTCGTCATCGTGACGAGCGACAACCTTGAGTGGCTGTTCTGCGGCTGGGAAATCACCACCGTGTGCTCGTTCCTCATGATTGGCTACACGCGCACGCCCGAGGCCATCAAAAACGCCTTCACCCAGATCATCCTCAACATGCTGGGCGGCATCGCGTTTTTGGCGGGCCTTATGTTTCTGCACGTCAACGGCATGCCGCTGACCATCTCGGGCATGATCGAGCTTTCCGGCGCCGGTACCGCGCAGTCCGCACTGCTGGTGATGCCGGTCGTCCTGCTATCGCTCGCCGCCCTTACCAAGGCCGCACAGATGCCGTTCCACACTTGGCTGCTGGGCGCCATGGTTGCCCCCACGCCCACGAGCGCCCTGCTGCACTCGTCAACCATGGTCAAAGCCGGCGTGTTCCTGATGGTCAAGCTGAGCCCGCTCTATGCCATCTATCCCGTGACCGGCTTTATGGTCACGAGTGTGGGTGCCATCACGTTTTTGCTCGCTGCCCTCATGGCCATCTCGCAGAGCAACGCCAAGCGTGTGCTCGCGTACTCCACCATTTCCAACTTGGGCCTCATCAGTGCCTGCTTGGGTGTCGGCGCGCCCGAGGCCGTATGGGCGGCCATCTTCCTGATCCTGTTCCACACGGTGGCAAAGTCGTTGCTGTTCCTGTGCGTGGGCACGGCCGAGCATCATATCGGCAGCCGCAATATCGAGGACATGGACGGTATGTTCAGCCGCATGCCGCACCTGACGCGCCTGATGATGCTGGGCATCATGGGCATGTTTGTGGCGCCGTTTGGCATGCTCGTGTCCAAGTGGGGCGCCCTGGTGGCGTTTGCCCAGACCGGCAACGTGCTCATGATCATGGTTCTGGCCTTTGGCTCGGCCGCGACGTTTTACTTCTGGGGCAAGTGGCTTGCCAAGCTTTCGGGCGTCGACCCCACGGCTCAAAACGTTGAGGTCAATGTTCATAAGACCGAATGGATGGCCCTCAACACCATCGCCGCGCTGCTGATTCTGTGCTGCGTGGCGTTCCCGGTTATCTCGAGTGGTCTGGTGTCGCCTTACTTGGCCATGGTGTTTGGCCGCGTGCCGTACGTTATCGGCAAGGACGCCATGTATCTGATGGTGGTTATCGTGGCGTTTATCGCCGTGGTGCTGCTGACTTCATTCCGCGTGAGCAATAAGCCGCACGTCAACGTGTACCTTTCGGGCGTGGGAACCGATAAATATCGCCATTTCCGCGGCTCGATGGGACACGAGGTAAAGGCTGAAAAGCGCAATTGGTACTCGGAGGACGCCCTTGGCGAGAAGCGTATTGGTCCCGCGGGTAGCGTCGTGTGCTGCAGTATTATCTTGTTTGCGCTGCTGTGTTGCGCGTGGATTGGGCCCGAGCGGCTTGCCATGAGTGCGCCCTCGGTGCTGCGCGGCAAGTATTTTGAAGGCTCGGGCGTCGTGGGCATATTTATTGGTACCGTGGTGTTTGCCCTGCTGGCGCCTTTGGTTGGTGGCCTGATCGACGGCGTTGACCGCAAACTTTCGGCCCGTATGCAGGGCCGCGTGGGCCCGCGCCTGCTCCAGCCTTTCTACGACGTTGCCAAGCTGCTGCGCAAAGCCCCTGCCAGCGTAAACACCATGGACGATACCTATATGGCGTGCGCGCTCATCTTTACCGTCGTGGGCGGCGGCATCTTTGTGTCGGGCTCTAACACGCTACTGTGCGCTTTTATGGTGACGCTCGCCGCGATCTTTGTGGTGTTGGCGTCCGCCTCGACGCAAAGCCCGTTTGCCCAGGTTGGCGCCGATCGTGAGTTACTGCAGGTTATGAGTTACGAGCCCGCCGTTTTGCTGATGAGCGTGGGCCTGTACCTTGCCACCGACAGCTTTGATTCCATCGCCGTGACGGGGCAGTCGGCCCCCATCATCGTGTACAGCGCGCCCATTTTCCTGGCGCTGCTCGCGGTGCTTACCATCAAGCTGCGCAAGTCGCCGTTTGACCTTTCGTACTCGCATCACGCGCATCAGGAGATCGTCCAGGGCGTCGCCACCGAGATGAGCGGCGGCACGCTGGCCAAGATGACCCTTATGCACTGGTGCGAGACCGTGCTGTTTTTGATGTGGGTGGGCATGTTCTTTGTTTGGGACAACCCCGTGAGCTGGGTTGTAGCCCTGGTCGTGATGGCCGCGACGTATTTTGTCGAGGTCCTGATCGACAACACCTTCGCACGCAGCACCTGGCGCAGCTGCTTTAGGCTCGGATGGGGCGTGGCGCTGGTGTTTGGCCTGCTCAACCTTATGCCCATCCTCGTTGACGTGTTTATTTAGGAGGCGGCATCCATGGATCATAAAATGTCGCGCTCGCCGTGGGTCATTCATTACGACGGCTCGAGCTGCAACGGATGCGATATCGAGGTGCTGGCCTCGCTCACGCCGCTGTTCGATGCGGAGCGCTTTGGCGTGGTCAACACCGGCAACCCCAAGCATGCGGACATCTTTTTGGTGACGGGGTCGGTCAATGCCCAGAACCTGCCCGTCGTGCGCCAGATCTACAGCCAGATGCTCGAGCCCAAGTGCGTGGTGGCGTGCGGCATTTGCGCGTGTTCGGGCGGCGTATTCCGCGATGCCTATAACGTGATCGGCGGCGTGGACCGCGCGATTCCCGTGGACGTGTATGCGCCCGGGTGCGCCATTCGTCCCGAGACCGTGATCGATGCCATCGTGGAGGCGTGCGGCATCCTTGATCAGAAGGAGGCCGTGATGCGCGCCGGCGGTGACCCGCTTACCGTGGGCGGCGCTGCTACCTGGGATGGCGGCGTCGAGTTGGGCGAGGACGGGTTCGTGGCTGCAGCTGGGGCCGGGGCTGACGGTGCCGGTGACGCGCCTGCCGAGAAACCCGCAGCGCCTGCCGCTGGTGACGCACCTGCTGAGACGCCCGTCGCTGCAAAGGAGGCCGAGTAATGCAAAAGGCTATCTATACCACCGTCGGGCTCGACGAGCTCCTGCCGCATGTGCAGGCGCTCAAGGGCGTCGGCGCGCGCTTTGTGCAAATGCACGCCGAGCGCTGTGTGGACGACGGATCGTATCGCCTGGTCTATACGTTTATCAACGTCCGTGCTGCTCAGGAGCAGATTGCGCAGGACGGCAGCTATGCGATCGAGAACCTGGTGGTTGAGGGAATTAATCAGTACCAGGAGATTCCGTCCATCAGCTCGTACTATCCGGCAGTATTCCCGTTTGAAAACGAAGCGCACGACCTGTTTGGTTTTGCCATTACCGATATGCAGATTGACTTTAAGGGCTTTTTCTACCAGGTCTCGACTGCCGAGCCCATGAGCGTTATCACGCCCGAGGTGAAGGCCGCGCGCGAGAAAGCCATGAAGGTCCGTGCCGCTGCCGAGGCCAAGGCGCGCAAGGCCGCGGCCGAGAAGGCTGCTACTGCCACGGCCGCTGCGGGGGAGGGCACTGCGGGCGCTGGCGATGCTGCGGGCGCTGCCGTCGCTCAGCCCGCTGCGGCTGCCGGCTCCGATGCTCAGCACGATGAAACTGCTGCGAAGGCCGCGCTCAAGGCTGCCGAGATGGAGGCAAAGCTCGCCGCCATGGATCCCGAGAAAGCGGCCAAGGTCCGCGCGGCGCTTGCCGCCAAGGCCGCCCGCGACAAGCAGAAAAAGGAGGCGTAAGGTCCATGGCACATCGCTCCGTTATTCCGTTTGGCCCGCAGCACCCGGTGCTGCCCGAGCCGCTTCATCTGGACCTGGTAATCGAGGACGACCGCGTCATCGAGGCAATTCCGCAGATCGGCTTTGTGCACCGCGGGCTCGAGAAGCTCGCCGAGAAGCGCGACATGCACCAGTTTGGCTACATCGCCGAGCGCATCTGTGGCATCTGCGCCGTGGGCCACAGCTACGGTTATGCCAGCGCCTGCGAGCGCATGCTCGACATCGAGGTGCCCGGCCGCGTGCAGTATATCCGCACCATTTTGCACGAGCTTTCGCGTATTCATTCGCACCTGTTGTGGCTGGGTCTGCTCGCCGACGCCTTTGGCTTCGAGGCACTGTTCTATCGGTCGTGGACCCTGCGCGAGCAGATTCTCAAGATCTTCGAGAGCACGTGCGGTGGCCGCGTGATTCTGTCGATTAACGAGATCGGCGGCCTTAAGCACGATATCGAGGACTCCGAGCTGGCCGGAATTGTCCAGACGCTCGATGCCATGCGTCCCGACTACGAGGCCCTGGTGCATACGTTTTTGGACGATGACAGCTGCGGCGAGCGCTTGCATGGCGTGGGTGTGATCAGCAAGAAAGATGCGCTGGATCTGTCGATGGTCGGCCCGTTTGGGCGCGCCTCGGGCGTGGATTACGACGTGCGCATGTTTGGCGACGGTGCCTATGCGGATCTGGTTGCGTTTGAGCCCATCGTTGCTACCGATGGCGATTGCTATGCCCGCTGCCAGGTGCGCTGTGCCGAGGTCACGCAGGCCATGGACATCATTAAGGAGCTTGTGGGCAAGATTCCGCACGACGGGATAGGCGGGCGCACCAAGCTTACACCGGCCGACGGCGCACGCGGCGAGGTTGTGATTGAGCAGCCGCGCGGCGAGGCGTATTACTATGTGCGCGGTAACGGCACCAAGAACCTGGACCGCTTCCGCGTGCGCACGCCGACGTCGCAGAACCTGGCGGGTCTGACACATGCGCTGCAGGGCGTGCTCCTTGCCAACGTGCCCATGATTATCCTGACCATCGACCCCTGCATTAGCTGCACGGAAAGGTAGGCGCGGCATGAGTTTACTGACATTTGCCAAGACGGCCTTAGGTTCTATGGTCAAGCAGCCGGTCACGGTGCGCTATCCGCAGGAGAAGCTGACGGCACCCGAGCGCTTGCGCGGGCATATCGTCAACGACATGGACGTGTGCATCTGCTGCGGCATGTGCGCGCGCCGCTGCCCGGCGGGCGCGCTCGCGGTCGATCGCAAGGGCGGTACCTGGTCGATCGACCCGTACGCTTGCGTGGTGTGCGGCGAGTGCATCGAGAGCTGTCCTAAACACTGCCTGACTATGGACACTGCCCGCACTCCAGTCGCGGCGGACAAGACTCCCACGGTAGAAACCAAGCCGGAGTAACGCTGGGATAGAACTGGAATAGGGGCCGGTGGGGCAATTTTGCCCCACCGGCCCCGCACTTAAACGCGCGGTTGGGCCGCCACGAACAAAACTATGCCGGATTACGGGGCTGGATAGCGGACCCTCGGCCATACCGAAAATCGCAAAAACAAAACCGCAGGTAGATAGCCTGCCGTTTTTCAAAAAATGAGGGTATGGATGAGGGTTCCGACTTTAGCCCCGTAATCCGGCATAGTTTTGAAATGGCACCATATCCGTAACAGCCCTTGATCTCCCGGGGACGGAGGAAAACGGGTCATTTTGGCCTTGCGAGGGCTGCCACGTGACCCGTTTGCCACGAAATGGGCCCATCTACTACGTTTAGGCTGCTACCCTCAACCATGGCGAACAACGCAAAAACAAAACCGCAGGTAAATTGCCCGCGGTTTTTCATGAAACGCGGCTATGGTCAGGGGTATCGGGTCAAACGTAGTAGACGGGCCGGTTTCGTGGCGAGCGCCATCGACTGCCCCCTTTGGGGACGGAGGAAAGCGGATCATTTTTGCCTGATGGCTCCGAGTCGCACCCGTTTTCCTGCGAAAACGCCGTGTCTCAACTTTGGTGAGACATTTGTCTCACGCCCAAAACAGAATCTGGAACATGTGTCACCTGCCCAAATTGTGTCTCATTTCGTAACTTTAGGCTGTTGCAAGGTCTGAGACCGCGAGAAGGGAGACGCGATGAGTAAGTACACGAGGGGTCTCTTGGCGGTGATACTGGCCGTAGTGCTGGTGTTGCCAGCCGCAGCATTCGCCATGCTGCCCGAGGCCAACGCCAGGTCCAGCACAGGAATGGACGGACCGATAATGACCGGAAAGGTCGCCGACCCCGACACCAGCGGTCGCTGGGAAATCTGGGCGGCAGGCCACGGTGGCAATAAGGTAACGACCCAAAACGTCGGCCGAATCTGGACCGACAAGACGGTCGAGGCAACTGAGGAAAACGAAGAGTCGGATTTTCTGACCACGCTTTCGGCCATGTCCTCGACGTCTAATTCAACCGTGACGGTTACTACGCCGCTCGACATCGTGATGGTGCTGGATGCATCTGGCTCGATGGATGATCCTATGGGTGGCGGAGATCGCACTAAGCGTATCGATGCACTGAAGAACGCTGCGAACAGCTTTATCGATACCATCGCCAAACAAAACGAGAGTATCGAGGGTGTCGATAGGCAACATAGGGTTGCCATTGTTAAGTTTGCGGGCGAGAAGTCCAACAATATCGGCAACAATATGTATCGCGACGGAGGGTACTCCTACAATTACACCCAGGTTATGAAAGAATTGACCTACTGTTCCGGCAGCAATGCGGATGATCTCAAGAAGAATACAATTAATAAAATTCAGCCTGCCGGCGCCACGCGCGCCGACTATGGCCTAGAGCTGGCCGAGAAAATCACTACCACTTATGGCCGCAAAGATGCCAAGAAGATTATTGTGTTCTTTACCGACGGTACGCCAACAAAGCAAAATAAATTCGATGCGGGTGTCGCCAACGCTGCCGTGACAGCTGCTAAGAATATGAAGGACGGCAAGGCCACCGTTTATACCATCGGCATCTTTGATGGCGCGAACCCCAAAGCCAGTGTCCAAGATTCGAAGACAAGCCAAGAGAACAAGTTCATGCAGGCCGTTTCGAGCAACTACCCCAATGCCACGGCATGGGATGCTCATGGTGCACGCGCGGAAAACTCCGACTACTACAAGTCGGCGACCGATGCCGAAGAGCTCAAGAAGGTCTTCGACGACATCTCACAGGCCATTACGTCAGAGGCGCCTTATCCGACCGAAATTGATAAGGGCTACGACGCGACCAAGTCCGGCTACATCACGTTTACCGACGAGCTGGGCGACTTTATGCAGGTCGACAGCTTCACCGAGGTCGTCATCAACGGCACGCCGTTTACCAAGACGGACAAAACGGTCAATAAAGAAACCAATACCGACACCTACGAGTTCACCGGCAAGGCAAAAGACCTGCTCATTACCGTGCAGCGTGCTGGTGATGACAATCCCCAGAAGGGCGATGTCGTAACGGTCAGCATTCCTGCGTCGTTGATTCCGCTGAGCCACTTTAAGACCGTAGACGGCAAGCTTTCGGTCGACAGCGCTCAGCCTATCCGCGTGAAGTACACCTCGAGCGTGAAGAGCACTGCACTCGACAACCTGTTTACGCCCGAGAAGGTAACGGGGCTCAAGGATTACATCGAGAACAATACGACCGTTGCCAACGGCGCCAAGACCGTGAATTTCTACGCGAACAAGTGGGCTGCCGGCGATCTGGGCAATACGGTTGCGACCTTTGAGCCGGCCGACACCAACCGCTACTACTACTTCCAGAAGCAGACGCCCATTTACACGGACAAGGGCTGCACACAGCCTGCAAAGAATTCACTGACAGATACCGGCACCTATTACTACAAGGATGAGTTTGAGGAGCGGGGCGAAAACGGCGAGGCCAAGCCTGCCGCCGCCGTCATCGAGTTTATCGGCGGCGACGCTGCGAAGTTTGACGGCGCTATTGTTGCTGACGAGGGTGGCAACCTTTCGTTTAGCGTGGGAACCGCGCGCCTAGCCTTTATCGACGAGCTTCACACCACCAAGGAGAGTGTGGGCGGCAACAACACTGGCACCGCGACCGACGTTCTTAATCCCAAGTGGAACAACGTGTCCGCCAAGGCGACCGCGACGCATGTCAATTCCTACCTGGGCAACAACGGCAAGATCAGCTTTAACGTGACGCCGACAACGGTGGATACCAAGGCCAGCTTTGGCCTGACCAAGGTGCTCGAGGGCCGCAGCTGGACGGATGCGGACGAGTTTAAGTTTGAGCTCTCCGCGACGCCCAAGAATGACGCTCCGATGCCTGCATCCACGGACACGACCGTGCACAAACCCGACCCGGACGGCAAGGCAGCCATCGACTTCGGCGAGATCACCTACAACAAGCCGGGCGAGTACACCTATGAGGTCCGCGAGGTCAAGGGCGACGCCGGTGGCATTACCTACAGCAAGAACGTTGCCACGTTCAAGGTGACCGTGGCGGTTAATGCCACGGGTGGGCTTAAGGCTGACGTTGAAAAGATCTCGGGCGAGACCGAGTTCAAGAACACCTATAGCGCCAAGATGGAAACTCCGCTGACCCTTGAGGCAACCAAGACGCTCACGGGGCGCCCGATGGCTGATGACGAATTTAAGTTTGCGCTGAGCTATGCGGGGCACGACGAGGTTCTGCTGGATGCAACCAACAAGGGTGGCAAGGTTGAGTTCGGTCCGCTGACGTACACGACCAAGTCGCTCGCCAAGCTGGTCGAGGAAGACAAGGCATCGCTTGATGCTAGCTCAGACAAACCGACGTGGACCATTCATTACATTGCTGCCGAGCAGACCGGCAAGCTGCCTGCGGGCGTGAGCGCCACCGTGTCGGCAATTGACGCATGTGTAACCGTTGTCGACAACGGCGATGGTACCCTGACGGCGACGGCTGTCTACGGCGATGCCGGCAACGAGTTCGTGAACACCTACACTGCCGCGCCTGCCGAGGCATCGCTTGTGGGCAAGAAGAATCTGCAGGTTCCTAAGGGCCTGACCCCGGCTGACATTGCCGGCAAGTTCACCTTTACCGTGACCGGTGAAGATGGTGCACCCATGCCCGCGAACGCGAGCGTGACCAATCATGCCAAGGGCAAGGTCGACTTTGGCAAGATCACCTTTACACTCGACGACCTTAACAAGGCTCTGGGCGAGAAGCCCGAGAAGCGCGAGCACACCTTCACCTACACCGTGACCGAGTCCGGCGAGGTCGCTGGCGTGACCAACGACGCCAAGCTGTCGCGCGAGGTTTCCTTCACCGTGATTGATGACGGCAAGGGCAATCTGAGCGTATCCCACAAGCCGGACGGCGATGTGGCATTTACGTTCACCAATACCTATAACGTGACGCCTGTCGAGACGAGCGTCACCGACCAGATTACCGCGAACAAGGTTCTGATCGGCCGCGACCTCAAGGAAGGCGAGTTCTCCTTCGAGCTCGTCGAGGGCAACAAGGTCGTTGCCACCGGCATCAACGACGCCGAGGGCAACATCACGATGAGCGCCGTGAAGTACACCGAGGCCGGCGAGCACACCTACACGCTGCGCGAGGTCAACGGCGGAACCATCAGCAAGGGCATCACGTACGGCGACGCCAAGTACACCATCGAGACCACCATTACCGACAAGGGCGATGGCACGCTCAAGGCTGAGCATGTCCTGAAGGACGCCAAGACCGCAACCTTCAAGAACACCTACAGCGTGACCCCGACCGATGCAGACCTCGACTTTGACCTGAGCAAGGCCATCGACGGTCGCGAGTGGACGGATGGGGACGAGTTCAGCTTTACCATTACCGCCCCCGATGGCGCCCCGTTACCCGATCCTGCAACCGTAACCGTGAGCAAGCACGATGCGAAGGACGGCATTGCCGCCATCAAGTTCGGCAAGATTCGCTACACGGCTGCCGGAACCTACAAGTACGAGATCCGCGAGAACGCGGGCAATACGGTCGGCATGACGTATGACTCCCACGTCGCGACCGCCGAAGTAACCGTGACCGAGAACGGCGATGGCAACCTGACCGCCAACGTCACCAAGAAGGAAAACGGACGCTTTACCAACAAGTACCGCACTGAGCTTAACTACACCGCGGCCGGCGGTCTGTGGCTCAGCAAGTATCTGGACGGCCGCCCCATGACCGAGGGTCAGTTCACCTTTACCGTGACACCTGCTGACGACGCTTCGGCTCGCGCGCTCGGTCTGCTGCCCGGGGCTAATAGCTTCAAGTCCCCCGCAGCGGCAGAGGCAACGGTCGGACTGATCGACATTCTGGCTGGTCATGAGGTTATATTTACGCAGGCTGACGCCGGCAAGACCTTTACGTACACCGTGGCCGAGAAGAACGACGGCCAGCCCGGTTACACCTACGACGACGCCGTGCGCACGGTGACGATCGCCATCGCCGACGACACCGCCGGCACGCTCACTGCTACGACGACCGTTTCCGGCGGTCCCGAGGGCACGCATGAGACGGTCCACAAGAGTGGCGAGAACAAGGTCGAGAAGGCCCTGGTGCCGTTCCACAACAGTTACAGCGCTACGACCAACACGCCTGGCGGCACCGCCGCTCAGGTCGTTGCCACCAAGACTCTGGCCGGCCGCCCGATGGCCGACGGCGAGTTCTGGTTCGGCATCGCCTATCAGGGTGAGCTTGTGGCATACGAAAACCTCAAGCCCAATATCGGCGGGCACGTGAGCTTTGATACGCTGCACTACGACACTAAGATGCTTGCTAATCTTGAGGCTGCTGGGCTTGCTTATCGTACCGATAAGGACGGTAAGCTTGCCTGGACCATTAACTACACGGCCTACGAAGATTTATTCGGGCTGCCGAATGGCGTTTCCGCTACAACGTGGAGCTTTGGCTTTAAGGTTATCGTCGTCGACAACGGTGACGGTACCCTGACGGCAACGGTCGACTACGGCGGCGTCGAGCCCTTGTTCGAGAACGTCTACGGCGCCGAAGCCGTCGATGCCGCGCTCACCGGCACTAAGAAGCTCCAAGCTGCCGAGGGCCTGACCCCGGCTGACATCACGGGCAAGTTCACCTTTACCGTGACCGCCGACGAGGCTGGTGCCCCGATGCCCGAGCGCACGACCGCAACCAACGACGCGGCTGGCAACGTGGACTTTGGCAAGATCCACTTTACGCTCGAGGACCTCAACCGCGCTCTGGGCGTGACGGACGATGCGACCGATAAGGCCGAGGCAGACGAAGCTGACGAAGCCGAGGCCGACGAGGCAGAGGCCGACGAGGCAGAGGCTGAAGAGGCCGACACCGATGCCAACGCCGACGAGCCCAGCGACGAGCCCGAGCCCGCAGCCCCCACCGCTCCGCGCTCGCACACCTTTACTTACACGGTGACCGAGTCCGGTAGTGCCCCTGGCGTGACCAATGACACCAACGCCACGCGCAAAGTTTCCTACACCGTGTCTGACGACGGTGCCGGGCATCTGAGCGTCAAGCGCGAAGGCGACGACGGTGCTGCCTTCACGTTTACCAACACCTACGGCGTGGCACCTACCGATTCGTCCGTGACCGATCAGGTCAAGACAGTCAAGCGCCTGACTGGACGCGACCTTGCAGCAGGCGAGTTCACGTTTGAGCTGCTCGAGGACGACGTGGTTGTCGCTAACGGCACCAACGACGCTAACGGCACCGTGACGCTGAGCCCGATTCGCTACGAGGCACCCGGCACGCACACGTACACGCTGCGCGAGGCTTGCCCCAACGCGCTCGGCCTGTACAAGGGCGTCACCTATGACGGCACGACCTACACCGTCGTGACCACCGTCTCCGACAACGGCGACGGCACGCTGACCGCGACGCACAAGCTCGAGGGAACCACCGAGTCGGCTGGCTTTACCAACAAGTATCACGCCATGCCTACGCAGATTTCCATCGGCGCTATCAAGGTGCTCGAGGGACGCGAGCTCAAGAAGGACGAGTTTAGCTTTAAGCTCGTTGGCGAGGACATCGAGTCTACGGTTACCAACGATGCCGACGGCAAGATCAACTTTGACAAGTTTGAGTACGACGAGCCCGGTACGCACGCCTACACCATCAGCGAGGTCAAGGGCGACGAGGTCGGTATGACCTACGACAAGTCCGTCTTTACCGTGACCGTCAACGTGGTCGATGACGGCGAGGGCAACCTCAAGGCGAACGTCGCCTTTACCAAGGGCGACAAGAGCGTCGAGGGTATCGTGTTCAACAACACGTACAAGAAGCCCGAGACGCCCGTGCTGACGCCCGATCCCGGCACGCGTAAGACCGTGACGAACATCGTCAAGACGGTCAAGGGTTTCCTGCCCACCACAGGCGACCAGCAGGCTGCCGCATTGCTCATGGCATTCGTCATTGCCATGGCCGGCGTCGGTGCCCTGGTCTGGGGTATCCGTAAGCGCTAGGCACGCTGGCAGCGCCCGGGGCCAAAAGGCCCCGGGCGGCCGGCAGGGCTAAATCCCGACCTACTCCTACCCCCAGCCGCCACGGAGGCATCTCCCTCCTCCGTGGCGGCGCTTTTGTGCGTAGGCGAGAAGGGCCTGCCACGAAACCGGCCCATCTACTACGTTTAGCCCCTTACCCCCAACCATGCCGAAAAGCGCGAAAACAAAACCGCAGGTAGAACGCCTGCGGTTTTGTTCAAAACGAAGGTATGGTCAGGGGTATCGAGTCAAACGTAGTAGATGGGCCGGTTTCGTGGCGAGCGCTGCCAAATGATCCCCCGGGGACGGAGGAAAACGGATCATTTTGGTCCCGCGAGGCTTGCGGAGGTACTCGTGCAGGGCCGCCCGAACAAAACTATGTCGGTTTACTACGACGAATTCGACATTCCCGACCATGGCTGCATTTTTCTAAATATTGCAAACGTTCTACCTGCGGTTTTGCAAGCGCGCAATTTGCTGTGGTCGGAGACGGGCGATTCATCGTAGTAAACCGGCATAGTTTTGAAATGGCATTAAATCGGTAGCAGCCATTTTACTCTGCTGGGGCGGTCGGTCTTCGGGCAACTACCCTCGCAGGTAGGCGATGGCGATTTGGGTGCGGTTGCGCAGGCCCATTTTGGCAAGGATCGAGCTGATGTGGTTTCGCACGGTGCCTTCGCCCATATAGGCGGTGGCGGCAATCTCCTTGTTATCGAGACCGCGGGCGATGAGCTCGGCGACTTTGAACTCGCGGTCGGTCAGGCTGGCAAAGGCCGCGGGCCGGCGGGTCGTGCCGGCCTCGACGCCCGCCCCATCAAAGTCGATATCCTCGATCGCCTTACCCTCGAGCATGCGTTTGCCATCCATGACCTGCGCCAACGCCGGCGGAATGGCGGCGACATCGGTTTTAATCAGGTACCCGCGCGCACCCAGTTTCAGCGCCGACACAATGTACTCGTCATCCGAGAATGTCGTCAGAAACACCACGCGCGCCGCAGGGTCGCGCTCAAGGATTTCGCGTGCCGCCGAAAGTCCGTCGCGCCCCGGCATCTGAATGTCGAGCAGCGCGATATCGGGTGCGTGTTCGGCATAGAGCGAAACCGCGTCGTTGCCGTTGGCGCCGGTGCCCACTACCTCGATCTGCGGCTGGGCGCCCAGGATAATCTTGAGCGAATCGACCACCAAGCGGTCGTCGTCGACAACGATGAGCCTCATCGGCCCTCATCTCCTTGCTGTTTGGGAACGGTGGCAAACACACGCCAGCCGCCGGTGCCGGCGCGCGGGCCGGCGGTGAAGGTGCCGCCAAGCGCCTCGACGCGCTCGCGCATGGAGGCGAGCCCCATGCCCTCCGCAGCGCCGCGGCCGCTTGCTTGGACCCCGCCCGCGCCATCGTCGGTAACGACAAGCTGGTAAAACGACGGATGTTCCATGCATCGTACGGTGACGGTTTGGGCGCAAGCGTGGCGCATGGCGTTGGAAAGCGCCTCGCGCAGCACCGCCGCAAAGCAGTTGGCGACGTTGGCGGGCGCATGCTCGGCCAAAACCTCAAGCTCAATCTGCGGACCGCTGTCCGAGCGTGCGCCTTCAACGATGCGCTCGAGCTGCACGGAGAGGTCAGTTGCATTGTCGTTGAGCGCGTGGACGCTGGCGCGCACGAGCTGGAGCGCCTCGTCAACCGTGCGTTTGACGTCGGCGAAATCGGCGGCGACGCCGGGCTCATCGGCATGGACCACGCGCAGGGCCTCGGCTTGAAGCGAAGCGCGCGTGAGCTGGTGGCCCACGTTATCGTGGATCTCGCGCGCGATACGGGCGCGTTCGGCGAGCGTCGCGAGCTCGACTTCGTAGTCCTGGCGGTCGGCGAGGTCGCGGTTGCGTGCCTCGAGTGCCAGGGCGCGTTCTTGCAGCTTGTCGCGGGTGCGACGCATGCGTTCCTGTTCGCGCTCCAGCTGCGCGGTGCGCAGCGACAGCAACGTGGCGGCGACCGAAAGGATGGCGGTTAACAGCAGCGTTCGGGTGGTGAGCACGCCACCACGAAGGTCCGCGACAAGCGCGCAGACAAACACGGCGCCAATCGCCAGCGCGGGCCAGATTCGTTCACGGCGAACGCGTCGCGCGATGTCATAGAGAGCGAGAGGCGCAAACGGCACAAACGGCGGCACGAAGACAGCCGCGATGATGCAGGCGTAGCTCGCGGCCTCGCTCACACGGCGGGCGCGGTTTCCCTGTACGACCTCGGCCAGCGAGGTGGCAATAACGCCAAGGCAAAACGCCGCGACCAGGCGAGCGTCCACAGCAAGACCCATGGCGGCCGCAATACAGCACGCCAGCACGATCGATTTGTCGAAAAGCCTGTTCATACGGGTATTGTACGCGAAGGCGCGCGCGGTGGAGGGGCTGCCTGCGCAACCGTGACATTCCTCCCGCGCGGCAAAGCGGCGTCGATCGCTCGCGCGAGCGGGGGTTTCACCTCTGCCCCCTCGCACTCGTGACAAAGCTCACTGGCGTGCGCCGGCGGCTCCTGCGATGATGCAATCGTACCGGGCCGCAATCAACGGAAGGGCCGCCTCATGACAGACATCGTCCACGTCGAAAACCTCGTCAAGCGCTACGACGATCTTATTGCGCTCGACCACTTTAATCTGAGCATCGCCCCCGGCGAGATCTTTGGCCTGCTGGGCCCCAACGGCTCGGGCAAGACCACGTCCATCAACTGCATTCTGCAGCTGCTCGCCTACGACAAAGGCACCATCGAGCTGTTCGGTGAACCCATGACGCCCACGCGCTACGACCTCAAGCGCCGCATCGGCGTGGTCCCACAGCAAGTTGCGGTGTTCGACGAGCTCACGGTGCGCGAGAACATCGACTATTTCTGTAGCCTGTACGTCAACGACCGCAAGCGCCGCCGTGCGCTGGTAGACGAGGCGATCGACTTTGTCGGGCTGGGCGACTTTGCTAAGTTCCGCCCTGGCAAGCTCTCGGGCGGCCTGGCGCGTCGCCTCAACATCGCCTGCGGCATCGCGCACAAGCCTGAGCTCATCTTCTTTGACGAGCCCACGGTGGCGGTCGACCCGCAGAGCCGCAACGCCATCCTGGAGGGCATCTGTCGCCTGCGCGATGAGGGTGCCACAGTGGTGTATACCAGCCATTACATGGAGGAAGTCGAGCAAATCTGCAGCCGCATCATGATCATGGACGGCGGGCGCGTGCTGGCTCAGGGCACCAACGACGAGCTCAAGCGCATGATTCAGATGGGCGAGCGCGTGACTGTCGAGGTTGGCGCCGTAGAGACCGCCACGGTCGAGCGGCTGCGCGCCCTCGAGCACGTGCTTTCGGTTGAGCTGTCCGGCGGCGAGCTCATCTGCACCTGCGAAGCGAGCCCGCACAATTTGGTCGACATCCTCGACACGCTGCGCGCTGCCGACGTTGCGCTCGGCCGCGTGTGGAGCGAGCCGCCGACCCTCAACGACGTGTTCCTCGAGATCACCGGCCGCGAGCTGCGCGACTAGGGGGCAGCCATGTTCAACACCATCATCACTACGGTCAAGACGCTGCTGCGCCGGCCGAGCACGTGGGTCTGGGGCGCTCTCTTTCCCATCGTACTTTCCACGATGTTCATGTTTATGTTTGCGAACCTCAGCTCCGACGGCACGGTCGACCCGGTGCCGGTGGCCGTCGTGGCGGACGAGGCTTGGGACGCTTCGACCTTTAAGGGCGTGGCGACGTCGCTTGCCAAGGAAGGCGGCGATCAGCTGCTCGAGATCCACGAGCTCGACGACGCAGCCGATGCGAACCGTGCGCTTAAGGCCGGCGAGGTCGCGGGCATCTATACGGTCGACGATGCGGGCACGCCCAAACTCACGTTGCTTTTGAGCTATGGCAGCTCGCGTGCGACGTCGGTGCTCACCGACCGCAGTATTCTGGAGACGGTGGCAAGCTCGTATACACAAAATGCCAAGCTCATGTCCCAGATTGCCCAGGACAACCCGGCGGCGCTCGCCGACCCGGAGGCGGTTGCGCGCGCTCTATCGCTCGAGGGCGGTACCCGCCGCGTAAGCCTGACACGCACCACGCCCGATGGCACGGTCATCTACTATTACGCGCTTTTTGGCCTGGTCGCGATGATGTCTGCGGAGTTTGCCGCCTTGAGCGTCGTCGACCTGCAGCCCAATCTGTCGGGCCTTGGCGCACGTCGCTGTGTGGGCGGTCTTTCCAAGACGGCATCGCTGACCGGCATCTTTGTCGGCTCGTGGCTGGTCTCCTTTGCCTCGATGACGATCGCGATCGGCTACGTGCGCCTGGTCGTGGGCGTCGACTTTGGCGGGCGCGAGGGGCTGTGTCTGGTGGGTGGCGCCGCTTCCGCGCTTGCCGCCACGGGCTTGGGCCTTTTCGTGGGCACACTTCCCGTTAAGGGCGGCAAGGCGTCCAAGTCCGGCATCCTCACGGGCTTTGCTACCACGTGCGCCCTGTTCGCCGGCCTCTACGGCGAGCCGGCGATGGCGCTTGCCGACGACGTCGCCCGCGCCTGCCCGGCCGAGTGCTGGCTCAACCCCGTCAAGCTCATCTGCGACATGTTCAACCGCCTGTATTTCTTTGAGGACCTGGGACCTTTTGCCGTTCGCGCTGGCGCGCTGGTCCTCATGACGCTGGTGTTTGTCGCCGCCGCTACGCTGATCTTTGGAAGGAGCCGCTATGAGCACCTTTAAGACTGCGCTTCGCATGGCGCTGGCGCACCCGTTCTACCTGCTCATCTATACGGTGTTCATCTCGCTCATGGGCGTATTCATCGCGGCATCGGTGAGCTGGAACTCGTCGCAGCTTACCGAGTACAAGCCCTACGATACCAACGTGATTGTGGTCGACCGCGACGGCAGTGATCTTTCACGTGCGCTCACCAAGCACCTGGGTTCGCGTTTTGACCTGGTCACGGGCATCGGCGACGACGCGTACGACCTTGCGGTCGCGCTCTCCAAGAGCAACAGCGCTAAGGGCAGCGCCGACTGCGTGTTCTTTATCCCGGAGGGGTTTGAGGGCGACCTGGTCGCGGCCGCCCGCGCGGGGGAGTCCCTGCCCAAGCTCGATGTGACCTACGGCGCCGGCACCATGGCGGCGGCGCTTTCGTCTGCCGAGGCCTCGCGCTGGATCTCGCTCGCGGGCGCTGCGGCGGCCCTAGAGCCCGCCGTCTCTAATGGCAGCGTCGCCAAGGCCGCCGAGCATGCCGCCGCCAAGCGCGCCGAGGTCCAGATCGAGCAGGTCAAGGTTGGCTCGACTGCCGCCGCCACGCTCAAGTCGTATTTCAACTTTGGCGCGTACGCGATTATCTCGTCGGTCATCGTATCGGTGGGGCTGGTGTTCTCGGGCATGAATGAGCCCGAGCGCGTGCGCCGCATGGAAGCCGGCCCGCTCTCCGAGCGCCAGCGTTCACTCGCCGTGTTCGCGGCTGCCGCGGTGCTCACCGTCTGCATTTGGCTCGTGTCGAGCATGATGGGCGTCGTGGGCTTTGCCGGCGCGGTTGCCGAAGTCGGCGTGGGCCGTGTGTGCCTGGCGCTGGCGGCGACGTTTGCCCTGGCGTGCACGCCGCTGGCCGTTGGCTTTGCGCTGTCGAGCCTGGGTGCGCGCGAGGAGCTGCTCAACGGTGTGGGCAACCTGCTTGGCATGCTCATGACGTTTTTGGGCGGCGCTTGGATGCCGCTGTCGCTGATGGGCCCGGCCGTGCAGACCGTGGCGCACTTTGTGCCGACATATTGGGTGAACGACGCGATCGGCAAGGCGCTCGCGTCGGACCTGACGTCTGCCATGTTGGGCGACATCGCCTGCGACCTGGGCGTCACCGTGCTCTTTGCCGTGGCCATCGCCGCCGCAGGCCTGGCCCTCTCACGCACCAAATCCCACGCCTAGCCACCTAGTCATCGGGTACTCATTGGGGACAGACTTAAACGACCAAGAGTGGTCATTGGGGACAGACTTAAACGACTAGTCATTGGGGACAGTCTTTGCCGAACCGCCGGCTTGCCGGCCGGGTTGCCAAGGACTGTCCCCAGCTGCCGGCAGAAAGGGAACGTCCCTAACTGCCGGGTGGCGAAAGAGTGTCCCCAACAGCTAGTCATTTAAGAACGTCCCCAATGACTAGCCTTGAAACAAATCCCCACTCTCGCCCCAAAATAGTTCGCCAAGGTTTACTATTACGTTCATAAAGTAGTACGAGGCTAACAATGGGGGATGCCATGGCAACGCAGAAAGCCTATGTCCAGGTCAAAGGGCTCAAAAAGCACTACGGCGACGGTGATGCGCGCCTGACGGTACTCGATGGCATCGACACGTCCATCAACCGCGGCGAAATCTGCGTCATGCTGGGTCCCTCGGGCTCGGGCAAGTCGACCTTTCTCAACCTGATCGGCGGCCTGGAGGATGCCGACGCCGGCTCCATCATGGTGGACGGCTGCGACCTCACGGTGCTCAAGCCCGCCGACCTGGGCGAGTATCGCCGCCGCGAGCTGGGCTTTGTCTTCCAGTTCTACAACCTGGTGCCTGATCTCACCATCAAGGAAAACATCGAGGTCACGGCGCACCTGTCCAAAAACCCGCTCAGCGTCGACGACCTGCTGCGCTCGCTGGGCCTCTACGAGCACCGCAACAAGTTCCCGTGCCAGGTCTCGGGTGGCCAGCAGCAGCGCTGCGCCATCGGCCGCGCACTCGTCAAAAACCCGGGCCTGCTGCTGTGCGACGAGCCCACGGGCGCGCTTGACTATAAGACGTCCAAGGAAATCTTGCAGCTCATGGAAGATGTCAATCACGAGTACGGCTGCACCATCATCATTGTCACCCACAATGCCGCCATCGCGCGCATGGCCAATCGCGTGCTGCGCCTGCGCGACGGGCGCATCGTCGAGGATGAGCTCAACGAGTCGCCCGTCTCGGCCGCCGAGCTCGATTGGTAGGCGGCGCCATGACACCTCTCGCAAAACGTCTCCCACGCGAGCTGCGCCGCAATACCGGCAAGTACCTGGGCATCTTTTTGCTTATGTGCGGAAGTATCGCTCTCACCTCGGGCTTTTTGCTCGCGGCGCATTCCATCGGCTGCCTCATCGATGACATGCGCGATGCGTACACGATTGAGGACGGCCGCGTGACCACCTCCTTCGAGGCGACCGAGGAGCAACTCAAGGCAGCCGAGGACGCGGCCGACGACGTCGGCGGCGTCACGCTCTACAAGAATTTCTCCATCGACGCCATCATCAAAAAGACCGCCGGCGACGACGGCACCAAGCGCACGCTGCGCACCTATGCGCACCGCACCAAGGTCGATATCGCGTCCTACTGTGAGGGCAAGGAGCCCAAGACGGACGATGAGGTAGCCATCGACCGTGTCTTCGCCACCAACAACGACCTCGCCGTGGGCGATAAGGTTGAGCTTGAGGGCCGCACCTACATCATCTGCGGCATCATGACCCAGCCCGACAGCCAGGCGCTGTTCCTCAACAATTCGGACTTTACGGTGAACACCATCACGTACGGCGTGGCCGAGGTCACCGATGGCGGCTTTGCCGCGCTCGAAGATGCCGGCGGCGCGCCCGCCTACACCTACTCCTTCACCTTTACCGATCGCGACCTCCCCACCGCGGACCGCATCGACGCCGAGCAAGATATGGTCGAGGCACTGACCGACGCCGATGCGCGCGTGGACGATCTGATCGACGCCGATTCCAATCAAGGCATTGGCTATGCGCGCGATGACGTGGACGGCGACTCTATGATGTGGATGACGCTGCTCGACATCATCATCGTGATCATGGCGTTCGTCTTTGTGGTCCTTACCGACGCCACCATCGAGGAGGAGAGCGCCATCATCGGCACACTGCTCGCCAGCGGCTATCGCCGTCGCGAGATCGTACTGCACTACCTCGCGCTTCCCGCCATCGTGGGCATGCTCGCGGCGCTGTTGGGCACCGCGCTCGGCGTTGCGTTCTTTACCGAGCCCATGCGCGGCCTCTATTACGGCTCGTACAGCCTGCCGCCCTTCCAGGTGTACTGGAGCTGGGAGATCTTTGTGAAGTGCGCCGTGGTTCCCGCCGCCGCGCTTATCCTCATTACGCTGGTGGGCCTGCTCCGCAAAATGGGCAAGACGCCGTTGCAGTTCCTCCGTCACGAGGCGGGCGGCAAGTCGGGCACCAAGCGCGGCCTGCAGCTGCCGGAGCGCATGGGCTTTGTCTCGCGCTTCCGCCTGCGCATCTTCCTGCGTAATCTGGGCAACTTCGCCACGCTTTTCGTGGGCATTGCGTTTGCCTCGCTGCTACTGCTCTTTGGCCTGGCGATTCTGCCCACGATGACGCACTACGCGGACAACCTCGAGACAAGCCTGGTCGCCGAGCACCAGTACACGCTCAAGGCCCCGCTGGAACTCGAGGGCACCGCCGAGGAGCGCGAGCAGTGGTCGGCACTCGAGCGTTTGCAGTCGGTTGACGGCGCACTGCTTTCTGCCGCTCAGGATGCCGATGACGAGCTTGACGACGCGGCCGATGCAGCGCAGGCAGCAGCCGATGCCGCGACCAGCGCTCCGTCTGCCGAGAGCCTGGCCGCGGCGCAGGACGCGCTCGCCAAGGTCCAGGACAAGAAGGATGCGCTTTATGCGCGCCTCGATGACCTTGCCGATGCCCTCGGCTGCGACCGCGACGAGGCTATCGACCTGATCGACAAGGCCTCTAAGATCGACACTGACAACGATGATATCCACCCGGTCAATACGACCGACAACGGCGCGGGCGCAATCGCGCAGGCCGAGAAATATGCCGTTTACCAGCTGCAATACGACCGCGGCGATAGAAATGGCGAGGAGACGATTTCCGTCTACGGTATTTCATCCGATTCGCGCTATTGGAAAGACCTCAACGTCGGCGATGGGCGCGTTGTCTTTGGCGGTGGCCTGCTCGACAAGTTTGGCTGGAGCGAGGGCCAGAAGGTCACGCTCCGCGACAAGTACGAGGGCGAGCATTATTCCCTTGAGTACGCGGGCGAGGACTGTGCCTGGGGCTCCAAGTCGGACATGAATATCTATATGAGTATCGACGACTTTAACGAGCTGTTCGACAACGACGCCGCCTACTTTAACGGCTATGTGAGCGACGAGAAGCTCGACCTCGATTCGCGCTACTTTGCCGGCGACACCACGCCCGACGACATGCGCGCCGTGGGCGACCAGTTCATCGGTATGATGAGCAAAATGATCGGAATGATGATTGGTCTCGCGGTGTTTATCTTCCTGCTGTTTATGTACCTGCTGACCAAGGCTGTGATCGATCACAGCGCCCGTTCGATCAGCTACATGAAAGTCTTTGGCTATCGCGATAGCGAGATCTCGCATCTGTATATCCGCTCGATCACGCTGTGCGTGGCGGCGTCGCTCGTGTTGAGCCTGCCGGTCATTATTGGCTCGCTCACGGCCATCTTCCGCTCGATGCTGCTCGCCTACAACGGCAATATCGAGATCTACGTGCCCGCTTGGTCCATGGCTGCGTGCGTGGGCATTGGCTTTGCGACCTACCTGGTCGTGGCGCTGCTACACACGCGCTCTATCAAGCGCGTCAGCCTGGCCGAGGCCCTCAAAGTCCAAGAGTAGTCATTTAAGTCTGTCCCCAATGACTAGGTGCCGCGCTTGACATTAACTCTGCTTTAACTGGTACCATCCCTTATGTCTGTAACGCCATATAGACCGAGGGGATAGATCTATGACCGCAACTGCACCCGCAGCACCCGCTAAGGTGTACTTCACCAACCTGCGCACGCATGCTCGCGAGAGCCAGCTCGACAAGCTCAAGCGCCTCATCCGTCACGCCGGAATTGAGCAGATCGACTTTGAGAACAAGTTCGTTGCTATCAAGATTCACTTTGGCGAGCTGGGCAACCTGAGCTTTTTGCGCCCCAACTACGCCCGCGCCGTCGCGGATGTCGTCAAGGAGCTGGGCGGCAAGCCCTTCCTCACCGACTGCAACACGCTCTATGTCGGTAGCCGCAAAAACGCGCTCGAGCACATCGATACCGCCTACCAGAACGGCTTTACCCCGTATGCCACGGGCTGCCAGATCATCATCGCCGACGGCCTTAAGGGCACCGACGAGGCGCTCGTCCCGGTCGAGGGCGGCGAGTACGTGCACGAGGCCAAGATCGGTCAGGCGCTCATGGATGCCGATATCGTGATCAGCCTCACCCACTTTAAGGGCCATGAGCAGGCCGGTTTTGGCGGCGCCATGAAGAACCTGGGCATGGGAGGCGGCAGCCGTGCCGGCAAGATGGAGCAGCATGCCGCCGGCAAGCCGAACGTCGCGACCGAGCACTGCGTTGGCTGCCATGCCTGCGAAAAGATCTGCGCGCACAACGCTATCTCGTTCGACGGCACCCGCGAGCGCGAGCTTGCCAGCGGCGCTACTCGCACGGTGCACGTGGCTGCCATCGACCACGATCGCTGCGTGGGCTGCGGACGCTGCATTGCGGCATGCAACCAGGACTGCATCAAGCCCGGTTATGAGGCCGCGGCCGACGTGCTCAACTGCAAGATCGCCGAGTACACCAAGGCCGTCGTCGACGGCCGCCCGAGCTTCCACATCTCGCTTGCCATGGACATCAGTCCCAACTGCGACTGCCATCCCGAAAACGATACGCCTATCGTCAACGACATCGGCATGTTCGCGAGCTTCGACCCGGTCGCCATCGACCAGGCCTGCGCCGACGCCGTCATGGCGTCTGAGCCGCTGCCCAACACCGAGCTCACCGATAGCGCGGCCAAGATGGAGCATAACCACGAGCATCTGGAGGGCGAGCAGGCCAAGGATCCCTTCTGCATCACGCATCCCGACACCGACTGGCGCGTGTGCATCGCGCATGCCGAGAAGATCGGCCTGGGCACGAGCGAGTATGAGCTCATCGAGGTCAAGTAGCACCTAGCTATTAGACAAAACAAGCGCCTTTGTAGCACAACTGTTAGCAAAAGCCGCCCGTGAGCACAGTGCCCACGGGCGGCTTTTCGGAAGTGCTAGGGGGTCAGATAGGCCAGTAAACCGTACTATTTGCCTAAAAATACTCGTCGAGGAAGTCGTCGACCGTGTTCCAGTAGAGTTTGGGGTTGACCTGCGCGCTCTTGGCGTGGGTGGCGCCATGGACGGTGAGCTTTTGCTTGACCTTGCTGGCGCACGCGTCGTAGTTTTGGTCGAGCATGCTGTACGGCACAAAGGTGTCTTGGTCACCGTGGATAAACAGCATGGGAACCGTCGCGCGCTTGAGCTGTTCCACGCTGCTCGCCTTATGAAAGTCGTAGCCCGCGCGCACGTTGCACACCAAGTTTGCTACATCGAGCAAGGGAAAGCTGGGCAGGCCGAACACGTCCTTGAGCTGCAGAGAAAACTCGTCCCAAACACTCGTATAACCGCAGTCCTCGATAATGCATTTCACGTTTGCGGGCAGAGATTCCCCTGCGACGTTCATGGCGGTCGCCGCGCCCATGGATTCGCCAAAGACCAGGATGCGCGCCTTGGGGTCAGCCTGAACGATTCGCTCGATCCATGCGACGATGTCGAGGCGCTCGGGCCAGCCCATGCCGATATAGTCGCCGCCGGAGCGCTCGTGGGCGCGGGCGGCGGGTGCGAGTACGTTCATGCCACGGTCGTGGAAGCGTTTGGCGTATCGGGCCATACCGATGGGCTCGTTGGTATATCCATGCAGGCAGACGGCGTAGTCGTGCGTGCTCTCCGACGCAGCAAAATACCAGGCGGCAAGCTCGGTCCCGTCGTCCGCGGTGAGGTTGCTGCTCTTGCGGTTCTCTTTAAACCATGCCCGCGCCTCGGTATCCTCGGCATCCGGCTGCTCACCTTCTTTGTCGTTCTTGCTATCCTGCATCATCTTCATGGTGTATGGCGCGCGGGGATTCAGCGCGAAGTCAAACAGAAAGTTGCCGGCAAATCCGAGCAGCGCAACGACAACCACCAGTGCAACGATGCCGGCTATCTTGAGCTTTCGATGGGAACGTGCGTTTTGAGCCATGCGGTATTCTCCTATAAGATGTTAATACATCAACATTTAATGCAAGCGCATTATGGACGTTCGCCGTTGATGCGTCAACAGGCAAAGAATGGGTAAACAAAGGGTCACGTATGGTGCAAATTTCGCACGTACCTAGACGCTTTGATATAGTGTTGAGAACTCTTTACGTTGGAGGATGTAACCGGCATGTCCGATTCGAGCGACAGTTCTAAGCCGCGACCCAAGACCGCGGTCGTTCCACACTACACAGTGGGCGAGGAGATCATGAACTCCGTCACCCATGGTGTCGGCTGCCTGCTGGGTATCGCGGGTCTGGTGCTCCTGATCGTATTCGCCGCCCTGCGCGGCGGAGGCCCGGCCCATATGGCCGCGGCGATTGTCTATGGCGTCAGCATTATCCTCGAATACCTAGCCTCCACGCTCTACCACGCGATTCAGCCCGCGCGCGCCAAGCGCGTGTTTCGCATCATCGACCACAGCTGCATCTACCTGCTCATAGCCGGCAGCTATACGCCGTTTTGCCTCATCACGCTCGCAAACGACGGCGGCGCTGTGCTGTTCTTTGCCGTATGGGCCATCGCCATCATCGGCATCGCCCTCGAGTGCTTCCTACGCGAGCGCCAGCCGCATTGGGTAAGCGGCCTGGTCTACCTGCTGATGGGCTGGCTCGTTGTCTTTAAGCTGCCCGAACTTGTTGCGCTGCTCAACCCCGTGGCACTTGCCCTGCTCGCCGTCGGCGGCGTGTGCTACACCGCGGGCGTGCCGTTCTATATCGCCAAAAACGTGCGCTATCTTCACAGCGTGTTTCACCTGTGGGTGCTCGCCGGCAGCATCTTCCAGTTCATGGCGGTGATTCTCTTCGTAATCTAGCGACCACGCCTGCGCACCCGCGTCCTTGTTTGGGCGCCGGTGCAATTGCCGTATCCGCCGTCAACGTTTTAATCCGACGTCCCGAATCTTGGAGGTTCGAGAAACTCCCGATGGACATAACCATCTCCCTTATCACCACCCTCGTTTTGACCCTCATCAACGGTTACTTCTCTATGTCAGAGATGGCGCTCACCACGGCCAAGCGCGCCGTGCTGGAGCACGAGGCCGAGGAAGGCGACAAACGCGCCGAGCGTGCCATTAAGCTGGCTGCCGACTCCGACCAGCTGCTCGCCACCATCCAGGTCGCCATCACGCTCGTGGGCTTCGCCTCGTCCGCCGTCGCCTCGACGAGTCTGTCCGACCCGCTCGCTACGTGGCTCATGAGCTTTGGCATCGCGCCGCTCTCCGCCATCGCGCGCGGCCTGGCGCCGGTCATCATCACCGTCGCGGTCGCCTTCGTGTCCATCGTGATCGGCGAGCTCGTCCCCAAGCGCATCGGCCTGGCCAATGCCGAGGGCGTGTCCAAGCAGGTCGTGGGACCGTTGTCGTTTTTCCAAAAGATCGCCCGTCCGCTCGTGTGGCTGACCGGTGCTTGCTCCGATGGCCTGGCCCGCATCCTGCGCATCAAGAGTGCCGACGACCGCCAGAACGTCTCGGAAGAAGAGATCAAGTACATGGTCTCGGAGCAGGACGACCTGCTCGACGAGGAAAAGCGCATGATCCACGAGATCTTCGACCTGGGCGACACCGTTGCCCGCGAGGTCATGGTGCCGCGCGTGGACACCACCATGTGCGAGGACGACGAGACGGTCGCCGACGTGCTGTCCACCATGCGCCAGACCGGCTTTAGCCGCATCCCCGTCTATCACGAGGATCCCGACAACGTCGCCGGCATCGCGCACATCAAGGACCTGATTCAGCCCGCGCTCGACGGCAAGGGCGACCAGCCCATCGCCGGCTTTTTGCGCGACGCCACCTTTGTGCCCGACACCAAGGACATCCTGCCGCTGCTGTCCGAGATGCAGACCTCGCACGACCAGATCGTGGTGGTCGTGGACGAGTACGGCGGCACGGCCGGCATCATCACCATCGAGGACATCGTCGAGGAGATCGTCGGCGAGATCGAGGACGAGTTCGACCCCGACAACAAGTATCTCACGCGCCTTTCGCGCCGCGAGTGGCTCGTTGATGGGCGTTTTTCGTGCGATGACGCGATTGAGCTTGGTTGGCCGCTTGAGGAAAGCGATGATTATGAAACCATCGCCGGCTGGATTTTGGAGCTTTGCGACTCGGTGCCCGACATCGGAGAGGTGTTTGAGGTCGCGGGGTACAAGTTTAAAGTGCAGTCGATGCGTGGCCAGCGCATCTCGCTCATTCGCGTGATCGCTCCGGCCGAAACCGATAAGAAGGATTCCGAGTCTTCGGTAGACGAGCCGACGACGTCGGGTGCGGGTTCCGCGAATCCGCACGACGGCGACGAGTAGGACAAGGAAGAGTAGGGGAGAGTTATGGCAGGCCTGTTTAACATCCTTAAGGTCACCGTCAGCGAGGACAAGATCTGCGCGCACGTGCTGGTGAACCCTGGCATGCCGCTCATGACCTCGGAGGATATCGAGGCCACGGCGCGCGTGTATTACCTGGTGCCGGCGATTGCCAAGCACCTGTGCCTGGGTGATTCCGGTCGCGAGTTCCAGGACTGCATGGGCCAGACCGAGCTTTGCCATCTGCTTGAGCATGTGACGGTCGAGCTCATGAACGAGACCGGTCTTGCCGGTAGCATCTCGTGCGGCCGCACGCGCGTAAGCGAGCACGACGAGCGCGTCTTTGAGGTTGAGCTTTCGTGCCCCGACGACGCGCTGGCCATCGGTGCGCTGTCTTCGGCCACCTTTATGATGGACTGGGCCTATCTGCACGCCGACCAGCCTGCCCCCGACGTGGAGGGCACGGTCGCGGGCCTGCGCAACCTGGTGCTGGGCATGCGCGCCGAGGCCGAGGGTAAGGATCCTCACGAGGCCGTCGCCGCTGCGAACGGCGAAGATGCTGCCGAGGACGAGGGCGCTGACGAGGGCGCTGACGAGGGCGATGCGCCGGTCGACGCCGAGCCCGTTTCCGATGCGACCGCCGAGCCCGTTTCCACCGAGCCCCAGGGTGTCCCCAACTTTGACGACGAGCCCCAGGTGGCGATTGATACCGAGGGCGCGGTTGCCGAGAACCACGAGGCCTCCGCTGCCGTCTTTGGCGGTGCGGCGACGGTTCCGGCAGGGCCTGCGCATGAGGGCGGCCTGCCGCTCGTGGACGGCGCCGGCGAGGACCCGGGTGCCACGGTGGCCATGCCGGCTATGCCCCAGGAGTAGGCCTACGCGTTTATCACCATCACGTACCTGCGCCTTTGCCGTACGCAGATGAGCGGAGCGGCAAGTGATGCGCTGCGGGTATAATGGACAGCATTCAAACGGTGGGCACCGACGTGCCCGCAGGAGAGGAATGATCATGGGTAAGACTTTCAGCTTTGTCTCCGGCGCACTTTTTGGTGCCGCTGCCGGCGCTATTGTCGGCGTTGCTCTGGCCCCGCGCTCGGGCGCCGAGACCCGCGCCATGGCTGCCGATATCGCCAACGACGCCTGGGACAATATGCGCGACACCTACGAGCACAGCGCCGAGGAGGCCCGTGCTGCGGTGAATGACTTTGGCCCGATGGTCGACGCCAAGACCGACGACCTGCGCGCCAAGGTCGACCTGGCCCGCGAGCGCATGGACCAGCTGCGCGAGCAGCTCAACGACGCCATTTCGGGCAGCAACGTGACGCCTGCCGCCGACGTCGTGGTCGAAAACGCCGTCGAGGCTGATACCGAGGCTGCGGAGCCCTCGACCGAGGCATAATGCGCGCCGGGGATTTTGTCGGCGCCAAGATCTATCGCAAGCCTACTGAGGACAAGCGTACCAAAAAGGACGGCACACCGCGCAGCCCTAAAAAGCTCGGAAAGATTCACTTTCCGGTCTTTACCCCGGGCGGTACGCGCGTGGTCGGCTTTATGGTCCGCCAGTCCGATATCGCGGGTATGATCGAGCGTCCCGACCGATTCGTAGCGCTCGACGCCATTGGTGTCTACGAGGGCGCCATCGCGGTTGACGACGTCAAGGGCACCTACGATACCGCTGCGGCCAAGCGCCTCGACATCAACCTGGACGATTGCATCATCTGGGTCGGTATGGACGTGCGCACGGAATCGGGCGACGTCGTGGGCTATTGCTCGGACGTTGAGTTCAAGCCGCGCTCGGGCATCGTGCAGGCATTCTATGTGACCGCCGGTGCTGCTTCGAGTGTTTTGGTTGGTGACACGCAGGTGCCGCCGACGATGCTGCGCGGCTACGAGAACGGCGCGATGGTCGTCTCGGACGAGGTCAAGTCGCTCGGGTATTCGGGCGGTGCGGCTGCCAAGGCCGCCGAGGCCAGCGTCGTGGTGGGCGACAAGGTCAAAAAGGGCGCCAAGGTGCTCGACGACAAGGGATCGGTTGCCGTGGACAAGGGCAGTCGCGCACTGGGCAAGCAGCTCGGCAAGACGCGCGGTATGTTCAAGGCCTTTAAGGACGAATATCAAAAGGCGAGCGGGGGCTCGTCAAAAGCTAGCAAATAGCGACGTACCAATTGATGGGAGGCAAGCCGGAGACCTGTTGCTCCGGCTTGCTGCCTTTATGGGGGAGGGCATATGCGCCAAAACGGATCTAACTTAAACGGGCGCTCGGGTGCGCGTCCGACGGCGCGCCGCGACCTGGGGCAGCTGCCCAGCGGTCAGCGCAAGCGTCACCGTAAGCCCGGCGCGATGTATCTCAACCATAGCCGCGGCTTTAGCGACCGCAGCGCTCGCATCGGCAACGGCCGCACGCCCCGTCGTCCGTCTCGCCTGCCCTATGCGCTCATCGCCGTGGGCTGCGCGCTCGTGCTGTTTGTCGCCGCCGTTGTGGGCTACGTCAACCGCAGCGTGGATGTCGTCCTCAACGGCCAGGAGACTGCAGTGCGCGTCGGCTCTACGCTGCAAAATCTCATCGACGACCAGGAGCTGACCGATACCTACGACGCTGGTGATCTGCTGGCCGTTGACGACAGCGTGCTGACCCGCCATGGCGGCGAAAAGCTGTCGGTAAAGGTGGACGGCAAGCGCATAAAACAGGGCAAGTGGAAAAGCCGCGAGCTTACGGGTGGCGAGAAGGTGACGGTCAAGGACGGCCGTGACACGTATGAGAAGCACGAGGTCCAGGCGACGGTTATCGAGCCCAAGCTCAAGGTCGAGGGCACGGGTGCCATCGAGTACGTCAAGACGTGGGGTATCCAGGGCCGCTCCGAGGTGTGGGTCGGCGAGCAATCGGGCAAGACGCAGGACCGCGGCGAGGTCGTGCCCGCCACCGATTGCGTGGTCGAGTGCGCGAGCGTGGCACCCAAGGGCAACGAAAAGTACGTTGCGCTGACGTTTGATGAGGGTCCGAGCGGAGCGACCAAGCAGATCTTGCGGGTGCTTAAGGAAAAGGGCGTCACCGCGACGTTCTTCCTGTCGGGTGATGCGGCCGAGGCCTCGCCCGCCACGGCCAAGGCGATTGTCGATGCCGGCTGCGAGGTCGGCTCCAACAGTTACAGCGACGAATCGCTCAAGGGCCAGGACCGCGATGCGGTGCGCGAGCAGGTTTCGAAGGGCACCGAGGCGATCAAGTCCGCGACCGGAACGTCGACGATGCTTTTGCGTGCTCCCTACGCAGCCTTTGACGAGCAAAACTGGATTGATGCGATGGACCTGGTGTCTGCCGTGGTCTCGTGGAATATCGATTCGGGCGACTGGCTGCTCAACGGTGCCGACGAGCAGGTCTCGACGGTGCTCGATTCGGTGACGCCGGGCAACATTGTGTTGCTGACCGATAACGATGAATGCGCCGAGCAGACGCTCGAGGCGCTGCCGCAGATTATCGACGGGCTTATTGCCGACGGCTACAAAATCGTGACATTGAGCGATCTGGTCAAGACGGATACATCGCTGAGCAAAAAGCTCACCTCGCTGACGAAGGCCGCCATGCCCAAAAACGCCGTGTTCCCCCAACTTGCCGAGGACGACGACACCACAGAGTAGTCATTGGGTAGTCGTTTAAGAACGTCCCCAATGGCTATGTCACGGATGCGTCAGCGTTTGGTATGCCTGCAATGTGCAGCGCATAAATTCGATGCCGCAGGGCGATGCTGATGCTATAGTTACTGCGGTTAATGAGGGTCAAGAGAAAGGTTACAGGTGAAATCCAAACCTCGACCATACAGTCGATGACCCCATGCAGGTGCTTTTTGCGCATGCACGGGGTGTAAGCGTCGAGCGGCGTGCCGCCCGCGCATGCGTATACATATCCAGAAGCCCCCGGACGCCGCACATGCGGCCGCGTTCGGAGGAATAATGATGGGGAGCACCATTGAATTATCTGAGTGAGATGCTCAAATTGCCGGTCTTGGACGTCGATGGCGAAAAGCTCGGCGTGGTCAACGATTTTGGTATTGCTACCGGCGAAGTTTTTCCACACGTGACGTCGCTCGCGTTCCGCGGTCCCGGCAAGACGCCGTTTATGATCAGCTGGCGCAAATGGGTCGACCGTATCGACGAGACGGGTGTACACCTTAAGACGTCGGCCACCGAAATCCGTTTTTCGTACCTGCAGCCGACCGAACTCTTGCTTGCCCGCGACGTGCTCAACAAGCAGATTGTCGACACGCAGGGCATGAAGGTCGTGCGCGTAAACGACATCAAGTTTTCCATGTCGGGCGAAAACCAGCTGCGCCTGCTGGGCGCCGAGGTCGGTGCCCGCGGTCTGCTACGCGCCATCAGCCCCGCGCTCGAGCATATCGTCGAAGGCTTTATGAAGCACCTGGGCAAGCCGCTCAGTGAGGACATCATCGCTTGGTCCTACATGGACCTGCTCGACCGCTCGACCAAGAACATTCAACTCTCGGTGTCGCACAAGACGCTCGGCGAGCTGCACCCTGCCGACATCGCCGACATTATCGAGCAGCTCGACCCGCGCCTGCGTGCGCAGGTGTTTGCGCAGCTCGATACTGCCCAGGCCGCCGAGGCCATCTCGGAGTTCGATGACGATGAGCTTATGACCGAGATGCTCGAGGGCCTGTCCGACACGGACGCATCGTCGATGCTGGCCATGATGGACCCGGACGACGCTGCCGACCTGATCGACGAACTCGATTATGAGAAGGCCGAGAAGCTCCTGCGCCTGATGGGCGTCAAGGAGGAGAAGGCGATTCGTAATCTGCTGGGCTACGAGGACAACACCGCCGGCCGCATCATGACCTCGGAGTTTGTCTCGCTGCCCGCCACGGCGACGGTCGGCGACGCCATCGAGGCGATTCGCAAGCTCGACGAGGACTTTGAGAGCGTCTATTACGTCTATACCGAGGACCCGAGCGGCATGCTGACGGGCGTGCTTTCGCTGCGCACGCTGATCGTGGCCGACCGCGACGCCACGCTGGGCCAGCTCGCCTATCGCGATCTGGTCTACGTGTCACCCGACGAGGACCAGGAAGACGTGACGGACGAGATGACCAAGTACGACCTGGTTGCCATCCCTGTCTGCGACGAGAACCGTCATATCCTGGGCATCGTGACCTTCGACGACGCCATGGACGTTATTGCCGAGGAGCATCAGGAGGACCTGCAGATCGCCGGTGTCGGCTCGGGCGATAGCGCGTCGGACGACTCGACGAACGTGCTCAGCTGGTTCGTGCATCGTCAGTACTGGGTCGTCGTGTGGGGCATCGCCTCGTGCATCATGGCAACGGTGCTGGGGACGGCGCTGGGCTCCGCGCATTTGGTGGTGTTCCCCATGTGCGCCATGCCGCTCGTGTTGCTGGCTGCCTCGCGTATGGTGTCGTTCGTCAAGAACTACTTCTTGGAGTATGACGGTCACGACGACGAGCCCAAGCCATATCTGGGATTCTTCTTCCAGAGCACGGGCATGGGCCTGATTCTGTCACTCGTGACCTATCTGTGCGCCCAGCTGGTGCGCACCGCCGCGTTTCCCGATGCGCCCATGTTTGAGGAGCAGCTCTTTACCGGCTGCTTTAATATCGCTGCCATCATTTGCCTGGTTGGCAACATGAGCGCCGTGATTTACCTGATGGTGCTGTTCTGGCGTGACGAGCATGACCTCAACACGTCGGGCACCGCCATGAACGTTATTGCCGTCATGATCTCGTGCATAGCGTACTGCGCCGCTGCGGTGCTGCTCACCATGTCGGTCATGGGTTAGGTGGTCGCGTGCAAAATACCAAGCAAAAGTCGGGCACCAAGCAAAAGTTGACCATCGCGGCCATCTTTGGCGCTATGGGTCCCGGTCTGCTGGCGGCGCTTTCGGGCAATGACGCCGGCGGCATTGCAACGTATTCCAGCGCGGGCGCCAGCTATGGCTACAAGATGCTCTGGATGCTTCCCGTCATGACTGTGCTGCTCATCGTGACACAGGAGACCGCGGCGCGCTGCGGCTGCGTCACGGGCAAGGGCCTGGCATCGCTCATTCGCGAGCGCTTTGGCGTGCGCAAGAGTGTACTTGCTATGGCGGCGCTGTTGATCGCCAACACGGCTGTGACCATTTCGGAGTTCGCGGGCATCGCCAGCGGCCTTGCTCTCTTTGGCGTGCCGGCGAGCATCTCGGTGCCGTTGGTAGCGCTGCTGGTGTGGATGCTTACCATGTCGGGTAGTTTCCAGCGCATCGAGAAGATTCTGCTGCTGGTGAGCTGCGTGTTCGTGACCTATATTGTCGCCGCGTTTATGGCTGGCCCCAACTGGGGTGAGGTCGCGGTCGACCTGGTCGTGCCTAACATTCAAAATGACCCCAGCTACGTGTCGCTCGTGGTCGCAACGATCGGTACCACCATCGCGCCGTGGATGATTTTCTTGGCGCAGAACAACGTGGTCGATAAGAACGCGGGCGAGGACGATATCGTGCTGCAGCGCATCGATACTGTGAGCGGCTCGCTTGCCGCCGATATCATTGCCGGCTTTATTATCATCACGACCGGTACGGTGTTGTTCCCGGCGGGTATTCAGATTAGCGATGCCGCCGATGCTGCCCGCGCGCTGGAGCCTATTGCGGGTCAGTGGTCCACGGTACTGTTTGCCTCGGGCCTGGTCGCGGCGAGCTTCTTGGCCGCCTGCGTGCTACCGGGCGTTACGTCGAGCGCTATCTGCGAGGCATTTGGCTGGGAGCGCGGTGCCGACCGCAGCTGGGACGAGGCCCCGGTTTACCGCGGCATCATTACGGCCATCATCGGTATCTCTGCCGTGCTGGTGCTTATGCCCGGCGTTGATCTGTTCCAGATTATGATGACCTCGCAGGTCATCAATGGCGTGCTGCTGCCTGTAGTCTTGGTATTCCAGGTGGTTATCGCGGCGGATCGCCACATTATGGGTGCCAACCGCAACGGCCGTGTGTGGAACGTGCTCACTTGGGCGACTATCGCCGTGATTACGGTGCTGACAGTCGTCATGTTTGTGCTGCAAGCGATGGGCTACAGCGCTTAACGCCCACTTTTGCTTCCGAACAGGCCGCAGCGATGGGCTGCGGCCTGTTTTTTGTCTGCTATAGGGTGTTAGTTATATAGCAATGGACAAAAATGCCAAATATGAGTACTGTTGCTAAGTGAATAACATTTACATCCTAAAAGATAATGAACATAGCATTTAGTATGTTCATTAAAATTGGCTCCAATACGCCTTAAACCAGTCAGGTTGGCTGCTTTAGGGGGTTGTAGGGGTCGCTCGGACGTCATTTTGGGTGGTTTTGCCTGCTACTAAAATGGTAACAGTACTCATATTTGCCCTTTTTTGCCCACAGACCTTTGAGGGTGCGGCGAAAAGGGCTTGTTTTGATTGTTTGGGGCAGGCACGAGGCGCGGAAACGATGTCTGGAGCGACGGAGCGGCCTGGAATTCATCCGTAGAGGTCTTCATTGGCTGCGCCAGGAGTGTCCCTAACTGCCGGAGGGGGTGTCTGCCGTGGCAGACACCCCCTCCGGATGTGGGAAGTTTGCGCTGCAGGTTACTTGTCGGTGCCCAGCTTGTGCGGCTTGAAGGCAAGCGCGTTGACGAGTGCGTCGGTGGCAGACTTGACGGCTGCCGGCTGCGGATCGTTGACGTGATCCTCGGGGTGTACGGGCAGGTCCTTCTTGACGGCATCGTGGATCAAGTTGAGGTACTCAGTCACGCCAGTGGTCGATAGATGCGTGCCATCGCCATCGAACAGGTCGTTGCGGTTGGCACTGTATCCGTACCAGTCGATAACGCGTACGTTCTTGTAACGCGTAGCGGCGTTGGCGATGGCCTGGTTGGTAGAGCCAACCCACGGCTGCGGGCTGCGCGTGTTCACAAACACCACAATACGCTTATCTCCTGCATCGGCCATGATGGCGTCGATTTGGTCGTCGGTTACCAAGCCGTTGGTGCCCAGCGCAAAGACCACGATCTTGCCGGCAAGGTTCTGTTGAAGATAGCCCTCAAATGTCGCACGGCCCGCATCAAACTGGCGGCCCTTTTCGGCATCGATATGGCTGTGCGGGAACACGCCGTCAAAGGTGTCTACGGCACGCAGCGACACGGAGTCGCCGATCATAAGCAGATCGTAGGAGCCATCGGGGAAGCCGTCGTTGTCCTTGTCGGTGTCGTCGGCCGCCTGCTGGTCGGTGGGCGCGGTGTTCTTGGCTTCCTTGTTCAGAACTTCGGCGCCCTCGCCGCTCAGCGCAGACGTCTCGGGCACAAAGATCAGGCCGCCCAGTGCAACGACCAACACGACAGCGCAGGCTGCGCAGACAGGGATGTGCGTGCGTGCCCAGTTGGCGGGCGTGGTGGTGCCATCGCGGAATTCGGCGACGGTGCGCCCAAAGGCGCCCTTCCTAAACGGAGTCTCGATAAAGCGATAGCAGCACTCTGCCACGGCGACCACCAACAACACCTGCAAAATGTACTGCCACCACGGCGTATCGTTGATGTTGGCGACCGGGTTCATGAGGAGCAGCAGCGGATAGTGCCACAGGTAGATGCTGTAGGAGCGCTTGCCAACCCACACGAGTGGCTCGGCGGATAGCGCGCGGGCAACCATTCCCTGGGGCTGCACGCAGGCCGCGATGACCATGAGCGTGAGGATCGAGCACAGCAGCGTGCCTCCGCGATACTGGAAGGCGGTGTAGCCGTTGGTGAGCGCGACCATGGCGGCAAGGCCAACCAGACCCACGACGCCCAACACATCGATGGATGCGGGCGAGGACCAAAAACGCACGAGGGCGCTCGGCTGTGCCGGGGCGGTCTCGGCTGCTTCGTCGGCCTTCTCGCCAGGTTTGCCCTCGGCGTTCTTGCCGTGCTTGGCGGCGCCGGCCAGGCGATTGAGCCCCAAACGATGAGCGAGACGCACCGGCGCCAGGTCGCGATCGGGGATAAAGGCCATCCAGGCACCCAGCAGCAGCGAGAACACGCGGGTGTCGGTGCCGTAGTACACGCGGCTGGGGTCGGCGGCAGGGTTGTAAAGCACCATCATGGCGAGGGCAGATACCGCGGCAAGGCCCAGAACCACGCGGCGCGTGTTGGGCTTGCTCACATGCATGGATACCATGGCAAACAGCAGCGGCGGCCAAATCAGGTAGAACTGTTCCTCGATGGCAAGCGACCAAAAGTGCGTGAGCGGTGAGGGGTCGCCCAGAGCATTGAAGTACGAGACGTTTTGAGCAATCTGCCACCAGTTGTTAAAGAACAGCAGCGACGGCAAGATGTCGGGGCGCATCTTGGTGAGCATCACGTGGTTGAAGACGGTGCACAGCGCACAGGTCACCACCACGACGGTTACCACGGCGGGGACCAGGCGACGGATGCGGCGGATCCAGAAGCTCTTGAGGTCGATGCGGCCGGTCTTAGCGACTTCGTTGAGCAGCAAGCGCGTGATCAGATAGCCCGAAAGCACAAAGAAGATCGTGACGCCAAGCAGGCCGCCCTGCGCCCACGTGAGGTTAAGGTGATAGAGCACCACCGCGACGACGGCGAGCGTACGCAGGCCGTCAAGGGCAGGGATGTAGCGGGATTTGGGGCGAGCAGGCGTCTGCTCCGCGGCGGGAGTGTTGGCGCGGCCCGCGTTGTTGGCAGAAGCGCGATGGGGGCTCGTGGTGCGTCGCGGCTCGTTGGCACGGCGTTCGCTCTTCACGCGTTCGTGCGGCGCCGGCTCGTTGCCCGTGCGGCGTCGACCGCGCGAGCCCGATTGCGAGAATTGTTCCATAAAACATCATCCAATGACGAGAATAATCAGCACGTATTCATTGTAGCTGCCTGCTCCTGTGAATGCTTGCTGCTGGCGCAACCTCAAGGGTGCGTTCACATCAAAGTGAACTAAAGTTATAGAGGTGCGAAGGCGCGCAATCGACGGTCGACGGTGGGTGCAAAGCCCGCAGATGAGGAGGTTTCCATGGCAGATCGTGGCATCGTTGCGGTGTTCGGCAGCATGAACATGGACCTTTCGGTGGCGTGCGAGCGCATACCGCGTGCGGGCGAGACCGTCGGCGGCAGCGGGTTTATCACCAACGCCGGCGGCAAGGGCGCCAATCAGGCCGTAGCTGCCGCGCGTATGGGCGCGTGCACGCACATGATCGGCGCGGTCGGTCGCGACGCGTTCGGCGCATCGCTCGTGGTGGGGCTCCAAGACACCGGCGTGGACTGTGACTTTGTAGTGCATCGCGATGACGTGGAGACGGGAACGGCGACCATCATTCGCTGCGAGGGCGACAACCGCATCGTACTGTCACCGGGCGCCAACCATGCGCTTGCGGGCGCGGACGTTGCCTGCGCGCTGAGGCGTCTGGTGGCCCATGAGCTCGACGGCGACGCCAGCGAGATTGCCCCGGCTGCCGGAAGCGTCTTTATCGCCCAGGGCGAATGTGACCTTGCGGCGACGGCCGAGGCGCTTGTTTGCGCTCACGAGCTGGGGTTCTATACGGTCTTTAATCCAGCGCCTGCCTGCGAGCTGCCTGCGGAGGTCTGGCCTGCGGTCGACCTGGTCTGTCCCAACGAGACCGAGTGCCAAGTGCTGACGGGCATTCTGCCCACGGATGATGTGAGTTGCGTCACCGCGCTCAATGCGCTGCTCGACAAGGGTGCCGGGGCTGCGGTCATCACGTTGGGCGGTGCCGGCTCGGTTACGCTCGGCGATGGCGGTGAGCTGCTGCGCATGCCGGCACTTTCGAGTACGGTAGTCGATACCACGGCCGCCGGCGATACGTTTATCGGCGCGTTGGCGGCGGCTCGCCTAGAGGGCCTGCCGCTCTTTGAGTGCATGGCCGCGGGTGCTCGCGCCTCGGCAGTGACGGTGTCGCGCCTGGGCGCTCAGCAATCGATTCCCACGCGCGCCGAAGTTGAACATTGGTTTGGTTAAACGATAAAGACGGAGAAGCGGAGTAGAACAATGACAACCAAGAAGCTGATCCTTGATCTGGATATGGGTGTGGACGATGCGATGGCGCTGGCCTATGCCATCGCGAGCCCCGAGGTGGAGCTCGTGGGCATCACCACGTGCTTTGGCAACGTGCGCGTCGAGCAATCGGCGCACAACTGCCTTGCGGTGCTCGATCTGCTGGGTCGCCCCGAGGTTCCGGTGTACCTGGGTGCCGACCGTCCTCTGCAGGCGACTGAGCCCTATACGCCGCCGGCGTCCACCGCGCTCATTCACGGCAAGAACGGCATCGGCGGCGCGAGCGTGCCCGCGTCGCCCTACGAGCCGGTGGGGGCGACCTCGGCCGACGGCAACGCTGCGGTCGATTATCTGATCGATGCCGCGCGCACCTATGGTCCCGATCTGGTCTACGTAGCGACTGGCCCGCTCTCCAACCTGGCGCTCGCCCTGGAGCGCGATGCGGCGGCGATGATGTCCATCGGCCGCGTGGTCGTGATGGGCGGCGCCCTTACCGTGCCCGGCAACGTGAGCGCGGGCGCCGAGGCCAATATGGCGAGCGACCCCGAGGCAGCCGACGCGGTGCTGCGCTCGGGCCGTAAGCTCACCATGGTGGGTCTGGACGTGACGCATCGCGTGGTGCTCACACGCCGCGACATTGCCGGCTGGACGGGCTCGGGCACCATGGCGGGCTGCGCATTTGCGAGCATGGTCGAGCACTACATTGGCTCGTACGAGATGAACGCACCCTACCTGGGTGGTTGTGCGCTGCACGATCCGCTGGCCGTTGCCGTGGCGATCGACCCCACGCTCGTAGGTGCGCTCGGCTGCAACCTGCGTGTTGATCTGCTGGGCGAGTACCGCGGTCGCACCATCTGCGATGAGCGCCGCCTGTCCGATCCGGACAAGAGCGCGCTTGTGGCACTGACCGTGGATGCTCCGCGCTTCCTGTCCGAGTTCAAGACGCGTATGGCCCGTGTCCTTGGCTAAGTTGTCTTTTTGGGACGTGTCTCTATAGTTTTGTCAACCGCGTGCTTCGCGCCATTTCGGCATGACGCATCCGGGCGCCTGGCGCCCCCGCTTGGTTTCCTCTTCGGTTGATCCCGCCGCCCGCTAGGCCGCG